>CAZLMA010000005.1:0-106759 GCA_964560675.1 uncultured Subdoligranulum sp. | reverse complement strand
ATCTCTATGGATTTTTTATATTCAGCTGTTCAACTTGATTTTACAATGCGCCTTTTCATATTGTTTTCTCCTTTTCCGCTCTTGAAAAAACTTCCTACGGCGATACAGTCCATTATCCCTACTGCAAGCATACACCTCTATGCCCCTTTTTGCAAGCCTTTTCTCGCAAGAACGCGCCTGCGCGCGGTTTGTACGGGGCGCTTTGGCTTAGAAAAAATGTAGCAGACCCTTGTAACTTGTGTCATTTTCGTTTATACTAAATCTCGTGTTTATTGCTTTTCCTGTACAAAATGGGGATGTTCAACTCCGCTATAGTTTGAGCCGCAGGCGGCGCGATGCGCCCGCGTAAAACGCGGCATGGGGAGGAATACAATGGCGGATTACCTTGCGATGTCTCAAGAAGAACTTCGGGCGGAAAAGGCGTATCTGGAAGGGGAATACAGCCGCTATAAGGCGAAGGGGCTCAACCTCAACATGGCGCGCGGAAAGCCTGGCCCCCGCCAGATGGGCCTCGCCATGGATCTGCTGAAACTGGATGATTACATCGCCGCTGACGGCACGGACGCGCGCAATTACGGCAACCTGGAAGGCTTGTATGAGGCCAGGGCGCTTTTTGCCGAGATCATGGGCATTCGCCCCGAAGAAGTTTTTATGGGCGGGAACTCCAGTTTGCAGCTGATGTATAACTTGCTCTCGATCGGTTATATGTTCGGCTTTCCTGAGTCGGAAAAGCCGTGGGGGCAGGTAGAAGACCGCAAATTTCTCTGCCCGGTTCCGGGCTATGATCGGCACTTTCGCATAACGGAAGAACTCGGTTTTACGATGATCAATATTCCCATGAACGATGACGGCCCCGACATGAATATGGTGGAAAAACTGGCCGCGGAAGATCCGGCCGTTAAGGGGATCTGGTGTGTGCCGCAATATTCCAATCCCGATGGCATCACGTACTCGGATACGGTTATTGATCGCTTTGCACGCATGGAGACAGCGGCTCCCGATTTTAAAATTTTTTGGGATGAGGCCTACATTGTCCACCACCTGACTAGCAAGCCGAAAGAGACGGCTGTCTTGCTGCGCGAGAGTGAGCCGTACGGCCACGAGAATCGAGTCTTCATGTTTACGTCTACCAGCAAGATCACATTCCCGGGCGCCGGTGTGTCGGCGCTGGGCTGCAGCACCGAGATGATGAAGTATGTGTGCAAGCGCTTTGAAACGATGATCATCAGCTACGATAAGATGAATCAACTGCGCCATGTGCGCTTTCTCAAAAACAAAGCAGGCGTTCTTGCGCATATGCAAAAGCACCGCAGGCGTCTGTTGCCCAGTTTTGAGGCGGTCAAGACGACCTTCCGCGAGCAACTTACCCCCTGCGGATCCATCGCCCGCTGGACCGAACCCAAGGGCGGCTATTTTATCAGCCTGTACGTTATGCCGGGCTGCGCCAAACGCGTAGCGCAGCTGTGCAAGAACTGCGGCCTTATCTTGACCGGAGCCGGCGCCGCCTATCCGTACGGTCTCGACCCCGATGACAGTCATTTGCGCATTGCGCCAACCTTTCCGAGCCTCTCTCAGGTGGAGGAGGCATCTTACCTTCTGACCGTCTGCGTTCGTTTGGCGGTCGTTGAAAAACTGCTGGCGCAACAATAATTTTTATCAAATGAGTTCGGATCACCCCGCGGGTGACAAGGAGGTCTTTTCCATGAATCGGATCAAGAGGGGGAAAGCCTGGCAATTTATCGTCCTGGTTTTGCTGATTCTTGTCTTTTCAGCTTCGGCATTTTTCGGTGTGAGTTACCAATATGGGGATACGCGCCACGTCTATATCAAGGCGGTGTCTGATATCCGCTTTGGTATCGATATCCGCGGCGGCGTGGACGTGACGTTTATGCCGAGCGACGCATACGATGCCACGGACGAGCAGATGACGGCCGCTCAAACCGTCATCGAGGATCGCTTAGTCGGCCTTGGTATCACCGATTACGAGAGCTACGTTGACTATAACAAAGATCGCATCATCGTGCGCTTCCCATGGCGCAGCGACGAGACGGATTTTGACCCGCAGGCTGCCATCGACGAGATCGGCACTACGGCGCAGATGGTCTTCCGGTACGGCAACACGGCCGACGGTGAGCTAATACTTACCGGCGATGAAGTGATCTCGGCCGCGCCCAACTACAACACCGAGACCAGCCAATACATCGTAGACTTGCAATTCAGCGAGGAGGGCGCGGAGGCGTTCGGAAACGCCACCTCGGAGTTGGCGCCTTCCAAGGGTGTGATCAGCATCTGGCTGGACAATCAGATCATCTCCTCCGCGACGGTGCAGGAACCGATTTTGGACGGCCGCGCGATGATCAGCGGCAGTTTCACCGCGGAAGACGTCGCCACCCTTTCCAACCAGATCAATTCCGGTGCGCTTCCTTTCGCTCTCTCGGCCGAGAGCTACTCAACCATCAGCCCTACCTTAGGCGCGCGGAGCCTGGAAGTCATGGTTCTGGCGGGCGTCATCGCCTTTATCGCGGTTGCCCTTCTTATGATTCTTCGCTACCGCTTGCCCGGCGCCATTGCTACCGTCAGTCTGCTCGGTCAGGTCGCGGCGACTCTCGGCGTTGTGTCTGGCTACTTTGCCATCATGCCCAGTTCTACGCTCACGTTGCCCGGTATCGCGGGCATCATTTTGGGCATTGGCATGGGTGTTGACGCCAATGTCATCACGGCGGAGCGCATCCGCGAGGAGCTTGCCAAGCATAAGACGCTGGACGGTGCGATCAACAGCGGGTTCAAAATGGGCTTAACCCCGATCATTGACGGAAATGTGACGGTCGTCATCGTCGCCGCGGTGCTCATGGGCGCCTTCGGGCCCACCAACGGGATTTGGGCAAAGGTCTTCAGCCCGGTATTTCGGTGGTTCGGCCCCTCCACAGCGGGCGCGATCTATTCTTTCGGCTTCACGCTGCTGACCAGTGTGCTGCTCAACTTTATCTTCGGCGTGTTTGCAACGCGCGTCATGATCCGCGGTGCCGCCCGGATAAACGCTTTGCGCAACCCGTGGCTGTACGGCGGAGCGGGAAAGGGCAAAGAAAACCATTTCAAAAACCCGAATATCCACTTTTTCGCGAATCGCAAAAAGTTCTTTATCGGGTCCAGCGTTGCGATCGCTGCGATCGTGGTGGTGGCGCTTGTCGGCGGCGTGACGATGGATGTAGAGTTTCGCGGCGGCGCGGTGATCACACTGGGCTACGAGGGCACCATCGATACGCAAGAAATTCAAGGCGTCATTGGGGATGCGGTAGGCCAGAGCAATATGACGCTGCAAACCGGAACCAACATCGCCGGCACGCAGACCCTCACCGTGACTCTGCCCGGATCCACGACGCTCAGCACGGACCAGTTAGACAATCTTCTCGCCACCCTCAACGAGACCTACCCGGACAATGCCTTTACACAAAATCAGGTCAGCAACGTCAACCCGACGATCGGCGGCGAATTTTTGGCCAAAAGCGTGGTCGCGATTATAACGGCTGCCGTTTTGATTATGGCCTATGTCGCCTGGCGTTTTCGCCGCATCGGCGGCCTCTCGGCAGGCGCGATGGCGGTCGTCGCGCTGCTGCACGATATGTTTATCATCTTCGGAGTATTCGTCGTGATGCGCATACCGTTGAACGGGAACTTTATCGCCGCCATGCTTACCATACTGGGCTATTCCATCAACGATACAGTGGTTATCTACGACCGGATTCGTGAGAATTCCGCGCTCTACGGCAAGAAGATGGCCTTGCCGGAACTGGCCGATCTCTCTGTCAACCAGAGTCTGGCGCGCACGTTGATGACAACCATAACCACATGTGCAGCGCTCATCGTGCTGTGCATCGTCTCGCTGATATTCCGCTTAAACAGCATCTTTACGTTTGCACTGCCGCTTTTGTTCGGCATGATCAGCGGTGTTTACAGCACGATCTGTATCGCCACACAGCTCTGGGTGAGCTGGCGCGTGCGCTCCCGTACACCCTCCAAAAAGAAAGCGTAAAAAGACCGTTCGTTCGATTTCCCGTATCGTCTGAGATGCGGCTGACAACAACAGAAGGAGGTTCCGGCAATGAAATGCCCCTATTGCGGAGAATCGGAGAGCAAGGTGATTGATTCTCGACCCACCGATGACGGTGAAAAGATCCGCCGCCGCCGAGAGTGCCTGGTTTGCCGAAGGCGTTTTACGACGTATGAGGTTGTTGAAACGGCGCCGCTTATGGTGATCAAAAAGGATCACGCGCGCGAGGTATTTGACCGCCATAAACTTTTAAACGGCATGTTGCGCGCCTGCGAGAAGCGCCCCGTCAGTTATCAGCAGCTTGAAGCCGCCGTCGGCCGCATCGAGAAACAATTGCTCAACAGCTACGACCGCGAGGTGACCTCCCAGCATATTGGTGACCTCGCTATGGAGGAGCTCAAGAAGATCGACGACGTTGCCTATGTGCGATTTGCCTCGGTTTATCGCCAGTTCAGCGACGTCAACACCTTCATGGAGGAGCTCAAGGATCTGCTGGATTCCAGAACCGGAGAGTAATGCAAAACGGGCCGCCCGGAAAGCTCCGGACGGTCCGTGTCGTATCGGGTGCAAATGCAGCCGGTTGCTAATGGGCTCTCTCATTTGCCCCATCGCCCGGTTCTGTCGCAGCAGCGGGCAATTCTTTTGTCTTTTCGCTTACAATGTAACGCGGCCTCGCTTTCGTCTCAAGGTAAATCTTTCCTATGTACTCCCCGATGATGCCCAGACACACCAGTTGCACACCGGACACAAAACAGATGATGGACGTTGTAGAGGCCCATCCGGAGACGGTGTTGCCCAGGAACGCTTGCACGATCGCCCAGATCACGCCGATAAAACTGACGATCGCCACCAGCACGCCAAATCCGGTGATGAGCCGGATCGGCTTCACCGAGAGGCTGGTGATGCCATCTATGGCGAGCGCGAGCATTTTGGATAACGGATAGTGGCTCTCGCCCGCGACCCGCTCTTGTCGAATATAGGCTACGCAGGTACTCTTAAAACCGACAAGCGGTATCATACCGCGCAAAAACAGATTCACCTCTTTAAAATTGGCGAGTTCCTTTAAAACGCGTGCGGACAAAAGACGATAATCGGCGTGGTTATCGATGACTTCGGCGCCCATCGCGTTCATCATTTTGTAGAAGGCTTGCGCGCTGAAGCGCTTAAAGAAGGTATCGCTCTTTCTGTCGGATCGAACGCCGTACACGATGTCGCAGCCGTCGCGGAAGGCGTCAACCATCTCGTCCATGGCGTTTATATCGTCCTGTCCGTCGCAGTCGATCGAGATGGTGATGTCGCATCGATTTTTGGCCTCCATCAGGCCGGCCAACAGTGCGTTTTGATGCCCGCGGTTGCGGCTTAAACAGATGCCGGTATACGCCCTGTTTTGCGCGGCCAGGCTTTCTATTACGGACCAGGTGGCGTCCTTGGATCCGTCGTTTACGAACAGAATGCGGCTTTTATCGCTGATCTTGCCTTCTCTGACAAGCTGCGAGAGCTTCTCTAAAAAGCGCGGCGCCGTGACAGGCAGTACTTCCTGCTCGTTGTAACAGGGGATTACGATATACAATACAGGCTTTTCGGATTTCATAATTGACAATTCCTCTTAACACATACAAACGTCGCAAAAACGAAGGGAGGGATCTAGTATGAAAAATCGGTTCGCTTTTGCCATCGCGGCGGTATGGATCTTGCTTCTGACCGCCTGCTCCGGCACTGAAAAGATGTTCAATAGCGGGGATCACGACCTTGTGGCTTCCCCGGCGACGCAGACGTCGGCGCCAAAAGCCACCGCGAATGCCAAGCCCGATTTTACGGCGCAGGATGCGCAGGGCACCTCCGCGCATGCACCCTTAAAAGTTGCGGGGCTCAAAGGACCCACGACGATGGGCCTCGTCAATCTGATTGAGGGCGGCATAGACGGCGCGCAGCCGGAAAGCGACTTCGAATTCACGATGTATGGCGCAGCCGATGAAATCGTGCCTCTCCTCATCAAGGGTGAACTGGACGCCGCTGCAATGCCAGCCAACCTTGCGGCTACTCTCTATCAAAAAACGGAGGGCGCCGTACAGATCGCCTGCGTGAACACACTGGGGGTCTTGTATGTGCTGGAATCGGGGGACAATATCCATACCGTGGCGGATCTAAAAGGCGCCACCATCCTGAGCACCGGCAAGGCAACCACACCGGAATACGTACTGCGCTATATTTTAAACGGTAACGGCATCAACCCGGACAGCGATGTCACGCTGTCGTTTGTGAGCGAAGCGACCGAGGCGGCCGCTCGCCTTACGGCCACAACGCAGGAAGACCCAAACGTTGTCGCCGTGTTGCCCGAACCGTATGTGACCGGTGTGTTGGCGCAGGGGGATGGAAGGTTGCACGTGGCGCTGGATCTCAGCGAAGAATGGAACAAAGTCGCTGGCAGCAAGCTGGTCACCGGCGTTTTGCTCGTTCGCAAAGAGGCCGTCGAGAAAGATCCCGAGCGCTTTGAAAATTTTTTGGCGGGCTACCAGCAAAGCGTCTATGCGGCAAACCACGACCTTGCAAAGACGGCTCAACTCTGTGAGAAATATGGCATCGTCGCAAAGGCAGATCTCGCCTTAAAAGCACTCCCTGCCTGTAACATCTGCTTTGAGACCGGCTCCGAGATGAAAACTGACGTTGGCGGTTATTTACAGGTGCTGTTTGATTTTGACCCGGAAAGCATCGGGGGCGCGCTCCCCGCAGACGATTTTTATTATGGCGTTTGATACCCTTAAAAAGAGCGTTGCGCTGCACAAAAAGATTTTCTCGATTGGATTTTGGCTGGTGGTCTGGCAGGTGGCGGCCGCGGTCTTTGGCTACGGCGGACTTTTGTTGCCCGGCCCGATACAAACTTTGACGACGCTGCTGCGCCTTGTGTTCACCGCCGGCTTTTGGCGCAGAACCATGTTCAGCACGGCGCGTATTCTGTTGGGTTTCCTCCTTGCGACGTCGGCGGGAACGGTGCTGGGTATCGCCAGCGCGCGGTGGCAGACCGTGCGGCTCCTGGCTCAACCGCCCTTACAGCTTCTGCGCGCGATGCCGCTTGCGAGCTTTGTGATTCTGGCGCTCTTGTGGGTGAACAGCGCCTGGCTCTCGGTTGTTGTCAGCTTTATGCAGGTGCTGCCGCTTATCTACGCCGGCGTTACGACGGGCATCGGCAATACCGACCCGGAACTTTTAGAGATGGCCTGCGTTTTCCGCCTCTCAACGTGGCAAAAACTGCGGTATATTTGGCTCCCCGCCGTATCCCCGGCCTTCCGTGAGAGTTTATCGTTGGCGATGGGAGTGTGCTGGAAGAGTGGCGTCTCAGCGGAAGTCATCGGTCTGCCGGACTGGTCGATCGGGGACGCCCTCTATCGCGCCAAAATCACGCTCTCGACGCCGGAAGTTTTCGCCTGGACGCTTGCCATTATCCTGATTTCTGCATTTCTGACGGCGATGGCCAGGCAGATTCTTTCCACCGTCGAACGGTATTTATGCAAAGAGTCCCCCTATGATTGCGATTGAACATCTCGATAAAAGCTATGCCGAAAAACCAGTGCTGCGGGATCTCACCCTGACATTTCGCGGTCCCATAATCCTAATGGGCCCTTCGGGATGTGGAAAGACCACGTTGCTTCGCATTTTAATGGGGCTGGAAAAAGCAGATCGCGGCTTCGTAACGGGTGTCGGTACTGTTGGATCGGTCTTCCAGACGGATCGCTTGTGTCCGCAGCTTTCCGCTGTCGAAAACCTCTGCTTGACGGGCAAAGGCTTGCGCGCCCCAAAAGCGGCAGAGGAACTGCAGGTGTTCGGCTTTACCGATGCCGCTTTGCTGCACCAGCCGGCGAGATACCTTTCCGGCGGACAAAAACGCCGTGTAGAGCTGCTGCGGGCGCTTTTGTGCCAAGATGCGCAGACGCTGCTTTTGGATGAACCTTTCACAGGCATGGAGAAACCACTCGTGGCGCAGGCGGCCAAAACCATCTTGCGCCTTGCAAACGGCCGGGACACGGTCTTAGTAACCCATGACGACGCGGCCGTGCGTCTGCTCGGCTGGCCTGTGTATACGCTCCCGCAAAATTCGTGAGATCTTGTTTTGCATAACGGCTGTGTGAGCAGCCGCTTTTCTTTTTTCCGAATGCTCTCAAACGCCTTGTCCGCTTATTGGAGCACGCGGGTGTTCGCGTTTTGTATTTGTAAACGCAGATTT
The DNA here is from genome assembly GCA_964560675.1 of uncultured Subdoligranulum sp. GTDB lineage: Bacteria > Bacillota > Clostridia > Oscillospirales > Ruminococcaceae > Gemmiger. Next base: position 98,492 of record CAZLMA010000005.1, on the reverse strand, counting down.
TTCGCGCCGCTTTAAATCAGCTCGGTCAGGATTGCGTTTTGTACGATCATACCGCGAGGGGTCAGCGCTAGGTTCTTTTTGTCATAGCGGGCGTAACCGTGTTTTACACACTGCTCTAAAAAGCGCTCCTGCGCCGGCGTGAAGGGCCTTGCGCCGCGCGCTATGTATTCGCGTATTTCCAGCCCTTCTGTAAGGCGCAGCCGGAGGATCAGGTAATCTTCTGCGCAGCAGACGCCGTCCTGCGTCCGCGCAAGGGTCCCTTGTATAAAGGCATTTGTGTCGCTGGGCCAGTAGCTTCTAACATTGTTCATACAGCTGTGTGCAGAGGGCCCGATTCCCATATACTCCTTGCAATTCCAGTAAAGCAGGTTGTGGCGCCCCTGATGCCCCGGCAACGCGAAATTGCTGATCTCGTACTGCTTGTAACCGGCATATTCCAGTTTTTCGCAGGCGTAGAGATAAAACGCCGCGGCAGTATCGGCGTCGGGGAGGTTTCCCGGTACTTTTTTGGCGAACGCCGTACCCGGCTCGATTTTGAGTAGGTAGGCCGAGATGTGGGTGCATCCGCCCTGTTGCAACAAGCACAAGGTCTTATCGAATTCGTCGTTTGTATAATTCGGCAAGGCGAGCATGATATCGCCGCAAATTTCTTCAAAACCGGCTGTTTGCGCCCAAGCCAGTGCTTTTGCGGCGGTGACGGCAGTATGGGTTCGGCCCAGTCGCTTGAGTTGTGTATCATCGGCGCTCTGCACACCGAAACTGATCCGCGTAACGCCCGCTTTGGCGTATCCGCACAGTGTATCTCTCGTAACGGTGTCCGGGTTTGCCTCCAGCGTGATTTCAGCGCCAGTCACAGGGTTCGCCGCGTCAATCAAATCCGAAACCTGACCAGGCGATAAAAGAGAAGGCGTTCCCCCGCCAAAATAAAGCGTATCGGGTCTGCGGCTGTTTTTTTTCAGTTCCCGCAGCAAGGCAGCCACATATTCCGCGGGGACTTCCTGAGAACCGCCGCGGGAATAGAAGTCACAATAGCGGCAGCGCGACCGGCAGTACGGAGTATGGAGATAGATGCCAAACGAATCTTTCGTTTCCATGCGTTTTCCCCGCTCAGGGCCCGAAACTTTGACCGTTTGTATTTTGTTTATGCCGCCACAAACATCTTATGGGAGCCCGTAGCGCTTTAAAGCGAAAGCCGGGCGCGGAATACAAACGGGGCGATTTTAAAAGGGGATGTTATTTCGCAGTAGCATGCTCTTTTAAAAACGCAGCCACGTCCATGCCGGTCGGCGGGCAGCCTTTTAAAGACGCGCAGGCGCCCTTGCAGCAGTTCCCGATCCCGAGCCCGTCGAACGCTTTCCCGCGCCAGCCCTGGCCGATGGCGATCTTTTTATCAACGCGCAGCCCTTCTTCCTGTAAAGCGTATAAACCGCGTACAAGCGCCGCGTAACAGGCGGAACAGGCGCTATCCTGGCAGACATTGCCGGTGAGCCTTTTGACAAGGCCGGACGGCGCGGGATATTCCTGCACAGCCTGCGCGGAGTTGAGTGGGATAATATCCGCCTCGCTTAACTTTGTGGAGCCGGCGCCCCACTTTTCCGCCCATTCGATATAGGGGACATCCGCCGGGTCTACCCCCATCAGGCGGCAGCCGTAGGTATCGATCAAAACGGGATCCGTTCCCAAAAACATGCGGTTGGTTGGAACCGGGTTGCCGCCTTCTTCAAAATTCAAATCGCCGCAAATGCTATCCACGATCGTCAATTCGGGTCGCAAAGTGGCGGCGAGGGCCGCGATGGGCCGCATCAAGCCTTCGCTGTGGAACTTCCGCTTTTCGCGGTCCGGTAGACACCCTTTGCAATTTTTAAGCGCGCAGGTCATCACAGTCTGGCAATGCCCCTTTAAGACCGGCAAATCCACGAGGTAATCGGCATCGAGGGCTTTTTCGCAGATGTCCATATCCCGCAGCGGGGTAGGAACGCGCCGGGTCTTGTCCTTCTTTAAGTCGTAGAAAGGCACTTGATAGTACTGGCATACGCGGTCATAGCCGCAGGCGTGTGCGGCGCGCAGGGTATCGTCGCCCACCCAGGAGCTTTCGATAACGCTGATATCCTTGATTCCACAGCCTTGAAAATACTCAATACACCCGCACAACACACCGGCATGCGTCGTCGCGCCGCTTTCCGGCGTTCCGGCGATAACAAGATTCGGCTTTAAGGCCACACGGGCGCCGCGCGGCACCGCTTTTTCGATTTGCGCCGCACGCAGCAGCGCAATCGTCATTTCCCGGGCATCCGTTCCGAATATTTCGTATATTTTTCCCATGGCGGCGGTTCCCCTTATTCTGTATCGAGAAAAAGCAAATAATGGCAGTACCCGGTGTATCGCGAAAAAGGTAATAACACCTCATCCTGGCACTATGCCATTAGGCGCAACCGCATGATCAGACAAAGAGTTTTAAAACAGCATAACAATTTGCGTCTTAACCCGCATCGGAAAGAAGAGAATAGACTTCTACCGCTACCGGGCCGATGCAGGCGCACTGTGAAGCCAGGGTGGAATACAAGATTCTTTCGGCGTTATAGCGGGGCTCATACTTTTGGCACGCGCCGATGAACGCCGCGCGCACAAAATCGTCATCGAACATTGGGCCGTACAAAATCACGCGATTGGGTGCCAAAATCGTCATGGTGTTAACGACGGTGCGCGCAAACAGATCGATCGCGTCGTCAAAGAATTCCGCCTGCCCGTCTTGTACCGCGCCGCGGTATACTTTGCCGAAATCCGCCATGGCGAACGGCTGCTTTTTGCAAAGCGCCGGGTAAGAAACTTTCGTCTCCAGGCAGCCACGTCTGCCGCAGTTGCATCTTAAACCCTCGCGATCCACAATAAAATGGCCGAGCTCTGCGGCTTTTCCGTGCCGTCCGCCGTAGATCTGCCCATCGATCACGATCGCGGCCCCCACGCCAGGCCCCCATTTCAGGATCAAGAGGTTTTGGTACTTTCGCCCGGAACCGTAAAGCATCTCCGCCTTCGCAAAGGCATCCACGTTGTTTTCCAGCAGCACCGGCATATGGAGCAAACTTCGCAAAAGCGAACACACCGGCACGCTTTTTTGCCAAATGCCGTAGGCGTGCACACTCACACCGGAAGTTCTTTCCACCACCCCCGGTATGGTTACGCTGGATCCGATCAGAGTTCTGCCCTGTAGCGGTATGCGCCCGCACAGTTCCTTGCCGCTAGCGGCGATAACGCGCAAAAAAGCCTCCGGCTCGGCCATACGGTCGGTCGGCAGGCTCTTTTGTAGTAGCGGCGTTCCGCGCAGATCCGTCACGGTCAAAACCGTATCGGTCAACTCGATGGAAACAGCCAGGAGCAGGTATCGCGCATAGGCGATATCGACAAGAACTTTTTTCCGCCCCGCGCCGGTCGCATCCGGATCGGCGCCCAGCTCTTCCAACAGCCCCTTTTGCAAGAGCTCGTTGCAAATTATGGTGACGGCGGCGGGCGTAAGGCCGCTGCACTCCGCGATATCTTTGCGGGAAAGCGGCCCGCGCTGCAAAAGATGACTCAGCACGGCGGAGCGGTTTTGTTTTTTGACTTGGCTTAAGTTCATTTTGGCGGGACCTTTTTACGCGGCTTTCAATAGGCATCTACCTCTATTGTAAGCATATTTGCCAAAATTGCAAGCGCCTCGGCCTTATCCGCGTAAATCACAACAAAATGCGGCTCCCAACCATCCAGCACACTCTGCTCCACGACCTTGCGCGCATCGCCTGTCAGGCGCACTACGGCCGAGACGCCACTGAACTGTAAAGGCTTATCCAGCGCTTCGCCTTTCGCCAAGAAGAAGCGGAACTTTCCCTTTGCATCCCGCCCCACTCTAAAAATCGTGACCTGCGGTGCGGCCTCACACCCGAAACGCAGTGTCGGCCCGATTTGACGGTTGCAGTGTTTGTCGGCCTGCGCCCCGGTGTCACGGCGCGCCAAGGAGCAGGCGGCGGCGCCGCAGTGCCAGAAGGTCAGCGTATTTTCCCGCTCATCCAGGCTGACGGGGTCGCCAAAGAACACGGGCTTGCCGGAAAGCTGCATGCCCAGGTACATAGAGAGTGCGCCGTAGATATCGCATTCACAGGCGGCGGCCACACCCAGATCGTTTAATATGCCCAGCACGGCACAGACCGGTGTGCCGTAATCTGTGAAGAAATCCGGCCAGCACCGCGTGGCGAGCGCGCCGATGTTGTTCTCTTTAACATATTCGGCATACGCCTTGTAGAGCCGCGCGAAATCCACGCGGTTTTGCCGCGGGATTGCATCCAGTCCGCTTATGCGCTTGCCCGCGTCCTGCAGGTAAGGGGTGATTTCTTCCTCTTGGTAGCGCTTTGCCTTCTCGGTGAGTTCTCTCGCCTCCAGGCTCACAAGTTCGACCCCGAAAACGCGCTGTAAATCCGCGTCCAACCCGCGACCGAAGCCAAATCCCTGCGGCGTTTGGCCGACCGCCGCCATGCGCAGTGCCCGCATGGCGAACTTGCATCTCGCGGCTTCGATCACGGCCTTGATTTTCTCAAAAACCGTTTTTTCCTCCGGATTGCCGTACACATAGCAATATGGCGCAGCATCGCCGGGGCTCAGAGAACGTATAGCGTTTGCAGCGGAGTAGGCGCCGGTTAAGGAATTAAGGCGCAGCCTGCCGCCGTCGATAACCGGTTCGCGGAGGGTCCAGAGCAGCAGTGGGCAATCGAATTGACTGGCGACGCAGGCGGCATAGGCCCCGTTTGCAAAGGTCGTGTTTTGCAGTATGACGAGATCGGGCTGTGCATCCTCAATAAACGCCCGCAATGCATCGACCGAGAGCAGCGGCGCGCTTGGCAGGATCAGATCTTCCGTCAAGCTTTTAAGCAGCTCCGCCGATTTTTCATAGGCGAGGTTCGCGCTTTCCAAGTGAAAGGTCGGCACGCCGATGGGCAGATACAGTACCTCAAACTTCTTCATGTAGACCTTTCACCACCTTAAGGGTCGCGCTGAAATCCTCTTTGCCCAAGCCCGCCTCCATTGCGCGGGCGTAAACTTTTTGTACGTTCTCTTCCCCCGGCATGCAAACGCCGCACTGACGCGCCAGGGTAAGGCAGATGTTTACATCCTTATTCATGTTTTCTAATGAGAAGGCCGCCTGGTAATTGCCGTTATAAAGTGAATCCTTTTTAGAATCGAGATAGAAATTTTTTCCGCCGCCCATCGAGATCGCCTGCGCGAATGTTGGCACGTCAATGCCGTTTGTGCCGGCGAGCGTTAGGGTCTCGTTGACACCGTTTTGAATTTGGGAGACGAGCGCGTTGTGGCAGATCTTCATCACAAGACCTCTGCCGTTTTCGCCCATGTACAAAACCTTCTCGCCCATATACAAGAGAATGGGCCGCACTTTCTGGTAAGCGGCCTCTTCGCCGCCGACATAGATGCCCAACGTCCCCGCCTCGGCAGCGGGTCTGCTCTTGACAACGGGCGCATCCAGGAACTGCGCACCCGTCTTTTTAACGCTCCTGGCAATCTCCACCGACACGGCGGGGTCAATTGTGCTCATGTCGACGCAAGTCTTGTCGGGGCCCAAAACGGGCAAAATCTCGGCATATACGCTGCGAGAATGCTCCGATTTCGGCACCATCGTGATGAGCAGATCCGCTTTTGCGGCGACTCCGCGCGCATTATCGCACGCGATCCCGCCCGCTTCTTGCAAACAGGTGACCTTTTCCGGGACGCGGTCATATACATACACGCGATCGTCGTGCTTTTTTATAATGTTTCTGCACATCGGTTCGCCCATGATGCCAAGCCCGATAAACCCGATTTTCATAAAAGACATCTCCTCCGCTAGGCTTCTTGCGCCGTATGATCCCAGGCGTCACGGAAAATGCCGAGCCCCTGGCCGGTGTAGGCGTGATGCTGGCTGTCTTTGTAAACATCCAGACCCGCTGTAACGATATCGGCCCCGGCCAGCGCGCAGTCCACAATCTGCTTTGGGGTGCGGATCGCGGCGCATATGATTTCGGTTTTTTGGTACCAACCGTAATTCTTGTAGATGTCGACGATGGCCTGAATAAAGGCGCGGCAGTCCTCTCCGTTCGCCTCTTTCCAACCGATGAACGGCGATACGAATTTCGAGCCGTTTTTGGCGGGCAGTATGGCCTGCGCCGCGGAAAAGATAAGCGTCACATTGGTGCGAATACCCTGCCGCTCCAGCTTGCGCGCCGCCGCGATGCCGGCCTCGGTGGCGGGGATCTTGATCACAAAGTTTTTGCTGATCGCGGCAATCTTTTTGGCCTCTTGTTCCATAGCAGCGGCGTCTTCCAGGTGCGGATTGATCTCAACAGAAACCGGGAACCGCTCTGTGCCGTCAAGGCCCTGCGCGCAAATCCACGCCGCGATATCGGATATAGCCGTCAAAAAAGGCTTCCCGCTCAGCATGATATGCTTGGGGTTGGTCGTCACACCGTCTATGCCGAACGTCTCATAGGCATAGCGGATTTCGTCCAATTTCGCACTGTCAAGAAAATATTTCATAAGCTTCTCCATTCCGCCGCCCGATGCCTCGGGCGGCGCTTACGCAACGAAAAATTGCCTTTTTCCCACAAACCAGGCCCGCGGTTCGCAACGTTTATTTTGCAATGTGCATGGCATTATCACGGTTCCAAAGGCGATCATAAGAAAAACCGGTGACCTTTTCGCACACGGCGATCTCCTGCGGGGTGGCTTTGCTTTTGTCCTGCCCCTTGCGGCGCGCGATCTCTTTGCGGATGATTTCGAACTCCGGCTTGTTCATCGGGAAGAGTTTTGCCGCCAGCAGCGTGAGCAGCATCAAGATAACCGGCACAAAGACGTAGATGTACGCGATGCCCCGCTGTGTCGCCATACTTTGCCTGCCGCCTGCCGCGGCGATCACTTCATCATACCCGACAAAGCTCAGCATTACGCCGATGATGGCGGTGGAAAATCCAGCGACGATTTTGCGCACAAAGGTTGCCATTGCGGAGCAGATCGCCGGCCGATTCATGGAAGTGATCAGCTCATCGACATCCGCCATATCCGCCAAAATGGCGTAGACACTTGTGGAAGTTCCCGCCATACCCAGACCGATCACAAACGAAAGCGCCAGGATCGCCGTAAAATTGGCCCCCTCGTGCGAGAAGAACAAAAGCGCGAGCGTGGCGACAATGCGCACAGGCGTGCCGACCATGATGGGGAATTTCTTGCTGGTTTTTGCCATGATGGGGTTGAACAGGATCGTGCCGATAAATTGCGAGAGCAAAATAACGGCCATCAAATAGGTAAACCGTCCGCCGCCGTAGGCGTTGAGCACATCGTCGACATAATAGACGGCGAGGCCGGTCACAAAGTCCGCGGCGCCTTGGCCCAGCAGGAACATTGCCACGAACAGCCGGAAGGAGCGGCTTTTGTACACTGTGAGCGATTGCACGAAGCTGTCTTTTAATCCGACCTTGATGGGCGGCTTCTGGCGCTCCCAGGTGCCGAAGAAGGTGATCAGGATCACGATAAAGAACAGAACGCCGAAAATCACCGCGACCGTCAGATAAGAATTTTTGTTTGTATTGTCTTTGATGATCAGGGTGGGGATGAGGCCTGCCAAAATCGCGCCGAAGGTTGAAAAAATCATGCGCACGCCAGAGAACTTGCTCCGCACCGTGTAATCCTCAACCATATCCGGCAAGAGCGCGTTGTAGGGAACCATGACGATGGTAAAGCCGGTCGAGAACAGCACATACATCAGCATGTAAAAGAAATACTGCCCCATCGTGCTGTTGCCTGGGAAGGTGACCCACATCAAAACAAACGTCACCGCTGAGACGACGCTTCCGATGAGAATGTAGAAGCGCTTTGCGCCGAATTTGGACTGCGTTCTGTCACAGATATTGCCCATCAGCGGATCCGTGACGGCATCCCAGATTTTACCGACAAGGGGTATGGTACCCGCCAGCGCCGGCGGCATACCCAGCGCCTTTGTCAGAAACACCGTGAAGAAGGTGCCGATTACGACGAACGCACCGCCTCCGTAGATGTCCGCACAGCCGTAGGCGCATTGCCGCAAAAAGCTGTTTTCCCGTTTTTTTCGGTCATCCATTTTCATTACCTCCTGTATTTTTTGTGATGGAGATCAGCTGCTCAAAAAAATCACTCTGTTTGCGGATAAAGACCGGTGGCTGCCCCACCGGCGCCTGGATACGGTAGTTGCCCCCGGCGTATTCTCGCCGGGTAAAAAGATGAACCCATTGATCCTGCGGTAAGTAACATAGGCGCGCATCCGCGCCGGGTTCTAAGACCGGAGCCACCAGGATATCACGGCCCAGGAGGTATTCGGTCTTCAAGGGGTAAAGTGGCGGCTCATCGTAGTGGTAAAAAAGCGGCCGCATTACGGGCGTACCGCGTTCCGCCGCCTGCCGCAGGCAATCCGCAAGATAGCCGGCGAGGCGTTTGTGCCAAACCGTGCACCGCGCGAACTGCGCAAGCAGTTCCTCGTCATCGTCCACCTGAACGTTGTTGTCGGGCTGGTTGCCCTCGTGGCAGCGCATCAGCGGCGAGAAAGCGCACATCTCTTCCCACCGCATCAAAAGCTCTTTGGTGCGCCGCATCGAAAGCTGGGTCGTATACCCGCCCACATCGGAGTGTGTGATGGCGAATCCGCTCATCGCCAGCGAGAGCGTGGCCGGTATCACCGAGGGCAACCCGTCGTCGACCGACCAGTCGACATGCTGGTCGCCCGTCCACATCATGTCGGAAGCAGCCAGGGTTCCGGTATGGCCGGCGCGCGTGAAGAAAAAGACTTCGTCTTGGACGCCGCTTTCCCGGATCGCCTCGCGGTTGAGCTTTGCCCACCGCGCGGGCCACGTGTTGTGGGCGAGTGCCGGATCCTCGCCGTCGGCGAGCACGCAGTCAACCGGCAAATATTCCCCAAAATCCGCCATCCAGCCGCTCATACCAATGCCGATCATGTTCTTTTTGATAAGGTCCTTGTACCAGGCACAGGCGTCCGGATTGGTCAGGTCGATCATCGCGGCGGGGAAGGTCGTGATGGTGACGAGATAATCCTTGCCGTCCTTATCTTTAACGCAGTATCCCCGCTCGGCCGCTTCGCGGTAAACATCGCCCTCGATGGCCAAAAACGGATTGATATACCCCAAAAACCGAATGCCCCGCTCACGGAGCTCTGCGATTGTTTCCGGCAGGGCAGGGTAGAGGCCCGCATCGTAATGCCAGTTCCACATGACCTGGTAACCGAATTTCGTCTTTCGGCATCCGCACCAGTCCTGGCACCACACCCCGACGATTTCCGCCCCAGCGCCGCGCGTCTTATCAACGCGCCGCTTTATGCTCTCCGTTCCCTTTTGGCAGGCGAGAATCCCGCCCCCCAAAAGCCAGGTTGGCAGCATCCGCGCCCTGCCAAGAAGCGCCGTCAGATTCTCAGAGAGCTGCAGAAAGCTGTCGGCCCACCCGATCGTGATCTGCGGCGCCTGCTCTAAGAGCAGCGTGACCTGCCCTTTTGTGCGAAAATCAAACGCGCAATAGGCATCCGTATCCGCACACAAAAAGTATTTTGCGCTGGACACAAAGGTGGGCTGCGCATAGTACGATTCATATTGGTCAAAAGGCAGGGTGTGATTGGGGTGCGGCCCAATCAGCTTTTCGCGCACCATCTTTTGGCTGATTCGTCGGGAATTTTGGTGCTCCGCCACCCAGATGCGCACGGATTCGCCCGCCAAATCGAACTTGGCGTACGTCTCGCCGCAGCCGTAGAAATGCTCGTCTTTTCCCGTTTTAAAAGTCAGCCGGAAGCGGTTGACCCCATCCGGTATACATCCCTTCCAACGGATGGTTAGCCGGTTGGGTTCATTTTGCAGCACAAGGCAGATCTTTTGTGCGCTCTTTGGGTCAAAATACCAAAGTTCTGTTTGATCGGCGCCTCTCTTTTTTTGAAACAGCCGCGCTCTGCGCCATTCTCCGCTAGTTTGTCGGTACGAAAAACTCCCGCGCTGCATGGTAAAGTGATCCGCGCCGCTGCCGAGTTCTAAGCGCAATCCGTTTTGCAATTTACCGTCCGATATCATCGCGAGTCGCCCTCCTGAAGGCAGTAGTTAGGGCAGGGATCTCCAAAATCGCTGCTTTGCTTCTTGATTGCTTTTTGATTATTTAATTTGATTAATTATACCGCAATTATACTCTACCTTGCACAACATTGCAAGGATACGATCACAAAGTCCTCAGCAGTGTTCTACCTTAAAAAGGGGGATAGCGCGGCGCAGACCAAATCAAATAGATAGAACTCGGCGCAGACCGGCAAAAAGGGGAGAGGCTTTGGATAACCGGTTTTGCTGGCTGCCTGCCAACGTCCTGCCGCCCTGTTGACACATTCTTTTATTACCATTCGGGGTGCAAAACCTTGCGGGCATTGGCGAAGGCGCCGATTAAAAAGATAAAAAAGACGCCATATTTTCACAATACAGCGTCCTTTTCGGTTATGGAGATGAGGGGGATCGAACCCCTTACCTCTTGAATGCCATTCAAGCGCTCTCCCAAGTGAGCTACACCCCCACCGCAAGCACTTTTGCGCACCTGTAACGGCGTCAATTATAGCAAAATGGTCTTTTCTTGTCAACCGTTTTTGAAAGTTATTTCCAGTCTCAGCTTCAGAGGTTCCGTCTTCAAAATAGGGGAGATCGTTCGTTGCTGTGCGAGAAGATTCAATTTACAAGTTCAGGTTCTTAAACCTGTTACGCTGGCTGTGCACGAGGCAGGCGGCGGGTGGAAACAAATGGTTCCACCCGCCGCCCAGTGCGTTTATTTGATTTTACAGCTGCTTACTCTTTACGGGTCTTTCTTTTTTTGCGCCGGACGAGCAGCGCCGTGCAGGTACCAGCGAGGCCGATAGCCGCTATGGCCGCTAGTGCTGCGACGAGCCCGATGGGAGCCTCATCGCCAGTCCTTGGCGGCAATTCATGGTCAAGCGTTGGCGCCGGCGTGCCGCTTGGGGCAGGTGTAGGGGTCGGGGTGTTCTTGGGCCACCACGGCCACCAGGGAATCGGCGGGGTTGTGGGAGGTGTTGTGGGCGGTGTTGGGGTCGGGGTTTCCGGCGGCTCCACAGGGTTCTGCGGGATCTTGGTGGCCTGTTCCGGGTTGTCACCGACTTTGACAAAGGCCTGGTTGTCTACCTCGCCCTTTTCAAGCGATTTCTCGTTGACCCGCACCGTCAGGGTGACTTTCCCTACCGCACCGGCAGGCTGTTTGCCTAAGTTCCAGAAAACCGTATGCGTTGCTGCATCATAGATGCCGCCGTCGCTCGCGCTGACGAAGTCAACGCCCGGATCCAGCGGATCGCGGATGGTTATGTCTGCCGGTTCGGCTTCGGTGTTCTGCCAGGTGATTTCATAGATGATTTCCTGTCCAGTGCCAACGGGCATACCGTCGCCGGGGGTGATTTCCTTCTTGTGGGGGCCACCATCGGGGTTCGTTACGGTTAGTGGTTTTCTGCCAGGTGTCTGCCAGATGGGTTTTCCGCAGTTTTTACAATAGCAGACAGCCGGCTTGTCCGAGCCTGAGTGACTTGCTTTCTCCCCTGCTAGACTGTTCCTGTGGCAGTAGGATACTACCTGATTTTTGGTAATGCCAAGAGAAGATGCTATGTGGGCATAGCCGTATCCTGCTTTCCGCAGTTCTCCTATTTTGTTCTTCTGTTCGCTGGTCATAGAGCGTTCACCTCCAGTTTCCACTGGAGATTGCCGAGCGTTTTGAGCGGAAGAATTTGAAATTTTCTAAGGAAATGTTTGCAGGAGTCTGGGTAGTTCCCATCGTAAAAAAGCCCGTGGGCTTCAATGCGCACAGGCTTATGATTGTGCACCGCCAGGGCAAGAAAAAACCCAGGTCACATAATTCTGGGTTCCACATGAAAACAGATGGTATTTCGCAGAATTTTTAAAATCACTTGATACGGCAGCCCATTATGGGGTATAATGACGATAGTGATTTATGCGTAGCACGATTCCTATCATAACGAAGTAGGAAGGGGGCGGCAGTATGGATAAGAAAAAGATGCTTCCAATTGGGATTGAAGATTTTGAAAAGCTTCGGGTAAAGAATTGTTACTATGTCGATAAAACCGGGCTGATTCGCGAGCTCTTGAATAACTGGTCAGATGTCACGCTTTTCACCCGTCCGCGGCGATTTGGCAAAACGCTGAACATGAGCACGCTCTCACACTTCTTCTCGATAGACGGGGACAAATCGATTTTTGACGGACTCGCGATCTCAAAGGAAAAAGAGCTCTGCGAGAGATACATGGGCAAATACCCTGTTATCTTTCTCTCGTTAAAGAACATTGACGCTTTGTATTATGATAAGGCGTATCTAACTGGTGTTCAATTAATAAGGAAAATCGCCAGAAAATACTCTTTTCTTTTGGACAGTGAGAAACTCAATGACGAGGATAAAGCCGCATATCGAGCCCTTCTGTCTCCGGATATGCCTGAACACGTATTCAGCGACAGCCTGAGTATTCTTTCTGAGATGCTGGAAAAACACTACGGCAGGAAGGTCGTCCTGCTCATCGATGAGTATGACGTGCCACTTGCGAGAGCCCACGCGGGCGATTATTACGACAAAATGGTGTCCCTGATACGTTCCCTGCTTGGATCCGCGCTCAAGACGAACGACAGCCTTGAATTTGCTGTGCTGACCGGGTGCCTGCGCATCTCCAAGGAGAGCATTTTCACGGGAATGAACAACCTGTCCGTGTATTCCGTCACAGACGAATTATTTGATGAATTTTTTGGCTTTACGGATAATGAGGTGCAGGAACTTCTCTCTTATTACGGGCTGACAGACTGTTACGAAGAGATCAAACGGTGGTATGACGGATACCGGTTCGGCAGCAAAGAAGTCTTCTGCCCCTGGGACGTACTGAACCACTGCGTCCGTCTCAGAAAGAATCCGAAAACGCCACCGCAAAACTACTGGATCAACACAAGCGGCAACGACGTGATCAAGCGTTTTGTCGCCATGGCGGACGACAAGACAAGAGAGGAAATCGAAACGCTGGTCGCGGGCGGCACCATCGAGAAGGACATCCGCGAAGACCTGACCTACTCCGAGATCTACGATACCATCGACAACCTGTGGAGCCTGCTCTATACGACCGGCTACTTGACGCAGGATGGCAGGACAGATCGGGGAGCATTGAAGCTTAGAATCCCCAACCTGGAAGTCCGGGACGTGTTCGTGAAGCAGATCAGGGAGTACTTCAAGGAGAGCGTCAGAAAAGACACGGGGACGCTTGATGCCTTCTGCTCTGCCTTGCAAGGAGGGGACGCGGATACGGTAGAACGGCTCTTTGCGCAGTATCTGGAGAGATCCATCAGCATACGCGACAGTGCCGTGCCAAACGAGAGGAAGGAGAGTTTTTACCACGGCGTCATGCTGGGCGTCCTGATGGCGAACAGCCGCATGAGCGTCGTCTCCAACCGCGAGGCGGGTAATGGATACGCGGACATTTTGGCAAAATCGGAAGACGGGCAGACGGGCATCGTCATCGAGATGAAATACGCGGGCGATGGGGACTTGGACGCGGCGTGCCAGGATGCCATCGGGCAGATCGACGAGCGGCGGTATACGGACGCCTTCAAGTACACGAGGGTCAAGAAGATATGGAAATATGGAGTTGGGTGTTATAAGAAAAGCTGCCGGGTGATGACCGGCAAGTAAGAAGACAAAAAGCGGGAACCGGAGAGCTGTTGGTAAGCAATACTCCGGTCCCACCCTTGTTATGCCAGACCATCTTTAGCCGCAAAGGATGCCGCCCCCGGCATCAGATGGCGCATGCCTTATTCCGCATCGGGTCGCGGAACCGCAGGACCGGATCCAGGAGACGGTGCGCCTAGAGGAGAGCGAACAGCCTCATGAACGGATAGAGCAGGCCGTGCGACCTGGCGGGAATGTCGCTTGTTAAATTCCACAGCAGCCAAAGTCAGTGTTGCCACCGTGCAGGAATGGCTTGCAGAACAGCAGATGACGCCCGCGATATAATCTATGCAGAATCAAAAGACCGGAGGGATGCGTTATTCCAACTCTCCGGTACTTTTTATTCTGCGCGACTTCCAGGAGCGGCGTTTTGATCGTTACACGCGGTTATTTTTTTCTTGTCATTGCCTCAAACAGCGCCACACAGCCTGTAAGACCGCACAATGCGCCAAGTGCTACGATAAAGGCCGAAACTATCGTGCTCTCTAGTCCTCGGCGAGTAAGGCGTCGGGTTTAGCGGAGGGATAGTGCACTTGTTAAGGAAACGCACCCAAGTATCGTCCAATATAATTGTGCCGTCTGCGGGGCTGAGGGACGGATCCACCTTGGTATGCCACATGGTTTATCTATAACAAGAGGATCGCGCAGGGCAAAACGCAAGACAAACAAGAAGGTACTACGTCCGAGCAATGGCGGGTGCAAAAGAGAGCCCCGCGGAGAATGTTCAGCAGGGCTCTCTTTGGGTTATGTATTCTGGTTTACAGCTCGCTTTGGTTTTGAAAAAGCTTGTTGCCAGAGATTTTCCACCTGTCGCCTTTGTCATGTCCCTACCAGATGGAGATCCGGGGTGCTTAATACACAAACATCATTTATTGAGAGCAATCGTCTCCTCTTCCCCGGTATGCATATTCCAAAGGAAGTAACCGAATTTATCTTGATAGATCAGATAGGTTTCGTTGAGAATTTCGGATGATAAAGTATCTTCGGGGAACTTCAGTGGTTCTGACAGGGTACCGTCTTTTAGATTGAGCAATTGCCGCTCTCCCGTTTTTTTGTTCGCGGTGATACAGCTGTCACCGCCAAAATAGTATACAGGGTATATGTCCCCTTCAGACTCAAAGACGGATTCTCCCGTTGTGATGTCAAACACCTCATAACCATCTTCCGACTGATCAAGATAATACTTACCGTATAACCTGTTTAACCGCCGCCCTTCGTTTGCGTAATTATTAAACATATTTCTGAAATCGTCGTCCATCTCCCCAAGGTCAAGCCAGGTACCGGCTTGAGTGTCAAGCTTAAACAGATGGACAGGACTGTCACCGGATCGAGAGTCCGCAAAAACGGTTCCGTCGGCTACTTGATAATATTCAAATTTTACGGGTTCCATAATGCCATGCTTTACTTCCAGTTCCGGTGCAGTAACAGTGGTTATCGTCTGCATATCCATCAAAAGTAGGGAAGCGACATCATCACCGGGCCCCCAGTAAAACACAGCGTTGCCAATGTAATCTGCGCCGCCATAGGTCGACTCTTGTGGCAACTCAAATGTTGAGACTTGCCCACTCGCGACGGAATAGATAGATATTTTGTTGCCGGATTTACGGTAGAACTGTCCGTCCAGATAGAAGTCAACTGTCCTACCAAACGGTGCATCGTCAAACCAAGTGCAATCATTCAGTTCTTTTGTACTGATGTTGTAAGTCATCAGATGATAATTCCTTTTATCTCTGTAGTAAACCGTATCATCAATGATCACGGCATCTTCAAAATACGTATCGTCGTAATAGGTGTGATCCTTTGACTTCCCATAAACTGTCCCATTCTCGTACTCATCCTGCAGAAGTTTCAGGAGAGTAGAAGTATCAGAGAAGTCTGATGTGGGGGTTTGAGTTGGTGAAGGTGTCGGGGATGGGGTCGGTTCCACAGTTGTGGTAGCGGTGTGGGTAGGCTGTGAGGATTGCACCGGAACCTCACCATTCTCTGTCGCATTGGGCTCCTGTGTAGCCTCTGCGCCGATGGTTACTGTGGGATTCGGCGTTTCTTGTGCTTCCTCTGTGTCCTCGGTTCCACCGCGGCCACGGAAAATAAAGAAAAAGGCCAGCGCGACAATCAGCAAAATAACTACAACCGCAATGATTACCGGGGTTTTGTTGCCTGGTTTTTTGGGCGGTTGACCACCGTTGCCAACCGCTTTGCCGTTGGCGCTGTGCGCGTCGCCGGCGGGTGTTTGCGCAGTGTTCGTTGCGGACGGCGCCGTCAGGGGTGCGCCGCACTTTCTGCAGAAGGCTACGCCTTCCGGGTTCTGCGTTCCGCATTTGGGACAAAACATGAAAAAGCCTCCTCTAAA
Source organism: uncultured Subdoligranulum sp. (assembly GCA_964560675.1). Lineage (GTDB taxonomy): Bacteria > Bacillota > Clostridia > Oscillospirales > Ruminococcaceae > Gemmiger. Next base: position 82,351 of record CAZLMA010000005.1, on the reverse strand, counting down.
TACGATTTTGCATCAGGAACAGGGCAGAATCTCACTGTCCGGGGTTCGGTTCGGCCGGTGGCGCCTGGAGTGCGGTATCGCCCAGCGTTTGGGCGAATCCCGTGTCTGCTGCAGGATTTTCAAACGGGTGACCGCAATAGACACAAAAGTCGGAGTCTTCCTCGTTCGGCTTGCCACAATTTGTGCAATATTTCACGGCACCACTCGGCATTACAGAAGGAATTGTACTCGCCACGGGCTGCTGCCCATACCCCTGCTGTGCAGCCTTTTGGGCAGCCCTGGCTTCACGGGCCTGCTCCCTTGCAACCCGATCCGCCTCCTCTTTGAGGGCGAGTGCCTGTTGCCTTGCAGCCTCTTCCGCCGCCTGCTGTGCCTTAAGTCGCTCGATCTCCGCTGTCAATTCTACATTCTGCCGGTTCTTCTCCCGGATAGCGCTGAACAGATCCTCAAACTCGGTACCGGTCTCGTTGAGATGGTTCTCAACACAACGTGTGCCTACTTGATGGATAAGGCTGGTTATCTGGCTCTTATTGTCGTCAATTTGCTGGGTCACTCTGCGGATGTTCCCCAGCGTATTTTTGTTGTTCTGTCAACCCGGTGACAGAGGTCTTCATCTTGTCAAACAGTCCCATATACACACAAACTCCTTCTCATTTGTTTTTTATGGACGCTACCCGATGCCTATTCGGTATAATGCTGCGCTGTGCAGGATCCACCGATACGGCCAGAAGAACGGTACCCACGGCGCGGCAGAATCTGGAAGCTTCGGCCTTTTTCCCTCACGGATTTCGTCGCAGAGTAAGTAACTCTGCGACAGTTTTTTGTATTAAGAGTACGTTATAACGTTACTTTACTGCTTGCTTATGTTCCCAGCGCAGTTTCAACAAGTCGAATATTACGGATAAGATGCGTCTGCATGTAAGTCACCCGGAATCCGAATACGCTAGGACCATGGTCTGTCCATAAGTACCACCCTATGGCTGTGTCAAGACTGCAACAATAAAACTCGTTCGGCTATCAGGAAAGCGTCATATACATGGTCGAGCATAGTATGTGTACTTGGAAAAAGTTTCTGCTCATTTGATATAGACAATAGAATGGTTGAGTGTAAAACGAAGCTCTAAATAATGCGCCCATGTACGGAAGGCAGATGCCAAGTACATGGGCGTTTTAGGGTTAATTCTGGGAACTTTCCCTGCTGCGGTTACTTCTTCGATTTCTTTTTGCGCCGGACGAGCAGCGCCGTGCAGGCGCCAGCGAGGCCGATGGCCGCTATGGCCGCTAGCGCTGCGACGAGCCCGATCGGAGCCTCATCGCCGGTTCTTGGCGGCAACTCATGGTCAAGCGTCGGTACCGGCGTGCCGCTTGAGGCGGGTGTGGGGGTCGGGGTGTTCTTGGGCCACCACGGCCACCAGGGGATTGGCGGGGTCGGGGGAGGTGTTGTGGGCGGTGTTGGGGTCGGGGTTTCCGGCGGCTCCACAGGATTCTGCGGGATCCTGGTGGCCTGTTCCGGGTTGTCACCGACTTTGACAAACGCCTGGTTGTCTACCTCGCCCTTTTCAAGCGATTTCTCGTTGACCCGCACCGTCAGGGTGACTTTCCCTACCGCACCGGCAGGCTGTTTGCCTAAGTTCCAGAAAACCGTATGCGTTGCTGCATCATAGATGCCGCCGTCGCTCGCGCTGACGAAGTCAACGCCCGGATCCAGCGGATCGCGGATGGTTATGTCTGCCGGTTCGGCTTCGGTGTTCTGCCAGGTGATTTCGTAGGTGATGGTATCGCCCACTTTGACTTCCGGATACAGGTAGTGTCCGTTTTCACCCTCAACGCCATCTTGGGATACATCGGTATCGTTGATATGCGTTTCGGTCTTGTCCGGTCCGGTCGGGTTTTCAACGATGCGTGTCTTAACTTCTGGGTTATCGCCGACCTTGACGCCCGCCTGGTTGCGCACGCGTTTGTCGGTACTGCTCTCATCTGGGCCCCATCCGGGGTTATCGTAGCTCCAGTACTTCTCGGCGTCCTCGTTGACGGTGACGCGCAAGCTCACAACGCCTTCCTCATTGGGATTGCGGTTTTCCAGCACCCACACGACGACGTGTGGCTCGGCGTAGTAGTAAATGGCGACATTTCTGCCATCTTCGCTGGTTTGCTCTACCTGGATGGCCGGTTCAAAACCATCATAGGTTCTGGTATCCTTGTTAAACCCGGTACCGTCGCCAATGGTGATGGGCATTGTCTCGTGCTGTGGATCTTCCGCTTCCTCCTCGGGCTTTGGCAGTTCAACCACCTCCGCGCTGAGGATATAGGCTGCCTCTTCGCTTTCTTCCGGCTGCGGCATCGGGCTGTCGGTCGGCAGGGAGGACGGGGTAGCGGTTGTAGCAGGTGCGTCTTCCGGCTGCTCGGTAGGCGCTGGCGTAGTCGTTTGCGTTGGATCTGATGTGGGTGTTTGAGACGGCTCCGAGGTGGGATCCGAAGGATCTCCAGACGGGGTGGAAGGTTCCGTGCCCGTAGGCGTCGGAACAGTACTTGTTGGTGCGGGTTCCGTGTCCGTAGGGGCAGGATCCATGGCAGGATCGCCTTCCGGTGTTGTGTTTGGTGGCGTCAGCACACCGTCTGACGGTACATCATCGGCGGCAAAGTGCAGGGCGTTCGGTCTGTCGCGCACAGCGCGAACGGAAGCGATCGATGTCCTGGTTGCAGCCGCTACAGTTTCTAAGTGGGCCGATGTTTGCTTTGTCGCGTTTGCGGACGGAATGCCCGCGTCGGTATCTTCCGAACCGGCTTGCGGTGTTTCGGGTATGGCCGGATCCTGCGGAGGTGTTGTGGAATCCGAAGATCCTTCGGCATCATCCGGTGACGCTGTAGCGGCTGTAGGTTCTTCAGTTTCGGAAGGCAGAGTCGCGTCACCCGATGGGGAAGGCTCTGTTGTTTCCGTTGATCCGGTCGATGGCGACGGATCGGCGGGGTCAGTGGATTCCGCAGGCGGAACGGTGTCGGACGGCGGCACCGTTTGCGTAGGCTCTGCAGTATTGGTTGGTTGCGTTGTTTCAGTCGGCTGTGCGGTTTCTGTTGGCTCGGCAGTTTTGGTCGGATCTGCGGGATTAGTCGGTTGTGCTGTGTCAGTAGGTTGTGCGGTTTCGGTCGGCTCCGCACTTTGCGAGGCGTCGAGGGAAGGGCTTGTCTCCGGGGATGTGGACGGGTTCGGCTGCGGCGTGTCATTTAAGATCGCCTCTGCCGGAGATACCTTTACCTTAACCGCGCTGCCATACAGGCCCAGTTTTGCATTTTCGACAATAGCATCTGGATTGTCCGGCGAACGCAAAGTAAACAGCGTTCCAACCGGCAGATCCTCAACCGTCAGTGTTTCGCCGGGCGCCAACTGTACGGGAAGGGTGCTCGACAGTTGCTCCTGGGTCCATTTGCCATTTTGAACTTCTTCGCCCGCGTCATTCTCGATGTGCCAGATATACTCTTCCGCAGGTTCTTCTCCTTCTGCCAGCTCTGGCAGCGTTAGGTTGAGCGTGAGGTCAAACGTCTGAGCAGTCGGCTTCGCATCCTGTGCCATGGTGAGCGAGACGGTGAGATCCGCCACCGTTGGCTTTTTCGCATTTTCATCCTTTGTAATTTGTGCGTCGTAAACCGCAGCGCTTGTAAAATCTACGCCCGGGTCCAGCTTGTCCGTGATGATCACGTCGGCCGGTTTTTCTTCATAGTTGTGCCACGTTATCTCATAGGTGATTTCATCACCCGGCGCGACCTGCTCTCCTTCTCCGGGGCTAATCTCAGACTTTTCAGGTCCCAGCGGGTTTTCTACGGTGTTCGTGTAGGCGCCGTGGTCATTGACTTCCACCCACGCGCGGTTCAGAACCTCGTAATCGATGCCCTCTCCCGGTGTACCGCTGTTGTTGTCTTCCTGGTAGCTCCACTTCTGGATGGCGTTCTCGTTTACTTTGACGACCAGCGTCACATCGCCAGTTGCACCAGCGGGAACTTTTACGCCTTTCTCAGCTTTATCGCCGATTTCCCATGTGACCGTATGTGTGCCTTGGTCGTAGGAGATCGTTACAGGCACATTTTCCGTTTCACCAATTTTTACCGTCCCGCTCGCACTGGGCAGATCGGCTCTGATGCCGACGGCAGCATAGCCAGCTGCTATAAAGTCAACGCCATTGTCCAGCGGGTCAACAACAGTCACACAGGATTCCTCTTTCGGGTTGCCTTCCCAGTGGACGTTGTACGTGATTTCCTCACCGATTTTTACATTCTCTCCGTCGCCGGGGGTCACTTCCGTCTTTTCGGGTATCGGGTTCTCGACCACATTTGTAAAGATGGCGGGTTCGTTGTTCACCTGAATCTGCGCGCGGTTCAAAACCTCGTAGTCTTCTCCTGCGCCGGGAGCTCCGGAATTTTCACTCTCATCATATTCCCAGGTCGTCAGCGCATTCGCATTGACTCTCACGACCAGCGTGACACTTCCGCTGGCTCCGGCTGGAACTTTTACGCCATCCTCTTCTTCACTACCGATTGTCCACTTGACGGTATGCACTGCGAGATCATACGAGACAGAATTGGGAATCTTGCCGTCCTCATCGGTCAGCACTGTCCCGTCAGAAAGCGTAATGCTCCCAAGGGAAGCCTTCACAAAATTAACACCTTCATCTAGCGGATCAAAGATCTTGATCACGGAATCCAGATTCTCATCCGCCTCCCAGTGGATCTGGTAGGTGATTTCTTTTCCGACACCAACGGGCAGCCCCTCCCCGGGGGTGACTTCCTCTTTGCTCTCCAGAGGGTTTTCCACCGTGTTCGTAAATTTGGCATCATTATTGACTTTTACCTGTGCGCGGTTATAGACTTCAAAGTCATTCCCGTCGCCCGGCTGCCCAGAATTAACGTCTTCTTTATACTCCCAAGTCTGTTTTGCGCTCTCGTTGACTTTGACAACCAACGTGACATCGCCGCTTGCGCCTGCGGGGACTTTCACACCCTTCTCAGCCTCATCGCCGATTTTCCAGGTGACTGTGTGTGAAGTTGCATCATAGGAGATAGAAACAGGGATATTTTCCGTTTCTCCGATCTTCACAGTACCTTTCGCACTGGGTTGATCGGCGCTGATGCCAACGGCAGCATAACCGGCCTCCTTAAAGTCTACACCCTGATCCAGCGGGTCGGTGACGGTCACAACGGACGCCACATTCCGATCGCCTTCCCAGTGGACATGATAGGTAATTTCTTCTCCAATGGAGACACCCTTGCCATCGCCCGGTGTCACTTCTTCTTTATCCGGAACTGGATTTTCAACCTCATTTGTAAATCGGGAGCTGTTGTTTACCTGGACTCTGGCGCGGTTGCGAACCTCGTAATCTTTGCCTTCTTCATCCTTCCCGGTGTTGTTTTCCCCATTATAACTCCAAGCTTGCGCCGCATTTTCGTTCACTTTGACGATCAGCGTAACCTCTCCGTTGGTACCGGCGGGGACCTTCTTATCCACATCTGCATTTCCAGTATTGGATCCAAACGTCCAGGTAACCGCATGTTTTCCAGCATCATATTTAATGTGGACAGGAACAGGAACGGATTCATCGCCGAAGTTAATACTTTCTGTTCTGTCGTAATAATCAGTTGTTATCTCGACGGTCTGATCTCCGTTTTCGTACTTTGCGCTTACAAAATCCACGCCTTTATCCAGCGGGTCGACAATCTCGACAAAGGAATCCTGATTCAGATCGGCTTCCCAGTGGATTTTATAAGTTATCTCATCGCCAATCCCAACAAGTTTTCCGGCACCAGGATCGGTCTCGGTCTTGCTCTCTAAAGGATTTTCTACTGTGTTCGTGTAGGTCGCGCGGTCATCAATTGCCACCTGTGCGCGGTTTAATACCTCGTAATCTTCTTCTCCCTCACCCAGTGTGCCTGAATTTTGACCCTCGTTATATGTCCATTTCTTAACGGCATTCTCGTTGACTTTGACTTTGAGATAGACATTGTCATTCAGGCCGACAGGTACTTTATGATCATTGTCGCCTATTACCCATGTGACCGTATGTGATTTTGGATTATATGTGATGGATATGGGAGTTTCCACACCGTCCGGACCGTAAGCAATCCCGCCGTTGTTAGACAGTTTTTCAGGGTTTGCTGTTATCTCAACGCCCCTGTAACTCGCGCTAACAAAATCCACACCGGGGTCAAGGGGATCCGTGACCGTTACAATAGACTCCTGGTCCCTGTCATTCTGCCAGTGGATCTTATAGTCGATTTCTTCACCAATCACAACCCCCTCACCGTCTCCGGGGTCCTCTTCCGTCTTGCCAGGTGTCGGGTTATCCACCGTGTTCGTGTAGTATGCATCATCATTTACTTGAATTTGTGCGCGGTTCAGGACCTCAAAGTCCTCCCCTTTGCCTGTACTTCCGGAATTATCATCAGGATCATAATTCCAGGTCTTCAGTGCTTTTTCGTTTACCTTGACAACGAGCGTCACATCCCCGCTTGCGCCAGCGGGGACTTTCTTATTCTCATCAGTCTCGTTACCAATTATCCATGTAACCTTGTGATCGTTTTTGTCATAGGAAATCGAGACCGGAACACCAGCTTTTTTTTCAAAGTCCACAGTACCGCTTCCATCCAGCTGTGACTGATTATCAGCAAGCTTCGAAGCATCGATTCTCGCGGTACCATACTCCGCACTCACAAAGTCCACACCATCATCCAGCGGGTCAGTTATCGTGACAACAGAATCTTCGTCCGGGTTGGCCGCCCAGTGGATCTTATATGTAATATTATCACCAACGCCAACGAGATTACCTTCACCGGGGTCTTCCTCGGTCTTGGCGTTCCTTATCACCAGCCGGCCGTTATTGCCGAGAAAGACATTGACAGCGGGAACAGTATCTCCATCATGAGGTTCACTTCCTATGGTAGGCAGATAATAATAATCGGCTGTACGGGTGATATTTCCAACAGAGTACGTAGAAACAGTTTTAGCGGCGGAGCTCTTTTGTTTGGCGTTACGGGCAAGTACGCCGGAGCGCAAGCCGCCCTTTTTCACTGCGATAACCCAAGTCTCATTTTTTTCGGTGCTTTCAGGTTTTTCTTCACTATACTCTTTTGTTTCCGTTACTCCGTAGTTTGCCGGATTAGCGTCATACCAGCAAAGGTAATTTCCGTCCTTGTTACCTACGCCGAACTCGCTGCCCTTGCGCGGTATGGCGGTATATTTTACTTTACCAGTTTCACCTTCAGGCACAAAATACTGTACAACGACAAAGTACCATCTGTTGGCTTTTATATCAGAGATTTTATCTATCAAGCCTGATCCACCAAATCCCTTTAGGAATAGTGACGCCTTGATATCGTCGTCTGAGAGGATACCATCATTACCCAAATCAAATATAGTAACACCGTTTTGTTTAACCTCATCTGTTATCCTTGTGGTTTCAGCCTCTTTAATTGAGTACAGTGGTATAGCCTCCTGGAAGACGTAGTAGCGGTTCTCGTTGCTGGGTGAAAAACTGCCCTCTGTGTCGCCATAAGGAAAACCTAAACCCTCTTCATCTCCATAGCCAGGGTACGTATAGTTATCCTTTCCGTTATCATAGTAGTTTGTAAAAAACTCGATATCACCAACTTTCAGATCTCGATCCTCTTTAGTCGCCTCTGTCACCTTATACTTATCAAGGTAGTCATATTGTATCTTAGAAACATCAATGGTTCCGTCTGCCTTCTTGATATCGTTTTTGACACCCACAGTATAGAAAACACGCAGAGGCAAATCCTGTGCTGCTACTTCACCTTCAGACCAATTATAACTTTCTGGTACAGTCAATTCTGCTGTATCGATATTAGTGCTGTAGGTAAACTTTGCTTTACCACCTTCATAGCTGACACTAACACTCGCCAACCTAAGCGGCAGGGCGTTTACAGGCACATCAACCCAAAGGGTCTGCTCTGAGTCTGTAGAACTGCTTTCTCCATTTCTCACCTCAATCGTGATGTCGCTCAGTTTATATACGCCGGGATGATTCTTATATTTATCGTCCCCCTCTATCTCTATCGTAGCTTTCGCTACATCCCAGTTTGCATACTCATTCATATTCGCATAGGCGGGGTTAAGACGAAGATTATCAACACCCTCGCCAGCTATTTTGTATGTAGTGCCGCCATTATTAGTTACTTCATACTTAGTTCCAAATAGCACGACATTCTTGATGTCCTTAACTTCCATGTATTTGCCGATGGTGTCCTTGAAGGTGACTGAGTCATTATCCACCCCGGCGCTAAGGTCATTGGCTCCAGCGACGGGGGTAAAATTATTTTCCAGCAAGGTCTGAATAAGGCGATTAAATACGTCTGACATATCTTCCGCGTCAACTGACTCGTAGCTGGTATTGTATAGTATATTACTTTGAAGTTGCTCGGATGTCACTTTATAAGGATTATCTTCTGAAGAAACACTTAGCTGGCTAAATTGCAAATTAGTTATATCATTTTTGTTTTCTCCACTTGCATCACCATAACTTTTGACTGTATCAAAATTTATAGTACCTGCTTTACTATCACACCAGCTTTTGTATGTATTCCATGCAAGTGCGATAAAATCTTTCCATTCATAGATTTTATCAGAGTAATCATTATAATGCTTAGCAGTCGAACTGCCATAGTTTCCTGTTTCATACGCATCTTTAGCTTTATCTGACATCAGATAGCTATCGTTAAAGTATACCTTTGGATTCAGTGCAGCACGAAGACGAGCGACAGCCCAATAATCTGTTCCATTGGGGGGGCCTTCCATACTATTGCGCACATCTACTCCAATTGTGTACACCGGAAGGTCTTTTATTTCATTTGTATCATTAATTTTGTAATTTGCTTCCACCGCAGACTTCATGTAAGCTGCACTCATCAATGTTTGCAGTATAACTGCAGAGCTAAAGGTATTGATGCGCTCGTTTTCGAACGAGTTTACATCCTCGTATTTAGGATTAGAAAAACTTCCCTGAGAAATACAGTTAGAACCTCCATCCGTCATAACAATCACAGCTGGAACGCGGTTGACTATTTGTCCTGTTAATTTTGACTGATAGGTTGTGACTTCTTCATCCGCCAACATTTTCATGCCACAGTAAATGCCGGATTGCATGTTGGTGCCAGAGTTGTTATTATATGTTCCCAGATCTTTTTTTTCAACTTTCTCCCCAGTTGCCGTTACACTAAGAGTATACCGCCCATCCTTCCCTCCATCACCAGTTAAACTTATAAAATTACCATCTTGCCCTGTAGAAGTGTACTTGTCCAGTGGCATAAATACTTTGGCACTACGGTTATAAACTGCAACGCCAACGCGACTATCCGGGCTGGCATTATAAAGAGCTTTCATGGCATTATTCAGAGCAGGCACTAAATGAGAGATGCGTGAGGGAGACATATTATCCATAGATCCGGAGGTATCTATTACGAAAACTACATCCAAAGGGACAGGCTCATCCACCACCTCACTCGACCCCAGCGCACTCAAAACCTCTAGAAAATCTGCATCCTTAGCATCTATAGTGCCACTCACTCCGTCCTTAGAGGCATCGAGAGTGAACACACCTTTCGCCCAGTTATTTTTTCTGTCTCCCTGATCCTCAAACCCGTTTGCGAACACGGATTTATCTGTCCAAAGTCGTCCGGCATAGCGGGAGCCGTCTGTGGTACTATCAAGATCAAGCACCGACATATAGTCATCCATGGTGCTGGGGTCTGCCTGCCGGATCATCACATCTTGCGTCGGCTTATTGTCACCGGCAATCGTCGCAAATCCGCCAGTCTCTTCCCCGCTTGCGGAGAGGAGTGAGAACTCGCTGAACATGGATGCCATCATAAGTGCAGATAGCGCCACCGCCGTGACCTTGCTGGTTCTCATCTTCGCCTTTTTCATATCACAAACGACCTTTCGGTAAATTTTCTGTTTTACACACACTATGGAAAAACCGTTTCCCACCCTTGGTTCTGTTATAACGCACAAACCGGTTTTTCCCGTTTATCCTTCCCGCCCTGTGAAGGGCGTTCCACACCGCTTTACATGCCCTTGGATGCTATGTCACACTGCGCTGCCTTGCGGTTCACCTCTTGCCAAAAACGCCGGCTGGGCTTAAATTCCGGCTTGTAACCGGCCTTTAGCAGGCAAGGCTCGTTTGTTCTGGGGTTGCGCACCACGCGCGCACTTTCTTTGCGCAGCTGAAAGGTTCCAAAGCCGGTTAGGTGTACCGCCGTGTTTTGGCTGAGCGCTTCCGTAATGATCGCCAAAAAGGCATCCATAACTTCTTCCGCGCGTTTTTGCGTCATCCCCGTGCGCTGGGCAAAAAGCGGTATCAGATCCTTCCTGTATACGTTCTTTCCGTTTTTCATCGCAATTCCCCCTGCCAAAGTCGCCTATAAAGAATCTGGTCCCCGCCTTTTATGGGGCAGGGAAAGCGTACGTACCCGCAAATCAACCGCCTTCGCATTGGCTTTCTATCCTATGGCAGTGGCCTTTTTACGGTGGCCCAGGAGCCCTCAAACTGTCGCAGAGTTACATCCTCTGCGACACTTTTGCTTTTTGAGGCGGAATAAAAATTAATTTTAACGTAATAACGTCAATAACATTCCCATGTAGTGAGCCTGTTGACCTGAATGTACCCATTTGACTGCTTATTTGACTGCCTATAGATTGTGTTCGTACTGTTTTTTCTGCGCTTACCGTGTGAGTTGGATGCTCGCTAGACTGTTTAAATATAAACGTGCACACGTTGTATTTTATGGTTAGGCATGGCTTACTGCTGCGCGCTTGATTGCCTTTGATTTTGACTGCTTATTTGACTGCTTATTCACAAAAAAGACGCTGAAAATGTGCGTAAAAACCAATTTTCCGGCAATTTTTGGTACGCAGGGGATGGAACGAGCGGAGAAAAATCTGTCACAATTTCTATTTATCTATTGAATTTCAGTAAGAAAAGTGATAATGTTACATATGTGCAAAAGGGCAAAAAAGTGTCGCAGAGGATGTAACTCTGCGACAAAATTTTTGTAAAAAACTTTGAATCATGTCGATATAGCGTCAAATTAGAGCTCTCTTTGTTTCTATCTCAGTCAGCGCAAACGCGGAACACAAAACTGATAAATGTGTTGCAAACAAGATGCCTTCCCTGTATACGACTTTCCGGTAGTAAATTGCAATTGTAAATTGCAATAACAGGTAGAACGTTTTGCAATTGGGAACCGTAAGAATTCCCTAAAAATACTTGCTACCGCGCCGCGCCATGGGATATAATGGCAGCAGGGCTTTTAAATTCGGTGCACGATTTCCATTGACAAGAAGAAGGGCGCTTTATGGCAAGGACCGTAGCGATCGGAGAAGAGTTTTTTGAGACCCTCCGCAAAAAACAGTATTTTTACGTCGATAAAACAGATTTTATCCGGCAATGGTGGGACAGTGGCGCAAAAGTGACCGCGATCCTGCGCCCGCGCCGGTTCGGCAAGACCTTAACCATGGACATGGTAAACTGCTTCTTCGGTGCAAACTACGCCGGAAGAACGGAGCTTTTTGAGGGCCTTTCCATCTGGCGGGAGGAGCGCTTTCGCTCCTTGCAGGGCACGTACCCCGTCCTGTCTTTGGGCTTCTCTGAGGTGAAATTTACAACCTTTGCGGTGGCAAAAAAGAGTATCTGCGGTCTAATCCAGGGGCTTTATGAGAAAAACCGTTTTCTGTTACAAGAAAATCTGCTATCGGACGGCGAAAAAGCGTCGTTTGAGGCAATTGGCAGAGATATGGCAGATGATGTCGCCGCCGGATCGCTTCGCAACCTCATGAGTTATCTCTCCCGCTGCTACGGCAAAAAGGTCATTGTGCTGCTCGATGAATACGACACGCCGCTGCAGGAGGCCTATGTTAGCGGATACTGGGAGCAGCTGGTAGCCTTTCTGCGCCCGCTTTTCGGCTCAACTTTCAAGGACAACCCCTACTTAGAGCGCGGCCTGATGACAGGCATCACGCGCGTCGCGAAGGAGTCCATTTTCTCGGATCTGAACAACCTGGATGTGGTTACGACAACGAGCGAGGAATATGAAGAATGCTTTGGCTTCACCCAGCGGGAAGTGGACGGGGCTTTGGTGGAATTTGGCTTAACCGACCAGGCCGATGCGGTTAAGAACTGGTACGATGGTTTTACGTTTGGCCGCGCAAAGAATATCTACAATCCCTGGTCCATCACGAACTGCCTAGATAAGAGAAAACTGGGGACCTACTGGGTCAACACCAGCAGCAACTCGCTTGTCAGTGTGTTAATCCGGCAGGGCAGCAAAGAAGTCAAGATGGACTGCGAGAGGCTTTTGGCAGGCGAAAGCATCCAAAAGCCGATCGACGAACAGATCGTCTTCTCCCAACTCTACCAAGACGACAACGCTCTGTGGAGCTTACTGCTGGCCGGCGGCTATCTCAAGGTGCTTGGCGTTGCAGGGTATGATTTGGCCGCCTGCGCGGATCCAACCTTCGGCGCCGACACGCTGGCAGATGACTTGCCGACTTATACCCTTGCGCTGACCAACGGGGAAGTCCTTAGAATGTTCCGCGTCATGGTAAGAGGATGGTTTTCCTCTAATGGGGCGTCCTCCGCCTACCAGGATTTCCTGCGCGCGTTTGTAAGCGGCAACGTAGAGAGCATGAACCGCAACCTAAACCGCGTGACGCAGACCGTGTTCAGCTTTTTTGATGTAGGTGGGCAGGAACCCGAGCGCTTTTACCACGGATTTGTGCTGGGGCTGATGGTCTACCTGGATCGTGAGTACTATCTTAGGTCTAACCGAGAGAGCGGGGACGGCAGGTACGATGTGGTACTAGAGCCGAAGGATCAAAAGAAGAACGCGATCATCCTGGAGCTCAAGGTATTCGAGAAGGAGAAAGAAAAGGATCTGGAGGCAACCGTAAAGAGGGCGCTTGAACAGATCGAAGAAAAAGCCTATGATCGGGAACTTGTAGCCCGCGGCTTTGCAGAGGGGCAGATCCGAAAATACGGCTTTGCCTTTGACGGAAAGACCGTGCTCATCGGCTGCTAAACTGCCCAAAAGCATCCGTTTTTTCGGTGTGACCGTCCCTGTTGACCGATCGACCCGCCCTTTGCCAAAAAATGTCGGCAAGAAGGTTGACGGCGCACAAAAAATCTGTTATAATGCGCTGCGGTGTAAAGAGATTTGCTTTACAAGGTTGCCCCCTGTTCGCGGGTTTCGGCGCCGGGGAGAAGTTCAATGCCAAGACCGCAGAAGGATCTGTCCTATTCATTGCTGCTGGATCACTACGGATCGGTTCTGACGGACCGCCAGCGGGAAATTATGGTAGAGTATTACAACGACGATCTCTCGCTCGCCGAAATCGCCGAGAATTGCGGCATATCGCGCCAGGGCGTGCGGGATGCGATCAAGCACGGCGAGGCGACGCTGCAGGACTGGGAACACAAGCTGGGCATCGCACGGCGCGAAACCGAATTCCAAAAACAGCTCTCCCGGCTGCGTCAGTTGGCGTCCTCGGTCCGCACGGTCAACAGTGGGCTCTACACGATGGATCCGCGTATTGAGCGCGCCTGCGCCGAGATGTTGGAAATTATTGAAACGATGGCTGTGTGGGAGGAAGCCGATGGCATTTGAATCCCTGTCCGAACGGCTCTCGGCCGTTTTTAAAAAACTGCGCGGAAAGGGCAAACTGTCTGAGAACGACATCAAGAGCGCCATGCGCGAAGTCCGTATGGCGCTGCTGGAGGCGGATGTCAACTACAAAGTGGCGAAGGATTTCTGCGCACAGGTGTCACAGCGCGCCCTGGGGCAGGAAGTCATGGAGAGCCTGACGCCTGCCCAGCAGGTTGTCAAAATCGTCAACGAGGAGCTCACCGCCCTGATGGGCGGTGACGAGATCAAGCGGCTGCGCATCAAAAACAAGGGCCAAACGGTTCTGATGCTGTGCGGGTTGCAGGGCAACGGAAAAACCACCCACGCGGCCAAGTTGGCCGTCTATTACCGCAGTCAGGGGCGTCGGCCGCTTTTGGTCGCCTGCGATGTATACCGGCCCGCCGCCATAGAACAGCTGAAAATCCTGGGGCAACAGGCCGGGGTTCCGGTGTTTGAGAGGCCCTCGGAAAAGCCGGAAGAGATTGCCCAAAACGCACTTTTGTACGCGCGGGATTACGGGTATGATATTCTGCTGTTAGATACCGCCGGTCGGCTGCAGATCGACGAGGTTTTGATGGACGAGCTCGTTCGCATCAAACAGGCCGTAGCGGTGGACGAGACGCTTTTGGTTGTCGATGCCATGGCCGGGCAAGAGGCGGTCAATGTCGCCAAAACGTTCCACGAAAAAGTGGGGATAACGGGCGTTATCCTCACAAAAACCGACGGCGATACGCGCGGCGGCGCTGCGCTTTCCGTGCTGGCCGTTACGGGGCAGCCGATTTACTTTCAGGGCACCGGCGAGAAATTGACCGATCTGGAACCGTTCTACCCAGCGCGTATGGCGGGGCGTATTCTTGGCATGGGCGACGTCTTGTCCTTGATCGAAAAGGCACAGTCCACCCAGGATGCCAAGCAGGCGCAGCAGGCGGCCAAGCGCATGATGGAAAACCGGTTTGATCTAAACGATATGCTGGATCAGTTTGCGCAGATCAAAAAGATGGGCGGCGCCTCGGCCCTGCTGCAAATGATGCCGGGGGGCGCCAAGGTGGATCCGGAATCGATCGACGAAAAGGCCATGCCCCATATTGAGGCGATCATCTACTCCATGACGCCGGCGGAGCGCGCAGACCCCGGCATGATCGACGCCAAAAGAAAACGCCGGATCGCGGCTGGCAGCGGTCGCACCGTAGAAGAAGTCAATCGACTTTTGCGCCAGTTTGACACCATGCGCAAGATGATGAAAAAAGCCAAACGCAACCCCAAGGCGTTTATGCGCAGCATGAACAGCTTAAGCCGCGGCGGGATGACGGGCTTTTGAGCATCGCAAAAGCTTCTCTGTTTTTTTCTTGCCATGGCCTTTGGTCAGGCCCATTCGGCCTGCATCGATACAAAATGAAAATCATCCTGAAAAACTAAAAATCGGAGGGAAAAGACAATGGTTAAAATTCGTTTGCGCCGTATGGGCGCCAAAAAGGCCCCATTTTACCGCGTCGTTGTAGCGGACAGCCGCTTTGCAAGGGACGGCCGCTTCATTGAGGAGATCGGCTATTACGACCCGACCACCGAGCCCAGCGTCATCAAGATTGACGCTGACAAGGCAAAGCAGTGGCTTACAAATGGCGCCCAGCCGACCGATACCGTTCGCAACCTACTCAAGAAGACAGGCGTTCTGTAACCGCCGCACAGCTCGATACTGAATTCCAAGGAGGAATGTCCCATGCAGGAATTGCTCATGGCTGTGGCCCGCGGCCTTGTTGAAAATAAAGACGCCGTACAAGTGGTAGCGGATCCCCCGCGGGAAGACGGCGCGGTTGTCTATCATATCCAAGTGGCGGAGGATGATATGGGTCGTGTGATCGGCAAGCAGGGCCGTATCGCCAAAGCGATACGCGTCGTTGCGCGCGCGGCCGCTGTGCGCCAGGGCGAGAAAGCGATTGTGGAGATCGGATGAACCGCTGTGCTTTCTCTGTAGCTCCCGCAGGCCGGCGTGGTCGGCGCTTCGTGGCAATGGTATCATGAAAGAATATCTTCCCGCCTGCCGGCTGGTTGCCACGCACGGCGTGCACGGGGAACTCAAGGCACTCCCGCTTTGCGACGGCATTGCGTTTTTGGCCTCCCTTAAAAGACTGTATCCGTCGCAAGAGGGGGGAGAGCCTCTGCTTTTGCGTGCGGTGCGCGGGCAGCGGGATCGCGCGATTTTGTGTTTTGCCGGCATCGACGATATAGACAAAGCGCGCAGCCTGGTGGGCCGCACGTTCTACTTTGCCAAGCGGGATGTCCAACTGCCCCAGGATCGCTATTTTATTGACGATGTTTTGGGCTGCTCGGTTGTAGATGCCAACAGCGGGGTTATCTACGGCACTGTTTCCGACGTGGATCATCCCGCCGCACAGGATATCTACACCGTCACGGATGAGAAGGGCGCGACGTATCGGTTCCCCGCCGTACCTGCCTTTGTGCAAGAGATTGATATCCAAAACCGGAAAGTCACGGTGACGCCGATTCCCGGTATGTTTTCCGCCTCGGACGCAGAGGAATAGGGCCTGACCTATGCGAGTGGATTTTGTCACGCTGTTCCCGGAGTTGTGCGAGAAGTATCTGCAGACCAGCATTTTGGGTCGTGCCGCCAGGTGCGGACTGTATCGCGCCTATTTTCACCAGATCCGCGATTACACAAAAAACAAACAGCGCCAAACGGACGATTATCCCTACGGCGGCGGCCCTGGCATGGTACTGTATGCGCAGCCGATTGCCGACTGCCTGCGCGCTGTGCAACAGGCCTGCGCCGAAGAAGGGGCCGCAAAGCCGCACATCGTTTTTATGTCGGCGTCGGGCCGCCCGTTTACGGAGCAGGAAGCCAGGCGCCTTGCCCAGTATAAGTGCCTTACCCTTGTGTGTGGTCACTACGAGGGCATCGATGAACGCGTGATCGATGCGTTCGCGGATGAGGTGCTCTCCATCGGCGACTATGTGGTGACCGGCGGTGAGCTGGCGGCGCTGGTTGTGGCGGACAGTGTGCTGCGCCTGCAGCCGGGCGTTTTGGCCGAGCCGCGCGGCTTTGAAGAAGAGAGTTACTGGGACGATTTGCTGGAGTACCCCCAGTATACGCGCCCTGAGGTGTGGGAGGGCCGCCGCGTACCGCCTGTGCTTCTGTCCGGCGACCACAAAAAAATTGCGCAGTGGCGCCTGCGCGCAAGCCGGGAACGCACCAAGGCTTTACGCCCGGATCTGTATGAGCACTGGGCGGCAAACCACCCCGTGACCGACGTGGCAAGGTGGAAGCGGTCGGAGCGCATGGAGCTTGTGCGCACACAGGCGCAAAGGGACGCACTCCTGGCGCTCTGCGGCGAAAAGCAGGTGGAATGCCGCGCTGACGAACCCGCGAACTGCACTTTTTATTTGCACAGCACGTACGGCAGCGCGGACGGTTTTGTAGGTTTTTCCAGCGAGGCGGGGCAGATCGGCGCGCTCTACGTCGCTTTGGACAGGCGTGAGCAGGGGATCGGAACCAAAATGCTGGATTTCGCCTGCAAAAAGATCGAGCGGGAGGGGAAAGTACCTACCATATGCATGGAGAGGGACAATCTCGCCGCCAAACGCCTCTTGATCCGTATGGGATTTGCGCCGGCGGATGTTGCCGATCCTGACAGGTGCCTTTATAAACGGGTGAAAAGCGTTGCTTTGCAGCCGCCCGATCGCGCGGCACCTTAAAAGATACCGCATTCCCCTAGGTATGCATTTTAAGGATATGGGTAAGATCGGCAAAGCTTTTTATGAAAACAATCCTAGCAAAACTGTACAAAGATACAGGATTTGGTATGCCTTATTACAAGAATCATGCCAAAAATACAGAAAGGCTCTGTACAAAAATCTTTGTATCATATAAAATAGGCGCTAGTATGGCGGTTCACGGAGCCCCGCCCTATTAGTCAGTGCTTTTAGCGTTCAAGGCTCTCATGGCTGCGCTTTGCGAGAACAGGGCGAGGATAGGAGATAAGCTATGTACGTGAAAGAAGTTACCGTTGAAAACCAGGTGGGTCTGCATGCACGTCCTGCCACATTTTTTATCCAGAAGGCGAACGAGTACAAGGCCTCGATTTGGGTCGAGAAAGAGGAACGCCGCGTCAATGCGAAAAGTCTATTGGGCGTGCTGAGTCTCGGCATTGTCGGCGGAACGACGATTCGCATCATCGCCGACGGCTCTGACGAGCAGGCGGCGGTTGACGGGCTTGTTAAACTGGTCAATTCCGGATTTACGGAGTAAATTTTTTTAGGCAGAATCAAAAGCACGGCGGGGCGACCTGCCGCGTTTTTGTATCCGACGCCAGGCGCAAAAAGGGGGCTTGTGGTGCGTGACCAAACAGGAGCTCTATAAAAAAGCTTGTATGCTTCCGCTCTTGCCAGGTGTGTATACGATTCGGGACAAAAGCGATACCATCATCTACATCGGGAAAGCCAAGCGCTTGCGCACCCGGGTCTCGCAGTATTTTCGCGAGGGGGTTGCCCATGACGCCAAGGTAACCCAGATGATCAACAACGCTTTTTCCTTTGACGTGATCGTTTGCCAAAGCGAGTTTGAGGCGCTTGTTTTGGAGGCCAGCCAGATTAAAGCCCACGCGCCGAAATACAACATTCTGCTAAAAGACGACAAGGGGTACAGCTATGTCAAGGTTACCCGCGGAGATTGGCCGAGAATTTCCGCCGTGCTTCAAAAAGATGATCCACAGGCGGATTACATCGGCCCATTTACCTCCTCGTTCGCGGTGCGCGAGATGGTTGAGACTGTACAGGACTGCTTTTTGCTCCCTCGATGTGACAAGGACTTTCCGCGGGATATCGGCAGGGGACGCCCCTGCTTGAATGCGCATATCGGGAAGTGTATGGCGGTTTGCGGCGGAAAGATCAGCCAGGAGGCATACAACGACGCGGTGCAGTCCGCGCTGCATATGATCCGGTATGGTAAAAAAGACATCGTCAAGCAGCTCCAGGAAAAGATGGCGAATGCCGCCGAGCGTCTGGATTTTGAGACGGCCGCGCTGCTGCGCGATCAGATCAGCGCCATTGAGCGCGTGGCGCAAGGACAGAAAGTGATCCGCGGCGAAGAGACAGAAATGGATGTCATCGCTCTCGCTGGGACCAGCAATGCCGTCTGCGCGGCAGTGCTGCGCTACCGCGAGGGACGCCTTGTTGACAAAAGAGAGTTTGTCTTTCATGATACGTCCGACTGCGACGCCGTGCGGGAAGAATTTTTGTCACAGTATTACCTAAATGGCGAGACCGTCCCCAAGGTGGTGGCGGTTGATGCGCTGCCCGAGGATCATCAGGCGCTTAACGAGGCGCTTGCGCAGGCGCGGGGCGGCGCGGTTGCGCTCTATGTGCCCAAGCGCGGTGACATCGCCAAATTGGTAACGATGGCGTACACCAACGCCGTAGAGCGCCTCGGGCGCGAGAGCGGCCGCTATTCACGGGAAGAAAAACTTCTGGAAGAAGTCGCGCAGGTTCTGGGAATCGCGAACCCGCCGCGGATCATCGAGAGCTATGACATCTCCAACTGGGGCAACGAGGCGAACGTTTGCGGTATGGTGGTCTTCCAGGATGGAAAACCCTACCGCAGCGGTTACCGGCGCTTCGCGATCAAATCGGTGCAGGGAACCGATGACTACGCGTCGCTGGCCGAGACCCTCTCGCGCCGCGTAGCGGAGTACGAGATGGCCCAACGCGGCGAAAAACCGGATTCGCCCGCAAACCAGTTTGCCGTAATGCCGGATCTTATCTTGCTTGACGGCGGTCGGGGGCAGGTGCATGCCGTCAAAAAGGTGTTAGCCGGAACGGCTTTTCAATTGGTACCGACATTCGGCCTTGTCAAGGACGATCACCACCGAACCCGCGCCATCGTGGATGACAAGGGCGGCGAGATCGCCATCAATCGCAACCGCAACATTTTCACGTTTTTGACGAACATTCAAAACGAGACACACCGCTTCGCCAACGATTACCGCAAGCGGGCGATGAAAAAGAAATCCTACACAAGCACACTTACGCAAATTCCCGGCGTCGGCCCCAAGACAAGCGATGCGCTGCTTAAGCAGTTTAAGAACGTGAAGGCGGTGAGGCAGGCGAGCATCGGGGAGCTGGAAGAAGTCAAAGGAATCAGCCATACGATGGCGGAAAAGATCTACAACGCCCTGCACAGGTAAATCCTTTTCGGTTTGTGTATATCGGTCTTGACAAGGGTGGTAAAACGCCGGATAATGAGAGCGTAAAAAAAGCGGGGAGGCAACACGATGCGCGTGATATCCGGCAGTGCCCGCGGCACGGTCCTTCATACGCTGCCGGGAACCAACGTTACACGCCCTACGCTGAGCCGCGTAAAAGAGGGCATGTTTTCCGCCATACAGTTTTTGGTACCGGGATCAAAGGTTCTGGATCTCTTTGCGGGCAGCGGGCAACTGGGTATCGAGGCTCTCTCGCGCGGCGCGGCGCGCTGCGCCTTCGTCGATTGTTCCCATCGCGCCGCCCGGATCATCGGCGAAAACTGCCGCGCGGCCCATGTGCAAGACAAGGCAGCGGTCATCGTAACGGATGTTTTTGCGTTTCTCGCACACCCCCGCGAGACCTATGACCTTGTTTTTTTGGATCCGCCCTTCGGATATGATACGCTGCCTAAAGTGCTCCCGCAGCTTCTCCCTTTGCTAAACGCAAACGCTGCCGTTTTGGCAGAGAGCGAGCGCACCGCCACCCTGGCACAACAGTACGCCTCGCTTTGCAGAATCAAACAATATCCGTACGGAAATGTACTCGTCACCCGTTATGAGCGCAAAGAAACTTTAAATACATGAAGGAGGAAAATCCATGAGCGTTGATCAACTGCTGGATCTGATGGAAGAAACCTTAGAGGAGGGTACCGCGATCCCTTTCGCGGCTGCCAAACGCGTGGTCGATGTCGACCGCATGCGGGATATCATCGATGAAGTACGCAACAATCTGCCAGATGAGATCAGGGACAGTAAAAAAATAGTCGCTGACCGCGAGCAGATCCTGGCAATCGCACGTCAGGAAGGGGAAAACATCATCAAGCAGGCCGAAGAGCGCGCCCGCGTGTTGGTCAGCGATCAGGAAATCGTAAAACGATCAAAAAAGTACGCATCGGATTTGCTCTCTAATGCCAAGACCAAGTCAGAGGAATTGATGCGCAGCGCGAACAATTACTGCGAGGATGTGCTCAAAAAATCTGAGGACGCCCTCAACCGCAGTATCGCCGGCATCAAATCAACGCGGCTAAATTTGCGCAATGCCGCTTCCAAACGCCCCGCACAGGCGCGCAAACCGCAGCAATAAGATAAGCCTAAGGCGCCCTAAGGCCCGCCATTTTCCCGATTCTTTGCCCGCAGCAGACAGTTTTTGTTTGCTGCGGGCTTGATTTTTTTTGATGGTATGCTATACTGTTGAACAGCGAGTGGGTAAAAATGGATAAAAATGTAATAAAATGGTTTTAAGTGGGGAAGATAAAAAACCCAACCATCATTTTTCGTTGGTACCTTCTGCGCAAGGAAGGAATGGCGCACTGCGTTAGCGGGCGGGGAAGAATTGGTTCTACCCGGGCATCGGGGTTACTGTTGCAGGAAGGGGGGCGTCCTGTATGCTGGTCGGACAGTATGACTATGCGATTGACAACAAAGGACGCATCAACTTTCCAGCCAAGTTCCGCGAGGAAATGGGCGATGTGTTCTATGTAACACGTTGGCTTGACCACAGCCTGGCGGCATTCCCGAAAGCCGCGTTTGAAGCGCTTGCGCAGAAGATTGAAGAGAAGGGGATTGTTCGCAGCCGCGCGGCCAGTCGTGCGTTTTTCAGCGCAGCGGTGGAGGTCTCGCCTGACAAACAGGGGCGCGTCCAACTGCCCAGTCGGCTGCGGGAATACGCCCACCTTGACCACGATGTCAGCATCATCGGCAGCCGTAGCTTTGCCGAGATATGGAATACCCAAATCTGGAACGAGAGCCAGGCAGCGGCAGACGAGGACTTTACCGCCTTGATGGAAGAGCTGGATTTTTGAAACACGAGCGCAGCGGGCAGGGGGTGTAACCTTGCAATATTGCCATACTCCTGTCATGCTGCAAGCCTGTGTAGAAGGGCTGAACATCCGTGCAGATGGGGTATATCTAGACGGGACCGTTGGCGGCGCTGGTCACAGCCTTGCGATCGCCGCACGTTTGACCACCGGGCGTCTGATCGCGCTCGATCGGGATCCGGACGCGGTGGCGGTTGCGGCGCAAAGGCTCGCGGGGCTGCCCGCAGAAGTGATTCTCGCCAATTATCGGGATGCCGCTGCCGTACTGGCGCAGCGGAAAATTCCGGCGCTCAACGGCGCGCTGCTTGATTTGGGCGTGTCGAGTTCTCAAATGGACAATGCGAAGCGAGGTTTTAGTTACCTGCATGACGCGCCGTTAGATATGCGCATGAGCCAAACGGGAACGTCCGCGGCCGATCTGGTCAACACGCTCTCACAAGAGCAGTTGTCCCGCATACTCAGCCTCTACGGGGAAGAGCCGTATGCAGAGCGCATTGCGCGTAAAATTGTAACCGAGCGGGTCAACCACCCGATCACAACGACCGGGCAACTTGCCGCGCTGGTCGCGAGCGCGATTCCACCAAAAGAGCGCCGCAAGCATAAAAATCCGGCGCGGCGCAGCTTTCAGGCGCTCCGGATTGCTGTCAATGGCGAGTTGGACGCCTTAAACGAGGGACTGGATTCTATTTTTACGCTGCTTGCCCCCAGCGGACGTTTGTGTGTGATCACGTTTCACAGTTTAGAAGATCGCATCGTAAAGAACAAGTTCCGGCGCTGGGCGTCTTCTTGTACCTGCCCGCCGGAATGGCCGGTCTGCGTCTGCGGCGGCAAGCCGAAGGCGAAATTGATCGCACACAAACCGATTGTGCCGGATGAGGCGGAACAAGCCGAGAACCGGCGCAGCCGCAGCGCAAAGCTGCGCGTGCTGGAAAAGCTATGAAGCGCGAATACGATCAAGAGGGGAGAGGGACGCCATGCCAACGAACGCTTCCGCGGCGCAAAAAGTGCAGATATCACGCCGTGATGGGTCTGGTCTGAGCGCACGGTCACAGCGCGCGCGCGCAGCGCGCCGCGGCCGTAAAAAAGCGCAGCAAAGAAAACGGCAGGCGGCGGGCGTGTTGGTCGGCGCTGTCATCCTGGCGATGGTCGTGTCGGTGATCTACAGCCAGGCGCAAGTCACACGGCTCTCCAGTGAGATAGACGAAACACGTCAGGAACTGACCAATGCAAAGAGCACATATGACTATCTCTCCTCCCAAATGAGTTCGATCACGACCAATGCCAATGTGCAGCAGATCGCGGAAGGTGAGTTGGGACTTGTAAAATCCGGCAATGACCAGATTACCTATATCCGCTTACAAGATGAAACGTGCGTAGAGCGCACGGAAAATGAGCCTTTCGCCTTTTTCAGCGATTTAAAGACCACATTGCTCAGTTTGATAGGTAGTCCGGCGTCATGAACAGTGACCCCTTTTGTGACGATAGGATCCCTGCGAATGGCAGCCCGGTTTTGCAACCGGGCCTTTTCCCGTCGGTAAAAAATCAACGTCGAATGGCGGTTCGCTCCTAAGGATCAACAAGAGTACGAAAAAAACTTCTATAAAAAGCATCGTTGTATCGACATGCTGGCTGTAAGAGAGATCTGACAGATGGAACATTCTCCGCAAAAAAATGACAAAAATCCCACCGTCAGCAACGGTATGCGCGCGCGCACGCTGGCCCTCATGTCCTTCTTTCTCATTTTCGGATTCGGACTTCTGATTTATCAGCTGTACGCACTGCAGCTGCGCGACGGCGCAACCTATCGCGCCGAGGCCATGCAGCAGCAGCTTTCCGACACCGTGATTCCCGCGACGCGTGGCTCCGTTTACGGCGCAACCGGCAAATTGATTGCCAAGAGCAGCGTTGTATGGAGCATTATTGCGGATCCCTCCCAGATCACCGAGGAGGGCGAGGCGTACCTTACAAAGGGCTGCGAGGAAATTGCGGCGATTCTCAATGACGGAACCACCGCGGAGGATTTGCTGGCGATCCTCAACGCCAGGAACAGCAAAGGAGAGCGCTACGCCTACCGCGTTTTGGCCAAAGGCTTAGATATGCCGACTGCCGACGCCGTTTTGGAATTTGCGCGCAATTTCTGTGTGCCCAAGCGCGACGAGGAAGGAAACATTTTGATGCAGCGGGATGGCGTCACGCCGCAAAAGGGAGCGCGCGTGCTCACGCTGTACCGCGAACAAAATTTTTCCCGCAGCTATCCGTACGGTTCCTTTATGTCCTCTGTGATCGGCTTTGTTGACAATGACGGGAAGGGCTTCTACGGCCTTGAGAAGTCATATGATGAGCTGCTCTCTGGCACGCCGGGGCGGGTCGTTGGCTCAACCAGCGCCAATGGATATGAGCTGGAGGATTCCAATACGGTGACCTACCCGGCGATAGACGGCTATGATCTGCATCTGACCATTGACGAGAATGTGCAGCAGATCGCGGAGCGATACCTTGCACAGGCAATCCAGGATAACCATGTGCAAAACCGCGGGTGCGCCATCGTGATGAACGTCAAAACGGGCGCGATCCTGGCAATGGCGACGCTCAACCAGTTTGATCCGAACGAACCCTTTGAGATTTATGATGAGACGCTGCGCACCATTTTGGACAGTGAAACACTGGATGCCGAATCCATTGCCGTTCTGGAAAGCCGGCTGGGCGAGGATGAAGTCGCGGATATCGTGGCGGACGGCGCGATCGACGAGGATGAATACACAACCGTGCAGGGAATGATGCGCGAGGCGCAGTGGAAAAACAAAAATCTGACAGAATTGTATTACCCAGGTTCTGTGTTCAAGCTGATCACAGCCTCTGCCGCGCTGGATTCCGGTATCGCTACCAAAGAACAGACTTTTTCCTGCAGCGGCGCGTATGTGGTCAATGCCGGTACGGGATGGGAGCACACCTACACATGCGCGCAGGGCAGAGCACATGGCGTGCAGGACATGGGCACGGCCATCAACAACAGCTGCAATATCTATTTTGCACAGCTGGGAAAGTACATCAGTGCGCACACTTTTTTTGACTATTTCGATGCTTTCGGCTTTACAGAGCCGAGCGGTATCGATCTGCCCAACGAGACCCGCTGGATGATCTATTATGACGAAGCGGATCTCGAACAGACCGAGACCAACCTGCTCTCTGCATCTTTCGGTCAGAATATGGCGATTACCCCCATCCAGATGGCTACCGCGGTAGCCGCCGTGACAAACGGCGGGTATCTGGTCACTCCGTATGTCGTCGATACCGTTACGGATCAGGACGGCAACATTATCCAAAAGCACGAGACGACGATACGCCGGCAAGTTATTTCTGAGCAGGTGAGCGCGCAGCTGCGCGACATGATGGAGTATAACGTCGGCAACGGCACCGACAACGCTTATCACTCCTGCAAAAATGCCTATGTGGCGGGATATAGGATCGGCGGAAAATCCGGCACGGCGGAGCAGCTGTACAATTCCGAAAAATGGAACGGCACCTACCGCTACGCCATGAGTTTTACCGGTGTGTTGCCCATGAATGATCCGGAGATTGAGGTCTTTGTCATGCTGGATGATCCGCGCGCCGCCTCGGAATTCGCATCGGATGTGGTGGTACCGGTTGTCGGCAACATTCTCAGTGAAGTGGCGCCCTACCTGGGTATCGAGCAAGCCGCCGAATACACCCCGAGTGGGGATGTGCAGGTGGAAAATACGGTGGGAACCGCATGGGCTACCGCCCAGGTCACCTTGAACAAAATCGGCCTTAACCATCAGGTGATCGGGGCCAGCGGTACTGTGGCCTATCAGTATCCCTACGCCGGCATGCAAGTGCCCGTCGGCTCTACGGTATATCTCTATACGCAGTCCTCGACTGGGCAGAGCACGAATGTGCCCAATGCGGTGGGGAAGACCGGTGCCGCTGCCGCGCAGATGTTAAAAGCCGCCGGCCTCAATGTGCGGATTTCGGGCGACGAGAACGCACAGGTGATCGAGCAGGACGTGGCGGCGGATAGCAGTGTCGAACTGGGAACCGTTGTAACCTTGCTAACCGAGCAACCCCCGGGAGAGAATCCACCGGAGGCTGCCGCACAGACAGAATCGCAAACAGAATCAGAAACGGAATAAAAAGCGCTTTTGCTTTATTTTTTGCCGCCGGCAGAGAGTCTTCGCAGTGCGTGCAACAGGCTGACTGCCTGTAAGGGGGAGGGAAATCATGTATGCAACCGATGCGTGCCAATGAATTGCTGGCCGGTCTGACACTCGCCGAGAATGAGATCATTACGGGTGTCGTTACGGACAGCCGCCAAGTCATACCGGGTTGCGTCTTTGTTTGTTTCCCGGGCGCCAAAGTGGACGGCCACGACTTTGCCCTGCAAGCGTACCGATCTGGCGCGCGCTACATAGTGGCGAATCACCCCGTGCCGGGTGTACCAGAGCGGTGCACGGTACTCGTACAGGATCAAAACCTTGCCATGCTTCGCATGGCGGCCAACTACCGCATGTTGTTCAGCCCGCTGATGATCGGTGTGACAGGAAGCGTCGGAAAAACAACGACGAAAGAATTCTGTTATGCGGTGCTTTCCACATTCGGCAATACGCTGCGCAGTGACGCCAACCACAATAATGATCTCGGCCTCTCCTGGACACTTTTTGAACTGGAATCCACACACGAATACGCGGTTTTAGAGATGGGGATGAGCGGCCTCGGCGAGATTGAGCGCCTTTCACGGGCGGCCAGACCCGCGGCGGGGATCATCACAACGGTCGGTGTTTCTCACCTGGAACAACTGGTCACCCGCGAGAATATCCTGAAAGCAAAACTGGAAATCTGTGCGGGGTTGCCGGATGAGGCGCCGTTGATTCTGAACGCGGACAATGATCTGCTTGCCCAGGCGCGGCTGCCGGGGCGGTTGCGGCCGGTATGGTTTAGTGCAAACCCTGAAAACGACACCGCCGATGTACGCGCCGTCAGTGTACGGCAAGGCGCACAGTCCACGACCTTTACGATTTTTGACACAGAATTCGGCAGTCTGCCCGCCGTGACGATCCCCACGGTCGGCGTTCACACGGTGCGCGACGCGCTCGCTGCCTATGCCGCCGCAACGCGTCTCGGACTCGAACCGGTGCGCTGCGCAGCGGCGCTGGCGAACTATGTTCCCAGCGGTATGCGCCAAAATATCAAAAAATGCGGCGACATCACCGTGATCGAGGATTGCTATAATGCCTGTCCAGAGAGCATGTTCGCAGCCTTGCAAGTGCTCAAGCTGCGCCCAGAGAAGCGTCATGTTGCTCTGTTGGGCGATATGCTCGAACTGGGCAGCGTGGCGCAAGAGGCCCATCGCGCCGTGGGCAAACAAGTGGCGCAAACCGGGGTAGATACCCTGATTACCTACGGGGATTTGGGCGCGCAGATCGGGAAGGCGGCGGCGGAAGAGGGTGTGACAACTGTGCATTGCCAAACGGCAAAGGACGTGGTAAACTGTTTGCAGCAGTTGAACCCGGGCGATGTTCTACTTGTCAAAGCCAGCCATGCGATGGGACTTGAAGCTATATTAGAAGATTACTACCGCGTCGCTGCGCAAAAATAACCTTTTAGAGGGTGTGTATACGGTATGGGGATGATGGTCTCCCGGATGTTGATCGGATCCGCGCTGGTGAGCTTTTTGGTAACAGCCGTATCCGGGTGCTTTGTGATACCGGCCCTGCGCCGCTATCATTTTGGTCAATCCATTCGGGAAGAGGGCCCCACATGGCACCAAAAAAAGGGCGGTACGCCCACGATGGGTGGGCTGTGTTTCATTTTCGGAATACTGGCGGCTGTCGGTACCGCATGGATTGTGTTCAATACACAGGCTCCGGAACTTCTGGGTCGCCGAGAATTGAACGTGATGCTGCTTGTTTTGTTGTTTGCCTTTGCGAATGGCTGTATGGGGTTTGCCGACGATGCGATCAAAGTCGTCAAACATCATAACGAAGGCCTGACCGAAGGGCAAAAATTGGTTATCCAGTTTGCCCTGTCGGCCGCTTTTCTTATAGCGCTCCATTCCCTTGGCATGGACAGCACCCGGATTTTTCTCCCATTTTACGGAGCGGTTGATATCGGCATTTTCTACTATCCCATTGCTTTTCTGGGATTGGTCTTTATGGTCAACGCGGTCAACCTTACGGACGGGTTGGACGGTCTTTGTTCCTGTATAACATTCGTCTCTATGCTGGGCTATCTGTTGGCGGCCAGCCTTTTGTCTTATTACCATGTTTCGCTTATGGCAACTGCCGTGGCGGGCGGTTGCGCGGGCTTCCTGATCTGGAACTTTTACCCGGCAAAGGTTTTTATGGGGGATACGGGAAGTATGTTTTTGGGTGGCATGGTGGCAGGCCTCGCGTTCGCCCTCAACCGCCCCGAATTGGTGCTGTTCTTTGGCGCTGTGTATATCTGGGACGCGATGACCGTTGTGATACAGCGCTTTTATTTTAAGGTCACGCACGGCAAGCGGATCTTTCGGATGACGCCTATTCACCACGCCTTTGAGCTGCGCGGCTGGTCGGAAATCCGCATTGATGGCTTTTTCAGCCTTTTGGCCATCAGCGGTGCGGCTTTGGGCGTTTTGTATGTTTACCTTCTATGACTCGCGGTCGTTTGATTTGGCAGCAAAGGAATAGGGAACTATGTACGGTGGAAATCTGTTCGGGGCCATACTGTCAACCTTTTATGACATGTTTATCGGCAACATTTTCCGCTTTTTGCGGCACATTGTCATGCCTAAAGAGGATCGCGGCCACGTCTCGCATGGATTTGTTATAACACTTCTGGTTTTGCTGGCCTATGGGCTGGTTGTTCTGTTTTCGGCTAGTTACGCCACGGGT
Source organism: uncultured Subdoligranulum sp. (assembly GCA_964560675.1). Lineage (GTDB taxonomy): Bacteria > Bacillota > Clostridia > Oscillospirales > Ruminococcaceae > Gemmiger. The sequence goes on along the minus strand of CAZLMA010000005.1, from coordinate 53,710 downwards.
TATGCAAAAACCGGCGACCTGTACCAGTACATCCGCCCCCAGCTCTTCGTGGCGGCGATTGGCCTTGTGGTGATGTATGTCGTCTCCTACATGGACTACCGCGCTCTGCAATACGCCCACTGGCCGCTTTATCTTATCACCATTCTGCTGCTGATCTGGGCTTTGTTCAGCGATAGTTATAACAGCGCGCATCGATGGATTTTTGTGTTCGGTTCCATCACGGTGCAGCCTTCTGAAATTGCGAAGTTTTCCGCCATCCTCTGTGTAGCCTCTTATACCGCTAAGCACTATAGTAAACGCAATACGCTGACACATGGTATTTTGATACCATTGTTGCCGCTACTCGTCTATATGCTGCTTCTTGCGCTGGAGCCACATCACTCCGCGATGGTACTGATCGCAGCTATCGTCTTCACCATGCTGGTTTGCGGCGGATGCGGGCTGAGGTGGATGGCGGTTGTCGTGCCGACCCTCGGTGTCGCGGGATGGATGTTTTTAACGAACGAGAAAAACAGCTGGGCCAGCGAGCGCATGACATCGTGGGGCTTATTCGCCGCCGATACGTCCAAACTCGGCTGGCAAATGCAGCAGAGCGTTTATTCCATCGCTTCGGGCGGCCTTACCGGATTGGGCTTAGGAAACAGCCGTCAGAAACACCAGTGGCTTCCAGAATCTGTTAATGACTTTATTTTTTCGATCTTGTGTGAGGAACTGGGCTTTATCGGCGGCATGATTTGTATGCTGTTGTTCGCCTTTTTTATCGTACAGGGCATCCTGATTGCCCTCCGTGCGCCCGATTTCTTCGGCAGCATGGTGGCGATCGGGATCACGGCGCAGATCGCGTGGCAGATTTTTTTCCATATCGGAACGGTCACCGGCGCGACGCCCAATACTGGCATCAGCCTTCCGTTTTTCTCAGCCGGCGGTACCAGCCTTCTCTTACTACTCGCACAGATGGGCGTTATGCTCAGTATATCGCGTGCCGGCAACGCGAATTTAGCACGAAGAGAGAAACAAACGGCAAAGAGGCAGGTTTATGTGCGCAGAAGGCAAGCCGTTAACGGATGAACACAGCCATGGGGGCTTTGAATGCGTGTTTTGATTGCGGCCGGCGGGACGGCCGGCCATATAAACCCGGCGCTGGCGATCGCCGGTGCGCTTCGTGCGGCGGACAAGGATGTAGCGGTTCATTTCGCCGGCCGAAAAAAGGGGATGGAATATGACCTTGTCAAGCTGGCGGGCTATCCCTTTCACAACATTGAAGTCAACGGCTTTCAGCGTAAAATGACGCCGGAAAATATTGTACGCAATGTTGTCGCCGTCTGGCATTTGGCGTTGTCGGGACCGCGCGCCAAGGCGATCGTACGTGAAGTGCAGCCGGATTTGGTCGTTGGCTGCGGCGGCTATGTGAGCGGTCCGATTGTGCTCTGTGCGGCAAAGGCCGGAATCCGCACGGCCATCCACGAGCAAAACGCATTCCCCGGTGTGACCAACAAACTTTTGGCGAAACAAGTGGATCAGATTTTCGCCGCCAGCGCGGCGGCTGTTGAGAAACTGGGTGCGCCGGAAAAGACGATTGTTACCGGTAACCCGGTCAGGCAAGAAATTTTGGACTGGGCAGGTAAGCGGGATTTGGCCCGAAAGACGCTTAACGTCGGTAACCGCACGATGATCCTGAGCTTCGGCGGAAGTCTCGGCGCAGAACGCATCAATCAGGTCATAGCGGATTTGTGCGCCTGGGAATCAAAAAGCGATCTGCCGCTTTTCCATATGCATGCAACCGGCAGCCGCGGCGTGCGGCTGTTCGAAGAACTTGAAAAAAAACAGGGCTTTGCCCCCAATGACAATTTGGTGGTACGCACTTACTTTGATGATATTCCTATGCTGTTGGCGGCGTCTGATTTGGTAATTTCCCGCGCAGGCGCGCTGACGCTGGCGGAACTGGAGGTCATGGGCAAAGCGTCCATCCTGATTCCCAGTCCGAATGTGGCGGAAAATCATCAGTATTACAATGCGCTTGAACTGCAAAATGTCGATGCGGCACTGGTTGTCGAAGAGAAAGATTTGTCCGGTCAAAAGCTCTGCGAGATGGTTCACTCGTTACTCACCCAGCCGGACCGACTTGCCCAGATGGGCCAAAACGCTAAAAAACTGGGCAATCCTTCCAGCCTTGCGCTTATCGTGAACAAACTGAAAGAATTGACAGGTTAAAAGCCGTTAGCGGTGCGAAAGGAGGTAAGGGGAATGGAACGCGATATGCGCAACCAGAGGTCTTTCGCTTCTTTCGCGTCTGTGCAAAGCGATCCTGCCTCTTTTCGTGGGCGGGCGAGCATCTACGCGCCGCGGCAGAGTGCGCCTCCAGGCTATGATACGAAGGCGGATCCCTATCGCAGGGCCGCTGCAGACACTTCCCGATCCTCTTCCAGCCGCGCACGGGGATCCGGCGCACGATCTACAAACGGCCCCGCCGTTCGCAGGGTCACGGCAGCGCAGCGCCGACGGCAGCGCCGCAACCGCGCCCTGTTAGGCGTTTTTCTTGTGCTGGTGGTGCTGCTGCTGGGTGTCCTTCTCTCGGTCAGTCTGCTTTTCAAGGTGACCGACTATCGAATCACCGATATGGATGGCAACACCCCCGCTGATCCGGGAATTTACACAGAGCAGCAGATTCTGGATTTGCTGCAGGTGGCACCAGGGGATAATCTGTTCGGTTTTTCTACCGCGCAGGAGAGCGAACAACTTGCGGCGCAGCTCCCGTACCTTGATGAAGTTAAGGTAAGAATCAGTTTACCGGGAACCGTTGTTGTACGCGTGCGTCCGGCCAAGGAGACTTTCGCTGTGTCCCTGACGGATAGCTGGTTAATTTTAAGCGATCAGCTCAAGGTTCTCAGGACTGGCGATACCTTTCCGGAGGGCCTGATCGCGCTGGATGCCAAGCTGCCCGCGATTATGCCCAGCGTGCCGGGGCAATACCTTAAGCTGGAAACTTATAACGCGCTCACGCAGGCGGGCAATAACGATGCAACGCAGGGCGACAGGGCTCTCCCGACGCCGGTTCCTCTAGCCGGCACGGATACGGAAGATGCGAACGAGATCTTGCTCACGCTGGTCGGCGCGCTGGATACCTACGGCTTGCTCGACGGCACGACCGGCATTTCGGTGGCCGATATAAGTGAGCTCTCTTTTCGCTATGAAAATCGCCTGCAGGTTGTGCTGGGCACCATGCATAATCTAGAAGATAAACTCAAGCTCGCGTCCACCACAATTCTGGACGTACAGGGGCAGGGCTTAGGAGCCACGGATCACGGTGTACTTGACGTATCGTATCAGCGCTCCGACGGCGAAATATGGGCTTATTTGCGCCCAGAGGACAGCAGCGATACCGACCCCACGGCGCAACCGCCTGCGGAGGAGCCCCCAGGGGAAAATGCTGCAGACCAGGCGGCACCCTAGTCTCGGGTTGCCCAGTGGAAAACAGCAAGGCGATCCCGGAAGGACGGCATGGCGTAAAAAACCGTTTAGATACCCGCAAAGTCAAACGTTGGCGTGTATTCTTCGGTGGCGCTGCTTGCGTCCTGGGTATAACCATCGATAAGACCCAAAGATACGGCCCTGTCCACGACTTTACGGTATTCATAGCTCGTTACCTTGCGGTGTAGGCCCAATTGATCGGCGTGATAACAAGGCGTAAATTGACGAAGAAGCGAGAGCAAAAAGGGCACTCCGGTTTTTTCTCGCAAATCCGCTAAGCGCTCTAACACTTCTAAAGAGTCGGAAACCTGACCCGGCAGTACCAAATGCCTTACAAGGACGCCTTTTTTTAAAAATCCATCTTCATCAAACGTAAAAGCGCCGGTTTGCGTTAGCATTTGGCGCAAAGCCGCCTCGCAGATTTCGGGGTAATCGGACGCACCCGAAAAGCGAAGACTGCGTTGAGAGCTTGCGTACTTCCAGTCTGTCAGCCAGATATCCACGTAAGGGGCCAGAGTTAAGACAGTCGGCTCGGTTTCGTATCCGCTTGTGTTATAAACGACCGGCAAGGTTACGCCGCGTCTGCGCGCCTCGTCCAGCGCAGGCAGAACCCAGGGCAGCCACTGTGTGGCGGTTACAAGGTTGAGGTTCCTCGCCCCCTTTGCCTGCAACTCCCAAAAGATCTCGGAAAGACGTTGCTGCGTGATGGCTTTGCCAACCCCGCCTTGGCTGATCGGGTAGTTTTGGCAGTAGCCGCACCGGAGTGTGCAGCCGCTGAAAAATACGGTGCCGCTGCCCGGACCGGTATCCGGCTCACCGCTGATGCAGGGTTCTTCCCCATGATGAAGGCAGGCCAGGGCGGCTTGCAGTTCGTCTCCCGCACCGCAAAAGCCTTTTAGCCCGGCTGCGCGATTTGCACAGCATGCGCGGGGACACAGCGTGCAATGGTTTGGAAGCATCGGCAATTTCTATTCCTTCTTTCGCAGAGAACAGGCCAAAACCCCACGTCATGACAAGGAGGCTCTTACTATGTCGACACCACACAACCGAGCCAACCGGGGCGATTTTGCCAGCACGGTTCTTATGCCCGGGGATCCGTTGCGCGCCAAGTTTATTGCAGAGACTTTCCTTGACGAAGCCATTTTGGTAACGGATGTCCGCGGCATGTTAGGCTTTACCGGAACCTACCGGGGCAAACCGGTCAGCGTTATGGGCAGCGGCATGGGGATGCCATCCATCGGTATCTATTCTTATGAACTGTACAAAGATTACGGGGTTGACAACATCATCCGCCTTGGCTCCGCGGGGGCTTACACCGCGCGCGTGCACCTGTTTGATGTAGTGCTCGCAACCGCCGCATTCTCGCAGAGCAGTTACGCGAAAGTTCAGTCCGGCGATCCGGCCGAGATCCAATACCCAGACGCAGAGCTGAATCGCGCGCTGCTGGCAAGCGCCGCCGCGTTAAAAATACCGCTGACGGAGGGACTGATCCATTCCACCGATGTTTTTTACCGCGAGCCCTTTGACGATGAGAAAATCGCCTACTGGGAACGACTGCGGGAAGAAAAAGGATGTGTCTGTGTTGAAATGGAGAGCTTTGCCCTTTTTCACAACGCGAAAATTCTCGGCAAGAACGCCGCTGCTCTTTTGACGATCTCGGACAGTTTTGTCTCACCGGATATAACGACCGCCCAGGAGCGGCAGAACGGTTTTACCGATATGGTTAAAATCGCCTTGGGCGCCATTGAGTAAGGAGTTCCTGACACCCATGAAGGCTATGCAGGTATCGAAATTCATGGCGACGTTATGCACGATCTTACTGCTTGCGGGCTGCGCCGGAAAACCACAGGAGGAAGTGCAGCCAACGTCGGAGCCGTTTGCGCAGATCGATGACGACTACTATGTGTTGCGTGCACAGGACGTGGATGTACCCATTGACGGCGCCGGTGAGAAGGTTTGTGTCGTATTTGACTGTGCAGGCGCGGACGGATCGGTTTTCAACACGGCTCTTTGGAGTGGTGTGAAGATTTTCTGCGACAACTTTGGTTTCAAAGCTATTTCTGTTACGCAACAGGAAGAAGGGGAGGAATCTGCGCAGGCCGCCTTCCGATCCGCTGCAGATGAAAATGCTGCACTGATTGTCTGCGGCGGCGAGAATATGGCGGTAGCGCTGTACGATCTGCAAGAATCGCTGGCCGCTACCGATTTCCTCTTGCTGGACGCAGAGCCTCATAACAAAGAGTATTCTGATTACAAGGCGGCAGAAAATGTACACAGCGTGCTGTTCCGGGTGGAACAGGCCGCCTGGTTGGCGGGGTATGCGGCGGTAGTAGAAGGATACACCCAGCTCGCGATTGCCGCTTCCGGTGCCATGCCGGAGACGGTCAGAAGTGCGACGGGTTTTATTCAGGGCGCCGAGGCCGGCGCACGTATGCAGGGCGTTTATGTCACTTGCCGGGTTTGGTATAATGCCGTTGGCCGCACAACGGATGAGATCGCGCAACATGTGACAAATTGGTATGACGAGGGCACCCAAGTCGTGTTCGCGCTCGATGAAAACATTTTGCAGGGCTCTTTGCAGGCGGTTGACCATTACCACGAAGGCTTTTTGATTGCAGGAGGCGCTAATCAGAATAACACATCCAATAAGATTCTCACAACGGCTGTCCGCTGCTATTCCACCGCCTTACAAAACCAGCTGTACACCTATTTTTCCTCCGGCGGCGTCTGGAATCATGCCGACGCGGGACAGACCGTACGTCTCGGCGTTCTTGAAAATGGCGTCGCGCTTCCCTCTACCACTTGGCGTTTTAAAAATTTTACCCAAAACGATTATTCTGAGCAATATATAGCGATACGCGACAATGGCGTTGTTATAGAGGTTATCTCGGATCGGGATGTGCTGCCCGCGACAGACAATGTGGAGATTGTGCTGGAAGAATCCTGACCGCTCCTAAACCTGCGTTGCACAGTACCGCCTTTTGCCTTTTAATTAGAAAGAACATCGATTGGCCGGGATCTTTAGGAGAGGAAAGCCATGCGAATGTATGATATCATAGCCAAAAAGCGAGACGGTAAAGCTCTTTCTAAAGAGGAGTTGTCCTGTGCCGTTGGCGGGTATGTGGCTGGTACTGTGCCGGATTATCAGATGAGCGCGCTGTTGATGGCGATCTACCTGCGCGGTATGACACCGGAAGAAACCGCGATCCTCACCGATGTCATGGTAAGTAGTGGTATTTCTTTCGACCTTTCTGCAATCGACGGCGTCAAGGTTGACAAACATTCTACCGGCGGTGTGGGGGATAAGACAACGCTTGTCGTGGCGCCGATTGTGGCGGCATGCGGTGTGAAGGTAGCTAAAATGAGCGGCCGCGGCTTAGGACATACAGGTGGTACCCTTGACAAGTTAGAATCGGTGCCCGGCACGCGCACCGAGATGACGCAGAGGGAATTCATTTCACAGGTAAACAGGATCGGCCTTGCCGTAATCGGTCAGAGTGAACAGATCGCAGTAGCGGATAAAAAGCTTTATGCGCTGCGCGATGTCACGGCAACCGTTGATTGCATCCCCCTGATCGCCTCTTCCATCCTAAGCAAAAAGCTGGCGTCGGGTTGTGATGCGATTCTTCTGGATGTCACCGTCGGCAGCGGCGCCTTCATGAAAGAACTTCCGCAAGCACTGGAACTGGCACGCCTGATGGTGAAAATCGGCACGGAGCACGGGCGAAAAGTCGCGGCCTTGCTCACGGATATGGAAAAACCGCTCGGCTTTGCTGTCGGCAATACCTTGGAAATCGCAGAGAGCATCGAGGTACTGCGCGGCCGCGGTCCGGCGGATTTGAAGGAAATTTGTCTCCAATTGGCCACGGATATGTTGGTCCTAGCAGGAAAAGGAGCACAAGAGGCGTGCCGCAGTATGGCCCAACAAACGCTCGCCGACGGCTCGGCATTCCGAAAATGCTGCCAGGTGTTTTCTGCGCAGGGCGGCGATTCCAGGATGCTGGCACATCCAGAAACCTTGCCCCGCGCGCCGTATCAGGCTGCGCTCAAGGCACCGTCGGATGGCTTTATTACTCAAAACGATGGGGAATGTATCGGCGCTGCCAGTGTGGCGCTGGGTGCCGGACGACTGACCAAGGAGGATAAAATCGATCCCACGGCAGGTATCGTTCTGCACAGGAAATTGGGAGATTTCGTCAAGAAAGGCGATCGGATCGCAACATTCTATGCCTCAGACCCTGTAAAATTCCGCGAGGCAGAAGAGATCTACCTATCCGGCATGGCCATTGGCCCACAGAAGCCGACGCTGCCGCCGCTTCTCTATGCACGCGTAACGGCAGACGGCGTTGAGATGCTGTAAAACAAAATCCATATGGAAAGAAAAAACCGCCCGGGAAGAACCCGGACGGTAAGGCGCCGGATTATTTCATTAATTCGCAAACAAGCTGTGTGTAGGCGACAGGGTCTTCCAGCGGCAGGCCTGCGATGAGCAAAGCCTGGTTGTAAAGCAGTTCGGCATAGCGGTTGACCTTCTCGGTGTCGCCAAGCGTGTGCGCGGCTTTCAGCGCAGAGAATACAGAATGGTTGGGATTCAGTTCCAAAACTTTGGTACTCTTCACATCCTCGCCGTTTGGCATTTTGCGCAACACCTTCTCCATCTCGATGGAGAGCCCGCCCTCGCTGGAAAGCGATACCGGATGGGCCTGTAAGGTGGGATTTGCCTTGACCTCTTTCACCTTGCCGTTGAGCGCTTTTAAGATCGCGTCGAAGAGTTCTTTGTTCTCGGCTGTCGTGTCCTCCGCGGCTTTCTTCTCCTCTTCGGTCTCCAGCCCAAGATCGCTTCCGTTGATATTTTTAAATTCTTTTTCCTTATAATCCCGCATCATCTGCAGGCAGAACTCATCCACATCTTCGCTGCATAATAACAGGTCGTACCCTTTGCTCCTCACCAGCTCCGCGTTCGGCAATTTGGCAAGTCGACTCACCTCATCGCCCGCTGCAAAATAGATGTACTTTTGACCTTCGGGCATCTTTTCGATGTACTCGTCTAAGGTGATGTATTTGTTTTCTTTCGCGCTTGAGAACAAAAGTAACTCTGCCAACAAATCTTTGTTCATGCCGTAGTCGCCGTAGATGCCGAATTTTATCTGCCGCCCAAACGATTTCCAGAAGGTTTCGTATTTCTCGCGGTCGTTGTTCAGCATCGCACGCAGTTCGTTCTTGATTTTGCGCTCCAGGCTGTCGCGCATGAGTGTAAGTTGACTGTTCTTTTGCAAAGTTTCCCGGCTGATGTTCAAACTCAGGTCCTCGCTGTCCACGACACCCTTGACAAAGCTGAAATAATCCGGCAGCAAATCGGCACACTTTTCCATGATCATAACACCGGAAGCATACAGCGCCAGACCTTTTTCGTACTCTTTGGTGTAATAATCATAGGGCGTGCGCCCGGGTATGAACAACAATGCCGTATAGGTAGCCGTGCCCTCGGTCCGGCTCGTGATTACGCGCAGCGGATCCGTATAATCCATAAATTTTGTCTTGTAGTATTCGTTGTAGTCCTCGTCTTTTACCTCGCTCTTGGGCCGTTTCCAGATGGGAACCATGCTGTTGAGCGTTTCCAGTTCCGTATAATTTTCGTATTCCGGCTCGTAATCGTCACCGGCATTTTCCGGTTTCGGCTTTTGCCGGCTCTTCTGCCTGTACATGGTGATGGGGTAGCGGATGTAGTCGCTGTATTTCTTTACTAAGTCGACAAGGGTGTACTCATCGAGATACTCGCTGTATTTTTCGCTGTCCGTATCTTCTTTAAGGACCAGGATTACTTCTGTGCCGACCTCATCCTTCTCGGCAGGCGTTATGGTGTAACCCTCGACGCCCTTGCTGGACCACTGCCAGCTCTCCTCACTGCCCTGGTAGCGGGAGATGACGGTCACTTTTTGCGCGACCATAAAGGCCGAGTAGAAACCGACGCCGAACTGCCCGATGATATCGATGTTATCGCTTGGGTTTTCGCTCTTGAAGTCCATGGAACCCGAACGTGCAATGGTTCCAAGGTCCTTCTCAAGTTCTTCCTTATCCATGCCGATGCCGTTATCGCTGATCGTTAACGTGCGACTCTCTTTATCGGCGTTGATGTGGATGACAAGATCTTCCTTCTTGACACCCATGCTCGTATCGGTTAAGCTTTTAAGATAGCGCTTGTCGCAGGCATCGGATGCGTTGGAGATGAGCTCTCTTAAAAAGATTTCTTTGTTTGTGTATATGGAATTGATCATAAGATCGAGCAATTTCTTGCTCTCGGCCTTGAATTGACGCATAGCCATAGTTGTAAAGACCTCTTTTGCAATAATGTTAGCACTCACATGCTTGAAGTGCTAAATTAATATACCACGATAGAGAAAAAATCGCAAGCCTTTTCCACAAAAAAAGTAAAAAAATAGGCTATCAGACTGTGTGCGCGTTCTACCCAGCGTCTGGTAAAAAGTAAAACCCATCGCAATTCGCCTGCCGTATGGAGCCTTTCGCAGTGTAAGCAACGCAGTACGGCAGATGCTAACAAATCATCGCTTTACAGAATAGGAGAACGACGATGACGCCGGTAGAAGAATTTATGGATATCCGAAAAAAGTACGCCGAGACCTTTCAAAAGCATCTTGAAAACGGGGTAAAGTTTCTCTCAGAATCGGTATATATTGATCCACAAGTCGAGATCGCGCCCGGCGCTCTAATTTTGCCGGGCTGCCTCTTGCGCGGTCACACTGTCATTTCCGCCGGCTGTGTGATCGGGCCAAACACGCTGTTAGAAGATACCGTGGTCGGCGCCGATTCGACCGTCAATGCCAGCCAGTGCTATCAGTCGATTCTAGGCCCCGGCAATCGGATCGGTCCCTTTGCCCATGTTCGTGCCGGCACGGTAACGGGGGAGGGCGTACATCTGGGTGCCTACGTCGAAACGAAAAATACGAATTTCGCCAAAGGGAATACGGTCAGTCATCTCACCTATATCGGCGATGCGGACGTCGGCGCGTATTGCAACTTCGGCTGCGGCACTGTTACCTGTAATTACGACGGGAAAGATAAGTTCAGAACCGTGATCGGGGACTATGCCTTTATCGGCTGCAATACCAATTTGGTTGCCCCCGTCAGAATCGGGAATCATGCGTACACAGCCGCCGGTTCCACCATCGGGAAGGATGTGCCCGATGGCGCACTGGCGATTGAGCGCACAGGGCAGGTAAATGTGCCCGATTGGGCGGAAGAAAAGCTAAAGGACTATATCGAACGGAAGAAAAAGCGGGAAGAAAATGCTCTTGAAAAGCAAAACGGGTAGCGCCGACGAGTTGGCCGATGGCACGGCCTGGATTCTTGTCGGTCTCGGTAATCCAGACGCAAAGTACCAGGGTACCCGCCACAATACCGGATTTGCAGCGCTGGATTATTTGTCGCAGCGGTGGTCTTGCCCCGTCAACAAAAGCAAATGGCTGGGTCTTTTTGGCACAACCTGCGTAGAGGGGCAAAAAACGATATTGCTCAAACCTATGACCTATATGAACCATTCCGGGCAATGTGTAAGGCAGGCGGCGGATTTCTACGGAATACCGCCGCAGCGGGTGCTGGTACTCTGCGATGATATCACGCAAGAGCCGGGGCATCTTCGTATCCGTGCCGGCGGATCTGCCGGTGGGCACAACGGCCTGAAAAGTATCATCCAATCCCTGAACAGCGAAGAATTCCCGCGCCTTCGCATCGGAGTGGGAGCCAAACCGAGCCCGGACTATGATTTGACTGCATGGGTACTGGGGAAATTCCCGCAGGATATGGCCGCAGCAGTCTCAGATCGGTACCGCGATATTGAGGCCGCCTGCCGAATGATTGTAGCAGGGAAACTGCCCCAGGCGCAAAACCTTTACAACGGGTAATGCGCTACCAAGCTCAAAAAAACGCATTTGCAGGTAGGTTTTATTTTGTATTGATCATGAATCCGAAGGCTAGGATCTATGGCAGCTCTGTTTGAAACACAACTTACGAAAACGAATGAATACCGATCTGTCGCGGCGGCCGTTACCACACCGGGCGCTGCGGCATTGTTCGGCTTGCCGGCTGTCGGGCGTGTGCAAATGTATGCGGCCCTTTGTCATAACACGGGCAAGGCGCTCTGCGTTGTAACGACCGACGAGGCGGCGGCTACGCGCTTTGCGGAAGATTTCCATGCGCTCGGCATCGCCGCAGCGGTCTTCCCCGCGAGGGATTATATTCTGCGACCGATCGAAAGCACCTCGCGGGAATATGAGTACCGCCGCCTTGCCGTTTTGGGCGATCTCGCGGGCGGCCGATTACAGGCTGTCTGTGTATCCGCGGAAGGCTTGACCCAGTATACGATACCGAGTGCGGACTTCTTGCGCAATACGAGAACGCTGCGCCCAGGCGATTCCATCACGCACGCGGCGTTAGAGGAACTTCTGGTCGGGGCCGGTTATATGCGCCGCATGCAGGTAGACGGTCCGGGACAGTTTTCCGTACGCGGCGAAATTGTGGATATTTTTGCCCCGGACATGAAAGAGCCGGCCCGTATGGAATTCTGGGGCGATGAGATTGATACACTGCACAGTTTTGATTTGGCTTCCCAGCGAAGAACGGGATCACTGGAAAAAATATACATCAGTCCAGCCAAAGAGGTTTTGTTCGGTACGCCGCAGCAGACGGCAACACAGTTGCGCGGATTTTTGGCAAAGCAGCGAGGCAAAAAAAAGGCTGCTCTCGGCGCATGCATGGAAGGAGATTTGGAAAAGCTTGACTCGGGAATCACACCCGTCAATCTGGATAAATATCTTGCGGTGTGCTACCGCAAACAAGCCACATTGCTGGATCATTTGCAAAATTTTGTGCTGATCCTGGAAGAACCCGCCTCGCTGCGTGAGGCGTTGCGTGCCTGTGATTTCCGCCGTGGCGAAGAGACGAAATCACTTTTAGAAGAGGGGATTCTCTATTCCCCGCTGACGGAGCTCTATGCCGACCAGTCCTGGTTGTGGTCGCTGATTGACAAGCATCCCACTTTGTGCGCCGAGAACTTTGCGAGAAGTATGCCGGAGATACGTCTAAAGGCACTGATCAACGCACCTGCGCATAGTCTGCCTGTCTGGAACGGCGAAATCGGCGCGTTACTGGAAGATTTATCACCGCTGTGTGAGAGCGGTGCCGCCGTGACGTTGCTTGTCGGTACACAGCGAGCGGCACAGGGTCTTGCGCAGGATTTAAGAGGGTATTTGCCGGGCGTGCTGGTTACAACGCGGTTGGAGGAATCTTTACCTCCTGCCAAAACGGCGGTTGTTCAGGTGCTTCCGGGGCATCTTTCGGGCGGCTGTAACTTCCCCTTTGCCAATTATGCTGTGCTCACGAGCCGTGCGCTCATCGAAGACGAAGAGGCGTTGAAGCGCCGCAAAAAACTGGCAAAGAACGCGATTACCAGCCTGACGGAAATCTCGCCGGGAGATTTGGTCGTGCACATGAATCACGGTATTGGGCGTTACACCGGAATCAAGCGCATGGAGGTACAGGGCGTTACAAAGGACTATCTGCGCATAGAATACGACGGGAAAGACGTGTTATATGTCCCAGTCACCCAGCTTGACCTTTTGAGCCGCTACACCCATCCTAACGGCGATATGAATAAAGTCAGGCTCAGCAGTCTAGGCGGTTCGGAATGGCACAAAGCGCGCAACCGTGCTAAAGCGGCCGCGGGTGCGATGGCAAAGGAATTAATTCGGTTGTATGCCAAGCGAAGAAAGGCAAAAGGGTATGCTTTCCCGCCGGACAACACATGGCAGATGGAGTTTGAGCAGCGCTTTCCCTACAGAGAAACACCCGATCAGTTGGCCAGCATTGCGGAAGTGAAACGAGACATGGAGCAGCCCTGGCCGATGGACAGGCTGCTGTGCGGCGATGTAGGCGTGGGAAAAACCGAGGTCGCGCTGCGTGCTGCCTTTAAGTGCGTGATGGGGGGTAAGCAGTGTGCGATCCTGGCGCCGACAACCCTCTTGGCCTGGCAGCATTACAATACGGTCCTTGCCCGTATCGGTACCTTCCCGATTCACGTCGCGCTGTTAAGCCGCTATCGAAGCGAAAAAGAGCAAGAGGAAACTGTACGCGGCCTTAAAAATGGAACGGTGGATATCGTAATTGGTACGCATCGTCTTCTCTCTGATGATGTCAAGTTCAAAGATTTGGGCCTTGTTGTGGTGGATGAAGAGCAGCGCTTTGGTGTGAAGCACAAAGAGAAGCTGAAAGAGAATTTTATCGGGGTTGACTTTCTTACCCTATCCGCTACGCCGATTCCCCGAACGCTCAACATGGCACTTTCTGGAATACGGGATATGTCTACCATTGAGCAACCGCCTGTTGACAGACAGCCGGTAGAGACCTATGTGCTGGAATACGATGAGGGAATTCTCGCCGCCGCGATCCAGCGCGAACTCTCCCGGGGCGGACAGGTGTACTATTTGTACAACCGCGTCGAAACCATTGAGGAATGTGCTGTACGAGTGCACCGCTTAGCGCCCAAAGCGCGTGTCGGGATCGCCCACGGACAGATGAAAGAGGAAGAGATCTCCGGCGTTTGGCAGCAATTGCTCGACAACGAAATCGATGTACTGGTTTGCACAACGCTGATCGAAACCGGAATTGATGTTCCCAACTGCAATACGCTGATTATAGAGAATGCGGATCGCATGGGTTTGGCGCAGCTCTATCAGATCCGTGGTCGCGTGGGACGCAGCGCGCGCAAGGCGTATGCCTACCTGACATTCAGGCGCGAAAAAATACTCACGGAAGAAGCGGAGAGGCGTCTTTCCGCAATCCGGGAGTTCACGGCTTTTGGATCCGGCTTTCGCATTGCGATGCGGGATCTTCAAATTCGGGGCGCCGGGAATTTGTTGGGCCACAGCCAGCATGGGCATATCGAAGCCGTAGGGTATGAGACCTATGTCAAGCTGTTGACACAGGCGGTTTCCGAGGTAAAAGGAGAGGCTCCCGTGCACGACAAGAGCGAATGCCTTGTCGATATCACGGTGAACGCCTACCTGCCGGAAGAGTACATTCCCAGTGAGGCGGGGCGCATCGAGGCTTACAAACGGATCGCCGCGATCGAGACCCCGGAGGACGCCACAGATGTGCTGGATGAATTGGTCGACCGCTACGGCGATCCTCCGAAGAGTGTGCAGGGGCTTGTGGATGTTTCTCTTATCCGTGTGGAAGCCGCCAACGCGGATATTGTCGAAATTACCCAGCGCAGTGATACCTTGTTTCTCTACTGTGATGCGATCAATCAAGAGCGACTGGGATCGGCGGCAAAAGCACTGCCTGGACGCGTGCTTTACTCCTCTTTGGGGCGCCCCTACATCTCCGTACATGTGAAAAATGACGAGGATCCGCTCGCACTTTTGCACACGGTCATCAAGGCAATTTCCGAGCCTTCCCCAAAGCAACAGTCATTAAGCAGCGAAGAATCGTGACCGTTTTTCTCTGTTGCGTTTGCTCTAAAAGAGTTGTGTGGCGCTGTGCGGAAAAAGGTTGTTTGAGCGCTTGCACAAAAGCGCGAAATCCTGTATAATGAGCTTGCCGATAAGGCGAGCGGATTTGAGAAAGAGACCAGCCGTTTAGCAGCTAACCACCGCGGGGCTTTTAAGGTAGGAGGAGTTTAAAATGTTGTTGCAGTTTTTGGATACCGCATCCACTGGTACGGCAGGCGGCTTGATTGCAACCATCGTGCCGTTTGTCGTGATGCTGGGAGCTCTCTATTTTATCCTTTGGCGTCCGCAGAAGAAACAAGAGAAAAAAGACGCTGAGATGCGCAATTCGATTGAGATCGGTGATGAGGTAACGACCATCGGGGGGATCATCGGTCACGTTGCCGCCATCAAAGATGACACTTTTGTGCTTGAAACGACGAGCGATCGTGTCAAGCTGCGCATGCGGCGAACGGCAATCGCATCGGTGAACAAATTGGATATGGGCCCCGCCAACAAAGACAGTAACAAAGACGCCACAAAAGAGAATAAGGCTACGAAGTCGTAAAACTTCTCCACAGTCTTTTGTTGCGACATTGAAATTCGCATGAAGTGCGCGGCGATAGGTTGTTTTAAGCTGTGCAGCCTCGTTTGGTGCGCTCTTAATAAAATACGGCGAGTAAAAAGGCCTCTGTTTTCACCAGGAGCCTTTTGTTTGTATAGATTTTGCTTAAAATCAGCCTATCCCTGCCTTATTGCAACGAACCGTCACATTAGACCCGTAGCCGCATCGAAT
This sequence comes from uncultured Subdoligranulum sp., assembly GCA_964560675.1. Classification (GTDB taxonomy): domain Bacteria; phylum Bacillota; class Clostridia; order Oscillospirales; family Ruminococcaceae; genus Gemmiger. The sequence continues at coordinate 37,945 of CAZLMA010000005.1, read as the reverse complement.
CTACGGCTTGTACCCCGAAGATCGCAGCGAGGAACCGTACAATGCCTCTGATTATCCCGCAGGAACTGCCTGCCTATGAAATTCTCAGCCGAGAAAATGTTTTCGTCATGCACCGCCAGCGCGCCCAGAGTCAAGACATCCGCCCGTTGCGCATCCTGATCCTGAACTTGATGCCTCTCAAGATCGTCACAGAGACCCAGCTTGCGCGTCTGCTTGCCAACTCCCCGCTGCAGGTGCAGCTGACCTTTTTGCAGACCGCCACACACACGAGCACCCATGTCCCGCAGGAACATATGCGCGCCTTCTACAGAACGTTTGATCAGATACGCAACGAGCGTTTTGACGGTATGATTATCACAGGCGCGCCGATCGAAGACAAGGCTTACGAACAGGTGGACTATTGGCCGGAACTGTGCGAAATTATGGAATATTCCAAAGAAAATGTTTTTTCTACCGTTCACCTCTGCTGGGGCGCCTTGGCCGGCCTTTATTACCATTTCGGAATCCGAAAGATCAGTTATCCACAAAAACTGTTCGGCGTCTATGCGCACAAAGTTATTAGGCCTGCCAACCCGCTGGTGCGCGGTTTTGATGAGGTGTTTTACGCGCCGCACAGCCGGTGGGCCGGTGTCGATCGAGCGGATATTGAAGCATGCGATCGTCTTCGCATTCTAGCGGACAGCGATATCGCTGGCCCTATGCTGCTCTCGACCGATTCCGGCAGGCAGATCTTTGTGATCGGACACCCGGAATATGACAAATATACGCTGGATGCAGAGTACCGTCGAGACCGAAAGGCCGGCAAACCCATTGCGGTTCCGGCCCATTATTACCCGGATGACGATCCCGATCGGGATCCGATTTTTCGCTGGCGGGCCCACGCGCATCTTCTTTACACGAACTGGCTCAACTATTATGTGTATCAGAATACACCCTATGACCTGGAAAACCTGGAGGCATTGGGCAAGGAGGAGTAACCGATGGCGTGCGTCAGTGCGGGGATCGTTGCCTACTGTGATTACCAAGAGACCTGCATCGCGGCGCGCAGTCTGCTCAAACATACAAAAAGCCGGGATTTTCGCCTGTTTATTTTAGACAACGCGAGCCCTGACGGTTGCGGCGCGCAATTGTCCGCCACAGATTTCCAAGACAGCCGAGTAAAAGTGATCGCTTTGCCCCAAAACATAGGGTTCGGCAGTGCGCACAACACCGTCATACCGGAGCTTGAGAGCGAAGTGCACTATATCCTAAACCCGGACATCTGGCTTCGCGAAGAAGACGGTGACGTACTCAGTGACCTTGCCGACTGGCTGCTTGCGCAGCCTGGCGCCGTAATGGCGACGCCGCAACTGTATTTTCAGGACGGCGCCATCCAGCACCTGCCTCGCCTGAAGCCGACGCCGTGGTTTCTCCTGGCAAGGCAACTGGCGCCTGTGTTTGGCGGAATCTTTACCCGGGCGGATCGGCACTATACCATGCAAGATCAGGACCTTTCCAAACCCGTTCGCATTGCGTTTTGTACCGGTAGTTTTGCAGCCGTACGCACGGAAGTCTTCTCTAAAATCGGGGGCTTTGACCCCGGGTACTTTCTGTATGTAGAGGATGCCGACTTAACCCAAAAAGTTCTGCGCGAAGGAACAGTATGGTTGGCGCCGCAGTTTGGGGCCATCCATGCCTGGCATCGTGCGCCGATGCACGACGCAGGAAAATTTTTCTTGCAGCTTAAAAGTATGTGCCGCTTTTTTAAAAAATGGGGGCTCGGCTGATCCGGCCTATACAAGCGGCCTTTCCTGCCGGGACCCCGTGATGTTTTTGATTCAAAAAGAAGCGCTGCGGTTGCAAAGCGCATCGCAAAACGGGCGATCAGAGGATCGTCACATTTTTATCCGCATTGTAGGTGTGCGGCTGCTTTGCGGTCGCTTTGGTTCCCAGGGCAATGGCAATTTGATAAGCATACCCATCCGGCAATTTGAGCTTTTCGGCGAATGCTGCCTTTTTCTGCCCCAGCATTGCGCCTTTGATACAGCCGATAATCAAAGAACCCAAGCCAAGACCCTCCGCCGCCAGCGCCATATTTTCTACCGCGATGCCGGCATCCACCGCAGACCAGGAGAAGGATTCGTCCCCGCTCAGGATAATCACGACCGGGGCATCGTAATAAAAGTTTTGTGCTGGCGCTTTTTCAAGCGCCGCGTTTTTTTCATCCTCAATCTCGGCCAAAATCGGATTGTCCGAACGGAGGACCGTGAAGTGAATCTCCTGCCGATTTGCAGCTGTGGGGGCCTGTAGACCGGCGCGCAAGATCGCGTCTAATTGCTCACTTTGCAGCGGCTGAGGTAAAAAACCGCGCGTTGAACTCCTCTTTTCGATTGCCTGTAAAACAGTATCCATGCGGCACACTCCTTCTGTGTAACAGTGCGGTAAAATGTATACAGAAGCAAAAGTAAAAACAGATCAGCCGAGCCCGATCCCCATGCTTCTCGCAACATTCAGCATCGGGCAGTTGTCGGGAACGGGGCGGGCCTTGCCGGCCACTTCGCTGAGAAGATTGGCTGTCACCTCTCGTTTGACCATGGCGACCGTCACGCCGTAATGGTCCTCTGCCACCAGTTTTGCGGCATAGGTTCCGAACTGCGTGGCAAGTACGCGGTCGTATGCCGACGGGCTTCCGCCGCGTTGCATATGTCCGGGCACGCAGGTGCGCGTCTCGGCGCCGGTGATCGCCTCAATCTCCTTGGCGATGCGAACGGTGGCTGTGGTATAACCGGCTTCCAGGCGATCCGCCATCCATTTTTTGCGCTTCTTTTTGCTTTCTTCAACGGAAAGCGCACCTTCTGCCACCGCAATGATGGAGAAATTCTTGCCGGCCTTGGCACGGCCCTCCACAACTTTGACGACCTTATTGATATCATAGGGCCGCTCGGGCAAAAGTATGATGTCGGCGCCCCCCGCGATACCTGCATACAGCGCCAGCCAGCCAGCCTTGTTGCCCATAATTTCTATGCACATCACGCGGCTGTGGCTGCCGGCTGTCGTGTGGATTCGATCAATGACCTCTGTGGCGATATCGACGGCGGTGTGGAAACCAAACGTCACGTCGGTGCCGTAGATATCGTTGTCAATGGTTTTGGGCAACCCGATAATGTTCAGCCCTTCCTGGCTGAGGAGATTGGCGGTCTTGTGGGTGCCGTTGCCGCCCAGGCACAACAGGCAGTCCAATTTGGCGTCCTTGTAGGTCTGTTTCATGGCGGCAACTTTGTCGATTTTGTCCTCCTCGATTACCGTCATCATTTTAAAGGGCGTTCTTTTGGTGCCCAGGATGGTTCCTCCCACCGTTAAAATTCCGTTGAACTCGTGGGGCTCCATCTCGCGCCAGTTGCCGTGGATGAGACCGTCATATCCATTTAAAATTCCGATGATCTCGACATTATCCCCCATGCGCTGGTACAATGCCTTGGCAACACCTCGAATGGTGGCGTTAAGACCGGGACAATCCCCACCGGAAGTCAGGATGCCGACTCGTTTTTTGCTTGCGATGATAATCACTTCCTTCTACATTCAATCCGGTTGATGCACATACTGCGCCACGCGGTCTCCCTAACGGTCACTTTACAGCAAGCAAGCTGCTTTGTCAATATTGGAATACGAAGCGAATCAGGCAAAGATCGGCAGTTTACTAAAGGAGCTGCGCAGCGCAATAAGTCTTATGCAGGAGCAGCTTGCTTGGCATTTTCACATTTCATGCATTGACGATTCCGCGCCGCCAGAACATACCGGTCGCATTAAAGCGTTGCCGCTGTTTCACATATCCCAGAACCTGTAATTCGTCCTGTCCATGTTGATATACCTGTCATTTTTCGACATGCGCTTCACCAGTAGATACGAGATGGCATACAGACACAGGATGAAGACAATGAAGATCCATTCCGAGTTCTCGGTTTGCATGGAAGCAATGTAATCATAGGATCCGTGAATCAATGTCGGGACGAGGACGCAAAGAATACGGAATAGCTTTGATTTTTTCTCTTCCTGCAGGTAGGCGTAGCCCCTGGCGCAGCCATAGAACACGCCCATGAAGATACCGAAGCAGGTATGGCCGGGTATGGCCGTGACTGCGCGCACTAACGCCGTCGAGAAACCATAATGCAGGACATAGCTGATATTCTCCCAGAGTGCGAAGCCGAGGGAAGTGAAGGTTGCGTAAACCACGCCGTCGTAGAGGCAGTTGAATTCGACCGAGTACCATGACCGCCTCTTCAGCATGAAATATTTACAGCTTTCCTCTGTGCAGCCCACAACCACAAAATACAGGAGAACATTGTAAAGATCGGAATCAGCTGGGACAAGCATGTTCAGGAAAAGGCTGAGTACCCGCTCAATCACCAGGGCAAGAAGCGCGGCCAGGATCCCCCCAACAACCATATTGCTCAAAATAGCAGGACTTTCCCTGTCTAACCTGTCAAGCTTATAGACCTGTACCATCAGGAAGATGGCAGGAACGACAGCCGCTACTATCAACAGCCAGTTGTACGTGAGTATAGGGTTCATCAAAAAGTAAAACATCTTTTTATTCCACCTTTCAATCCAGAGCTTGTACACAAGTCAACAAAAACTGGACACGAAATTAAATTTACTTCTTTTTACAATCAACCATATTTCATCGTCTCCCGTCAGGACATAAAGAAAAAGCCTGCCCTGGAGATGGTACCTCAAGGGCGATCTTCTTCTTGCCTATTGGTCTGCGTCTGGATCCAGCGAGCACTGCACTACGAAGGCGCCGCCAATCAATGTGACAATTCCTTCATCATTTGCTCCGCTTCCCTAGGTGGTTTTGACTTCAAAAAATAACGATGCTACGCAATTTTTAGAGAGATCCGCGTAGCACTCTTTTATGGAGATGAGGGGAATCGAACCCCTGTCCGAAAAGAAAGCGACCAGAGTATCTTCGGGCGCAGGCTGCCGATTTAAATTTCCCGCCATGCGCGCGGACAGCCGCGCCTCTGCATTTTGGTAGCTTCGTTAATACCTGACGGGCTGCCAAGCTCAGGCCCGTACATGTTCAGCGCCTGTCGACGCCCTGACCCCACGCGGCGCTCAAGTGGGCAGGACGGCTGCCTTTAATCAGGCAGCGACTGCAACAGGTTCGTTGTCAGTTATTTTAAGTTGGCGCTTTTAACGTGGGTCACCGCCACGGCCCGCTGCTCTTGCCTCTCTCCCCCCGTCGAAACCATTGCATCCCCCTATAAAATGATGAATTTTGTTTGATACCCCTCGGCGAATTGCAAAAAAGGACGTCGCCTGTTTCTTGCCTGCGCAGCGGAGTTTGGGATCGTTTCAGCTAGCTTATGCTGCGGTTTTTGACAGCGCGCTCAATCGTGCGCTTCGCATCCTTTGCCGTTGCCGCCGCGCGCTTATCGTAGAGCTTTTTGCCCTTGCACAGCCCCAGCTCCATTTTTACGCGCCCACCCTTTAAGTACAGCGAGAGTGGGATCAGCGTAAACCCTTGCAATTTAACCTGCTGCGCCAAATTGCGGATTTCGCTCTTGTGGGCGAGCAGTCGCCGCGGACGCACCGGGTCGGCGTTGAAGATATTGCCCTGTGCGTAAGGGCTTATGTGCATACCCTTTGCGATCAGTTCGCCGTGCTCCACATCCACCCAGGAGTCCTTGAGATTGACCGCTCCGGCGCGCACGCTTTTAACTTCGGTTCCCACAAGCTCGATGCCGGTTTCAAGAGTCTCTAAAACGTAATATTCGTGGCGTGCCACGCGGTTTTGGGCAATGTTTTTTGTGCCCTTTTTGTCCGCCGCCATGCAAACACGCCCCTCTCTTTTCGCGCAAAGGATTCAGCCGAAATTTGCAAGCCGATTGCACTTCGCATCTGAACGACGATGCTATTATACGCCCACGGCGTCATAAAAACAAGTCGAAAATGGTTCAATTGTGCAAGCGCATGTCACATCCCGTTGCTATTCTTGCACTGTGACCAAATAGCAGCCGGTGTTGTCCGCCGAGATGGTCGCAGCGGTAAAATCCGTCGGTAGCGTCAGTTTGCCGTCCTCTTGTGTGCGGTAGGTGCTGGAAACATACAGATCAACGCCCGTTATTTCGGTAACCGCCGCGGAAAGATCCGCGTAAGCATCCACCAAGCAGGCGTTCATGGGCACGTCTGTGTCTTTGTACAAAGTTAGCTCCGGCTCAAAATCATCCGGCAGGGGATACTGGTTATTAACAAGCATCGCGCTCTGGTCAAACCGAATCCGCTCGTCCGCTGCCAACTCCTCTAAGGTTCGCTGCGCTGCAACATCCAACGATACCGCCTCCAACTCGGTTTTGTTGCAGTGGATGCCGAGCCATTCCCCCAAAATGTACAGGTAATGGGAATTGCGGTACAAAAGAACAAACAGCAAAGCTGCCGCAAGCAGCGCGGCCAAAATGCCCGCGATCTTGACCCATTTTGCTCTTTGCCCGGTTTTTGCTTTGGTTTTCAAACGCAGTTTCCTCTCCAGATCCCGCTCAGAGTTTGCGGTAGATACCTACGACCCTGCCCAAAACGGTAACTTCTTTCGGGTGCGTACCGTTATAGACTTGCGGCGGATACAAACGGTTGTCCGGCTGCAAAATCAGCCTGTCTTCCGTATAAAAGATACGCACAATCTCAGTCCTTTCGCCCCGGCGAACCGCGGCCAGCGCGCCGCTTGGAACAAATGCCTGCCGACGGATGTACGCCGTGTCGCCATGTAGCAGGGTAGGGGCCATGCTGTCGCCCCGGTAGACCAGCCCAAAATCTGCGCCGGCGAAAGTGGGCGGATTGTCATACACATCGACCGCACTGACCTCTTGCACCGCAGGGACAGTTTTGGTTTCAGGGCCTTTGTCGGGCAGGTGCATATTTAAGTCGTTTTGCTCTGCTTTGTCCGGTTCGCAGCTGGGATGATCCTCAACCAGGTCACCTTGCGGCGCAGCATGCACAGCATACGGCGTACTGCCGTAGAGATCTTCTAGCAGGCTGCCCTTGGTCACGCCGAAATAGTTTGCCATCCTTTCCAGCGGCCCCATGCGAGGCATGCGCAGATTTGATTCCCAGGTTGAGACCGCCTTGTCGCTGACCCCCGCGATGCGGGCGAGCTCCATCTGTGTTAAACCGTGTGACTCACGCAGGTAACGGATGTTATCCCCCAGCGCCATAAAACCGTAGCCTCCTTTATGTGCTGATTTTGCGCACACCACACAACGTAGGGCAAAACGCGAAAAGAACAAATGGAGCCTCTCAAGCGTGCATTCCTTTTGTTCCTGGCGTCTGTGCAAAGTAAAACAGTACCCATCTTAAGACCGCAAACCTGAAGCAACTGGCAGCACGCTTCGCGTGCCGTTTTGGCGGTCTGGGGAGCATGGCGCAACCCTGACGCAGCAATGTCTTCGCCATTTGTCTATCTTTTGTAAAGTGTACACGATTTGTAGAAAGATTGCAAGATGGGAATGTCGCGCATCCTCGAAAAAGCGTCGCGGGAGCAGAAACAGTATGTGTGTAATGCTGGCGCAAAGTCAAACGCGGTCGCGTAATCCGCAGCTAGGCGATGCGGGCGTGTGTACGTGCCGCCATGCAGTAGGGTATACCCCACAGGGTACATGCGGGTACACAAAAATCCCCGGGCGAAATTCTCCGACCGGGGATGGTTGCTTTGCCAATCGCCAGCTTCTACCAAAAGCGTACAAAACAAAATGTGCTCGCTAACGATACTTTATTTGGTAGAAGCTGTAGCAGATCACGACATGGTCAACCAAAACGTTTTTCTCGCTGATATGCTGTGCTATTCTTCTGAATCCTTGTGTTGACTATGTTCTTCGCCGCATCTGGAACAATAGCTCAAACCATCGCGATCCGGATTCAAGACCCAGTTGTGTTCCAGACTCGGAAGATCAACCTCGTGAGTAGTCCCGCATTCAGTACAATGTTCTACCAGATGACCAGGTTTTTCGCATTGAGGTTCTTCTCGGCTATCCTGTACAAAGTTATGCTGACCGGTAGCCGGTTGTGTTTCTCTGGTTCTAGTCGCTTGACAGGTACTGCACTGCTCCGTCACAGTGCCCGCCTTCGAGCAGGTCGCCTTAGTGCTGCTTACTTCCACCCAAACATGTTGTCCGGTTGCCTTGGTAAAATTGCCTGGTTTTTCCGATCCACATACAGTGCACGTATATTTTGTATAACCATCGTCAGCACAGGTAGGGGCGATAACAATCTCCTCATACTTATGTCCCTTTGCGGGGAGCTTTGTCGTCCGGGTATATCCGCAGACACTGCACTGTTCCACAAGTTGTCCGTCGTGCGTGCAGTCAGGATCCCTTTTATCACCTAACTGTACGAAACTGTGTTCTGTCTTCGGAATGGTCACAACGTCTTTCAGCGCGCCGCACAGCGTGCAACGCAGGCCGCTGTACCCCTCTTGCTGGCAGGTGGCATTCTTTTGATAAGAGACATAGTTGTGGTAATTCGGCGCATCGCCGCCCGCGAACGTGGACTGCACCGATTGGCCACACTTCTTACACACGCGGTATTGGGAACCCAAGGATGTGCAGGTGGCTTCTTTTGTCACAATCCACGGGCCATACTCGTGTTCGCATTGCAGCGGGCCGGTGGGCTTTGGCGTCTTCTCAGGCGTCTTCTCTGGTGACTTTTCGGGTGACTTTTCGGGTGACTCCTCGGGTGCCTTTTCCGGGGTCCTCTTCGGCTGCGGCGTAGGAGTTGAGCCGGAACCCGTCTTGCCAGGTTTCACGTCGTCGGGGTTGTCTTTGGCTGTGCTTCCATCATCGTTAGCGGGTTTGGTCGGTTCGCTGTCGGCGCTCGGCTTGGGCGTGCTCGACGGCTTCGGTTCTGCTTCGCTCTCGGGCTTGGTTTCTGCCTTATCAGCCTCGGCCTTAGACTCTGTCTTTTCGCTTTCGGGCTTGGTTTCAGCCTTATCGGTTTCGGCCTTAGACTCTGTTTTTCCGCTCTCGGACTTGGTATCCGTCTTTTCGGCTTCGCTCTCGGCGGTCTTCTCGTCTGCCGAATCTTTGCTGTTGGAATCCGTCGTCTGATCGGAATCCGACGTCTCGTTTGTCTGCTTATCCGTGGTGGACGAAGCGCCTGCGACCTTAGAGTTGCCGGAGGTAGTGCTCACGCTCAGTGCGCTTTCGCTCTCCTCGCTATCGGTCGAATCCTTCGTAGCTTTTTTATCTGCGGCCTTCTTGGTTTCCGCACTCTCTGGGGCGGAAGCAGAGCCGTTTTGTGTCTGGTTCCCAGAGGTCTTGGAAACTTCTGTGGCTGCCACGGCCGCATCGGTGCCAGCCGCATCAACTGTTGTCCATGCGCCAGTCCCTTCCTCCGCCTCAATAACGGTGTCGGACAGATCTCCGCCGACCGCGCTGTTCTGCGCAGTGGCATCCAGCTCACCCGTGTTCGAATCGGCGGCTACTTGCGTGTTTGATCCTTGGGAGGAATCGTCCGAGGTTTGCACTGAGGTGCCGCTGCAGGCTGTCAGCAGTAATGCGCCAGCTAAGAGCACAGCGGAGCAAGATCGGAGGATGGGGCGCTTGTTCGTTCTCATGATACACACTCACTTTCTTTGCCAAGAGGAAATGGCAAGTGGAATTTCCTACCAAAAATCGATAGGGCAGGAAATTGCAGGTGGGATTTCCTCACGTACGAGGAAACGGCAGGTGGAGTTCCCGAATCGCTTTCGGGAACGGCAGGTGGGGTTTCCTTCCCGGCGGCACTGTGCAAACCCATTGTATAACAGTATTTGCAGCGCAGCCGAAGCCGTTGTTGAAAACTACCATCATTATACCGGATTCAGTAGAAATTGTCAAGGGGGGGGGTAACTATTGTGTATAAACAATTCAACTATTTGCTCTTTATATTTGTGCAATAAGTACAATTCTCTACTTTTTCGACAAATTTGCCTATCGGCATGAAGAAGGCAGATCAAGGTGTGGATCATGATTACTGGCACACGGTGCAACACAGTCCATCGCCGTGCTGAATGCAACGCGACGAAACAAAATTTTTTGCCGCAGATCCCTAGCTTTTGTTCGTCTGCGCATAAACTTTGTTTAGGGCATTGTTCTGTCTTTTTATTTTTTGGTTTTGCTCACTCGCCCAACATCACCCGGCACGTCTTTTTGTAAAATCCGATGCCGTACTTGAGAATGGTGTCGATCCCTTCCTCTTGGAGCTCTTCCGCGTATCTTTTCTTTTCGATCTGATCTAGAGCATCTCTGCAGGCCTTGTCCAGATCGCGGCCGTATCTGATCTCGATTACGATCCCTGTTTCTAAGTCCCCGTCATCCGGCCTTACCAAGATGTCCGCGTAGCCGTCTCCGCTCTCACGGTTGGATTTTACACTCCAGTTCTCCTTAGCTGATAAGATCCCAACCAGAACGCCCTGGTAGAAGTTTTCCTTCTGCTCGTCCCTCGCCATGGTGTCTCGGACACTGATAGTTCTGCGTAGGTACTTGGTGAGGCATTTCCTCGCTTCCTCTGTGTCAACTTTTAAAAGCGCGGCGCAAAAGGCGTCCAGTGTCTCCGTGTCTTTTTTGACGCTCTCTTTAAAATATTCCCGGATCTGCTTGACATACACGTCCCGAACTTCCAGGTTGGGGATCCGCAGTTTGAGCAGCCCCTCGTCCGTCCTGCCCTGCAAAGTCAGGTAGCCGGTCGTATAGAGCAGGCTCCACAGGTTGTCGATGGTATCGTAAATCTCGGAGTAGGTCAGGTCTTCGCGGATGTCCTTCTCGATGGTGCCGCCCGCGACCAGCGTTTCGATTTCCTCTCTTGTCCTGTCGTCCGCCATGGCGACAAAACGCTTGATCACGTCGTTGCCGCTTGTGTTGATCCAGTAGTTCTGCGGTGGCGTTTTCGGATTCTTTCTGAGACGGACGCAGTGGTTCAGTACGTCCCAGGGGCAGAAGACTTCTTTGCTGCCGAACCGGTAGCCGTCATACCACCGCCTGATCTCTTCGTAACAGTCTGTCAGCCCGTAATAAGAGAGCAGCTCCTGCACCTCACGATCCGTAAAGCCAAAAAATTCATCAAACCATTCGTCTGTGACGGAATAGACAGACAGGTTGTTCAGCCCTGTAAAAATGCTCTCCTTGGAGATACGCAGGCACCCTGTCAGCACCGCAAATTCCAGGCTCGTATTGGTTTTGAGCGCGGCGCCCAGCATGCTGCGCATCAGCGAGACCATCTTGTCGTAATACCCATTCGCGTGGGCCCGCGCAAGCGGCACGTCATACTCGTCGATGAGCAATACGACTTTTTTGCCAAAGTGCTTTTCCAGCAAATCCGACAGTGTATGAAGGCTGTTGCAAAGTGTTGCCTCTACCATGTTTAAATTCAACAGCGCTCGGTATTCCGCCTTGTCCGCTGCGGACAATTTGTCACTGTCTTGCAAATATTCCAACTTACGGGCAACACTTCGGATGAGCCAGGCGGCTTGTTGATAAGCGGATTCATAATTTAAGCCATCGATCCCTTTCAAGGTGAGAAAGATCACCGGGTACTTGCCCATGTATCTCTCGCAGAGCTCTTTTTCTTTTGAGATCTCAAGTCCGTCAAAAATGGACTTATCCCCGTCTAGCGAGAAGAAGTGGGAGAGCATACTCATGTTTAAGGACTTGCCAAAGCGCCGCGGGCGGGTAAACAAGGTGACTTTCGCCTTGCTTTCAAGCAGCTCCTTGATAAGTCCAGTTTTATCAACGTAGTAAAAATCGTAACCACGTATTTCCTCAAAACTGTCATACCCGATTGGGAGCATCAATTTTCTTGTCGAATCCATCCTGCTATCCTCCTTTGCCCACTGTGGCGCTGATGGAAGTAGATTCTGTTCTACTTCATTCGAGACGGTAGGGCAAAAAGCGCTCGCGGATCTCGGTAGGAACGGTGGCGCGCAAATATACACCGCGGTCACGGTATTCCTCTGCATACACTTTTCCGCTGCTTCGCAACACTTCGGCAACAGCGAGCTTATCGTAGGGAAGCATCAGCTCCATGTAGCAGATCCGCTTCGCCAAACACGCGTCGATTTGCCCTAGCAGCGCCGGTAGGCCATGCCCCGTCTTGGCGCTCACAAGCAGCGTTTTTGGGTCGTAGGGTGCAAAGGCGCCGATATCGCACTTGTTGTATACGGTGATCTGCGCGGTTGCGCCGCACCCCAATTGCTGCAACACCTCTTCTGTCAGTGTCAATTGGTGCGCCGCGTCGGGATCGCTTGCGTCCGCTACCTTTACGATGACATCCGCGTAAGCGGCCTCTTCCAGCGTGCTCTGGAAAGCCTTGACCAACTGATGCGGCAATCGGCTAACAAATCCGACTGTGTCAACCAGTATGGCGTTGAGTCCGCTCGGCAAGGTTAGTTTGCGCGCTGTGGGATCTAAGGTGGCAAACAGCCGGTCCGCCGCATAGATCTCGGCACCGCACAGCGTATTAAGCAGGCTGGATTTGCCCACATTGGTATATCCGACAAGCGCGATGACCGGCACACCGTTTTTTTGCCTGGAGCGCCGTGTTTCTCCGCGCCGCTTTTCTAGCTCTTCCAAACGCTTTTCCAGCTGGCGCACTCGATTGCGCAGATAGCGCCGATCCAGTTCCAGTTTGCTCTCTCCGGCGCCTCGGCGCGCGCCTCCGCCCCCGCCGCCGCCTCCGCCTTGGCGACTCAGCGATTCTCCCATCCCCTGCAGGCGGGGCAAGCGATAGCGAAGAGTCGCCAGTTCCGTCTGGAGCTTGCCCTCATCGGTGACGGCGCGATTGCGAAAGATTTCCAGGATCAGCATCGTGCGGTCTAAAACTTCTACCCCTAGCGCAGCATTCAGATTGCGCAGTTGGCTGCCAGAGAGCTCCCCGTCGTATATGGCAGCCTGCGCGCCGGTTTGTGCGCAAATTTGCCTGGCCTCCGCTACCTTTCCGGATCCCAGCATTGTCGCGGGATCCGGTACGCCGCGCTTTTGGCAAACGGAAGCCACCGCGCGCATGCCGTTTGTTTCTGCGAGCGCCGCGAGTTCTTTTAAACTGCGCTGTATGTCAAAGGTGCGAAGATCCAAGCTGAGCAAAACGACCTTGATGTAGCCATTTTCGTCACTGGGTGTCTGTGCATCGCCGCGCAGCATCGGCGATGAATCCGGCTGCGCAACGCCCCCGAAAATTTCGATGTTTTCTTGTTGCATTTGTCCTTTTGTCCTTGCTGTGATAGTGATTGTGTCGCCGCGTCAAATCAAGGGTGTTGAAGAGGCGTTTCGGCAACGTTTGCGCGCAGGCAGCTTCCCCATAAAATTATTATACAAATTTTATTGGCTCGTGTAAAGGAACGGGCGGTTGCAAACTTAAGCTGCCTATGCTACAATCATACTCATGAAATCTAGCCCGAAATCTTCTTTCCCGGAAGAGCAGCTGAGTCAGTCTCCTTGCACAAAGGCGCTGTGCTCGCGCAAAATTAAGAAGCATAACGGTCAAACCAGTGTGAGACAGTAGGAGTACTTAAAACTCAATCTTGTAAAAAAATTGAGAGGAGATGCGCCATGGAACACCACAACCCTATCGCCACCGATCCGACCACGGGTATGCGTTTTATTACGATCGGTGAGGTAATGCTGCGCTTAACGCCGCCCAATTACGAAAAGATCCGCATGGCCTCCAGTTTTGAGGCCAGCTATGGCGGCAGTGAGGCGAATATCGCCTTAGCGCTCGCGAATCTGGGTGTTGACAGCACTTTTTTCAGCGTCGTGCCGAACAATTCCCTCGGAAAAAGCGCGGTTCGCTGGCTGCGATCCAACGATGTGCACTGTACACCGATGATTCTCTCGTCCCATGCGCAGACGCCCACGCACCGCCTCGGCACGTACTACCTTGAGACCGGTTACGGCATCCGCGCCAGCAAAGTCACCTATGACCGCAAGCACAGTGCTTTTACCGAGTTTGATTACAGCACCGTAGATGTTGAAGAGCTGCTTGACGGTTTTGATTGGCTGCATCTCTCCGGCATTACACCGGCACTGGGCAGCGGTTGCGCCGATTTTATTCTGCGCTGCCTGCGCACCGCCCAGCAAAAGGGCCTGACGGTCAGCTTTGACGGCAACTTCCGCAGTGCGCTTTGGAGCTGGGAGGCCGCGCGCGATTACTGTACACAGTGCCTGCCGTATGTCAATGTACTGTTTGGCATTGAGCCCTATCATCTCTGGCGCGACGAAGACGATCCCAGCAAAGGCGATTACAAAGATGGTGTGCCCCTGCAGCCCAGCTATGAGCAACAGGATGAGATCTTCCAGGCTTTCATCGACCGGTATCCCAATATCCGCTGCATTGCCCGCCATGTGCGCTACGCCCATTCCGGCTCCGAAAACAGCCTGAAGGCCTTCATGTGGTACGAGGGGCACACCTTTGAGAGCAAGCTCTTTACATTTAACATTCTGGACAGGGTCGGCGGCGGCGACGCATTCGCGAGCGGCCTCATCTATGCCATGATGCACAAATATCGGGCGATGGATATGATCAACTTCGCCGTGGCGAGCAGTGTGATCAAACACACCATTCACGGAGACGCAAATATTACCGACGATGTCGACACCATCCGCAACCTGATGAATATGAACTACGACATCAAGCGCTGAGTCACCGAACGCATACAAAAATTGTACAGCAATCACGCCCTTCCCGATTTTAACAGGGGAAGGGCGTTTGTATTTGTCAGTTGCGCACAGTGTATTACCTTTGTTCAGGTAATTTTAAGCAGCCGCTGCAGTCTGTAAACGATATACCGCATAAGGCCTGCGACCAAACTGCCCTCTGCCCAAAGATAGTTGGGCAGGTAACGCATCCGAAACGGCGGTTTTTCGATTTTTACCAACACAGTTCTTGCCTCGGCAAAGCCTTTCGCATACGCGGAACCGAATCCGCGCAGATAAAACACCAGGGCTTTGAGCAAATACCCCGCAGCCATCGGCAGCAAATTGAAAAGCAGCATCCCCATTGGCTGGTTTTTATAGGGCAGAAGGATACTGTTGCGGCCGCTCTGGACGCTCTTAAAACGATTGTAGCGCTCTGCGCCGGTACTGGCGCCGCAGATATGCCGGCAGCGCGCCGTGGGGCAAAAAACCGTGCGGTAACCGCGGTTGTTGGCGCGCCAGCACAGGTCGACGTCCTCATAATAGGCGAAGAACAGCTCATCGAAAGTGCCAATCTCATCGAGAATGCTTTTTCGGTACAGCGCTGCACCGCCGCAGGCGGAAAAGACACGGCAGGGCTTTTGGTAGCGCGCGGCCAACAGCCCCTCACCGCGTTTACAGGCAAATCCCAATAGCGTGACGTAATCGCCAGCGTCGTCGGTTAGCTCCGGCTGCCGGTCTTGCAGCATCAGACTGGAGACAGCAAAGACGCGTCGATCTACCTCGGCGGCGCGTACCAATTCCTCCAGCCACTGCGGCTCTGCAAAGGCGTCGTTATTAAAAAGCGCGATGTACTCCCCACGTGCAACCGCGATTCCCTGGTTTGCAGCGTGGGAAAAGCCTGTGTTTTGTTCGTTGCGGATCAGGGTATACCCAGCGTGACCGCAATAACTCTCGGCAATCGCCAGGCTCTCGTCCGTGGATCCGTTATCGATGACAATCAGCTCAAAATCCTGCAGCGTCTGTGCCCAGATGGACTCTATTGACGCGCGCAGCCACGCCGCGCCGTTCCAGTTGGGGATGATAACACTCGCCTTCATGGATCCTCCGCTGCCGTCACCCTCAGTGCCACAGCCAAAACATCTGCGCCATCGGTCGGATAAACACGGCTCTCGTGATGAAGAAGATGATAAGTACAAGAACAGCGAGGATCAGCAAGTACAACAGCATAGCGCGCGCCAGACGCTTGCGCGCCTGGTTGCCATCATACAAAAACGCAAATATCAGCGCGAGGATAAAACCGACAAGCGGGATGCTGAACAGGCAAAGGTACAAAAGATACCCGCCAGTGCTGAGCGTATCGGCGTCGGGCTGTGTTGCGCCCTGGTAGTGCGGCTGCGCAGCGGTATTGTTATAGCCGGAGTCCTGATTTGCATCGGTCACAGGCGCACCGCAGCGCGGGCAGGTGGTGGCCCCTTCGGGAAGCGGGTTACCGCAGTGAGAACAATAAAGCATGTGATTTTTACCTTTCAAAATCAATCGGATTTGCTGGCAAAGAGACAGGATGAACCAGGAGTGTGTAGGCACTCTGTCAAGTGCGATAGGGATAAACTGGCTACCATTCATCGGAAATACGGGATCGGTTGAGCTGAGTATGCAAAATGATCTGTGTCGTGGTGCTGCCAAGCCGCTGTATCCGCGTTAACAGATGCTCCAGCGCATCAATGGAAGGGCACTGTACCTTGATCATATAGTTGCAACCCCCGGTGACACGCCAGCACTGCCTAACCTGATTTTCCTCTTCTATCAACTTTAAAAACGGCTCTCTGCCGGAAGCGTTGACCATGACAGATACGATCGCCCTGACCTGCTGGGCATCCTTTGGGTTGTGTACTAGAACCGTGTAACCGTCAATCACGCCCTCTTTCTCTAGCCGATGCATGCGACAGGAAACGGCCGGACTGGAAAGATCGACCTGCCTTGCGATCTCTTTAACAGGCATTCTCGCGTTTTTTTGGAGCAGCGACAGGATCTTCTCGTCAAGGTCATCCATTCGGGAACCTCCGTGATTTCGGCTTTTCAAATAAAAAAAGAAAATAAAGTAAAAAATAAATAGATATGATTACCTGTTAAATGAAAGGGCTCCCAACTTCTCTTCTTGAAAACATTGTAAGTTTCCACATCCGTATTATAAACAAAAAGCAAGCGAAAAACAAGACCGGGATTTGACAGCGGCAAAAAAGGAGCTATAATACCTACTGTTGAAAGCAACGGTTGGTGACCATAATTGTCATAAATCCATCCACTTTTTATTCTTTCCCACCCCTCTATGCGCTGCGGCCTGCCGGGTATCCCGGCAGGCCGCAGCGCTGTATAAAGAACCAAATACAGGCCCGCGCTTTATGGCAGACTGGGCGTATAGTCGCACAGGCGGCGGGAACGACCCTCAAAAACGATCGCGATGCAGTCGGGACCGCTGTTCGCGCTGACTGCGCAGCCCAGCTGCCCCACAAATGAGGGTGCGTGACCGAATTCTCTTCTGCACGCCCTGATCAGTTCGTCCCGCCTTTGGGTGCTGGAGGTGTAGAGAATCAGATAGGGTAGGTTCCGCGGATTGGGTGCGTGGCTCTTCACCCATTTGACCATAGCGGGGACCACGTTGGCATCACCGCGCACTTTGGCTTCCACTCTAGAGACGCCGTCGATTAAACTGATGATGGGCCGAACACCCAACAGATCCCCTGCGACCGACGCTGCCGCCGGGATGCGCCCGGACTTCTTCATCTGCTTAAGGCTGTAAGCGGACAGACAGATTTCCACCTTCGCGAGCGCGCGCTCCATCTCCAATACCGATTCCAGGATGTCGTCGCCCGCACGAATGCGGTGTGCGCACACGCAAAGGGGCCAGCCGAAAGCCATGGTGTAACTGTGGCTGTCGACGATGCGAAGCCGGAGCATGTGGCCGGGGCGCTGGATGGAGAGCAGCTCCACGGCGCGCAGCGCATTTTGGTATGTGCTGGAACCATTGCCGTTAATACAAACATGGATTAGATCCGTATACCCCTCGTCCACGTAGCGGCAGTATACATCGCACCACTGCAGTGACGTGATGGCGGATGTCTTCGGATATTCGTTGGACGCGCGCATCAGGTCGTAAAAGTCGTCGTTTGTCAGATTTTCTCGCTCCACATACTGCTTTCCGTCTAAACTGATCGGAAACCCCACGATCTCAATGCCGTATCGTTTTGCCAAATCCTGCGGTATGTCAGAGCTGGAATCTGTTAAAAAGCCGATTTTCGTCATGTTGCACACCCCCCTGTTTCTTATGAACGTTTTGGCCTGGGCTCGGACGGCGCTTAGGCGGATGAACGCTTTGTTAAGCAGGCAAGCACAGATTCCAAATACACACCGTAGCGTGTATCGGCATCGGCGGGTGTCGCGCGCAGGCAAGTGATCACGAAGTCTGCTGCGTCATGGGCACCTTCCTCTATGGTCTTGCCTTGCAAAAGGCTTCCCGTCAGCACCGCGCCGAAGATGTCCCCAGTGCCGGGGAAAAGGCGCGGGTCGCGCCTAGCCTCAATCCGGTAGGGTTCCGCGCCGCGCACGGCGCCCATGCAAAAGATTCTGCCACCTTCTGCAACGCCGGTGATCAGCACATTTCTGCACAGGCCGCACAGGGCCTGCGCCCAGGCGGCAGCCTGCTCTTTTGCGACCGTACTGCCCTGTGGCATCGCTTGGTTCAACAATAGCGCAGCCTCTGTTGCATTGGGCAGCAGAAGATCCGCTCTGCCGCATAGTTTCCGGAAGGTATTGACCAGGTCGAGAGAAAGGCCTTGGTACATTCTGCCATGATCACCCATCACGGGATCCACGATTTTATAGGCGGACGGCCAGAGTGCATATGCCTGCTCGACGAGTTGCGCTTGCGCAGTGCTTGGCAAAAAGCCGGAATAGATCGCGTCAAACGACAAACCGAGACTCGCATAATGCGCTATGGCACCAACACCGTACGCTGCATCTTCCATGCGTGCCGGTTCGCCCATTCCGCCGGTGTGGGTAGAGAGAACCACCGTAGGCAGCGCAACCGTCTGGGCACCCATGGCGGAGAGAACCGGCAGAACGACAGAAAGCCCGCTGTGACCAAAACAGGGCAGGCTATGGATGCACAAAACGGTTTTGGGCGCTTTCAACATGGCTGGCTCTTCTCTCTCTTTTCGCTACTGGCAAAGCATTTTCTGGTCGCGTCTGGTTAAAAACTGACTCAAAATTGGATGGCTGACTCGTTCCCATTGGCAAAACTGCAGCATTCCAGATGGAGATCTTAATAGTTACCAAAACAATCCAGCGTTTACAGAATGCGTACCCGCACGCTGGCGGGCAGTGCGCACAGTTTTTGCTTTACATCGTCGCGGTCGAAACGCCCGGTCACGTCCAGCAGGGTGTATGCGATTTCCTTCCGGCTCTTGTTGACCATATTTTCAATATTAAGATGTGCCTCGTTGAGGATACCCGATATCGCGGAGATCACGCCCGGTTCGTTTCGGTGCAGCACGCAGATCCGCATGCCGCCCATGCGCGGCTGGTTGACATCCGGCAGATTGACGCTGTGGGTGATGTTGCCGTTTTGTAAATAATCGCGCAGCGCAACGGCGGCGCTCACGGCGCAGTTTGACTCGCTCTCCGGCGTGGAAGCGCCCAAATGCGGGGTGCAGTATACACCGCGCACGCCCAGAAGTTCCGCGGCGGGGAAATCGCAAAAATATTCCGCTACCTTGCCGCTGCGCAATGCTTCCAGCATCGCGGCGTTATCCACCAGTTCCCCCCTTGCAAAATTTAAAACGCGCACGCCATCTTTGCAGACGGAGAGGGTTCGCTCGCAGATGGTGTGGCGGGTTGCCGGCAGGTAGGGCACATGAATGGTCAAATAATCGCAGCGGGGCAGCATTTCTCCCATGGTGACACAGTGCTGTACACTGCGCGAGAGGCTCCAGGCCGCATCTACGCTGATGTAGGGGTCATAGCCGAGTACCTCCATGCCCAGTGCGACAGCGGCGTTCGCGACGCGGGCCCCGATCGCGCCCAAGCCGATCACACCCAGCGTTTTACCGCGCAACTCCGGCCCCACAAACTGCTTTTTTCCTTTCTCGACGTCCTGTTCCAGTGTCTTGCTGCCCTGTAAGGTCTGCACCCAGGCCATGCCTTCCGCCATGTGGCGGCTGCCGGCAATCAGCGCGCCGACCGTCAGCTCCGCGACGCCGTTGGCGTTGGCGCCCGGCGTGTTGAAGACGACGATGCCTTTTTCGGTGCAGCGCTCGATTGGGATATTGTTGGTACCGGCGCCGGCGCGCGCGATGGCAAGCAGACTGGGGGCAAGCGGCATGTTGTGCATGTCCGCGCTTCTCACAAGGATTCCGTTTGGTTCCTCGGTGTTGTTGTCGATCTCGAACTGGTTTGAGGGCAGCTTGGCAAGCCCCGCCGCCGCGATCGCATTCAGTGTTTTGATTACGTACATTCGATGTTTCTCCCTTGGGATCGTGCAAAGGGTGTAGAGCCGGTATCATCGCGGCGTTACTCTTCAAACAACACGCCTGTGCGCCTGGCTGCTTTGCAAGGCAGTGTGACGTTTTACTACGCTCTCGGCCGTTTTGCAAAGATCTCGTTTACGCAAACTCTAACGGCTGCGTTTTTATACATTTTCCTTGCGGAACCGTTCCATAAAGGTGATCAGTTTTTCTACGCCCTGGGCAGGCATCGCGTTGTAGATCGAAGCCCGCATACCGCCGACAAGTCTGTGCCCTTTCAGGTTGACGAGGCCATTGCTTTCCGCCGCGGCGCAGAAAGCCTTGTCGAGCTCAGCACTGGGACTCGTGAAAGGAATGTTCATCAGACTTCGATACGGCTTTTCAACGGGATTGCGGTAAAAATTCTGGCTGTCGAGATAGTCATACAACATCTTCGCCTTGGCGGTGTTGATGGCTTGCATGGCCTCTAGCCCGCCGATGTCATGTTCCAGCCAGTCCATGACGAGGCCTGTTATGTATATGCACCAGCAAGGCGGTGTATTGTACATACTGTCATGTTGGAGCAGAACGGTATACTGCATCATGGTGGGGATCTGTTCAGGACGCAAGCCCTCTGCAGCCTTGCCCAGAAGGTCCCGGCGGATGATTGCGACCGCCATGCCTGCCGGCGCGATGTTCTTCTGTACACCAAAATAAATACAGCCGTACCGGGAAACATCCACCGGTTCGGAAGCGATCATGGAACTCATGTCAGCCACCAGCGGCACGCCCTCGACCTGTGGAATTTCGATATAGCGTGTTCCATAGATGGTGTTGTTTTGGCAGATGTGGATGTAACTCGCATTCTGACTGTAATCGGCAGCTTTTACATCCGGAATATAGGTATAGTTTCTGTCTTGCGCGGAGGCGGCGATACGAACCGTCCCGAATTTGGCGGCCTCTTCGGCGGCTTTTTTGCTGAAGTTGCCAGTTATCAGGTAGTCGGCAGTGCCGGTTGACATAAAATTGAGCGGTACCATGGCGAACTGCTGCGTTGCGCCACCCTGAAAGAATCCGATTTCGTAATTGTCGGGCACGTTTAGAACCCGGCGCAATGCCGCTTTGGTATCGTCAAAAATCTGCGCAAACCATTTGCTGCGGTGGCTCATCTCCATCACGCTCTGACCGGAATTGCGGTAATCCAGCATCTGTGTTTGCGCGCGCTGCAAAACCGCCTGTGGCAACATCGACGGCCCCGCACTGAAATTGTAGACTCTTGCCATTGGGTAAAGCTCCTTTACGATCAGAACATAGCATACGGCGCCGCTTCTGGCAGCGTTTTTATGTTTGCATCCATTATAGCGGGAACGGTTCAAAAAACACACTTGGCAATATTCCGAATTGCTGGGGACTTTGGCAAAAGAAACCGTCCAATCTGTATAACACGCGCACTTTTCCCGCTGATGTATGTCGCGCAGTCCGTTTTGGTTGATGCTTTCCTTTGGTCAGCCGGCATTTTGGGTTGTCCATCTCGCGTCCGATCTTTGCTTGACGCGCCCGCTGTGTCAAACGGAGCGTTGTGGGCATCGCATCATTACAAAAGTCAGCATTGGTTGGCAGCGTTTGAAAACCAGTCGTCTTTGCAGCATAACAGGGCAGCCGCTTCTCTTGCCAAGGGCGGGCAAACGTGGTATGATGGCGCTATCGCGGAATCGATAGCTGCTGCAAAGGGAACAAAAAAGGGAGCTGACTGTCTATGGCACAACAGAATCAGTTGACGCGCAAACGCATCTTGTCCGGTATACAGCCTACCGGCACACCGACCCTGGGCAATTATGTAGGTGCGGTGCGCAATTGGGCTGCGCTGCAAGCGGAGCATGAATGCCTGTATATGGTTGCCGATTTGCATACCCTGACCGTGCGCACTGAGCCCGCCGTTTTGCGCCGCCGCACGCGTGAGGTCGCCGCTCTACTCCTCGCTGCCGGCATCGACCCCGAAACGAGCGTCGTATTCTTGCAAAGCCATGTACCGGCGCACACTCAGCTGACTTGGGTGCTGTCTTGCTATACCCAGTTCGGCGAATTGAGCCGCATGACGCAGTTTAAAGATAAATCCGCCAAGCACCCCGACAACATCAACGGTGGGCTGTTTAGCTATCCCGTATTGATGGCAGCCGATATCCTGATCTACAACGCCGATCTTGTCCCGGTCGGGCAAGACCAAACCCAGCATGTGGAACTGGCGCGCGATATCGCCGGCCGTTTTAACAGCCTGTACGGCCCCACATTCACGCAGCCGGAGGGGTACACGCTGGCTTTTGGCGCCAAGATCCAAAGTCTGGCCGAGCCGACCAAAAAGATGAGCAAGTCAGACCCGAACGTCAACTCCTATATTCTGATGACGGATGAGAAGGATACCATTGTGCGCAAATTCAAGCGTGCGGTGACGGATTCTGATAATGTGGTGCGCTTCGACAGGGATCAAAAGCCTGGCATTTCCAATCTGATGACCATTTATTCTGTGTTTACCGGAAAGGACATGCAGAGCATCGAAGAGGAGTTTTCCGGCAGGGGATACGGGGAATTCAAGTTAGCCGTTGCTGAGACCACCGCCGATGCCTTGGCGCCGATACAAGCGGAGTACGCGCGGATTCTGGCCGATAAAGTGTATGTCGATACGATTTTAAAAGACGGCGCCGAACGAGCGGCGCGTATTGCGGAACGCACCGTGCGCAAGGTGTACCGCAAGGTAGGGCTTTTGCAGTTGGAATAACGGAATCGATTTTCTGGCATCCTTTTGCACCGTTTCTTTGTGCCAACCGGTTCGTTAGGATCCATCGCGAGACCATCGCGTTTTACTTGCTTTGCCTATAAAAAACCATGACGACAAAGACAATAGCAACTGGCAGAAGTTCTAATGCATCCTCTGCGGCGCAGGAACTGCCGATCAGGAGTGTCAAGCGCCGTCAGGAGGCTGTCTTGGGCGGTACAAAACCCTGTGATCCGGGCAATACCACATGGCTTTTTTCTAGCATCCGCGAAAATTCCGCACGGCTCATCTCCGCCTCGACCGAAACGCTGTTGTCCGGGCGTAGCAGCGAAACGAGCCAGGGCGCTGTGCCTTCCTGCTCCATAAAAACGATGCCGCTTATCTCGCTGCGCGAAGGCATCTGCGGATTCGTCCACAGCGTGGGCGTGGGTAATACAAAGTAATGATCTACCATGCGTCCCGCCGCAAAAATGTGTTCTATCGCAGCCGGCATATCCTCCGGTTGTGCCACGGCGCCCCAACATAAGCGCAGATTTGAAAAACAATCGGCCGTGAGTTGGACAGGCATGGCGTATTCACCTCGTTAGCGTAAGAATCGGATATCGCATTGACCCAGCGATTTACGGGGCGGAAAGGGGGAGAGCTGTGGGTTGGTTGCGCTGACCTTTGCATAGAGCAAGGAAGCAGTTCTCATACCTTAGGACGCTACTGCCTGCGCCGAATGTAAAACCCCAGTTGGAAAGGCTGGCAGCCCAATACGCCCCGCGCGGTGCAGGCAACACCGCGTTTAGTATACCGCAACCCGGCCCGGTATGCAAATCCGCAGAACAAATCTGTTTGACAAGGCCGTATACGCCTGCTATAATGATGGCGTTGTAAGAGAATTTGTGCCCGTAGCTCAGGTGGTAGAGCAACTGACTTTTAATCAGTGGGTCCGGGGTTCGAGTCCCCGCGGGCGCATACAAAAAAGCGCGACATGACGTTGAAAAACGCTCATACTGCGCTTTTTCTTTTTGACGGAAATCCATTTTGACTACTTTTTGACTTCTCTACTCGGACAGCGGCTTCATCGTGGGGAATAAGATCCCATCGCGAATGGCGGGCGCGTTTGTCAGCAGCATAACAAGGCGGTCGATGCCGTATCCGATCCTGCCGGTGGGCGGCATGCCGATTTCAAGGGCGTTTAAAAAGTCTTCGTCACCGTCGCGCCACTCGCTCTCCAAAAAGTACTTTAACGCTGCCGATTTTAACAAAAATGCAAAATCGGCGGCGTTAACTTGATACTTTCTCAAAAATGTGCTATTTTTTCGAGTAAGGAGGGACGCACAGATGGATTTATATATCAGGGAAAACTACCTGAAGAAAATCAGGGGATTTTACGAAACCGACGATATTATTAAAGTTATCACCGGTGTAAGAAGATGCGGGAAATCCAGCCTTATGCTGATGATTGCGGACGAACTGAGAAAAAAAGGTGTGCCGGAGGAGAACATTATCTACCTCGATTTAGACAGACGCGAATACCGGAAGGTTATCACCCCCGACGCGCTTGAATCCCTAATCCTTACAAGAGGAAGCGCTGCTGGGCTTAAATATCTGTTTATTGACGAAATTCAGAATGTAAACGGGTTCGAGGAGATATTAAATGGATTTAGGACGAATGGAGGCTGGTCTATTTTTATCACCGGATCCAACTCTTATCTTTTAAGCGGAGAAATCACTACGAAACTGACCGGCCGCTATCTCCCGTTTGAGATGTTCCCTCTGAGCTTCGGCGAATACGAGGAGATGAAGCGCTTCTACGCAAAGCCGGTCGATCCAAACGCCGCGGCCGAGCTGGAGAGTTACATCCTCGAAGGAGGATTCCCGCGAACGGTCCTCTTCGATTCCCTGGCGGACAAGCGCCGCTATGTGCAGGGCGTGGTCCAGGAAATCTTTGAAAAGGACATCCGCCGCAGAGTGAAAATTCGCGACAAGGAGACCTTTGAGACGATCAGACGCTTCGTAATCGGAAATTTCGGCTCTCTCTTCAGCCTGAACAATATCTGTGACGAACTCAGAAAACTTGGCACGAAAATCTCGAAAGAAACAGTCTCGAGATATGTCAAAGCGCTTCTTGACGCAAAAATTATCTACGAATGCCCGCGGTTTGACATGAAATCCAAAAAAGCGCTGTCTGGCGAAAAGAAATATTACCTCGCAGACCTCAGCTTTTACTACGCGAACAACACCGACAACCGTATCAACTACGGCCCGGCTCTGGAGAACATCGTTTTTCTCTACGCCAATTCACTTGATTACACGGTCAGCGTCGGTAAGTTCAGAAATTTTGAATGTGATTTCATCCTGCGCGACACAACTATGAATTATGCCTATGTCCAAGTTGCCTACACGATTGCCCAGAGCAGGGAAACGGAAGATCGTGAATACCGCCCGCTGGAATCTGTAAAAGACAGTTATCCCAAATATCTCCTCACGACAGACTACCTGCTACAGCGCAGAAATGGAGTTCAGCACGTGAATCTGATGGAGTTCATCCGATCCGGACGGAGATTCTAAGAACACCCCGGTCTGAAAAGTCAGACGGGGGCTTTTCAGTGTCCTCTAAATAAAGGCCTTTTCGGACGTTCACATGATAGAGGGTTTCATCGTGGGGAATAAGATCACATCGCGAATGGCGGGCGCGTTTGTCAACAGCATGACAAGGCGGTCGATGCCATATCCGATCCCGCCGGTGGGCGGCATGCCGATCTCAAGGGCGTTTAAAAAGTCTTCGTCTGTGTGGTTGGCATCTAGATTGCCCTGCGCAAACTGCTCTTCTTGCGCGGCGAAGCGCGCGCGCTGGTCGATGGGGTCGTTTAGCTCCGAGTAGGCGTTGCACATCTCGCGTCCGCAGATAAAGAGCTCAAAACGCTCCACATAGTCGGGGTTGTCCGGCTTGCGTTTTGTCAGGGGGCTGATCTCCACCGGGTGATCCAGCACAAAAGTCGGCTGAATTAGATGCTCTTCCACAAACTGCTCAAAGAACAAATTGAGGATATCGCCCTTTTGATGCCTGGGCTCCCAGACTACGCCGTGCGAGTCGGCAAGCGCTCTCGCGGCGGCGGTGTCGGCGACGGTATCAAAATCAACGCCAGTATACTGCTTTACGGCCGCCACCATGGTCAGGCGCGCATAGGGCCCACCCAAGTCGATCACCGCGTCGCCGTACGGCACGGTAGTCGTGCCGCATACTTCCTGTGCAACGGTGCGGAACATCTCTTCGGTCAAGTCCATCATGCCGTTGTAATCAGTGTACGCCTGATACAGCTCCATCAGGGTGAATTCCGGATTATGGCGTGTGTCCAGACCTTCGTTGCGAAATACCCGTCCGATCTCAAATACGCGATCCAGACCGCCGACGATGAGCCTTTTTAGATAGAGCTCCAGCGAGATGCGCAGTTTGACATCGGTATCCAGGGCGTTATAATGCGTTACAAAAGGCCTCGCCGCCGCACCGCCAGCATTTTCCACCAACATGGGCGTCTCTACTTCCAAAAATCCCTTGGCTTCTAAAAAGCGCCGGATCGCGCTGATGATTTTGGAGCGCTTGATAAAGACCTCGCGAGAGTCCGGATTGGTAATCAAATCCAGGTAGCGCTGACGGTACCTGGCCTCCCGATCCGTCAATCTATGATACTTCTCCGGCAGCGGCTGCAGGCTTTTGCTCAGCAGTGTAAGGGACTCTACGCGAACTGTCAGTTCCCCCATCCTGGTCCGAAACACTACGCCGTCGCAGCCTACAATGTCACCGACATCCAGCTTTTTAAAAGCCGCATAGGCGTCGTCGCCCAGCAGGTCGCGTTTGAGGAAAATCTGGATATCGCCCTTCGCATCGCGCAGGTGGGCAAAACTCGCCTTGCCCATCACGCGCTTGCTCATGAGCCGCCCGGCCAATGCGACTCTGCGGTCTGTTTGTGCTTCCGGTGGCAATTGTGCGTATTCCGCCTGCAGGTCGCTCGACCAGGCATTCTGCGGATAGCGCGTCAACGTAAAGGGATCCTGCCCGGCGGCGCGCAGTTCCGCAAGCTTTTGGCGGCGTACAGCCGCCTGCTCAGGAAGAGACGGTTCACTACTTGCCTGTGCGGCAAAATCGGTATTTCGTTGTGGCATACTCTTTCCCATCCTCGTATTTTTAGGTATTGTAAAATCTCACTTTGCCTGTGTCCGGCTGACATTTAGTACCTCATAGAAAATGATATTGCCGTTGGGCAAGATGACCTCCGCGACATCTCCGACCTTTTTGCCGATCAGGGCGGAGCCGACAGGGCTTTCGTCACTGATACGACCCGCCGAGATATCGGCGCTGGTGGAACCCGTGATGTCGTATTCCTCGGCTGCGTCTTCCGGGTCGCCTTGCGCCAAAATGCGCACATGCATACCGACTGAAACCGTGTCGTGTGACAAATCGCTGTCGTCCAGGATGCGCGCACGCTTGAGCATCGCCTCCAGCTCGGCGATCTTGGCCTCCACCATCGCCTGCTCTTCTTTCGCGGCGTCGTACTCCGCGTTCTCAGAGAGGTCGCCGTAGCCGCGCGCCGTTTTGAGTTTATCGGCCACTTCTCTGCGCCGCACCGTGCGCAAAGTATCAAGTTCCGATTCGATTTTCGTATAATCCTCTCTTGTCAGCAGGATTTCTTTTGCCATTGCCAATACGCCCCTTTACCATGATGTCCGTGTGGAACAGCAGGATATAACTTGCTGCTGCTTAAAAATAAAGCAAACCGCACCGCACAATCCGTCGCGCAAAACCTAGGGCCCTCGTGCTTGAAACTTTGAGCACAAGAAGCCTTTTTTGCCGCGGTGGGTCTTATGCGGTGATGCCTAAAAGACGTGCGGCCCGGCGGGCCGCACGAAAAACTATGACAGGAAAATTCCCGTAGTCCTTGCTCCAGTCAGAAGCCTTCCAACCTTTTCCTACGCGGACTTCGCTGCCTTATTGGCGCGTTTTGCCAATCGGCTAACCTTGCGCGCAGCGGTGTTTTTATGTATGACACCCTTGCTCCTCGCCTTCGCGATGGTGCTTACGGCGCCTTGAATCACTTTGTCTTTGTCATCGGCGTTGCTGACGATGGCAGCGTCTGCCTTCTTGATGACGGTTTTCAGGTTTGATTTGATGGCCTTGTTGTGCGCGGCTTCTTTTTTCGCCTGCACGACCCGATCCTTCTGAGATTTTATATTAGGCATTCGTTCCACCTCCTTCATGCCTCAGAGACGCATTCCATAATAGCATATTTTCAAACGTTTCGCAAGGGTCTAACGCCTACAATCCGGATGAATATTTGAGCAAATTTTTGATTTTTTCACTCACTTCCTATTTTATCGCGGAAAAATTCCTTATGCTGGCGCCATGGCGAGGCAACGCTTCCCGGCCTTCGCGCACAAGATGCGCTATTACTGTGGCTCGCGGTTTTTCGTCTGCATGGCGGTTCTGTAATCGCTCGGCGATACGGACTCGTACTTTTTAAAGATTTGGGAAAAGTGCGAGAAGTTGGAGTACCCCAATTCCAGTGCGATCATACTGACGGACATATTTGAGTGTTCTAACAGATCCTTCGCCGCGGCAATCTTGGCCTGCATGATATACTCTTTGATGTTCTGACCGGTTTCCCTCTTAAAAAGTTTTGTAAAGTATTCCGCGCTCAGATTTACATGTTTGGCCACGTCGGAAACGGTGAGGGGATTTGTAATGTTGTCAGTTATATAGGCGCGGGCCTTTTCCACATCACTCTGCGGCACATCGCGCTTTTCCAGCTTCTCAACCGCATCCAGCATATAGCGAATCGCGCGGCGTAGAGATGTCGCATTGGTATAACTGTCCATATAGTCCGTATAACTGTAACCGTTATTGAACA
This sequence comes from uncultured Subdoligranulum sp., assembly GCA_964560675.1. GTDB lineage: Bacteria > Bacillota > Clostridia > Oscillospirales > Ruminococcaceae > Gemmiger. The sequence continues at coordinate 9,147 of CAZLMA010000005.1, read as the reverse complement.
GCGCAGCGACGTCTGCCTTGTTCTCATACAGGTAGCTGAAAAACACATGCGTGATCTGCTGGTGCAGATCGCAGAGACTCTTATACTTGGATCGGCTTGTATTTTCAATATTCAGGATGACGTCATTGATCTCGCTTTCCAGCATCCGCAGATTGCCGGCATCCAGCATGGCTCTCCAGCGGCTGATGCACTCTGTCAGATCCATGCCGGTGACGGTGAATTCCTGCTGTGGTGTGTGAAAGTATAGCCCCGGACGTTGTCCGATATTTTCATCCATAAGGATCTTGCGCAGATTGTGATACTCGGTTCGCACCGCCTGCAGCGGCGTCTCATTGCCGACATAGCACATGATGTTGTCATCGTGCAGCCTGGATGCCAATTTCTCGTAGAACGTGTGCAGCTGTTCCGACGATACCATCGGTGACTCCCCTGATTTGGTTGAAAAAAGCGTCACGCAAAATTCTCTTTCCGGGGTTGTGTGCGTGAGCGACGTGACAGGGTAGGTAATGCCAGCGATTTTTAAACACTCCTGCAAAACTGTATGGATCGAATTTTCGGAATGGATCGGCTTTTCCGCGGCGCAGTATTGCTCATCGTGTATGATCAGAATGCGAACAGGCGTAGTCTTAAACAGGGGATAGCCCACCGCGTTTAAAAGCGCGAGAGAATCGTCAACATCCTCCGGTATGCGCGAGAAAAGTTTGGTTACGGCGTGCTCGATAAGCTCCGTTTCGTTTGTTTTCATCATTTGCCCGAAGCGATAGATCTGGCTGCGCTTTTTGCGCTCATAGAGTTCCTGCAGCGCCCGGCGCAGACAGTCCTCGATCTGTTCATACGGCGCGGGCTGGAGCAGATAGTCAAAGCAGCCCAAGCGAATACTCTCTTGGGCGTAATTAAATTCCGCATGGGAGGTGAGCAGAATGCACAGCGTCTCGGGATATTGATCCATCACCCATTTGATCAGTTCTAAGCCGTTCTCATTGGGCATTTCGATATCGGACATGACAATGTCCACGGTGTTGTGGTTGATGATATCCGCGGCCTCTCTTAGGCCGGAAGCATAAAAAACGTTATCTACTCCAAGCTCCTTAAAATGAACGCCGGATTCGATGCCCTTTAAGACACTGATTTGGTCGTCTACGATCAGAACATTCATGTTTTTGTATCCTCTTTGCTCTCCATGGGCAGGTATATCACGGTAACGGCTCCGCCGTCAGCGCCGTTGCAGAAGCCCATCTGATAGTCCCCGTGGTACAGGATGTTGATCCTTCTGCGCAGATTGCTGATCCCGACATGGTGTGTACCAAAGAGCTCCCCCATCGTTTCAAAATCCGCGAGGTTCTGTGCGCTGTACCCTTTGCCGTCATCGCTTAGCCGCAGGCGTAAATAGGCTTTTTCCTCCATCTCGATGCGATCTGCCACGATGCGAAATACCAGCATTTTATTTCCGTCATTGTTGTACTTGTAGGAATTTTCAATGAAGGTTTGAATGGTCAAGGGAGGTACGTTTACCTCCAGCAACGGTTGCGGAACCTGTACATCCAGCATGACCGGCGAGGTGCGGTCCAATTGGATGATCTGGTGGTAATCCTTGACTTCCGCCAGTTCCGCCCTTAAGGGAACAAAGGACAAAGTGTCATGGAATACATACCGTAAATGGTTAGAGAACAGCATAATCATCCGCTTTGTTTTTTCGGCCTCTCCCTTTTCGGTAAGGCTGTAGATGCTTTTCAGGCAATTTAAGAAAAAGTGCGATCGGGTTTGCAGCTGGTAATACTGCAGCAGGGCGTGGTTGCGCTCCTGTTCCCGGTTCTCACTCTCCCGCGCCAATTCCACCTTTTGCTCTACCAAACTGTCCAGAGCTGTGCGTATCGTGACAAATTCCGTCAAATTCGTCTCCAGTTGCGTTTGCTCCGGCTCTGCAGCGCCCATGAGACGCCTGGAGGCCTTCGTAATCTGGTCGAGCGGATAGATCAAAGCCTTCTTCAGCATGGAGTAGACCGCGAATATGGTCACCAAAATACAGACCGTGACCCCCAGCACGATGACGATATACATGCGGGAATAACGCCAAATCCCCGTTGCCGAAATGACAGCGGCCAAGCCGATCCCGTATTTGGGCAGATACTCCGTCTGGATGACGTCTTTCCCGGTAAAAAATCCCCAGAATTTCTTTGGCGGATCGGTCAGATCCTTGATGTTGATGCCTTTCTCCTCCATGTATTCTTCCCCGGTCAGGATGGCATCTTTTGAATAAAAAGCGCAGTGGATGTTGTCCATGCCGGCGATATAGGTTCGGGAAAAGGATTCTAAATCCAGCATGGAGCAAATGTACAGATCCCGCAGCCGAAAGGCGTTTACAAGCGCTGTGTAACCCCCAATTGTCATCACTTGCCAGCGATTGAGTGCATCATCGGTCTGGAGGAGCAGCTTTTGGTGCAAGCCGTGCATAAATTCCATATCCGAGAGCGTCATCAGTCCGGAATGAAACGAATTTCCCATCGCATAGTAAAAAATGGAACCTGTACGGTCAAACAGCAAAATGGCCCCGGCAACCGGCACTCTGCTTTGGATATCGCGCTGCAGATGGAAGAGTGACGTCATCCTTTGCGTATCGGAGAGGTGGCCGTTCTGATACGACAACAGCGAAAAATCGGCGTCGCTTGTCGCCTTGTTTCGGTTATAATCTTCCAGCTGATCCAACGTCTGGATCAAATTGTTGCGCGTAACCGTCTGTGTTGCCTCGCTGCAGTAGCCCAGCTGCTGCAGGTAGATCCAGATGGAGTAGGCGCTGCTCAGGATCAGGAACAGCAACACAATCCCCATCAGCAAGGCAAAATAACGCAGGGCCATTCGCTTTACGGAAGGGCCCCGCTTCTCCTTTTGCTCTTTCTCCCTCAGCATGGCTCGTTCTCCGTGTTGTTTTGCGCCTCATCCCTTACAAGGGTGTCGGATCTATTCTGGTTACCTGTCCCGCCGCCAACCGGATCGCCTTAAAGCCGACGCGAATTTCCACATCCAGGGCGCTCGGGTTAAAAATCATTGAGCCGTCTGCGGAATATTCCAGTCTGCGCCACGCCGTCACATAGCGGACAATTTCCCCGTTGGTGGCAAACCACACTTTGTCGGCACGTTCGGCCATATATTGCGCCAGTTGTTCCATGACGTTCCAGTTGTCGTCTTCATCCAGTTCATAGGCGTGACCCCATACATAGAAAAGGCGCACCGACAGTACCATCCCCTCCATAAAGGCATCCGCCAGCTCCATCAGTTTGGGGTCCGCGTAGTGGCAGGTAGGATCCCACTTTAAAAAATCCTGCGGCAGATCAAAGCGGTAGGTTGACTGAATGGTTCTCGCGCCCTGGTAGCCTGCCAGGCGCAGGATCTGCTTCAAATCGTCGCTGTATAAGCCAAATGGGTAGGCGAAAATCCGAATCGGCTGACCCGCCAGATCTTCAAGCCGTCGCTTATCCTCAATGACCTCGTACATGGCAAGCGGCGTGCCTACGCTGTCAAGGGAAGAGTGATAAAGCCCGTGCCCGCAAATTTCGTGATCGCGGTACACTTCAGCTACTTCCTCCGCCCGCAGCTTTGAGAGATCCACCTCTTGTTTTCCGGGGAACGCGAAGCGCTCCTCATGTCCCAAAACGCCGGCGCCTATGTTAAAAGAGCATTTAAGCCCGTACCGGCGCAGCAAATCCGCCAGCCGGCGGTCTTGCCGGACACCATCGTCAAAACTTAAGGTGAAGGCTCTGTCCTTCCCGCCGGGGAAAAGCATCGTATCGAGCCGCTTTCCCATACATGCGCTCCTTTCCAGCCGCGTTTTCACACGATCTTGTCAAAAGCGAAAACCGCATAATCGTGCTATTTTATTCAGAGCGGCGGTGCATCTAAAATTGTTTCAGGATGTTAAGTGCTGTTTGCGCCATTTTGGCCCCTCCGGCCCAGTTGGGATGTACACCGTCCCCTAAGTCCATTCCGGCCTGCATCCGGTGTATATCCAACGGATCGCGCAGCGCTGCATCAAAATCCACTACGCCATCACCGGTCCCGCCGCCGCGTATCAGCGCGTTGTATTCACAGCGTATCGCCTCCGCCGCGTCGCGCCACGGCTCGCCAAAGGCGCCAAAAGGCGGAACGGTGGAAACGATCGTCTTGCTGCCGTTTGTCTTTGCGATGTCACAGACCTCGCACAGAGCTGCGTAGATATCCTGCGCCGTGGGAATGTCCGGCTCGTTAAATAAAATGCTGTGGGAGCAGTCGTTGACCCCTTCCAGGATCAAAACCAGATCAGGCTTGTCTGTGTCATACACGTCCTGCAAAAACCGATCCCGACCTGCCATTCCAAATTGATGGCCACCTCCGGCGAACAGAGGGGACTGTGGCCAGGGCTTTTGCAATCGGTTTCCGGAGATACCGGCATTTACAAGCGATACCGCTGACGGGTAATGAGCATAGAGAAGTTCCAGCAGTCTGTCGTGAAAATACGACATATGCGTCACAGAGTCTCCGAAAAGGCAGATCACTTTCGCGGCGCTTTGCGTCCATACCGCTATTTCGCAGATTCCCGCCGCGAACTGCAAAGGATAGGGCTCCGCCGCGATGGTCGGGGCGATCTGCTGCTTGACGGTAAAACCCAAATTTTCCCCCTCACGGTAATTGCCCGTGTGGTGTGATGTCTGCCATCCGAGTCCTGTGGCGGTCGTGCAGACGCTGTATAGCTGCGTTTTTTCCTTAAAGTATAGATTGAGCAGGATATCGTCTTGCTCTGTCACGGGCAGCTTTATCGGATCCGACCAAGGGGCATCGCCCGGCGCAATCGAAATCGTCCTTGAGCCGTTGAGCGTCACATCCGCCCAGGCACAGCACCGCCCGGTAACCCGGTTGCGAACCGCGATACTGGCGTTTTCGATGACCATCACTTGCCGGCCGTAGCGGTTGTGAAACCGGATCTGAACAGCCTCGCCGCGCAAATTGTTGACAAAAACGCTTTTCTGCGTCACATTTTCAAGCTCCCCCAACACATGGTTGTAGTCAATGGGAACATAACGCCATATCGGCAACCGCTTTACCATAAGGGCCTCTTTCTCCATCACAAAATTGTCTTCAGGATACCTTCGATCTCTGCCGCCATCTTTACGTGGGTTTCCATGGCGGGATGCCCCGCGGCGCCAAACCCGTCCATTGGATGCATGGGTTTGAATTTGTAAAGATAGAGGTTCGGGTCCGCGGTTCTCTGCTTGTGCTCTTGCACGGCCTTTGCAATCTCATCCCACAGGTAATAGTTCATCGAACCCAAGGTACAGACGATCTTTGTCTGGGGTCCGTTTAACGTTCGGATCTCATGAACAAACGCCAGGTATCGATCCGGGAAGGCGGCTTCTTCCGCTGGATCGTCACAAAATTGGATCGCAAAATTGTCGTTCGTTCCCAGGTTTATGACCACAGCGTCATTGGGGTGCGCCGCAAAATCCCACAACTCCGGATCCTTACCCTGCTTGTCGCGCAGCACGCGGTCCGTATATCGGTACAAATCGCTCATGGCAAAAGGCGAGGGCCAGCCCGGGTGCGGCACAGCGGTGATTCCGGATAGGCTCACACAGCTACATTCCATAAAAAGCGCCCGCGCGGCTCTGGGCCCCCACGCCATCCATCCGTCTTCTTCCGCAGAGTAGAAACCTCTGTCGCGATCGTGCGTGGCGTTGCCGTACCCGCAGGTGATAGAGTCCCCGACGAATTCCACGCGTTTGCGCGCCGGGTGCGGTGTATGCAGAAGATCACCCTCCATGGTGAGCGCGGTCAGCCCTACAAAGGTCTTCAGGTTTTCTGTCAACTTCGCGATGCGGATCCGATGCGTCTGCGGCTGTTCACTCTGGTAGATAAGCCAAGTCTCGGTGGGGGAAGCGATCTCAAACCGGCGGATAGGAACTTCCTGATCGTCTAAAAAGACCCCGACCCACGGCCATGTATTTCGCCGCGGCGCGTTGGGATCGGTGGGCAGTCCGTCAATTTCCTCGGCGCAGTCAGCGCGGAAGCTGGCGTTCAGGTGCGTTCCGCAAAAGGTAAATTCCAAAACGCTGGCGGTCCAGTTAAACCACAAGATCTCTTCGCTTTCATCCAAAAGCGTTCTGCCGTAAGTGCAAACTTTTCCCTCCAGTTCGCTCGGCTTTACTCTTTTCATTTTGAGCTCAAAACCTCCTCTTGCTTTTCTGCCATTGGCGAGCTCCAATGCCGGATCCGCCGTGCAAAGCGCAGCGCGCTACAGATTCTTCTTTTTGCAAACGATCACAAAATACACCAGAGCGATCAGGATCAAAGCGCCACAGAAACAAAACGTGGCCTGATAACCCTGAATACCAGCGATGGACTCTAAGATAAACCCGCCAACCATCGGCCCGATGCCCTGCCCGACGTCTCCGCCCAAATAGTATGTGCTTGTGGCGACACCGCTTCTCTCTCTGCCGACATAGTTGATGCATCCTGCCTGCAAAGACGGCTGCGCAGCGCCCTGCCCCACGGCGCGCAAGACGCCGGTGGCCATAATCATCCACAGGCTGTTACACCATCCCAGCAAAAACATCGACAGTGCTGTCAGGATCATGCCGGGGATAACCGGCCAGCGGATGCCGCGCCGATCCATCAGTTTGCCGGAGAAAGGGCGAACCAAAAACAGGCAGACCGCGTACATGGTAAAATAGACCCCGACGCTTCCGATCCCTCTCTCGTCCGCATACATGACCAGGTACGAGGCAATGATGCCGTTCACAAACGAGAAGGTAGAGTAGGGGAGAGTAAAGTACATCGCCTTCGGTTCAAAAATATCCCGGAATGAGACCTTTCTCTTCATGCCCTCCTTGGGCGGCTCAATACCGAACATGGTCAGCAGCATCAACATGGCCAGCAGCGGCAGCGCGGCGGCGATGATAAAAGTATACTTCATGCCGAGCCAATCCGCAACCGCCACACCGGCCGCCGGCGCGCACGCTGAGCCGATCAGCTGGCTGATTCCGATATACCCGATGCCCTCTCCCGTTCGATCCTTGGGAATAAAGTGTACGATCAGCGCTACCTGTACCGTCCCGCAGATGGCAAAGCCCACGCCGTTGATGATTCGAAACAATACGATGAGCGGCATCGAAGAGGTAAACGCAAAGCCGAAGAGACCGATGGACTGCAGCACACAGCTGACGATCAAAAGCCGGATGTTATTCATCCGATCCGCCAAAAACCCCACAAAGGGCCGGCATATAAGGCTCGTGATGGAAAAAAGCCCGACCACCATGCCCGCCAGCGTGATCGCCAACCCCAACCCCACCAGATACTTATTCATGATGGTGGACGTCATGTAAAAGGAGAAGGAAGTCAGAGTACTGACAGTCAGTACGAAAATATAAGAGCGGTTCCAAAGTTTGGTGGGGGTAACAAATGGTTTTTCCACGATGGCTATCTCCTTAAAAAGATGAGGGCACGATTGTGCCCTCACCAAGCAGTTTTTCCTCTTACTTGTTGGCGAGCCATTCGTCCAGCTGCGCCTGCTTCTCGGCGATGATATCGTCGACGCCGGCATCATGCAGGGCCTGCTGGAACACAGGCAGCGTCTCGTCGATATCTACCTCGCCGTTGATGAGCGGCAGATAGTACTGCGCAATCACGTTGGTGCAGGCGGTGACCTGGTCGGCCACATTGGAGCTGTCAAATGTGAAGCCCAGAGCCAGAGAAGGCTTCGCCTCCTTGTTGGACTGTTCGGCAATTTCCCAGAAATCTTTTGGCTGGAAATACCAAACAGGTACCTCGGAACTGTTGGGAAGGCTGTAGGTAGCACCCAAACCAATCCAACCACAGTTGGTCATATCTTTTCCTTCCGGGAAGGCAAGCGTGCCATCGTCGTTGACCACATAGTTTTCTCCCTCGATGCCGTTGCCCAGCAAATTTGCAAGACGAGCGTCCAAATAGAATTCGCGCAGTACACGCATGGCAACATCCTTCTGTTTGCTGAAACTAGTAATATGCCACAAGTAGGTTGTGATATTTCCGGTTGTGATAATACGGTCACCTAGTTGCGCGCCTACCATATTGTCGCCGTATTGTCCTTGTGCGTTTGCTTCATAGCACCATTCGTTAATCTCAAAGCCATAGCCAGGTGTTCCCTGCGCGAGGCCCAACTGGATAGAGAGGAGGTTGGGGTTGTTATTAGACATCGCATCCGGTGAGAAGATGTCATTTTCCTGCCAAATCTTCACGTTGTCCAGGAAATTCATAAAGTAATCGGACTCGTAGTAATTTTCAACTTTTGTGCTGTTCAACGGATCGGTAAGAACACCCAGGAAATTGGTATCGCCAAAGTAGTCAATATCTTTGGGCACCCAGTAGGTCTCCGTCGCGGCGGGTACATAGTAATGATCGGGGTTAACTGCTTTCATGGCAAGCATAGCTTGCGTTGCATCGTCTAGTGTATGCACTTGAGACCAGTCGATATTTGCCGACTTTGAGTCAGTTTCTTTCACCAAGTAAAGCATGGGAGAAGAGTAAGGGCCTACAGTAGGAAGAGCATACATCTTGCCGTTGATTTTGCAGCATTCCAGCACTTCCGGATAGTCAGCGAATAAATCTAGGATACCCTCACCGTCACTTGCGAGCAGATCGTCCAGTTCTGCCAACTGTCCGTTGGAAACCAGGTTGGCGAGAGGCAAATACCAGAAGGATGAGAAAATGTCGATGGAATCACTGCCGCCGGCAAGCATCAAATTAAACTGCGTCTCCAAGTCGCCGAAACTCACGGGAACCAAATCAATTTCCGCACCGGCGGACTCGCGGAGAATTTCATTCATTGCAGCCTCGATCTTAGGCTCACTTTCGGTACCAAACATATGGGTGTACGCCCAGCGTACGACCGGGTATTCGCCGTCCGATGTCTGCTCACCGCTGCTGGTGGAACCGCTGCTACCACTTTCACCGCTGTCGCCGCTGTCACTTGCTTCGCCACCGCCGCCGCAGGCTGCCAGCGCGAAAGTCATGGTGAGAGCGAGAAGGAGGCAGAGAACTTGCTTGAGATGTTTTTTCATGTTTTCACTTCTCCTTGTCCGTTTTTTTGGAGGCGCATTGTAAAATCAAGTTGAACAGCTGAATATAAAAAATCCATAGAGATGT
>CAZLMA010000004.1:0-119108 GCA_964560675.1 uncultured Subdoligranulum sp. | reverse complement strand
TCCGGGACGCGTTCGCGTCACACCACAGTAGATAGAATGGGCAATGAGTAAATCTGGTATTGACCAATTGCAATCCATATAAAGGAGTGACTTTTATGAACGCAGTAGGTATCGATGTTTCCAAAAGAAAGAGCACGGTGGCTGTTCTCCGTCCCGGCGGCGAAGTAGTGGCAAAGCCATTTGACATCCCCCATCTCTCCACGGAGTTCCAGTCACTGGTTGACCGCATCCGTTCCCTTGACGGCGAGACCCGCATCGTCATGGAATGTACCGGCCGCTACTACGAACCTGTAGCGCGGGAACTGACCCATGCCGGCTTTTTCGTAAGCGCTGTGAACCCTCAGATCATCCATGACTTCCAGGGGCAGGACAACCCCCTGCGCAAAGTGAAGACCGATAAGGCCGATTCTGTTAAGATCGCACGCTACACCCTTGACAGCTGGGCAAATCTGAAACAATATAGTCTTATGGATGAATTACGTTCCCAGCTCAAGACCATGAACCGCCAGTTTGCTTTCTACATGAAGCACAAAACTGCCATGAAGAACAACCTCATCGGGCTTATCGACCTGACCTATCCCGGAGCCAACGCCTACTTTGACAGCCCAGCCCGGGAAGACGGCAGCCAAAAATGGGTGGATTTCATTGATACCTACTGGCATGCCGACTGCGTCCGTAAAATGTCCCTGGCCGCCTTCACGGACCATTACCGGAAGTGGTGCGCCCGTAAGAAGTACAACTTCAGCAGATCCAAAGCTGAAGAAATCCACAGGACAGCAAAGGAGCTGATCCCCGTACTTCCAAAGGATGATTTCACCAAACGCCTCATCAAACAGGCGGTCGCCCAGCTGAACGCCGCTTCTCAGACGGTGGAGCAGCTGCGTTCCCTTATGAATGAGACCGCCTCCCGCCTGCCGGAATATCCGGTTGTAATGGCAATGACAGGCGTCGGCCCGTCCCTTGGCCCGCAGCTTATGGCGGAGATCGGGGATGTGACCCGTTTTACACACAAAGGGGCGATCACCGCGTTCGCGGGTGTGGATCCCGGCGTCAATGAGTCCGGCGACTATTCCCAGAAGAGCGTACACGCCTCAAAGCACGGCTCCCCGCAACTTCGGAAGACCTTGTTCCAGATCATGGATGTCCTCATCAAAACCAAACCAGATGACGCGGTATACCTGTTCATGGACAGAAAACGCGCCGAGGGGAAGCCTTATTATGTCTACATGACAGCCGGCGCCAACAAGTTCCTGCGTGTTTACTATGGCAGGGTGAGGGAATACCTTGCTTCCCTGGATCCGTTCCCAACAGAGGCTGAAAGCAATGGAATATCCGACATATCCCTGTGAGGTAAAGTTCTCCGGTACCTTGTTCTTAGAAAATACGCTATTCTGGCCGGGTTCAACTCAGAAGACAGCGCGGCAGAATATGCTCGTTCTGTTGGCGGAACTGTCTGGAATGCTGAGCAGAACCCACGCAAAGCGGGGAGAGACCCGAAGTTCTCCGACCGTGAGAAAAACGCGATTCGAGAGCAGATCTCAAAGGGTACGCCCCTGCGCAGCATTGCAAAGGAATTCAAGTGCTCTGTTGGCTATGTTCATAAATTAAAATGTGAACACAGCCGAGAGTCAGGCATCAGCTGATCATAAGCGGATCCGCGCTCATTCTCAAAGCCAATCGATCGCATTGGCTTGTTTGCCATACAAAAATTTCAACCTGTATAAAATTTTCAAAGTTCTTTAAAATTTAGCTTGACTTTTTATTTGCAGGCTGATTTCTTTTGTCACACCGATATGGAATTCATCCCGCAACGCGCCTAATTTCTTCTCGTAGCCCAGCTCCGTGGAGAACAGTTTGCTCAAAAGTCGGATGGCATCGTCCCCGCTGTTCTCTCACTTTCTGCCAAGTTCTATCCTTACCCTGTCCGGGTGATCCAGGTGGACGGAGAACGTGCCAATTTCCGGCTCGCCTTCGATAAATTTCTCCGCAATCTCCCGCAAGGTATATGGCCCATACTCCGCAAGGGCGCTTTTCAGGATATAGGCGAGTACGGACTTCTCCGCGATCAGCTTTTTCGCAGATGCGTCAAAACGCGCGGATTCGTCTTCTGCCGCGACTTTCAGGTTCTGAGCCAGTTTCGTTTGGAACAGGGATTGCTTCTTGATCCATGCCCTTCCTCATCGCATACAACAAAATCAATGGATACTTTACCAAAAAAGAGGCAAAAAGGCATAAAGAAAAAGCCCCAGCAGAATCGCTTGGAAACGATAAAATCCATTGTAGAAATTGTTGCCGCAATCGCCCAAATTGGATTCATCGTTTACCAGATTCTCAAGTACCAGATTCTCAAGGGCTGAGACAATGGGGAGGGCAACCCCCCCTCATCTCAAAAACGATTATAACTCAACCGCACCAAATGCACAAGATGAAAGTTCCGAAAAACATGATTTTGTACCTTGGCTTTTTGGCAATCACTGCCTATGCAATCCGGCACGGGGTTGACTGGTCCTATTGGGCGTGTGCCGCATTGATGGCCGCAGTGTTCTTGCTGGATGTCTTGAAGGCGGTGAGGCGACGCTAATGGCATCGAAGTACCAACCTCAAATTGACTACCTGCGCAAAACCTACACGCGGTTTGCGATCGACTTGAAGCCTGATGTGCTCGCTCAATTCCGCGCGGCCTGCGAGGCAAACCAAACGACACCTACAACCGAGGTAAAGCGATTTATCAACGAGTATATAGCTCGAAACTCTTAATCACAGGCGCCAGCCCACATCCGGCTTCCTTCCGATTCCTCGTTACTGTGGACACCTTTGCCTTCGGCGATATCCTTCCCGCTATCAGGCGGATTCGGGGCTTTCACCCGTTAGAAGTGTGCGCCTCAAGTCGCACAAAAAAACCGGGGCAACGCCCATGTCGCGTAACACCGGGTTCGGCATGAAAACGGATGGTATTTCGCGGGAATTTAAAAAGTCGCTTGATACAGCCGCCCATTATGGGGTATAATGTTAACGATAATTTATGAGAAACACGATTCCAATAGTCAAACTCAGGAGAGGAGGGCGGCAGTATGGAGAAGAACAAGATGCTCTCGATCGGGATGGAAGATTTTGAAAAGCTCAGGGTGAAGAATTGTTACTATGTCGATAAGACCAGGCTGATCCGGGATCTGCTGAATAACTGGTCAGATGTCACGCTGTTCACCCGCCCGCGGCGCTTTGGCAAGTCCTTAAACATGAGTATGCTCTCCCACTTCTTCTCGCTAGACGGGGATAAGTCCATTTTTGACGGACTTGAGATCTCAAAAGAAAAAGAGCTCTGCGAGAGATACATGGGCAAGTACCCGGTGATCTTTCTCACCTTGAAAGGGATCGATGGCTTAAATTATGAATCCGCTTATCAACAAGCCGCCTGGCTCATCCGAAGTGTTGCCCGTAAGTTGGAATATTTGCAAGACAGTGACAAATTGTCCGCAGCGGACAAGGCGGAATACCGAGCGCTGTTGAATTTAAACATGGTAGAGGCAACACTTTGCAACAGCCTTCATACACTGTCGGATTTGCTGGAAAAGCACTTTGGCAAAAAAGTCGTATTGCTCATCGACGAGTATGACGTGCCGCTTGCTAGAGCGCACGCGAATGGGTATTACGACAAGATGGTCTCGCTGATGCGCAGCATGCTGGGCGCCGCGCTCAAAACCAATACGAGCCTGGAATTTGCGGTGCTGACAGGGTGCCTGCGTATCTCCAAGGAGAGCATTTTTACAGGGCTGAACAACCTGTCTGTCTATTCCGTCACAGACGAATGGTTTGATGAATTTTTTGGCTTTACGGATCGTGAGGTGCAGGAGCTGCTCTCTTATTACGGGCTGACAGACTGTTACGAAGAGATCAGGCGGTGGTATGACGGCTACCGGTTCGGCAGCAAAGAAGTCTTCTGCCCCTGGGACGTACTGAACCACTGCGTCCGTCTCAGAAAGAATCCGAAAACGCCGCCGCAGAACTACTGGATCAACACAAGCGGCAACGACGTGATCAAGCGTTTTGTCGCCATGGCGGACGACAAGACAAGAGAGGAAATCGAAACGCTGGTCGCGGGTGGCACCATCGAGAAGGACATCCGCGAAGATCTCACCTACTCCGAGATCTACGATACCATCGACAACCTGTGGAGCCTGCTCTATACGACCGGCTACCTGACTTTGCAGGGCAGAACGGACGAGGGGCTACTGCGACTGCGGATCCCCAACCTAGAAGTCCGGGACGTGTATGTCAAGCAGATCCGGGAATATTTTGAAGAGAGCGTCAAAAAAGACACGGAGACGCTGGACGCCTTTTGCGCAGCGTTGTACCATGGCGATGCGGAAGATGTGCAGAAATACATCACCAGGTACCTGCGCAGGACCATCAGCGTCCGCGACACCATGGCAAAGAGCGACCAAAAGGAGAACTTCTACCAGGGCGTTCTGGTTGGGATCTTGTCCGCTAAGGAGAACTGGAGTGTAAAATCCAACTGCGAGAGCGGCGTCGGCTACGCGGACATCTTGGTAAAGCCGGATGACGGAGACCCCGGTGTCGGGATTGTGATCGAGCTCAAATACGACCGCGATTTGGACATGGCCTGCACGACGCCCTGGAGCAGATCGAAAAGAGAAAGTACGAAGAAGAGCTCTGGGAGTATGGAATGGAAACCATCCTCAAATACGGCATCGGATGCTACAAAAAAACGTGCAGGGTTACGCTTGGCAAGTGAGAAAATAAAACGCGGGGATCGGAGAGCTACTGGTAAGCATACTCCGGTTCCCGCTTTTTATGTCATATCGCCGCAAAAGGCTGCAACTCCCGGCATAAGACGGCGCGTGCCTTACTACGGCATCCGGTCGTGGAGCCTTTCTCCGCTTTTTGGATCTCCTTTATACGCTCTCCGAACTTGATTTGTTTTGCCTTATTCTGTAAATATTTGCGAAGCTGTCCTTTTGTAGCCCCCCAAACAAATGAGCAGATTTGGGTGCAGACCATTGCATTTTTTGTGGATTTTGGTATACTGAGAGTAAGAAAAACGTTGCGTACAACCGCCTCCAAAGCGGCAGCAGAAAGGAAAACAGCTATGCCCGATCTACAGTGTGAGCACATCTCTTACCCATCGGCAGACGGAAAACATACTATCGCCGCCTATCTCTATACGGTTCCGGATACACCGGTTCGCGCCGTGATCCAACTGGTACACGGCATGACGGAATATGTGGGGCGCTATGTTCATGTGGCGGAATTTTATGCCCAGCATGGCATTGCCTTTGCCGGTAACGATCATCTTGGCCACGGATTCAGCATTAACGAAGGCGAAACCCGCGGGCATTACGGAGAGAAAGACGGCAGAAAAAATGTGCTGAAGGATATACATACCTTTAACGGCATATTGCACAAGCGTTTTGCGGATTTACCCATCATTATGTACGGCCACAGTATGGGCAGCTTTTATGCGCGTTGGTACGCGGAAGTCTGGCCTGAAACGATTCATGCGCTGATTATCAGCGGCACAGCCGGCCCAGGGCTCAACAGCATCGTAGGATCGCGCGTGCTGACGGTGCTGGCCAAAACGATGGGCGAAACAACCGTATCACAGAAGGTCGTGGAGTTGGTACACGGCAAGCCTACGCCCGGCGAGGATCCCCACGCCTGGCTCACACGCGATACCGCATGGCGGGAGCAGCTCTTGTCGGACAATATGGGCGGCTTTACGTTTACGGTGGGAACCTATCGCGAGATGGTCAAAGTGCTGGAGCATGTCAGCAGTAAGCGCTGGGCACAGCACATCCCCAAAAAGCTGCCTATTTTGCTCATCGCCGGCGGGAAGGATCCCGTAGGCAACTACGGCAAAGGGGTGCGCGACGTCTGGCAGATGCTGGGCGACGCGGGCGTTGAGGATTTGACCTGCCAAATCTGGGAAGAAGGTCACCACGAGATGCATAACGAGCTCAACCGCGACGAGGTGTTCGATTATTGCTTAACCTGGATTGAGGATCGAATCTAAACCAAAGGATTTTCTTCTGTGCCACCTTGTAACCGCTCATCCCTTGTCAGTTTTGCAGGCTCCGGATTCGCCAGGAGGACGGCATTTCGTGCGACAGTATTGTGCCGTTAGCCCCCACAGCGCCAAATAACAGAAAGGGAATCACCCGTATGCCAAAAAAATACATCGTTGCGTTGGATTCTGGAACGACCTCTTGTCGCGCGATTTTGTTTGACGCACAGCAGAAAATGTGCGGCGTCACACAGCGCGAATTCACCCAGTACTACCCAAAGCCCGGTTGGGTGGAACACGATCCGATCGAAATCTACAGCTGCCAGTCTGGCGTTCTCAGTGAGCTGATGGCGCGCACCGGCATTGATCCCGCTCAAATTGCCGCCATCGGCATCACCAACCAGCGCGAAACCACCGTTGTGTGGGAGAAAGCCACCGGCAAGCCAATTGCCAATGCCATTGTATGGCAGTGCAGACGCACGGCACCTCTGGTGGAGCAGCTCGTCAAAAGAATGCCGGCCGAGACCATTCGGCAAAAGACCGGGCTGCTGCCGGACGCCTATTATTCCGCGACCAAGATCCGCTGGCTGCTCGACCATGTCGAGGGCGCGCAAAAGCGCGCTGAAAACGGGGAGCTGCTGTTCGGTACGATTGACAGCTGGCTTGTCTATCGCATGACAAATGGAAAAGTTCATATCACGGACGCAACAAATGCTGCGCGCACCATGCTGTACAACATCCACACTTTGCAATGGGATCCGGAAATTTGCAGCGCTCTCGATATTCCGTTGTGCATGCTCCCCGAAGTTCACAGCTGCAGCGAGATCTACGGCACGATGAACCTCTCCGGCGTGGAGGTGCCCATCGCCGGGATCGCCGGAGATCAGCAGGCGGCGCTGTTTGGGCAGGCGTGTTTTGCCCCGGGGGATGTCAAGAACACCTATGGAACCGGCTGCTTTATGCTGATGAATACCGGCGCCAAGGCGGCGGAAAGCCAGAACGGCCTTGTCACCACCATAGCCTGTAAGCTCGGCGACCGGGTAGAATATGCACTGGAGGGCAGTGTCTTTGTAGGTGGCGCGGTCATCCAGTGGCTGCGGGATGAGCTGGATTTGATCCGCGAGAGCGCGGACAGCGAGTATTTCGCCGCCAAGGTCAGCGACACAAACGGTGTGTATGTTGTACCCGCCTTTACAGGCCTGGGGGCGCCTTATTGGGACATGTATGCGCGTGGCGCCATCTTTGGCCTGACGCGTGGAACCAACCGCAACCACATCATCCGCGCGGCACTGGAATCCATCGCATACCAGAGTACGGATGTACTGCGTGCCATGCAGGCCGATACAGGTCTCGATTTGCATGAGCTGCGCGTAGACGGTGGCGCCTCCGCCAACAACTTGCTCATGCAATTCCAGGCCGACATCGCGGGAACGCTCGTTTGCCGGCCGCAGATACGGGAAACAACAGCCCTGGGCGCCGCCTATCTGGCTGGCCTCGCCACCGGCGTGTGGCGAGATCGAACCGAAATTACACAGCAGTGGTCTTTAGAGCATACTTTTAAGCCGAAGATGGGAAGGCGACAGGCGCGCCGACTTTATCAGGGCTGGCAAGAAGCCGTTGCGCGCACGCGAAGCAGTGGCACGTGATCGCTTGATCGCTAAACAAGGCTGAAAACAACACAAAGGCGGCGCCTGAACCGAAAGGTACAAGGCGCCGTTAATTTCGTGCTTTTGCTTGCTTTTTGCTCTCTTGAGCTTCAAAAAAGCGGTTCGGGGTAACTACGGGCGCAGACCCATACCGCCTTCCAGAGTGATGGTCTCGCCGCTCATGTATTTGAAATCCGGGCTGGCAAGCTGCACGCAGACACGGCCGATCTCCAGCTCGGCATCACCATAGTGGCCAGCGGGCGGCATATGTACATTGGCTTTAAAGGCATCGGGATAGGCATTCTGGAACTGTTCCAACTGACTGGTCCATGCGAGCGGGCAGACAATGTTCACGTTAATTCCGTCCGGGCCCCACTCCGTTGCCGCCACGCGGCTCAACCCGCGTATGCCTTCTTTCGCCGCGGCATAGGCGCACTGACCTTTGTTGCCGAACAATCCCGCGCCGGACGCAAAGTTGATGACACTCCCTTTGCTCTCTTTTAAATAGGGGTAGCAGGCTTTCATATAGTAAAAGGCGGCGTAGAGCCCGCTGTACATTGCAAGATTGAACTGGTCCGTTGTGTGATCTACCAGCGACACTCCGGAAGCAGAGGCCTGGGCATTGTTGATCAGCACATCAATGCCGCCGAAAGTCTCCACCGTCGTCTGGACGACTTTGTTTACGACCGCCTCGTTGTCAGCGCCCGCATTGACATCCGCCTGCAAAATCAAAACCCGAATGCCGTATTTCTCTTCCAGCTCTGCCTTGGCACCTTCCAGCTTTTTGACGTTGCGTCCCGTGATGACAAGATTGCAGCCCTCTTTGGCATAGGCGGTGGCAATGCCATAGCCGATAGAGCCACAGCGACCGTCTGAAAGTACGGCTCTGCCCGCACCGGTGATGATAGCGGTTTTACCGGTTAAAAATCCCATAGCAAACACTCCTTTTTGTACGGTTTTGCTTCAACTACCTCATCCTCCGCGACCGTACGCCCGGTACGAGGCGTTCCTGTATTGTCATGGTACCATATTTCCGCCATCTGCGCAAGGGGAAAAAGCAATCGTGGTCTGGCGGGGCTCCCAACGCAACAGCCGATCGCGTCCGTTGGGGCAAGCGCACGGATTTTTTTCTTGCCAAGCGGGTGGTTTTGCGGTATTATGATTAGGATATTGTGTTCATTTCTTCTGTGTGTAATGCGTCGTGCAAGTTATCTTATTTTCATTCTATTTATGCCTTGAGAGGTAAGGTGGTAGTCTCATGGACGGGGACAGTTGGATATCCCTCCTCCTCGTTTTTGTTTTACTCTTGTTGGGCGCCTATTTTGCGGCAAGCGAAATAGCGCTGAGTTCTGTCAACCGGGTCCGAATCCGATTACTAGCCGATAAAAAGGATAAGGGTGCCAGGAATGTGCAGTATATCTTGGATCATTTTGACAATGCTTTATCCACGATCCTGATCGGCAACAACCTATCCCATATACTGGCGTCATCCATAACCACCGTTATGGCGACCAGGCTGTGGGGCACGAATTCCGTGGCCGCCACAACGCTGGTTCTGACGGTGATTGTGTTTTTTTTCGCGGAATTGCTCCCCAAAAACATCGCCAAAAAATATTCCGAGGGCTTCTCACAGGCGATCGCGGGTTCGCTGATTGTCATCATGCATCTCTTCTCGCCACTGGCCTACCTGTTGACGGCGCTGGGCAATGCGGCTGCGAAGCTGTTCGGCAATAGCGGCAGCACCGTTACGGAAGATGAATTCCATGATATGGTGGAGAATATCGCCGAAGAGGGACATCTGGAATCGGGAAAGGGCCTTCTGGTTCAGTCCGTATTGAGTTTAGGGGATCATACGGTCGGCGATGTGCTTACGGTGCGCGTCGATATGGAAGCCATCGACGACATGGATTCGGTGGAAGAGATCCTTGCGCAAATTCAAAGTGTCCATCACTCCAAACTGCCGGTTTACCACGAATCCATTGACAATATCGTGGGGGTTTTATCCTGCAGAGAATATATAAAAGAATATCTGCAAAGCGAAGGGAACCCGGACTTAAAAAAAGTCATGGAGCCTCCCTTTTTCGTGCACGCCAGCACGGACATCGCGGATCTTTTGCCCACCATGAACAAACGCAACGTCAATATGGCGATCGTGACAGACGATTACGGCGGGATCGAAGGACTTGTCACGGTGGAAGATATTCTGGAAGAACTTGTCGGGGATATCTGGGACGAGGACGACGTAGTGGTGGAAAACTTTGTGCAAGTAGAGGACAGCACTTGGGATGTAGCCGCCTCGATGCGAATCGATGACTGTTTCTTCCGCATGGGGTATGAGGATTACGACGAGGAGGAACTCGCCCACAAGAGCATGGGGAACTTAGCCTATGCCTCGTTTGACAATATTCCGAAAGAGGGGGACACCTTCTCGTACCGGGATCTCAAAATCACTGTCCTAAAAATGGAGAACCGAAGAATTCTCACCCTTCGCGTCCAGTGGGAAAGGGGGCGCGCGTGATGAGTGTTCAAATTATCATCTATGTTGTTGCCATCGCGGTGCTTCTCTTTTTCTCCGCCTTCTTCTCCGGGTCAGAAATCGCCTACTCCTCCGCTAACAGGACACGACTGGAAGCCACCCATACACCGGCGGCTCGGACGGCTTTGTACATCTGCGACCGTTTTGACCAGGCGCTTTCCGCGATCCTGATCGGCAACAACCTTGTCAATATCTCCTCTTCCAGCGTGGCGACGCTGCTCGCCCTGCTGCTGGCGGGTGAAAATGCATCGCTATCCAAGCAGGACCTGTATACGACGCTGGGCTCTGTTATCCTCACGCTGCTGATCCTGATTTTTGGCGAAACGATGCCCAAGATCGTCGCCAAACGCAACCCCCAGTCCTTCGCATTGGCGGTGGCGATGCCTTTGCGGCTCCTGATGACGGTGCTGCGCCCCGTGACGTGGGTCATCTGCGGCCTTGTCAACCGGATCACGTCGCGCCTAAAAGGCGAAACTCTCAACGAGGACGAGCGGGCAGAGGCGGCGGAAGAGGAACTGATCGACTTGATCGAGAGCGGCGAGGGAGAGGGCATAATCGACGAGGACCAGTCGGAACTTTTGCAAAATGCGCTGGACTTTACGGAAATCTCGGCACAGGAGGTTATGACGCCGCGCGTTGATGTGGAAGCGTTGGAGATTGACGACACCCCTGACGAAATCCGCCACCTCATCGAGAAAACGCGTTTTACAAGACTGCCCGTGTACGACGAGCAGCGAGAGCGCATTATTGGTGTTCTGCATGTAAACCATTACTACAAGGCCATGCTCAACGGACCGGACGTGGCTATCAAAGATCTGCTCTTGGAACCCTGCTTTGTATACAAAACCATGAAACTTCCCGCGATCATGGCGGTTTTTAAGCAGCACAAAACCCATATCGCCATTGTGACCGATGACTTCGGCAGTACGATCGGTATTGTGACCATGGAGGACGTGCTGCGGCAAATCGTGGGGGATGTGTGGAACGAATCCGATGAATCGCAGAGCAAATTTGTGGAGAAAGGCGATCACACCTATGAAATCGACGGTAGCATGACGATCGGCGACTTTTGCGAATTGCTGGACTGGGATGAAGATGAATTCGAGGCCGATTCTGTGACCGTCGGAGGTTGGACGCTGGAGATGTTTGAGGGCTATCCCCAGGAGGGTGACAGCTTCGACCACGAGAATATCACTGTGACTGTGCTGAAAATGGATGGGCTGCGCGTTGAAACGGTGCGTGTTGTGATCCATCCTCCCGAAAAAGAAGAGGTCTGACATAAAGCAGATGCGGCGTTTCTGTCCGCTCTCTTTCCCACCCCGCTATTTGACAGAAGGGCCGGTTCCGTTAAGAACCGGCCCAGATTTTTGTTTACCGCTTTTAGCGCTAGTTGCGAGTTTTACAACCAATCAACTCTCTGCGCGACTGCCTTAAATGGGCAAACGATTTAGCCCTGCGGCGTTTTTTGAGCCGCTTCTACAACGGCCGCGACCGTGGCTGCCATATTTTGCATATCGCTCGGGACGATCAGTTTGGTAGCCTTTCCGTCCGCAACTTTTTCCATCGTCTCCATGCTGCGCAAAGCAAGCATGCCGGGACCGGGTTTCGCCTCGTTAATCAGGCGAATCGCATCGGCGTTGGCCTTTTGTACAAGGAGAAGCGCCTGCGCCTCGCCTTCCGCTTCCCGGATGCGCTGCTGTTTCACGGCCTCGGCTCGCAGGATGGCGGATTCCTTCTCGCCCTCCGCGCGTGTGATGGCCGCCTGTTTCTCACCCTCCGCCAGCAGAATACTGGCGCGTTTTTCCCGGTCCGCCTTCATCTGCTTTTCCATGGCCTGGCGGATCTCTACCGGTGGTTCAATGTTTTTGAGCTCCACGCGGTTGACCTTGATACCCCAGCGATCCGTCGCCTCATCCAGCGTGGCGGTGATGCGGGTGTTGATGTTGTCACGGCTGGTCAGCGTTTCGTCCAGCGTCATAGATCCGATGATATCGCGCAGGCTTGTTGCGGAAAGATTCTCAATCGCCTGCACGGGGCGGTTGACGCCATAGGTGTAGGCTTTTGCATCAAATACCTGAAAAAAGACGACCGTATCGATCATCATGGTTACGTTGTCACGCGTAATGACGGGCTGCGGTGGGAAATCGGCAGCCTCCTCTTTCAGGCTGACCTTGCGCACGACCCGTTCAAAAAATGGAATTCGGAAATGCAGGCCGGCGCCCCACGTCGCTTTGTAAACGCCCAGCATCTCCACCACATAGGCGTTGGATTGTGGCACAATGATCACGCAGGTCACCGCGACCACTACCACCAAGATCAGCAAAAGGGCAAACAAAACCATTCCGATCATAGGATATTCCCTCCTTACAGAAAATGCGCTTGCGGTTTCGGATAAAGAAGATCCGGAGTTGGGGCTCTGTCTATCTAAAATTTAAGGAATGCCTCAGCCTGCCGCAACGTCGGGAGACTTGCCGACGGGTTCCACAAGCAGTACAAAGCCGTCAACGTCCCGTACTTTGCATTTGTCGCCCACGGCCATCGGCTTTTCACTGCGGGCCTGCCAATCGAGGCCGTCAACATGAACTCTGCCCAGCTCCCCGGGTTCCAGCGCTTTTAAAACGGTTCCCTGTTTGCCGATCGTCAAGGGGCTTCCGTTTGTAACCGGCGCGCGGTTTTTGGCACGTTTCGCGGAGAGGCGCGGCACCATGAAGGCCAAAACAAGGGCGGACACAACGGCAAACGCCACAACCTGCCAAGCAAATCCCACACCGGACACAAGGCTCAAAAGCAGGGCCGCCGCAGCCCCCACCGCAAACCAGACGGAGACCAGAGAAGTCGTTGCGAGCTCAACGCCCACAAACACGACGATGGCGACAAACCAGAGAATATTATCCCATGTGATGCTCAATCCAAATCCCCTCCTTTTTTCGCGTTGACTTTTGCGTAGGAAAAACGGACAAACTAGGCGGCGTTTCCTGGTAGATCAAACAGCGCCGCATGCAAACCGAAACGCCTGCAAAGAAGTGATCTTCTAGACCGCCGCTTTTTGCATACGGTACACAACGTTATCCTCAACCAGAACGGTAAAGCCGCCGGGGTTGACTTCGGTATATTTGCCAAACGCCTGCACGCAGAGCAGGCTATCGCCTCGGTTTAATACGATCTCCGCCGACTGCGTCTTTCCGATGCGGCGGAATTGCAAAACATCCCCCTGCGCTCGTAGAATCTGAAACTCTCCGCCGTCAAAGGCGTCGCACTCCTTGCGCAGGGCGGATAGAGTGCGCAGTGGCTCTCGAATGCGCTCCTCTGTGCTGTTCCAGTCAAAGTAGGCGCGGTTAAAGGGATCGCGGTAGCCCTGCATGCCGATTTCGTCGCCGTAATAAATGCAGGGAACGCCGGGCAGTGTAAAGATCATCGCATAACCCAGCAGCAACCTGCGCAGCGCGTCGTCGATGAAGGCCGGGCTGATGCGACGCTGGCTCTGCCAGAACCGATCCCGACCGTTGGCCGGTTCGTCGGCGATCGCGGTGATGGCACGCTCCACATCGTGGGTAGAGAGGAAGTTCATCAGGCAATTCAGCGCCGGTTTTGGGTAATTCTCGCAGATGGACAGGATTCTCAGGGCCACCTGAGCTGTATCCGCACCGCGCAGCCAGTCGATGACTGCATTGCGGAACGGATAGTTCATCACACTGTCAAGGCCCTTCCCTCGCAGATAGGTGCGCCGCTTTCCCCAGCCCTCTTTGGTTGTGGCATCTTCCCAAACTTCGCCCAATAAGAGCTTATCTTCGCCGTGCGCCTTAACGGCAGTGCGAATGCGCTCAATGAAATCATCGGGCAGCTCATCCGCCACATCCAGCCGAAAACCGCTGGCGCCAAGGTTTAACCAGGTGTCGATCACGCCGCCCGGACCGCAAATAAAATCTGTATACGCCGGCGCATCCTCCCTGACTTCCGGCAGCGTCTCAAATCCCCACCAGCAGCGATAACCGCAGGGGTAGCCGGAATCAAAATCGTACCAGGAGCGATAGGGGGAACGGCTGTCGCGGTAGGCGCCGCCCGGGCCGTAGCGGCCCTCGCGGTTGAAATAAAGAGAGTCGGAACCGGTATGGCTGAAAACTCCGTCCAAAATGATGCGGATCCCCTGCTCTTTCGCGGCGGCGCAAAGGTCGGCAAAGTCCTCGTTTGTGCCCAGAAGGGGGTCGGCCTTTAGGTAATCGGCTGTATTGTAGCGGTGGTTGGAATGAGCTTCAAAGATCGGGTTGAGATAGATACAGCTAACCCCGAGGCCACGCAAGTAAGGCAGCTTTTCGCGTATACCGACAAAATCGCCTCCGAAATAATCCATGTTGAGATAGCCTTCCTCTTGCTCGTTTGGCCAGAAGTAGGGCTCCCCGTCTTTATCGGGGCGGTAGATGCGATCCGGCCACGGCCACTCTTTGTCTGGGGTGCCGTCATAAAAGCGGTCTGGGAAGATTTGGTACATTGTACCTGCTCGAATCCATTCTGGTGTAACAAAATCCGACTCGTAAACAGTAAGCTGCCACGATGCTCCCTCTTGCCAGGAAAGCACACCCTCCCCACTATCGGAACGGACAATCTTGCGGAAATCTGTGTAGAGGTCAAAATAATAAAAGTAGAGTCCAGCCGAAGTAGGCGCAACACTGACGCTAAAATGGTTTACACCCTCGCTCTGCCCGGTAAATTGCATCCGGTAGTGTACCGGATCCTCACGATCTTTGGTGAGCACCAGATGCGGATCTACATAGCCAAAGTTGTCCGGAACCGTCAGGTTCCAAAGCACCTTCTTTCCGCTTGGCACGGCGCCAAAAGGCTCTTTGCAGGCGGGGTCAAAGCTGTTAAAAAACGTATGGGTCATAGTAGATTGGACTCCTCTTATTAGAGGCAGAGGCGCCGTTTTTGCGCGCGAAATCCCAGGCGAGTTTGTATCACGCCCGCCCACATGCTCGGCAAAGCCTCCGGCAGGCACCACAGCAGAGGCAATGCACAAAGCGCCCGGAATTTAAACCGGCGTGGCACCCCAGATGTCGCGGGCGTACTCCATCACGGCGCGATCGGCGGAGAAAATACCGGCATTCGCAATGTTTTTCAGGCTCATGCGGTTCCAGGTCTCCCGATCGCGATAAAGCTGCTGCACAAACTCCTGCGCGCGGCGATAATCTTTGAAATCCGCCATCACCATATAGGGATCTGCGTTGCGCAGGTTGTTGGTGATCTCGCTAAAGTTTTCACCGTTCCAGCCCTTTTCCAGCAGATCTAAGACAGCCAGCGCGACGTTGTCGTCCATAATGAAGGAGTGCGGGTGGTACCCCATGCTCTTTAATGCGTTGACTTCCGGCGTTAGCATTCCAAAGATGATCTCGTTGTTGTGCCCGGCGGCATCCGCGATCTCCACATTGGCACCATCCAAGGTACCCAGCGTGATGGCGCCGTTGAGCATGAACTTCATATTGCCGGTACCGGAAGCCTCTGTACCGGCTAAAGAAATCTGTTCCGATACCTCCGATGCCGGCATCAGTCGCTCTGATAAACTGACACCGTAATCCTCAAGATACACGATGCGCAATTTATCGCGAACAGCCGGATCGGAATCCAAAAGCTGACCCAGCTTGCAGATCAGGCGAATCATCTGTTTGGCCATGTAGTAGCCAGGCGCAGCTTTCGCGCCGAAAATATACGTTTTGGGGATGAAATCCGCGTACGGATTGTCCTTCAAGTACAGATATTCCGCCGCGATGTTCAACACGTTTAGATGTTGGCGCTTATATTCATGCATGCGCTTGACTTGGCAATCAAAGATGGAGTCAGGGTTGAGAACCTGCCCTGTCGTGCGGGCCAGGTAATTCGAGAACGCCACCTTGTTGGCCCGCTTGACCTGTTCAAGACGGTCAAGAACCTGGGTGTCATTTGCAAATTTCTCAAACTGCTTGAGTTGCGCGGCATCTTTTTTGAAGCCGTCTCCGATCGTCTGAGTGAGCAGATCGGTCAGGCCGGGATTGGACGCCAGCAGCCAGCGGCGATACGCGATACCATTTGTGACATTGGTGAAGGCCTGCGGCTTGTACAGGTAATAATCGTGGAACACGCTGTCACGGATAATCTCGCTGTGTAGCCTGGAAACGCCATTGATGGAATGGCAGACATAAGCGCAGATATTGGCGGTGCGAACCTGCCCATCGCCGATGATGGCCATGTAATCGATCTTTCCCTTGTCTCCTGGGAATGCCCTCTCCAGGTCAATGCGGCAGCGGCGATCCAGCTCGCACACAATCTGCCAGATGCGCGGCAGCGTGGTGCGGAAGATCTCAATGCTCCATTTTTCAAGTGCCTCGCTCATAACGGTGTGGTTGGTATACGCGAACACCTTGCGACAGATATCAAAGGCAGCCTCCCAACTGTAGTCGCACTCGTCCAGGAGAATGCGCATCATCTCCGGGATGGCAACTGTGGGATGGGTATCATTTAACTGAATGGCAACTTTGTCCGGCAGGTTGTCCAGCGTGCCGTACTGTGCCAGATGAATGTTCAGTATGTCCGCAATGGAGGCGGCCGAGAAGAAATACTGCTGGCGCAGGCGGAGGGTTTTGCCCTCGGTATGGTTGTCATTGGGGTATAGAACTTTGCTGATGAGCTCCGCGGAGGCGGAGCGCGTAATCGCCGTGTTGTAATTCCCAGCGTTAAAGCTGCTCATATCAAAGCTGGGCGCTTTGGCCTGCCATAGGCGTAACTTGGAAACGCCAGTATCGCCGTAGCCGGCGACATACATATCGTTGGGAACGGCAATCACGGCATTATAATCCTCGTGGCGAACGTGGTGGTAACCGTCGTCCCAACTCTCTTTGATCTTGCCGTCAAACCGGATCTCCTGCGCCTGGTCGGGATGGCTCTTGATCCACACCTGGCCGCCGGGCAGCCAGTTGTCGGCCGTCTCGCGCTGCCAGCCGTCCACAATTTTTTGCTTGAAAATGCCGTACTCATACAGGATGGAATAACCGGTACCCGGGATGCAATCCGTAGCCATACCGTCCAGGTAGCAGGCAGCCAAGCGGCCCAAGCCGCCGTTTCCGAGACCCGCGTCCGGTTCCTGCTCATAGATGGTATCGATTCTGACGCCGACATCCTGCAATACCTCTGCGGC
The DNA here is from genome assembly GCA_964560675.1 of uncultured Subdoligranulum sp. Lineage (GTDB taxonomy): Bacteria > Bacillota > Clostridia > Oscillospirales > Ruminococcaceae > Gemmiger. The sequence goes on along the minus strand of CAZLMA010000004.1, from coordinate 101,745 downwards.
GATAGTATCTAAGCCCAGATTGAACAAACTGGTGCGCAGGCTGCGGCCCATCAGGAACTCCATGCACAGGTAATACACCTGTTTTCTGCCCTCCCCCATCGCCTTGGCCTGAAATTGTTTTTGCCTGGCAGACATGATCTGCCGTGTGATCATCGCCAAACAGCGGTAGATCTGATCCGCAGAGGCATCGTCCAGCGTGGTGTTGCATTCGCTGGTGATTTTCTCGCGGAGCAGCTTTGCAAATTCGTCTTTTGTATAGTAAGGCAAAACGGTTCTCTCCTTTTCTTTTGGAAAACTGGTTTTTAGGGATTCGCGCGGTTGTGCACAGCCGTTCGCTGAGCTCCTCGTCGCCACATACCGATAACCCGCTGCTCCGGATCAGGATCAAAGTACCCTGTTGCTTTAAAAAGACAAGAGCGTCGGAAAAGTGCCCTGCAATGCGTTTCGTGAGCGGGTAACGCGGTATCCGTCTATGCCATTATAGTAAAATCAACGCCGTAAAGCAAGCGTTTTGTGCGCGTGTTTCCTTTCTTGTTTGCCAGTGTAAGGTAAAGAAGCAATAGAAGTTTTTTGCTTTCATATGAAAAGTGAGTAGAAAAAGGACCCATTTTCTGGTAAGATTAAGGTGTTTAAACAACATCAAACCAAAGAAAGGGGTCCTTCTTGCATGGCTGTTGTAAACACCTTGCTTTTTTGTCTGAGGTGAAAGTGGGGTGAGCTGATGGAAATTTGTCGTTTATGCAAAGACCTGCCGCAAAACCTAACCGACGTGTACGCCCTAAACCGCGGCATGACCAACCAGATGCTGCACTTTGCCTGTCAAGGTGAAGAATATCTGCTGCGCATACCGGGTAAAGGAACAGCCGATCTAATCAACAGACGGCGGGAGAAGGCTGTTTACGAAGCCATCGCTGCCGCTGACGCAACCATCGCGGACGAGGTGTGCTACTTTGACGCCGATACCGGTTACAAGGTTACCAAATTCTGGGCGAGCGCGCGCTCCTGCAACCCGAATAGCCAAGCAGATGTAGCGGCGTGTATGCGACATTTGCGGCACTTCCATGAACAGAAGTTGATGGTTCCCTTTCGTTTTGATCTGCGGGAAAGGTTGCACCGCTATGAACAGCTGCGCGGGGACCGCATCTCCTTCCCCGATTACGATACCGTCAGAGGCGATATCGAGGAACTGCTCCGGTTGACGGAACGCTGCGAAAAGACCTGCTGCCTTTCCCATATCGACGCAGTGTATGACAATTTTTTGTTTGTTCGCGACCCCACTGGACACACGCAGACAGAGCAGGTTCGCCTGATTGACTGGGAATATGCCGGTATGTGCGATCCGCACATCGATATTGCGATGTTCTGCCTCTATGCAGGTTATGAACGTGCAGAGACCGACAGAACCATCGACCTCTACTTTGAGGGGAAATGCGAAAATCACATCCGTGGTAAGATCTACACCTACGTCGCCATTGCCGGCCTCTTGTGGACAAACTGGTGTGAGTTCAAGGCTGAGCAAGGCGATCAGTACGAGGATTATGAAAGAGGGCAGTACCTTCGTGCAAAGCAATTCTGCGCACTGGCGCAGGAGACGCTATTGCGATAAAAGGATCCTACTTGACCACGAACCCCGGATGCGGCGTAATTGCCGACCCACCCGGGCGAGATGTCTGCGGCACTTGATAAGGCAGGAAGCCTTGGAATGCCCTTGCATTTTTACTCCTGGTAGCATAAAATGAGGCATGCGGAATTTTACCGACGCATTATGGGAAACCTTAAGAAAGGATCGATGATCATGAAAAAGGATTTTGGCGTGAAACCGTATCTTTTTCCCATGCCGACGTATATGATCGGCACTTACAACGAGGATGATACCGTAGATGTGATGATGATGGCATGGGGTGGCGTCTGCGCGGAAGACATGGTGGCGCTGAATTTGGAGGCCAACCACAAAACCGTTGCCAATATCCGCAAGCGCGGCGCGTTCACGCTCGCCATACCCGGCGCGGATACGCTGGAAGCATCGGATTTTCTGGGTATTGTTTCGGCGAACAAAATGGCGGACAAATTTGCCAGAACCGGGCTGCATTCCGTCAAGAGCAGCCGTGTGGACGCACCGGTCATCATGGAATATCCCGTCACGCTGGAATGTAGCGTGGAAAAATTTGAGGACGAACCGTACGGTCTGCGGATACTGGGCAAAATTGTCAATGTGCAGGCGGACGAATCCGTTCTTGACGAAGATGGAAAGATCGACGCCGGCAAGCTCAATACCTTCCTGTTTGATCAAATGCGCAACGGTTACTATGCGGTCGGCGATAAGATTGGTCAGGCATGGCACAGCGGTGCAGGACTTTTAAAGTGATAACGCGCAAAGCTGCCTAGAGTTTTTCGGCGGTAAACTTCATCGCGGTATACAAGCCCAAATAAAGTCTCTGTATATTGCAGTAACAACGTGTTGGACTGGCTTGCAGAGCCGCAGATGGCGCCAGCAAAACAGTTTGAGCAGAATCAAGGACCGAAGGGGTGCGTTATTGCAACCCTCCGATCCTTGCTTTTTTAAAGCCCAAAGTTCTTGCGGAGCGCATGCAAAACACGAGAATTTTTGTTATGTCAAATATCAATCTATGCTTACCAGAAGAATGGAAAGGAATCATCATGCTTTTCGGCAGCGTTTTCAAAGCGTAAAGGGATCGAATCTTTCGCATCTGACGGAAAGCCGGCGGAAGCTCCCGCACTTCACTTTTATGTAAAAATAGCTTGACCCGGCTGCGATTGCGCAGCGTCGAGCCAAGCTTTTTGAAGTTAGGTGAGGCGTTCCAGCCGTCCGGTGATGGGATGCCTGTCAAGGACGATCGCTAAACGATAAAAAGCAATCGTCACATATCTGCTATCGCCGCATGATAACAAACGCACGTTAGTTCTTATTCGTATCGTCCTTGTACAGGATGTATGTGACGACAAAACTAATCACAACAGCCACGACCATCACGATAATAGCATAGATCAGGTTCTTCGGGGATCCGGAGGGATCTATGTACGCGGGGATGGAAATAAAGCCCGGTGTAGAGACGACGTACTGGGTCATACCGAGGATGCCCGCCAGCAGGCCGCCGATTCCACCGCCAACCATGGCGCCGATCAGTGGGGTTTTGAGCGGGAACAAAATCCCGTAAACGCCGGGTTCCGTAATGCCGCACAGAGCTGTAACGCCGGTGGAGATGCCGACGCTTCGAGTTTCAACCTGCTTGCTCTTGAGGGCTACCGCCAGGCAGGCGCCGCCCACGGCGACGTTCGCGGGTGTCATCCCAGCACAGATGAGTGGGTCGCTTCCCACGGCCGCCATCAGGGCAAAAACGATCGGATACGTCGCATTGTTCATCCCGAAGAAGACCATCCACGGTGTTAAGCAACCCACCAACATGACGGCAATCGGCGGAATGGCGTTGTAGATGGCATAGATGCCGTCCGCCAACAGTTCGCCCGCCCAACCGCCAATGGGTCCTAGAGCGATGAGTGTGACCGGTACCGTGATCAGCATCGTGATGAGCGGCACAAAAATGGTGCGCAGGTAGACGGGCAGGTGCTTTTGCAGGAACTTGTACACAACACTCATGAACAGCACGCCCAGGATCACCGGGAACACGGTGCTGTTGTACGATACCGTCGCCACGGGAATGCCGAAGAAATCCAGCCCTTCCACACCGTTAATCCCGGAGTAGAGCAAAATAGCGCCAAGGAATGCGCCCAGATACCCATTGCTGTTGAGTTTGGTAGCCGCGCTGAAACCGATGAAGATCGGCAGGAAGTAGAAGGTCGCCTGATTGATGCTGTAAATGATTTGATAAGTGCCAGACTCCGTCGTGACACCGGCGAAAGTGGTCAACAGCGTGAGGACGGCGCCGGTCAGGCCGCCCGCGACGAGAACGGGGATGACAGGGCTGAAGGTACCGCCTATGAATCCCAGAATTGTGCTGATCACGTTGCCTTTTTTCGCTTTCGTATCCTCTTTGAGCGCAGTGGCGTCTTCCACGGAACCGCCTTGGGTGAAATTCCCCAGCTGATTGATTGCTTCGTAGAGGCTGGGTACGTCCTGCCCGATGACGAATTGGTACTCACCGTTGTTGATGACAAGGTTCAAAACACCCGGAATCTTTTTGCAGGCTGCCTCATCGAGTTTACTGGCGTCCGCCACCTGAACGCGCAGTCGGGTCATGCAATGGCTGACGCGCGTGACGTTGCCCACTCCGCCGACCTTTTCCAAGATCTGCTGTGCCATTGCGTTATAGTCTTTTTTACTCATTTCTGGATCATTTCCTTTCCCCAATCCTTCCCGTTGGATCGAATCAGTTTGGAATACCAATAGAAAGAATCTTTTTTAATGCGTTTCATCGGCAGCTGCGAGATGTCCGTTGCCGCGTTCTGCTCCTCGTCTGTGGTATCTACGTAGACAAGACCATAGCGTTTGGCCATGCCGTTGCCCGTTGAGAGCAAGTCCGTGTAGGACCAAGGGTTGTAACCGATTACTTGGCAGCCGTCTTCAATCGCGAGGCCCAGCTGGTAGATCGTATCGCGCAAAAAATCAATGCGGTAGGGATCATGGACCTCCCCGTTCTCGTCCTTGCTTTCATGCGCACCAAAGCCGTTCTCGGTGATCACCATCGGCAGATGGTAATGATCCCACAGATAGCGCATCGCATAGCGCATCGAGCTTGGGTCAATCTCCCAGTCCCAGTCGGTATATTCGACATACGGGTTCGCGGTCAGTGCGTAGCGGCCCGGAACCACCGGGAACTTCAGATTTCCTTTGACACCGCTGGCGTTGAGCAGATAGGCCTGCTCCTGAGCATCATGCGGCGCGAATTTCGCGGTGTTGCTTCGATAGCAGTTTACGCCGAAAAAATCGATTTTCGCAGCCTTGAGCAGCTCCATGTCGCCGGGGCGGATGTCCGGGTCGATATCATGGTTCTTCCAGAAGTTGCGCACAAACTGGCTGTAATCGCCATACGCGTAGGTATCACACCAGATCTTTTCGGTGAATTCCTCTGCGTTCATCGCGGCGATTTGATCCTCCGGGCGGCAGGTCTCCGGATAGATGGGAACGTACCCAGGGACGGGGCCGATCTTGCCGTCCTCCACCATTTCATGACAAGCCAGTACCGCTTTGGCGTGGCACAAATTCATGATATGGTTGATTTTCCACTGATCCTTCTCCCAGTCGGTGCACCCTTTTGACACGCCGAGCCAGTCGCCATAGCAGATTTGCATATTTTGTTCGTTGATCGAAAGCCAATACTTCACGCGGTCCCCAAAGTTCTCAAAGCAGACGCGGCAATACTGTTCAAACGCGTCGATCACCTTTCGGGTATGCCAGCCGCCCAGTTCCTCGTCAACCCAAACCGGCATATCGTAATGATACAGCGTGACAATCGGCTCAATGTGGTGGCTTACAAGCTCATCAATCAGATTATTATAAAACGAGATCCCTTCCGGGTTCACCTTGCCGTCGGAATGCGGAATGATGCGCGACCAAGATAGGGAAAAGCGGTAACTGGTAAAGCCGCATTCCGCCATAAGGGCCACATCCTCTTTGTAGTGATGGTAGTGATCCGAGGCAAAGGTGTTGTCTGCGAACGGCTTTTTCTTTTTGGAATTGAGATCAATGATGGCCGGGGTGCGTCCGCCCTCGGCGACAGCGCCTTCTACCTGCCAGGCGGCGCTGGACGCACCCCACAAAAATCCTTCCGGAAAGCGAGGCGGATGATCGTAATACATAAAAACTCCCTTCTTTTCAATTTATGCTGTGGTATCGAGCATGGATCTTACTTTTGAAACGCCGAACTGCACCTTTATAGTACTTGGACGAAAAGGAAAAATGGGATTCAATGTGTGAACCCCATTTGTTAAAATCGCCAGGATGAACCAGCATTTTTTGTATAATTCATAGATTTTTCCGGAGAATTCCGAAAAAATCAATCCCGCATTTCGTCAAAATTCATAAATAGGATTCAGAACGCAAACCCCCAGATGGAACACCGCCGCAGTTTGCGCACGGTTTGACCTTTTCAGCGCGGCGCAGAACTTTCCTTAAAAAACCGACATACATACCGGCTATAGAGAAGATCAAAAAAGTAATTGACGCTGTAGCGTGTATACACGCTGCGCTGCTGATACTGAACCTCTGGATGGAGCTTTTGCTGTTCGCTCAAGTAAAAAATGGTATTATAGCTGCCAAAAAAACGCTTGTCTCGGTTGAGGGTGACAAGAACCTTGTAGGTGTCCAGCTCATGAACCAGGTTGTTGACCGCCATCGCGAAGTTTCCGGTGGCGGAGCTCGTGATCAAGATATCCTGTGGCGTCGCGCTTTGGAGCTTATCCGAATTCTCGAAGGAATCGGTGATCAGGGTGACAATTCTGCCCATGACGACCATCTCCTGCTGGAACTCCCGCGCTGCCATACTGGAATAATCGCTGGTCAGCATATAAATCTCACGGCTGTCATGAATGCGCTCTACCAGGGCATCCATATTCTGCAACTCCGCCAAGCGGTTGACTTCCAGAGACATCTCGCTGAGGGAATGGTGGACGTAGGCCGGGAAGTCCGGCCGGTTGACATAATTCGTGAATGCTGTGCGGTGCAGCTCCCATTCGTGCGCTTCCGCTTTTAGGCCGGAGAAGTTTTCGAAGCCAATACTTTGGCAAAAGCGTCGGATACTGCTGCGAGAGACAAAACATTCTTCCTGTGTTTTTTGTATGCTCAGGGAATCCAGCTCGGAAAAATGCTTTAAGAAATACCGTGCCAGGACGGCATCCGTTACATCGCTGTTGTGCGCATTGAGAACAGCGAGCAAAGCCGTCATCAAACTAAAGCGATTTACACTGTAATGCTCGATCAAATCGGACGGTTGGATCTTGTGCAAAGTCTTCTTTCTTGTCTGCATCGGTTAACGCCTCCTCTCCTCGCAATACACAATTTCTTCCCCGGTACTGCAATAGTGCAGGACTTCTTCTCTCCTGCTTGTCGGATCTCTTACCCAAAGGCGGTTTTGTCCCCAACCACGGCAGTTTGAAACCCTTCGTAAACATTTGTTTTTTTCTTTATTCTAGCAAACTCATTCGCTTTTTTCTAGGCCTGGAACGCATAAAGGTGAGAGTGCCAATGCGCTGTGATAGATTTTTCGTCAGATAAGACAAAAAGCGCAGGGAATGAGCTTTGAATTCATGAGCATTTTTGTGAAGTCGGAAGCAGGAAGTGGCAAGGATACGCGCAGCAAGGTTGCAGCTGTACTATGCGCGTTGCCCTGGGAGTTTCTCGATCCGAATGTCTAACGGCCCCCGGCATGTAGAGCATTGCAACGCCGAACAAATAGGCGTTGATTTCCTGAAAACTGGGCGTTATAATGGATTAGAAAGAATACGCGCTGTTCCGCCTTTTGCGCCAAAGTCTGGAAGGATTTACACAAAAGTCGCAACAGTTTAGCAGAAAGGAGATGGCCAGATGGAACCGATGGTCATCACAGTGGCGCGCGAATATGCATCGGGCGGCAGTGAAATTGCGCGTCTCGTCGCGCAGACGCTTGATATTCCTTTGTACAACAAAGAATTGATTACGATGGCTGCCAGGAAGAGCGGCCTTTCCGAGGAGGCCATTTCCGCAAGCGAGGATCGGCACAGCGGCAGCTTGATCTACAGCTTGTACATGATGGGCAATACACTGCCCTTGGCGGATCAGGTATATATCCTGCAGAGCCGGATCATAGGGGAACTGGCAGAGAAGGGGTCCTGTGTCATCCTGGGCCGCTGCGGCGACTATGTGCTGCGGGATCGGCCCAATGTGTTGCGAACCTTTGTGTTCGCACCACTTTCTGTTCGTATTAAAAACGCGAAGGAGAGAGAAGAAGGCGCCGCTTTAAACGAAAGGACATTGGAAGCCACCCTCGCAAAGCATGACCGCGCCCGCGCCAGTTACTACAACTATTACACGGACATTCGCTGGGGCGAAGCGAAAAATTACGATTTATGCCTAAACGCCGCACTTGGCCACAAAATCTGTGCGGATTTGATCGTACAGGCCGCAAAAGCAAGGGAGGCATCCCAGACAGCATGAGCAATCGCAGCCAATCCCCTACCTCATCCCGCCTGGGAACGGCCCCCGTGGGGCCACTTCTGGTTCGCCTGGCTATCCCAATGATGATCTCCATGCTGGTGCAGGCGCTGTACAATATCGTAGACAGCTTCTACGTTTCCCATATCGCCGAAGAAGCTTTGTCGGCTCTGACGCTGGCATTCCCCATACAGAGCCTGATGATTGCCTTCGCGGTGGGTACCGGCGTGGGCGTAAATGCGCATCTCTCGAAGAGCCTAGGAGAGGGTAACCAAGAGGAAGCGGAACGCGCCGCCATGAACGGCATTTTCTTGTCCCTATGCACCTGCGCTGTGTTCTGTCTGGGCGGACTTTTCCTCTCCGGTCCTTTCATCCGCGCCCAGACACCCGATGAGACCATCCGCGCGTACGGCGTCGATTACCTGAGCATCGTAACGGTGTGGAGCCTCGGTATTTTTGTGCAGTGCATGGTGGAAAAGCTGCTCACCGCTACCGGTAGAACCACTTCCTCGATGTTCACACAGCTGTTGGGCGCCCTAACCAACATCATTCTGGATCCAATTTTGATCTTCGGACTGTTCGGCGCTCCGCAGCTGGGGGTGGCGGGCGCCGCCATTGCCACCGTAGCCGGGCAGTGGCTCGGCGCCGGTGCCGGGATTTTGCTCAATTTATTCAAAAACCCCGATTTACATTTTCGGCTGCGCTACTTTCCGCCGTCGGCGTATACGCTGCGCCGTATCTACGCCGTGGGTGTTCCCTCTATCGCGATGAGCGCCATCGGCAGCCTGATGAACTTTTGCATGAACAACATTCTCATTAACTTCTCCGGAACGGCGGTGGCGGTGTTCGGCGCGTACTTTAAATTGCAGAGCTTTATCTTCATGCCGGTATTCGGCCTGAATAGCGGCATGGTGCCATTGATCAGTTACAATTACGGTGCGCGAAAGCCCAAGCGAATCCTACAGGCTTTCCAGCTGGGCGTGTTGATCGCCACCGGTATCATGCTATGCGGCATGGCAATCGCGCAGCTGGCACCGCGCACCCTGCTGCGCCTTTTTGACGCCGACGAAAACATGATGAACCTGGGCGAGGTGGCGCTGCGCACCATATCGCTGCACTTTGTGTTTGCAGGTTTCAACATTGTCAGCACCGCCACCTTCCAAGCACTGGGGCGCGGTGTGCTGGCGCTGTGGGGCAGCGTGGTGCGCCAGATCGTTGTGCTGATCCCCACCGCCTGGCTGTTCAGTTTGAGCGGGAATGTCAATAGAGTGTGGTGGGCGTTCCCTTGCGCGGAATTTGTATCCACCATACTGTGTGGGGCGTTTTTATACGACTGCTGGAAGAAAATTATAAAGCCGATGCTCCAAGAGGAAGCCGCACAAGGCGATCTGTACGAGATGCAAACATAAGGCGATACCGCAAAAAAGGACAGCGCACGCATCGGGGGCCTTCGGTGTTCGCTGCCTTGCCTTTGCACATGCGAGTATTCGCACGGCCCAAAACAGAAAGGAGTATGTAATGGCAAAGCTGCTCTATCAGGGGCATGGAAGTTTCCGGCTGACAAGCGCCGGGGGAACTGTCGTTTACATTGACCCATTTGCCGGCAAAGGGTACGATCGCCCCGCTGACGGCATTCTCGTCAGCCATGAGCACGGTGACCACAACCAGGTTCAGCTGGTCAAGCTGAAAGAAGGCGGGCGCATCTGGCGTGCCGCGGATCTCTTGCGCGATGGGCGGTACGGTCAGTGCGAGATCGGCGAGATCGTGGTGATGGCGACGCCCGCCTATAACAAAAACCACGACCGCAAAGCCTGTGTGGGCTTTATGGTCGGGGTTGACGATTTGGCGCTGTACTTTGCCGGCGACACTTCCACAACGGACAGTATGCCCGCCATGCGCCTTGACAAGATTGACTACGCGTTCTTGCCCTGCGACGGCATTTACAATATGGATGTAAAGGAGGCCAGCGCCTGCGCCCAGACGATACACGCCAAGCACAGTGTTCCGATCCACATGGCGCCCGGCGCGCTGTTTGATCAAAAGATCGCGGACGCGTTTGAGGGCCCTGGCAAGTTGATCTTGCATCCGGGGGAAGAGATCACGCTGTCACTATAAGCGTTAAAACGCTAATTTTTACTGCGGGCGTTGTTCCAGTGGAACATACGTCCGCTTTTGCATGACACTGACATAGGCGGGGCGAATGATCTTGTCCGCGTTGATGAGTTCTTCCATATGGTGGGCGCTCCAGCCCACAATGCGGGCGATGGCAAAGATCGGGGTAAACAGCTCGCGCGGGATACCCAGCATCTGATAGACAAAACCGCTGTAGAAATCGACGTTGGCCGAAACGCCCTTATAGATATGGCGCTTCTCGGCAATGACTTTCGGGGCTAAGCGTTCCACCATATTGTAGAAATCGAAATCCTCTTTTAGGCCTTTCTCTTCAGCCAACTGCTGCACAAAGCTCTTAAAGACCACGGCGCGCGGGTCGCTCAGAGAATAAACGGCATGGCCCATACCGTAGATAAGCCCCTTGTGGTCGAACGCGTCTTTATCGACAATGCGCTCCAGGTACCGTTTGACCTCCTCCTCGTCTTTGCGGTCATGGACGTTTTGCACAATGTTGCTCATCATCTCAACCACTTTGAGATTGGCGCCGCCGTGCTTGGGGCCCTTTAGGCTGGAGAGAGCCGCCGCCATAACAGAATAGGTATCGGATCCGGAAGAAGTCACCACACGGGTGGTGAATGTGGAGTTGTTGCCGCCGCCGTGTTCCATGTGCAAGAGAAGCGCCGTATCCAGCACACGCGCCTCCAGCGCGGTATAGCTCTGATCGGGACGCAGAAGCAGCAGGATATTCTCCGCCGTAGAGAGCGACGGATCCGGGCGATGAATGTACATGCTGTCCCCTAGCAGATAGTAGTTGTAGGCATGGTAGCCGTAGACCGCCAGAAGCGGCAGTACACTGATCAGTTTAAGGCACTGTTCCAAATGCGTCTGCAAGCTGGTGTCAGCGATGGAATCATCATAGCTGGCCAGTGTCAGCACACTGCGAGTGAGCAAATTCATCAGGTCGCTACTGGGCGCTTTCATGATGACATCTCGGATAAAGTTGGTCGGCAGATCCCGGCAGGCCGACATGGTGCGACGGAACATGGCCAGCTGCTCGGCATTGGGCAGTTCTCCCAGCAGCAAAAGATAGGCGGCTTCTTCAAATGCGAAGCGCTGGCCGCGCAGACCGCGAATCAGATCGTAGACATCATAGCCGCGGTACCACAATTTGCCCGGGCAGGGAACCATCTTGCCGTCCCGTTCTTCAAACGAGTCAATTCGGGAGATATTGGTCAGGCCCGTAATCACACCTTTACCGTTCATATCCCGCAAGCCGCGGTTGACCTGATATTGCTTGAATAACTCGGGGTCGATATGGTCGTTGCGCTCACAGACAGCCGTAAAGATGGCGGCTTCCTTATTAATCGCTGCGTAATCGGACATGGGCTGCCTCCTTTCCGGTGAGAAAAAACAGAGCTCGGGCGGGTAATTCTCGTCCCGTCCGAGTAGAGCGTAGTGCATTTCAAAACCCGTATCCCAAAGCCCAAATGCGGAACTTTCGGTATTGCGGGGTTGTTTTTAGCTCTCTTAACAAGGGAAGTATACCACTTTAGCGCTCGGATATCAACCGCCAATCTCAAAGTGATTGTTCATAAGAACGAATTATAGACCTATCGATATATACACCTAGACATACCCACCCACGCTAATCATGCCCTGTTGCAAGTCTGGCTGTACGTCATTCCGTTGGCGGCATGTTTTCCACCTGATGGAAAACGCGTGAAAAATAATTGACGTCCTTGTGACCCACAGCTACAGCAATTTCCGCAACTTGCGTATCACTTGTAAGGAGCATTGTTTTTGCCAGCGCGATGCGTTTTTGCCTTATGTACTACATGGCAGAATAGCCTGTCTCGCTTTTGAGCAGCCTGTTAACATAGGCCGGCGAATAATTAAATTCTTCTGCGATTTGATGAAGTGTGAGATCACTTGCAATGTGATAGACCATATAGTCTACAATTCTTTTCACTTTTAAACTGTAAGTTTCCTGACCGAATTCCTGTACCATACTATGCACTTTACATTTCAAATACTTTCTGATTATGTGTAAATATCCGTCTGCTGACAAATCAAAGCGATCTAAATCCCAGTCATAAATGCATCTGAGAACCCAGTTACGATGTTCAGCTTGTAAAAGTGCGTTCATAGACACCAACCCCTCTTTCTTCCATCACATTTGCGGCGAAATGCCCTGTATCAGACCGCTCCTAACTCGCCGTATGGTATCCAAGTATTTACTGCTTCACCTGCATAGCGGTCATCAGGGCGGGAATCAGCTGCTTTTTGCGGCTGACAATATTTTCGAGCTTCGCCTTGCCGTCGTGGAATTCCACGCCGAATGCGTCGCGCACGATGTCTTGCGCACCCGCACCGATGCACATCAGATCCGTGGACTGAGACTGCACATCAGTGAACATGTAGAATATCATCGGTAAACCTGCCTCGCTTAGCGCCTTGGGCAAAAAGGGGCGAATCAACGTCTCGGCGGCGGTGCGGTTCTTCCGCGTCATGTAGCTGGACTGCCCAACGCCGAATTTGATGTCGCCGCGGCTGAACACTTTAAAATCAGAGAAAAAGACATCCTCGGCGCTCCTGCCGGTCAAGTCGCCGCCCGCTTCAAACATTCGCTGCGCAAAAACAGGGATATCCACCTGCGCGATACGCGCGAGCGCACGGGCAGCGTCCTCATCGAGCGGGGTGGAAGTCGGGGAGCGAAACAGCAGCGTATCGCTGAGAATGGCGGAGACAAGCAGCCCCGCGATCTGCTTTGGCGGGGTTACATTCGCCTCGCAGAACATCCGGTACAAAATGGTGGCGGTACACCCTACCGGCACGTTGCGGAAATAGACCGGACCGCTTGTCTGCAGGTCGCCGATGCGGTGGTGATCGATGATCTCCAAAATTTCCGCCTGCTCCAACCCTTCTACAGCTTGGCTGCGCTCGTTGTGATCCACCAAAATCACTTGCTTGCGGTGCAGGTTTAGAAGGTTTCGCCGGCTAACCATGCCAGTGTATTTTCCCTGCTCATCCAAAACCGGGAAATAACGATGCCGCACACGCGCCATCACCTTGCCGGCATCCTCGATGGATGTGTTGACGTTGAACAGCAGCAGGTTTTCCCGTACCATAAAATGCCTTACCGGCGCCGCCATGTTGATCAGGCGCGCCGTGGCGTAGGTATCATAGCCGGTGGCAATGACAGTGCAGCCGTTTTCTTGCGCACGTGCCAAAACCGTGCGCGGCACATCCGCGCCGTTGCAGACAATCAGGCAGCCTGCGCCGCATTCCAGGGCGCAAGTCTGGGTCTCGCAGCGGTCGGCGAGTACAATGTCGCCTGCTTCCAGCTGTGCCTCCATCGCCTGGGGCGTAGTGCCGATGCGGATCTTCCCCCGCGTAAAGGTAGACAGCTCATCCCCTGTGATAAGCGTGCCGTTGAGTGTTGTCAAAACATTATGGCAGCTCGTGTGGGCCTCGGCCAGCACCCCGACGTCCAACAGATCCAGGTTGGCGTTGGCGATGTCCTTGACAGTGATCAAGCCTTGCAGCGCACGGCTCTCATCGATGACGCACAAGGTATCGCACTCGGTATCGCGCATTCGGATCCAGGCATCACGCAAGCTCATTTCTCCGTCAATGCCGGGCTGCTCGCGGATATCAATGTCCTTGATTTGGGGACTTACGTCTGTACAGAGCCGCGGCGCCTCCACCCCGAAATAATCCAGAACAAACTGTGTTTCCAGGCTGACCTTGCCGGCTCGCCGCGCCTCATACACGACGCTCGTGTCCCGATTTTTAAACCAGGCATAGGCAAGCGCCGAACAAATGGAATCGGTGTCCGGATTTTGGTGACCAATTATATTGACTTTGCGGCGGATATTCGGTGTAGCCATTCGCGTATCTCCATTTGCTTTTTGCGTATCTATCATGGGCAGTTCCTGCGCTTTTTACCCATTGTACCGCAAGTGGCCACCCTTGACAAGTGCCCGGTGGCGGGGTAGAATACCCTCGGTTCTTATGGGATTTTAAAAGGAGTGCGCAGATGGAATGAGGCAGGAAAATTTACGTAACATCGCAATAATTGCTCATGTTGACCACGGAAAAACAACACTCGTCGACCAAATGCTCAAGCAGTCGGGTGCGTTTAGAGCGAACCAGCAGGTTGCGGAACGGGTGATGGATTCTGGCGATATCGAGCGCGAGCGCGGCATCACCATTCTCGCCAAAAACTGCTCTTGTGTATATAACGGCGTCAAAATTAATATTGTAGATACGCCCGGTCACGCCGATTTTGGCGGCGAGGTGGAGCGTGTGCTCAAGATGGTCAATGGCGTGCTGCTGTTGGTGGATGCCGCCGAGGGATGTCTGCCCCAGACGCGGTTTGTTCTGGAAAAAGCGCTGCAGCAAAATCTGTCGCTCGTGATCGCTGTTAACAAGGTAGATCGGCCGGACGCCCGTGTGGAGGAAGTCATTGACGAAATCTTAGAACTGCTGATGGATCTGGGTGCGACCGATGAACAGCTCGACAGCCCTATGGTGTTCTGCTCCGGGCGCAACGGAACCGCCAGCTATGACTGGACCGGGAAACAGACCGGTACTGACCTAAAACCGCTGTTTGAAACGATCCTCAAATATGTCGATCCGCCCGAAGGCGACCCGGACGCACCGCTGCAACTGCTTGTATCCAGCGTGGATTACAACGATTATGTCGGCCGCATGGGCGTGGGTCGCATCCAGAGCGGCAAACTGAAGGTTGGGCAGCAGGTGCAGGTGTGCGACTGGCACGACCCCGACCTGCACTGGACCGGCCGCGTCAACAAGGTGTTCGACTTTAAGGCCAACGGCCGCGAGGCCGTGGAAGAGGCCAGCGCCGGGGATATCGTCGCCTTCGCAGGGCTCTCTGAGATCAACATCGGCAACACTTTATGCGAAACTGACGGGGCGGCCTCGCCGCTGCCGTTTTTAAAGATCAACGAACCCACGGTAGAGATGACCTTTTCGGTCAATGACAGCCCCTTTGCGGGAAAGGACGGAAAGTATGTCACCTCACGCCAAATTCGGGAACGGCTGTACCGAGAGCTGCTCAAAGACGTCGCCTTGAAAGTTGAGGACACCGCCACCACCGAGGCCTTCCGCGTGATGGGCCGCGGCGAAATGCATCTGTCGATTTTAATCGAGACGATGCGCCGCGAAGGCTATGAGCTGCAGGTCAGCCCTCCCCGCGTGCTGACAAGGGTAGAAAACGGCGTGACAACAGAGCCAATGGAACGCGTCGTCATTGATGTGCCGGAGATGTACCAGGGCGCCGTGATGACGGCGCTGGGCGCGCGCAAGGCGGTTTTGCAGAACATGCAGCTGATCGGCAGCCGCACACGGCTGGAATTTCGCATGCCGAGCCGCGGGCTTTTCGGCTACCGCAGCCAATTTTTGACGGATACCCACGGCGAAGGCGTGATGAATACCATTTTTGACGGCTATGATGTCTGGCAGGGCGAGATCGCCACACGCAACACGGGATCCCTGATCAGTTTTGACACTGGAGAGGCCGTGACCTATGGTCTTTTTAACGCTCAGCAGCGCGGCACGCTTCTGGTCTTGCCCGGCGAGCGCGTTTATGCCGGCGAGGTCGTGGGGTATACCCCCAACGCGGAGGACATCACGGTCAACGTTTGTAAGACCAAACATCTGACCAACACCCGCGCCTCTGGCAGCGACGATGCGCTGCGCCTTGTTCCGGTATCCAAAATGAGCATGGAGGCCTGTCTGGAATTTCTCGCCGACGACGAACTCCTGGAGGTTACGCCGCACGATCTGCGCATTCGCAAGCGCATCTTGGACCACGACCTGCGCATGAAGGCACAGAGCCGGAAAAAGAACTGAGCTACCCTGGATCCGCACAGCCAGAAATGTCTTCCGACGCGTTGCGCTTGTGAGATGTATCGGACGGTGCCACAAGAAGGCAGTGTGTAGTTTGTTCGTGGTAGTTGGCTTGTGCGCGTAAGCGCAGGCAGGAAAAATTATCATTGGGAAGAATCGTATGCAGGATATGACGGTTGGCGCGCCGCGCAGCCATCTTGGGCGCTATGCGCTGCCGATCCTTTTGGGCAATTGGCTGCAGCTCGCCTACAATGCCGCCGACGCGATGATCGCGGGGCGGTTTATCGGACGCAGCGCCTTGGCGGCAGAGGGTGCCGCGGCGCCGCTGATGAACTTGGCCATTCTCGCCATCTCCGGGGTCTGCGTGGGCGCCGGTGTACTGATGAGCGAATGTTACGGCGCCAAAGACTGGGATACGCTGCGCCGCACGCTGGCTACCACCATGCTGTCGGGCGGCGCGGTGAGCTGTGCGGTGACGGCGGTTGGGATCGCGCTCGCCCCCGCTGTTTTGTTGCATTTGGACGTTCCGACCGACATTCTACCAATCACCGTTTTGTACCTGAGGATCACCTTTTTGGGCGTTCCGTTTACTTTTTTTTACAATGCGCTGGCGGCGGCGCTCAAAAGCGTCGGAGACGCCAAAACACCGCTGCGCTTTCTGGCTTTCAGCTCCTTGCTCAACATCGCGCTGGACTGCGTCTTTTTGGGGATCCTGCACTTTGGCATCGTGTGCAGCGCCGTCACCACCGTCGTGGCGCAAGTCGCAAGCACAGTTCTGGCTGGGGGCTATATGCGGTATCGTGTGCGCGAACTCTGCCCACGCGCTTGGCAGTGGCGCGTGGAGCGCGCGCTCGCCGGCAAGTTGCTGCGATACGGCGGGCCTTCGGCACTGCAGCAGGCGATACAGCCGGTCTGCAAGGTGTTCATTCAGGGGCAGGTGAATGCGCTGGGCATCAACACAATGGCAGCCTACAACGCAGTGACGCGCATGGATGACTTCGCCTGCATTCCGGAGCAGGGCATCTCGGCTGCCATCGCCACCTACATCGCACAGAACCGCGGCGCAAAGAAACCGGATCGAATCAGGCCCGGTTTTGCCGCCGGTATCCAGTTAGAGGTGGGATACTGGCTGTTGATCGGCACTGTCACAGCGCTCTTCCGTGCGCCCATCGTCGCGCTCTTTGTATCCGGTGAGGGCACGGCGGAAATCGTAGACCTCGGCAGTCGGTACTTAGGCTGGATGGCGTTTTTTTACCTTTTGCCGGCGCTCACCAATGGGTTTCAGGGATTCTACCGCGGCGTCGGCAAGATGGTCACCACGATGCTGGGAACCGCCATCCAAATCTCGCTGCGGTTTCTGGGCACGGCCCTGCTCGCACCGCGCTACGGCATTGTGGGCATCGCGTTTGCCTGTGCCGCCGGTTGGTGTGCCATGCTGCTGTTTGAAATACCGTATTATTACATCACTTGCAAAAAACGCGGTTATTTGCGCACACAAAACGGGGGCGTCGGTTGACGCCCCTTATTCTTTTCTGCCCTTTTATTCGACTGTGTAGTTTGCCCCGCAGGGAAAGCCGCACATCCATTTGTCTTTTACCAAAGAATAGCGCGCTCATGCTCTGGCCAATCCCCTTCAGCCAGCCTTCTCAGCCTCCAGATTCTCGCGTGCAACAGCCAGCATCAGCTTGATGCGGTTTTCTTGGTTGACGCGTGTGGCGCTGGGGTCATAATCGACGGCGGTGATGTTCGCCTGTGGGTGCAAGGCGCGGATCTTGTTGATCATGCCCTTGCCGACAATGTGGTTGGGCAGGCAGCCGAACGGCTGGGCACAGACGATATTCGGATACCCGCTCTCCACCAGTTCCAGCATTTCAGAGGTGAGCAACCAGCCCTCCCCCATTTTCGCACCCAGCGAGATAACCCCCTCGGGCTTTTTCATCAAGTCGCGAAAGGATCCGGGGGCGTAAAAGCCGTGGCGGCGCATGGCCTGTGCAGCCGACATGCCAAGTGAGTCCAGGTAGCGCAGCAGAAGGTCCGCCCCCTTCGCGATCACATGATTTCCCCCGTAAAAATTGACGTCAATTCGATAATTAGCAACGCAATACTCAATGAATCCCATCAGGCCGGGAATATTGACCTCACAGTCCTGGCTCTCCAGGAATTTTTCAAGGTCATTATTTCCAAGGGGAGAATATTTGACGTAAATCTCCCCCACCACGCCGACTTTGATTTTGGGTGTGCGGGTCATGGGTACCGCGCCGAAATCCGCCGCGATCGCCTCAAAGTTCTCTTTGATCGCGTTCGCGCCGCAGCCCTTCCCCGTGTAGATCCAGTCGCGCGCCGTGTTGATCCATTTTTCTGTCAGCGCCTCTGCCGTTCCGGGCACATCCTCGTAGGCGCGCACCTGGGCGCGCAGAGCGGCGATCAGGTCGCCATATTCAATGGCGATGACCAGCCGGTACAAAAGCCCTATGCTGAGGGGCAATCCGCTGTCTTTCTCAAGTCCGGAGAAGTTTAAAGAGGCGACCGGTATGTTGCCGTAGCCGGCGCGCACCAGCGCTTTGCGCAACAGTTTGATGTAATTGGAGGCGCGACAACCACCGCCGGTCTGCGTGATGCACAGCGCCGTGTGCTCCAGATCATATTTCCCGCTGCCCAGTGCGTCAAGGAACTGGCCGATGACGAGCAGCGCCGGGTAGCAGGTATCGTTATGAACGTATTGCAGGCCCAGTTGTGCCACACTGCTGCCGCAGTTGCCCAAAACCTCGATGTTGTAGCCCTCGGCCTCCAGTGCCGCCGACATTATGCGAAACTGGGTGGGCGCTAGATTCGGGATGAGAATTTTGTGCGTTTTGACCATGTCAGGGGTAAAATTCGGAGTCATGTATTCCATACCGAAAAGCCTCGTTTTTGTACCATCTTGCGCTGCACACAGTGTCGCCTTCGGACCGAATGAAACGTAACCGCCTAGGAGATACACTCGGTCTTAACTGCACCGGGAGGGTAAACGAATGAACTCTTGCGCCGATCAGGACTGTCGTTCGTTTTCTTTGGGTTTGTTTTTCTCCTGCTGTCTTTCTTCCAGCGCCGCAAAGAGGCTGCGCAGACGGATATTGACAGCGCCCAGATTGGTGATCTCGTCGATTTTGAGCTGCGTGTACAGCTTGCCGCCGCGCTGCAGAATCTCTCTTGTCTCATCACCCGTAATGGCATCCAGGCCGCAACCGAAACTGACCAGCTGCACAAGATCCATATCGGGCTGGGTGGTGCAATATTTGGCAGCAGCATACAG
This sequence comes from uncultured Subdoligranulum sp., assembly GCA_964560675.1. GTDB lineage: Bacteria > Bacillota > Clostridia > Oscillospirales > Ruminococcaceae > Gemmiger. The sequence continues at coordinate 82,363 of CAZLMA010000004.1, read as the reverse complement.
GCGGCTGTGGTAGGTCCACTGGTTGAGAACCTGTGTGGGGAATTTTTCAACAAGATGGCTGACGGAATCCTCGGTGACCACGGCCGCGCCCTGGCGGATGATCAGCTTGTCAATGCCGTGGTTGACCTCCGGATCGACGTGGTAGGGCCGCCCCGCCAACACAATGATGTGTTTGCCCTGTGCGCGTGCGGCGTCGATGATCTCCTGCCCCTTTTGGCGCACCTGTGCCATGTGGTGGGCATACTCGTCATAGGCGGCATCGATGGCCACTTTGTACTGGCGCGGTGGGATACCGGGGAAATATTTCTCCAGAATATGCGGAAACTTCCGGGTAAAATCCTGCCGACGCTCGATATTGACATACACGTTTATGAAGATCGTTTTGCTTAGATCCGGGCAGTTTCCGGCCAAGACCTCAGGATAATAGGCAACAACCGGGCAGTTGTAATGATTATCGCCCAACCCTTCGTCAAAATTATAACTCATACAGGGATAAAAAATCGCGTCGACCCCGGCTTTTAATAGCGCATCAATGTGGCCGTGGCTCAGCTTGGCTGGGAAGCAAGCGGTATCGCTGGGTATGGTCGCCTGCCCCGCCTGGTAAAGTGCACGCGTGGAGACTGGACTGACCTTGACCGCAAAGCCGAGCTTTGTGAAGAGCGTATGCCAAAAAGGCAGCAGCTCGTATAGGTTGAGGCAGAGCGGAATGCCCACCGTCGCGCGCGGTGCTTTGCCCTGCAGCACCTCGGGATCCGTGGGACGATCGCAGTAGCTTTTGAGCATCGCGAGCTTGGCCGCATACAGATTTAGGGTATCATCCGTCGCTTTGCCGGTGATGGGCTTCTCACAGCGGTTGCCGGAGATGTATCGCTTTCCGTCCGCGAACGCATTTACGGTAAGCTGGCAGTGGTTTGTGCACCCCTGGCAGGTGACGCTGCGCACCTCATGCCGAAAGTTTTTGAGCTGTGCCTCACTCAGCACGCTGCTCTTCGCGCCGTTCTTCGCTTTTTTACATCCGTACAGCGCAGCGCCGTAGGCGCCCATCAGGCCGGCGATGTCGGGCCGGATGACCTCGATGCCCATCTCTTTTTCAAAGGCGCGCAAAACGGCCTCATTGTAAAAGGTTCCGCCCTGTACCACCACTTTGCGCCCGAGTTCCGCCGCACTGGCGGCGCGAATGACTTTGTAGAGCGCGTTTTTTACGACCGAAATGGAAAGACCGGCTGAGATATTTTCAATGCTGGCACCGTCCTTTTGGGCTTGCTTGACGCTGGAATTCATGAAGACCGTACAGCGACTTCCAAGATCCACAGGTCGATCCGCAAATAATCCCAGCGCCGCAAATTCCTTGACATCATAACCCATCGCCTGGGCAAACGTCTGCAAAAAGCTGCCGCACCCGGAGGAACAGGCCTCGTTGAGGAAAATATTGCTGATCGCCCCATCCTCAATCTTAAAGCACTTCATGTCCTGACCGCCGATATCAATGATGAAATCGACATCGGGCAGGAAATGCCGCGCCGCGGTGAAGTGCGCGACCGTCTCAACCACGTTTTCGTCCGTATGGAAGGCGTTCTTGATCAGCTCTTCCCCGTAGCCGGTGGCTGTCACGCTGGCAATCGCCAGGCCGGGATGGCTTGCGTACAGCGATAGCAGCGTATCGCGAACCATAGGGATCGGGTTGCCCAGGTTGGGACGGTATTTTGTATACAGAATCTGGGCGTCATCGTCGATCACTACCAGCTTTATGGTGGTGGATCCGGCATCGATACCGATATGCACCGGCCCGCAATCCGCGCGAAAAGGCACATGCGGCACACAGGCTCGCATATGTCTGGCGTGGAAGGCCTCGTATTCCTCTCTGTTCGCGAACAGCGGCGGCTGGCTCGCATACGTTGCCTGTGCGCCGGCCTGCACCAGACGCTTGGCCACATCAGAGAGTGAAAACGTCTCGTCCGCATAAAAGGCAGCCCCCATTGCCACATAATAGAGACTGTTTGGCGGGCAGACGCCTTTTGTGTGGAGCGTTTTGTCAAAGCTCGCGCGCAGCGACGCCGAAAACGTGAGCGGTCCGCCCAGATAAAGCACGTTGCCCTGGATCGGTCGGCCTTGCGCAAGACCCGCTATGGTCTGGTTGACAACCGCCTGATAGATGCTGGCAGCGATGTCCCCCGCCTGTGCGCCCTGGTTGATGAGCGGTTGAATATCACTTTTCGCAAAGACACCGCAACGGCTGGCGATGGTATACGTCCGCTGCGCCCCGGCAGCCGCCTTGTCCAGCTCGTCGGCGCTCATCTTGAGCAGCGTCGCCATCTGATCGATGAACGCGCCGGTACCACCGGCGCAGCTTCCGTTCATGCGGACCTCGGTTCCATTTGTAAGAAACAGAATTTTGGCATCCTCGCCGCCCAGCTCGATGATACAGTCTGTTCCCGGTGCCAAGCGGTTTGCCGCTACGCGGGTGGAAAAGACTTCCTGCACAAAAGGAAGGCCGCATCGCTCCGCCAAACCCATGCCGGCGGATCCGGATACAGCCAACAGTACCTGCTCGCCCACCAGGTTCTTTGCCGTGATTGTGCTGAGCATCTCCTGCGTTTTTTCAATGATATGACTAAAATGGCGTTGGTAATCAGACCAAAGCAGCGTTCCGTCCTCAGCCAAAACCACACATTTGATCGTGGTGGAACCGATGTCCAGCCCAACACGCATAGGATAAATACTCCTCGCCTAAAGCTCTAAAATGCGCGGTGCGAAAACAGATCACCACCCTATCGATTAGAGCAAAAACGACCCGCTTCGCACCTTTTAGAAGAAAAAACTACTTGCTGATCTTAAGCAGGTCGTCTCCCGGCTCGACATGACCGGAAGCAACCAACTCCACGCCGGCAAAATCATCGCTGTTGGTGATGACTGTGATCACAGTTGCCGGGTGACCTGCCGCTTTGATCTTGGCTAAATCCATTGTCAGCACAAGCTGACCCTTCTTGACGGTGTCGCCGACCTTAACTTTCGTGACAAAGCCGTCCCCGTTCATGTCAACGGTATCGACACCGATGTGAATCAGAACCTCGATGCCGCCCGCGCCGTTGAAACCCAACGCGTGGCTGGTATCGGCGACCTGCGTGACCTCGCCGTCCACTGGGGCATACACCTTGCCTTCTTCCGGATCGATGCCGCAGCAAACGCCCAGCACGCCCTGGCTGAACACGGGGTCGGGCACTGCTTCCATCGCCATGGTCGTTCCCTTTGTGTCAGCCGCGATCACGACAGGGAACGTGACCTCTACCGGCGCCTTGGGCGCGGGTGCCTCCGGTTCTTCTTTCTTTTTTAAAAAATCAAAAAAACCCATCTTCAATACACTCCTTCTCTGCCCGCGGCGCCGGCGTCGTGCCGCCGGGACTGTCTTGCCCCATTATACATTGCCATATGCCAAGAAATCAATGCTTTCGGCCATATAAATTGGCTGTTTTGCATATTTTTATACGTGCTTTTGTTACGGGGCGCGCTTTACAAGCCGCGCAAAACGCGTTACAATGGAAAAAAGCGTTGCGTCTTGCCGGCGGCGCACGGGCCTGCCACCTTAAGATCGTCAATAGCGAATGGCAAGGGCCGCTCCCGTGCGCAAAATAAACGATGCGCCTCAAGGTTGGTGTTGCCGGTGCGACACGCCAAAGAAAGGGGGCCGCTGCCATGCGCCCAACGGAATCCCGTGAAGATTATCTCGAAACCATTTTGCTGTTGAGCGAAGAGAAGGGCTATGTGCGCAGTATCGACGTAGCCGAACGTCTGGGCGTAACAAAGCCCAGCGTGAGCCGCGCGATCGGGCTGTTGAAGGATGCGCATCTATTGGAAATGGATCCGCGCGACGGCGCTTTGACTCTGACGGAGGTAGGCCGCGCGCTCGCGCTGCAGGTATATGATCGTCACTGCACACTGACGAAGCTACTGGAAAAATACGGTGTCAGCCGCGAGACGGCGGAGCGCGATGCTTGCAGAATCGAACATGTCATCAGCGAAGAGAGCATGGCCTGCATCCATCGCGTTTTAGAAGAGCAGGACTGAACAAAACGGATAGGGTTTTACCCCCGCCCACGCTGCTGACGGATCGACGGATCTTTTTCCGCTCATCCGCCAGCGGTTTCGTTTTCTGCTTTTTGGGAAGGAACGGTACCGGGTTCGCCGGCGCCATTCCTCTCTTCTCCGGCCATCTGTTCGGGATCGCCGTCGGCGTCAAAACCGGGGTAGGGCGTATTTTGCAGCGCATACATCGCCACCACATCGAGATCCTCTGACCGCTCCGGAATTTCGGTGAGGAGCGGGCGATCGTCTTTTGTTATATAGCTGTGTGTCCGGATGTAGGCAAACAGCACCTTCATCGCCGATTCTGTCAAGTGAACTCCGTCGCTTGTCTCGGTGTAGCCATCTTTCGCATAACCTGTCTCGCCGTCCTTCAGGGCTTCGGCGCTGTTTAAAAATTTCCACCCGTTTCGGCTACACATATCCACAATGCCACGGTTGAATTCATCGACCACATCCTGCGCGGGATCCTCCCCACCGAAAGAGCGGCCCAGCGGAGGAATGGAATTGACAATGATATCCACGCTCGGGTAAGCATCTTGTACGGCTTGAATCCCGTTTTGGTAGTCGTCGATAAAATCCTGCGTGCTGGTGCCCGAAGCCAGATCATTGGTGCCGAAGGTGATGATGACACGCTCTGGTTGCATAAGCGCCACCGCCTGCGGCATAGTGACAAAATACGGATAACCCGCAAACCCGACACAGGCAAAGGAGGCCAGCGACCGCGCCGCCATACCCACCGACCCGATGGCGTTTTCTGCCGTGCAATACGCATACATGCGGTACATCCGAACGGTGTTACTGTCGCCTAAAAAGAGCGTACTGTCCACGTAGGCCTGCCCCGCATCACGGGTGTGCGGCAGCACGGTGTCGGGATAGCGCTCTGCGTCGATGCCGCTGTTTGCGATCTCGTAGTCGTCGACGCCCAAAGGAGCGGCCCCATCGTCGGTCACGTCAGCCTGTGAGGCATTATCGCCGCCGTTCCAGAATGCCGGGAGACCGCGACCAGAACGCTCTAAAACAAGAGCAAAGCCAACGGAAACGGCAACTGCGAAGCAACATAGAGTCAGAACCCCGCACATCCTTGCGCGCTGTGCGCTCCTGCGCTTTTCCCCAGACGGGTCACCCGACATAATCCCACTCCGAACAAGCTAAAAGATGCCCCATTATACACCTTTGCGGTGGATTGTTCCAGTAGTTTGACAATTTTCACAAATTCAGCTAGTCCCTTCTGTGCGTAACGCGATCTGCCGAACGTGGACGGCAGAGCCAGGCAGATGTTCTTCTAAGAGAAAACGGCGCGGGCGTTCTAGGCTCTTCTGAGCGAGAACCCGCCAGCCTTTACGCGTCGGGCAGCAGTTTCGCACGCTGCAGGGCAGGCCGCAAGGCAAGGTACAGAAAAACGGTGCAAACCGTGCTCAGAAGCGAGTTGACGAGGGTGACCCCGCTTGCCACCTTGACAAAGACAGATGCCAGTTCCTCCGGTTGACCGAATAAAAAACGGTTGCGGAAATAGCCGAAAAGCGGATCCGTAACCACATTGACCAAGAGCCCACTGGCAGCGCTCGCCGTTACGGCAAGGTAGTACGAGGCGCCGTCGGCAGGGCGGCGCTGGCGTAGACGGAAGCCCTTGTGCGCAACGGCACCACAGACAACACCGATGATAAATTTGAGCAAAAACGTTGTGATTGCATAGCCGGGATCGCCGGCCATCACGTCCGCCAGAGCCAATCCAATCGCGCCCGCCAAACCTCCGGATACGCCGTCCAAAAGAAGCGCCGTCAGCGCTGTGAATGTATTGCCCAGATGAAAGCTGGAGCCTGTTCCTAAAATGTTGGGTATGCGGAAGAACAGGTACGCCACCAAACTGAGCGCAGCCATGATCCCGATCAGGCTGATTTTTTGAACGGAAAACCGCGTCTTACTCAACACCACGATTAGCAGCGTGAACACTACCACCACAAAGAAAATGAACCACAAAACCGTTGTTTGCACAAAACCACCCCCTGGATTTTCAAAATACAACCCGTTAGAATCAGGCATTGTGCCAGAACCGAAGTGCACAGCAACAATGCACAGGCCCTTTGTTGCCCGAACAGATCGCAATGTGTCCATACACGTCAAAGCGACTTGGCATACTTGACAATGTCGTGGGCATCGGGTAGTATGTATCATACTACAAACTGGCCTTATTAAAATAACCAGTTTTTAATTTTTTTATAGGGCCAGATGGGCAAACGCGACCGGCACTGCCACCGGCAGGCAAGCGGGCACAACAGAGGAAAAACGGTGTGCCGTTTTGTTGCACAGCGCAAACACAAGCAAAAAATTGCTCTTTGCATCAATTCATGACAGCGCCTGAGGTGCATCCAGAAAAAGGGGGTTATGCAGTGATTGCATTAGAAACACAGCGCAATATGCCGCTGTATGAGCAGCTTTACGCGGCGCTGGCTGCGGATATTAAGAGCGGTGCGTTGACGCCCGGCAGTGCACTGCCGGGCAGGCGCAGCATGGCGGCGAGGCTTGGTGTAAGCGTCAGCACGGTAGACAGTGCCTACCAGATGTTGGCCGCCGAAGGCCTTGTACTCTCAGAGCAGCGCCGCGGCTTTTTTGTGCAGGAGACAGGCGGACTTTTGCATAACCGTCCGACACAGCATGCGCAAGCGAATGCAGCGCCAGGTGCGCAGGAGCGTGTCGGTACCGGTACGCAGAAAGAGCCTATTTCTGCTGCCGATGACGGATCCTCGAAAACAGCCAGCGCACGTTACCAATATGACCTATCCACCGGCAGTGTAGACACAGCGCTTTTCCCCATTTCCGGCTGGGCACGCATTCAGAGGGATCTTTTATACAAAGATCCCTCCTTGTTACAGCGCGGAGAAATGCAGGGAGAATGGGACTTGCGCACACAGATTGCCGCTTACTTAAGTGAATACCGCGGTGTTATAGGCAGTGCCGATCAAATTATTGTGGGAGCAGGTATCGAATACTTGCTAGGCTGCTTAGCGCATCTGTTTGCACATCGCACAGTTGCCATTGAAAATCCGGGTTATCTGCGCACACGCGCGGTGCTGCAAAACAGCGGCATTGCCTGCCTGCCGGTCTCGATCGACGAAGACGGTCTTTCCGTTACCGCGCTGCAGGCCTGCGGTGCCGATCTATGCTATGTAACACCCAGCCATCATTTTCCGACGGGTGTAACAATGCCGGCCCGCCGGCGCGCACAGCTGCTGAGCTGGGCGGCCGATGAGCCGGATCGATGGATACTGGAAGACGACTATGACTCGGAATTTCGGTTTGACACAAAACCGCTGCCCAGTCTGCAGGGGATGGCAGGTCCCGATGCGAACGTCGTCTACCTGACTACATTCAGCAAAAGTCTCGCGCCAGGCATCCGAATTGCCTGCATGGTACTGCCGCAGAAACTATTGGCTGTTTATCAGCGAGATTTTGCCGTTTACGCCAACACGGTAAGCCGCGTTGAGCAGATGACGCTGTGCCGCTTTATGGCAAGTGGTCAATTTTCGAGGCACATCGCCCGCATGCGGCTGGCCTACAAACGCCGCATGGAACATTTCGCCGTCGCGCTACACAAAAACCTCGGGGACGGGCTTACCTTGCGCGCCACACACAGCGGCCTGCATTTTCTGCTGACCTACCCGGGCGCAGGCGGAGAAGGCGCTATGGTCGCTGCTTCCGCCGCCGAGGGTGTACGGCTGCGGGGCCTGGGTGCGTATTACATGACAGACTATGAAAGCTGTACACCCGACACGGTGGTAGCCGGTTATGCCGCGCTGCGAGAAGAGGATATCGACGCCGTGGCCGCTGCGCTTGCGCGCGCTTGGCGGCGGTAACGCGCAGACAGGATTTTCAGATGCGCAGGCTGGCGCCCTCGCCGGTGCCCGTGCTGTCATCAAATTCATAGGTGTTGCCGGGCAGAATCGCATTGAGCAAAATGCCCGCGATGGCGGCGATGGCAAGACCAGACAAATTGATGGAAATGCCCGCCACGGCAAACGTAATGCCGCCCACCGAGTTAAATCCCAGGGCGCAGACCAGAATCACAGCGGCGATAATCAGATTGCGGCTGTTTGTAAAATCGACCTGATTTTCAACTACATTGCGCACGCCGATGGCAGAAATCATGCCGTAGAGAATAAAGCTGATGCCGCCCACGATACCGGAAGGAATGGTGTTGATGACGGCCTCGAACTTGGGGCTGAAGCTCAAAAGAATCGCAAATACGGCTGCTAAGCGAATCACCTTGGGGTCATAGATTTTGGTCAGGGCCAAAACGCCGGTATTCTCGCCGTAGGTCGTATTCGCGGGGCCGCCCAGCAGACCCGCCATTGCTGTGGCCAGGCCATCACCCATCAGGGTGCGGTTGAGGCCGGGGTCCCGAATATAGTTTTTGCCGGTGGTAGCCGAAATCGCGGCGATATCGCCGACGTGCTCCATCATGGTAGCGAGCGCGATGGGCACGATGGTAAACAGCGCGCTGATGAAGGCGGGGCTACCGTCAATCGCAAAAAGACCCATTTCACTCGGGTGTATGGGGATTCCGAGCCAGTCCGCTTCGTTGATCGCCGTAAAATCCACTGAGTGGGTAACCAGCGCTACCGCGTAACTGACCAAGACTCCCAGCAGGATAGGCAAAATTTTGACCATCCCCTTGCCCCAGATGTTGCATACAATCACGGTTCCCAAGGCAACAATGGCGAGCAGCCAGTTTGAGGAGCAGTTGCTGATGGCGCTGGGCGCCAGGATCAAGCCGATCGCGATAATGATCGGGCCGGTAACAACCGGCGGGAAAAATTTCATGATGCGGCGGATACCAAACGTGGAGATCAAAAAGCTGACCAACAGATACAACAGCCCACTGAACGCCACCGCGGCACAGGCGTAAGGCAGCATCTCTTTGTTGGGAATCGTCTGCTCGCCGCTGGCATCCATCAGCTTAGGCGCTACGATGGCGAAGCCACCCAGATAGGCAAAACTGGAACCCAGGAAGGCCGGAACCTTGCCTTTGGTGATCAGGTGAAACAGGAGCGTTCCCAACCCCGCGCAGAGCAGCGTAGTGGAAACGCTGAGTCCTGTCAGCAGCGGCACCAGAACTGTGGCGCCGAACATGGCAAACATGTGCTGCAAGCCCAGAACGATCATGCGCGGCGCGCCAAGCTGTCTCGCATCGAAGATGCCCTGCTCGTAATCAATCTTGGTGGCGGAACCCGCGGTGGATTCCGCTTTGTCTTTTTTGTCCATTGATTCTTCCTCCTAACTCTTCATGCGGCCCCGGCCTGTTCTCGCCCACAAAAAAACAGCGCCGCCGCCAATGAGCGGTGACGCTGCAAATAAAACAAAAAACAAAATGGGAAAGAGAAAAGCCGGAAAGAAAAGGGAAAATACGGAAAAAGCTAACGCCTCTTGTTCGTTAGGAATACACAATCTGCGGTGCCGATTTGCCGCCCCCGCACGCAGCATACTCCCCCACCTCCTCAGGCGCTGGATTCAGACGAATCGCAAAAGCTTACCGCAAAGTATAGCAGAATCTTTCAAAAAGTCAAGACCTTGCGCTGAGATTTTCAGAATGGGGAGCAAATGCGGGCGGCTGTACAGCCGCCCGCAAAATTTTTGTTAAGCCTTTACAGGATGGAGATATCGCGCACCTCAACATCGCGTGTCGTGGAAAAGATTGCATATACACCACGACCGAACGCTTTCACCGCTTGGCCCAAATCACGCATGCTCATGGCATTGACCTCCTTTCCGCTGATCTGTTCTGTAAACAGTATACCTGGTAAAAGAGTCCTTTGCAAGGGGGTTAGACGATGAAAGATTCTCAAGGCGGCGTTGCATAAAAGTAAACCTCAGCCAATCGCTTTTGGAGAGCAGCGGATGGTCACTTATATCTACGGCTTATTCTGGCTGATAGATATGGCGCGGCAGACCCTCAATGTAAATGGGCGTCAACTCCGCCTGAATCAAAGGTTGCACATAGGTTAAAAACTCCGGCAGCATACCGGTGCGGTTTTCGTTGATCCACTCTAGCGGAACCTTTTTCTCTAGGTTCGCCACTTCGCTGATGGGATGCAGTTCCGTAGTGCACTGGTACGGCGCGTTGGAAATCCGTTTGAGCGCGACCATCTCTCCGGTATGACCCTCAAACGCCGCCTTCGCCGCCGCGCCGCCAACCTGGTACGCCTCTGTGATGTCGGTTCGACTGGTCATATGTCCGGCGCAGCGCTGGAGCGTCGCCAGCTCAATGCTGCGCGTCTTGGTCTCAAGGCGGCGGGCAACTGTGTTAGCCAAAAAGCGTGCCGTACCGGTTAAGGCCTTGTGGCCAAATGCGTCAACCGCATGAACGTCATCCGCCAGCTCGCACACATAACGCCCGTCTTCCAGCTTGACGCCCTCGGAAACTGCAATCACGACACTGGGCTTTAGCGCCTGCATCCGGCGCACCTTCTCCACAAAGCGATCCACATTGAACGGGATTTCCGGCAGACAGATCATATCAACGCCCTCGCAGTCTTCGCTCTTCGCGAGAGCGGCGGAGGCTGTCAGCCAGCCGGCGTTGCGGCCCATGATCTCCACAATCGTGACGTATTTGGTGCCATAGACGGTGGCGTCGCGGATAACCTCCTTCATTACAACACCAATGTATTTGGCAGCGCTACCGTAACCAGGCGTGTGATCGGTCACCATCAAATCGTTATCGATGGTTTTGGGCACTCCCATAAAGCGGATATCACTGCCGATATCGGCGCCGTACTGCGCAAGCTTGCCGATGGTGTCCATGCTATCATTGCCGCCGATGTAGAAGAAATACCCGATGTCCAGCGCTTCCAGCAGGTCAAATAGTCTCTGATAGACAGGTTCCCCTTCCGGGTCGCCCAGTTCCGGCAGCTTGTAACGGCAGCTACCCAGATAACTGGACGGCGTGCGCTTGAGCAGCTCAATATGCATCGCGGTGGGAAACTTGTCGCTCAAATCTACATAACGGCCCTCTAGTAGGCCGGCAACGCCGTGCAGCATGCCAAAGACTTTGCACGCACCGCGCCGCATACAACTCTCAAACACGCCGGCGAGGCTCGCGTTGATGACCGAAGTCGGCCCGCCGGACTGGCCAACGATTGCATTCTTGCCCATATCCTGATTCTCCTTACTGTCAAGATTGCTTTCGGGGCGGATCTGTACCGCGCCCGCATTTGTTGTTATTATAACACCGTTTGCGCGCTGTGAACAGACAAATTCCGGTTAGAATTGCTTACATTTTGGAAAAATTCCCGTCTTTGCCATACCGAACGAAGTGTGGTATACTTATGGACAGAGCCGCTCTTTTTATGCGAAAGACGGATCTGTTATTTTGCGGCACGGTGTCTTGCGCCCCATACATTGCGCGACGGCGAGGTAAAACGCAATGATCAAACTGATTTGCAGTGATTTAGACGGAACCTTGATCCCTTATGGCACACCCAACGAGCTCAACGAGGAAACGTATTCGCTCATTCGGGCGCTCACCGACAGAGGAATGTATTTCTGCCCGGCGAGCGGAAGGCAGTATACCAGCCTGCGTAAACTTTTTGCACCGTTTGCGGATCAATGCGCCTATATCTGTGAGAACGGCGCGGTTGTATACTATCGAGAAGCACTTCTCTCCAAAACCCCGATGCCGCGCGAAGCGGCGGAAGAAATCGCGCTGGATTTTTGGCAGAATACCGATGGGATCGGAGAGGTCCTTTTGTGCGGGGAAAGCACCACATACCTGATGAGCCGCGGACACGGTATAGCGGAGCGCATGGAGTTCGCAGGCAATCAATTCACTTTCATCTCCCACCCATGCGAGGTGCCGGAAGACATCGTAAAGGTATCACTGTATGTTCGGGAAGGCGTCGCGGCGTATGCACGACGCTTTCTAAGCCGGTGGAAGAATTATAACGCGGCTGTGGCGGGTCCCATGTGGATTGACACGACTTTGGCGGATAAGGGAAAGGGCGTTTTGGCGCTGTGCAGCGCGTTTGACATTGCCCCGAAAGAGGTGATGGCGTTTGGAGACAATTTTAACGATGCGCCCATGCTGGACATCGCCGGAACCGCTTACATCGTAGACAGCGCCGATCCGGAACTGTTGGCCCGCTATCCGCGCCATTGCGCGCGCCCTCAGGAGATCCTGCGCCGCCTTGTTGACGGCAGAGAGCCGGTCTGAGGAAGATGGACCCAACAGTCATTCAGAAATCTGCCTGCTCGTCTACAATGCGGCAGCGGGAAACATCGCTTTGGTCATATTGCACAAACCTGCCGCGTTGAAATTTGGCGGCGCACAGCCTTTACTTTTTACAGGGGCTTCGGTATGATAAGGTTGGTTGTATCGAGTGTCAGAAAGCGGGAGGTAAGGCAACATGAAATCATTTACTTACACGATTCAGGAGGCCGTCGGTATCCACGCGCGGCCGGCGGGTCTATTGGTCAAGGAAGTCAAAAAATACCAGAGCACCATTACCATCTCCAAGGATGACAAAAGTGTCAACGCGCTCAAACTGATGGCTCTGATGGGCATGGGCATAAAATGCGGCGATACCGTCACGGTTAGCATAGAAGGTCCGGACGAAGAGGAGGCAGCGCAGGCGCTGGAGGCGTTCTTTAAGGAAAATCTGTGACTGACGGCTTGCCGCTTTCACGGCTTTTTCCGTATGGGCTGACGCGGATCGGCTCTGCGCCTTTTGAGGCCGGCGAAAAAGCGCACATCGGGCGGGCGCCGCAGGCGTCCGCCTTTTGTAATACGATGCAATTGCAGTATTCGATATCCAATGAAGCCGAGGGTTCCAAACGCAGGAGGAATGTGAATATGATTACCGTACAAGGAAAAGGTGTATCGGCTGGCGTGGGCATGGGGCCGTTATATTTCTACCAGCGCGCCAAAACCACCATCACACGCTACACAGTTACAGACACAGACGCGGAATGGAATCGATTTAAGGCCGCTCAGACCACAGCGATTGAGCAGCTGGGGGAACTTGCGGAAAAGGCCCGCGCCGATGCCGGCGACGAGGCGGCCATGCTGTTTGAAACACACCAGATGATGGCGGAAGATCTCGACTACGAAGAAGCCATAGAGAGCCGGATCAAAGAAGACCGGACAAACGCCGAGGCCGCCGTGTCTGATACGTCGTTGCAGTTTGCTGAGATGTTTGCCTCGATGGACGACACCTATATGCAGGCACGCGCTGCCGATGTCAAGGATGTGTCGCGAAGAATTCTGGGCATTTTGTCCGGCACCGTAGAGGGAGGCATCGCCAGCGAGGTTCCCGTTTTGCTGGCCGCCGATGACCTTGCACCCTCTGAAACCGTACAGCTGGACAAATCCAAAATCCTGGGCTTTATCACGGCGGGAGGATCCGGTTCCAGCCACACCGCGATTCTCGCGCGCACGATGGGTATCCCGGCCATCGTGGGCGTGGGCGATGCGCTCAAGCCGGAATACGAGGGGCGCTTTGTCATTGCGGACGGCACGACCGGCGCTGTCATTATCGATCCCGACGACGATACCCGCGAACACCTTGAGAAAAAACGCGAGGAGCAGCTTCGACTGCAGCGCCTGCTGGAAACCCTGAAGGGCAAGGAAAATAAAACGCTGGACGGCAAAACGATCCGCATTTATTGTAACATCGGCAGCCCAGAGGACGTACATGCCGTACTGGAAAACGACGGCGGCGGCATCGGGCTGTTCCGCAGTGAGTTTTTATACCTCAACAGCGCGGATTATCCGACGGAGGACGAGCAGTTCGAGGCGTACAAGCAAGTGCTGTCCGACATGGGCGACAAAGAAGTGATCATCCGCACCTGTGATATCGGCGCCGACAAGCAGATTGGGTATTTTGATCTCCCCAAAGAAGAAAATCCCGCCATGGGCATGCGCGCGCTCCGCATCTGCCTGAACCGTCCGGACTTCTTCCGCACCCAGTTGCGCGCGCTGTACCGCGCTTCTGCCTACGGGCGCCTGGGCATCATGTTCCCAATGGTGACAAGCGTGTGGGAAGTACGCGAGGCGAAAAAGATTTGCGAAGAGGTCAAAGAGCAGCTCAAAGCGGAGGGAATTCCCTATAGCGACACCGTACAGATTGGCATCATGATCGAAACGCCGGCTGCCGCCGTGATGAGCGACCGCCTGGCAAAAGAAGTGGACTTCTTCAGCTGCGGCACCAATGACTTAACGCAATACACGCTCGCCTGCGATCGACAGAATAACGACCTGGGCCGCTTTTATGATCCACACCACCCCGCCGTGCTGCGCCTGCTCAAAATGGTGGCGGATAACGCCCACAAGGCGGGCATCTGGATGGGCATCTGCGGGGAGCTGGGCGCAGACCTTGAATTGACCGAGACTTTCTTGGCCATCGGCGTAGATGAACTCTCTGTAACGCCGCGCTCTGTGCTTCCGTTGCGCAACGCCGTTCGAATGACGGATACCACGCAGAGCGCACAGCGAATCCTAGACGATCTGGCCGTTGATTACCACAGGATCTAGGATTTGACCGCCTTTTGCACGCCTGTGGCAAGCGGCCGTAAGCGCGCTGTTACCGGATTTATCGCTTAAAATCTGCGCCCCCGCGGTGTTGTGCCAGCGGGGGCGTTATCGGTGCGTTTGATGGAGCATTTGGTACTTCTTCGAATCGGCGCAGCTTTTCGTCATGGATGCTTTTGGCCGGATCCTGGATCGTTATTATGTCTAGTCGAGCTCAAAATCACCGGGGAGCAGCAAATCCATCGGGACATCCGGATCCGCGACCAGCCGCTTCGATTGGTTGAGGATCGCGCGTTCCAGAGCGTTGCGCGCCATGCGCCCGTTTCCGTTTTGGGCGGCATTTTCCGCCTGCTTGCGCGCATACCATGTTTTTAACGGCTCCTCACAGCAAGGATCGAGCACATAGCCCTTGCCTTTGGCGAGACTGAGTGTAATTTGCCACAGCTCATCCGCGGTATAATCCGGAAATTCAATTTGGTTTGGGAAGCGGCTCGCCAGGCCGCTGTTGGCGCGCAAAAAGGTGTTCATTTCGGCTGTGTAACCCGCTAAGATCACCACAAGGTCGTTGCGGTGATCCTCAATGCCTTTGACAAGCGTGTCGATGGCCTCCAGACCGAAGCTGTCCTCTTGGCCGCGATACAGGCTGTACGCCTCATCAATAAACAGTACGCCACCCAGCGCGCTTTGAATGACGGAATTTGTCAAAGGGGCCGTGTGCCCGACGTATCTCCCGACGAGATCCGCGCGCGTGACTTCCACCAGTTGCCCGCCGCGAAGGGCCCCGATCGCTTTGAGGTATTTGGCGAGGATTCTGGCGATGGTCGTCTTGCCGGTTCCGGAGCTGCCGGTAAAAATCATGTGCATATTGAGCAAAGCGGCCTTGCGCCCCTGGGCTTTGCGTCGCTGCTGAGCTTGGACGTTTTGCGCGATGTCCCGCACATACGTTTTCACCTCGTCCAGCCCTACAATTGCATCGAGCTCTTTTTCTACCGCGGCGACATCGCCGCGGTACTGCTGCGGAAGCAGCGCCAAAAGATCAAACGGCTCTTTTGTTTCGGCACAAGCCCAAAGTCGCCCCTCACCTACCGTCAGGGTCAGCACAGTTCCAGGCTCCGGCGCGGGATTTGAGTCCAGCACATATTCTGCCAGTGCGTAAAATACAGTATCGATATACGACTGCATCGCCTGCATGCCGCCCGTCTTGCCGTACTGTTCCACCACAAGATCCCGCACATCCACACCCATTTTTAGGGTGAGTTTGCACTGCACACGCGCGCGCTGTGCCAACTCGTTGAGTCCGCGCGCGGCCACGGCGCAGAGTGCCTGCGGGGTAAAGTTTTGCGTGTAGCAGATATCGCCGCAGAGTGCATCGATAAAACGAGCCCCGAAACGCTCCGCAACGTCCGCCTCATCCTTCGGTGTGAAAAAAACAAAATACTTGCCCGCAGCGCTCAGCTCCCCGATCGCGCCCGGCGCCAGCGCCGAGCCCATATCTACGAGGATCCCCCGCTGCAACACGTAGCGATTATCAAGAGGCAGTGTTCCCTCGGTGGCCAGTGTCGCCAACATATGCAGGTAATTGGCCGCACAGCCCGCGTAATTGTCAAACGACAATACCGGCGCGGTACTTTTTAAGGCCGCGTACAGATCCTGCAAAAACAGCTTTTCCTGCGCGGGGCCCGGATACAAAGACAAATCGATGGCTTCGATCTCGTTATTGGGCAACAAACCACGATCCGCCATAACATCTACCACGCACTGTAAAGTGTAGTGGCGCCCCGTACCGGGCGCGCCGCATAAGAGCATCAGATTGCGCGCATGGGCACCGTCTTCGCTGCCCAGCACAAAGGGGCGCCGAAACGCCTTGACGATGGAATGGACAAAGTCATCCTGACCGAGAACCTTCGTTTCAACTTGCTGCGCAAGACCTTCAAAAGAATCGTCGTTTGCCGATGGCGCAGGTTCCGGCGCTGGGGCTGCCGCGCCGGATAACAGCCCGTCGCGGCGCATGCTCTGCGTCAGTTCCCGGCTCATACGGCGCACACTTTCGGCAGTCGCCTGTGCGGCAGTGTCACCGGCTTTTTGTATGGCAGAAAGCGATGCCTCCGTCTTGGCGCGGTCACGCTCTTTGCGCGCGCTGAGGGCATCAAGCCGCGCTTGCATTTCCTGCGCCGCGCGCAGCGCTGCGTCTGCAGCGTCGGCGCTTGCGCGCTTAGAACCAGTCAGGCCCTGTACCCAGGCGTCATATTGTTCTTCCAGACCCATGGGGTCCTCCTTGTCGATGTAAACGAATTTCTATCGGGTTTTTAGGCTCCTGACACTACCCAACTCCTTGCGTAAAGCCGGTTTGGTTTGAAGCAGCGCTTCTCAGCGCTGTAGCTGTTTAGCGGCGAAGGTGACCTTGTACCTTGCCGAACATCTGTTTCGCCATATGCAACACCTCGCGGCAATTTAACACGATCACGGCAACGGTCACCACAAGCACGGGTATGACCCAATGCTGTACACGAATCAACAAAGCGATTTCCACCAACACAAAGGCCAGGTTGAGCAAAAGCCAGTGGGGATGGAAGTCGATAACCAATAAGCCCCGCGTGGACCAGGCGCGCAGCAGGAAAACCAAAAGCATGGACAAAAAGCTCGCCAGTGTGACACCCCAAGGCCCGAAAAGACGGATAAAAACATAGTTGAGAATCAAGTTGAGCACCGCGCCCGCCAGCATCGTGTAGAGCGAGGAAGTGGAGCGCTTATACACCATATAAACCGAGTTCAGGAATTGGTTTAAGCAGGTGCACAACGAACTCAGAGACAAAAACGGGACCATCTTCCAGGCCTCGTAATAGTCTGAGCGGAAAAGCTGCATCAGCGGTCGGCACAAAAGCAGGATGCCCGCCACGCAGCAAAACAAAACGCTGGCGTATACGCGGAAAACATTGCTGAAAAAAGCAGGGCGATCCTCCTCTTCCGTCACGGCGGAAAGCTGCCAGGCCTCAAAGAAAATCGTGCCCATGATGGTGACCACCTGGGGCAGAAAATAACCGGCGGAGAGAATCCCAACCCAATACTCTCCGCTGTGACCGGCGTAGCCGTCGCCCATCACCTGCACATAGAACATATCGCTCGCGTTGATGACCCAAAAGCTGATGGAAGCGGGAATCATCGGGATGCAGTAGCGCAGCATCTCGACCCAAAGTTTCCGATTAAACTTTTTAGGGCGGAAATACGGCGCGCAGTGCCCGGCGACAAACACGAACACCGCCGAAGAAAAATCGGAGCAGGCCATCGCCAAAAGATAGCCGGCGGCACCCATATCCAGAACATTTAAGAAAAGTATATAAAAGCCGAACAGCGAGAGTGTCGTCAGCACGCCGTCCACGGCGACGAGCCGGTTGAGCAGACGGCTGCGGACAAACTGCGTGCACAATGTTCGCAGGCAGCTGACCAAAACACACAAATAAAGGAGCTCCTGGTACGCCGCAGCATTGGGAATCAGACGCACCACAGGCCAGAGAAGTAAAAGCCCACCAAAGCCGGTGACGATGCTGGCGAGGCCGCCCATGAAGACACCAGCCTTGTCTTGGTTTTTATCCAGACCGAAGCGGATGACGCCGTAGCTCATACCCAGGCTGATAACAGGGATGAGGAGATTGGCAACTTGTTGCATCAGGCTGGAGACACCCATCACGTCCGGGCTCTCAAACGCGTAGCTGAGGTAAATGCGTATAAAAATACTCAAAAACTTTGAGCTGAAATTGGAGATGGCAAAGAGGAGTGTGTTGCTGACAAGGGTTTTGTATTTTTGTTCCCCCGGCATGCGACAGCCTCCTTTTTTAGAAAATCAAACATTCTTCCGGGCGCTTCTGTGTAACGCAGAAAATGGTCAGACGATTTTGGAAGACCCACGGGCAGGCCTTTGTTAGGGCTTTAAAAGCTGCTTTTTTTGCCAGAAAGCAACATGGCAGCATGGCGACGGCCTTTTTAAAACGTTCCCGTCCACCCGAAACGGTGCAGCGCAGTGCAGGGGTTTTACTCGCGCAACAGCGCTCTACGCGCTTTGTAATCCGGCATGTGCACAGCGACTTCAGCCCAAAAAGCAGGGCTGTGATTCGGATGGGCAAAGTGGCAGTACTCGTGAACCACCACATACTCTTGCGCGGCAAGCGGCATCGCGCACAACTTGCGGGTAAAGGCGAGTGTGCCGGTTCGAAGACTGCAAGAGCCCCAACGCGAGGTCATGTCGCGAACCGCTACCTTGGGCATTGTCCCGCCGGGGCAGATAGCGGCAAACTGCGGATAGTATTTTTCACACAGCGCCTGCATGCAGGCAAGTGCCTGCTCCCGGCTCGGTAAGGTATCCTCTTGGAGTGCCTGCTCCGCAAGGCGGTCTGCCAGTTTTTGCTGCGCGGTGCGAATCCAGGCAGCTTTGGACATAACAAAGACATCGATGTGTGCCGCTGGCACGCCGTATGCCGCGCTGACGGCGACGCTGCCGTCTTTCCGAACCCGCAGGTTGATGTTTTTTACCCCGCCCCTTCTGAGCGTGTAAGAGATGCCGCCGGCAATGCGCCTCTGCACACTTTGCTTTTGATCCACAACCTGGCGCCCGAGCAAAGCCAACACCCCCTCTTGCCTGAAACTTTCTTTTATTGTACACACTTTTGTGCGCAAGTGCAAGATGGCGGCGCATGGCAGGGGCGGCAGCAAAGCCGATTTGCCGATCTGGATGCCACCGATGGGTTCTGCGCCTCCTGTTTTAGATCGATGCTGCTGCTCCACTTGTGATTTACCCGGTTTTGTTGTATAGTAAAGGTAGACAGGTCTTGTGTACCCACAAGCGTTCTTTCCAAGCGCTCTTGTGCCGTGATGCGCATGCGGGATTAAAAGGTATAAATCCAAAAGAAACAGTAAACAGGATTTTTCGTAAGACGGAAGGCCGCGTTTGATAATGCGGAGAAAGTGCAAAAAAGGCGGTCGCATTTTCCATATCCGATTGTGCCGGAGCGCCGCACCGGTGGGGGTTTGTTATGGTCGTGCTGTTGATGGCTTTGGCGCTGCTCGCGCTGTTTTTGTTCGTAATCCTTGTGCGCGCCGTGCGTTTTGTTCCCAAGGATCCTCCGGCACCCGCGGTCGATCCTGTCGCTTTTGACGAGAAAGCCGCGCAAGAGGCCTTGGCGGCGCTTATAAAATGCAAGACGGTATCCTACGCGGATCATACGCTTGAGGATGACGGCGAATTTGAAAAACTGATCGGGTTATTGCCCAAATTGTACCCTAACGTGTTTAAGACCTGCTCTTTGCAGCGGCTTGAGGATCGGGCGCTGCTCTTTTGCTGGCGGGGAAAAGCGGAAAGCGGTCATCCGACGGTTTTGATGGCGCACTACGATGTGGTTCCCGTGGAGGAAGAAAACTGGGAAAAGCCGCCTTTTTCCGCCGTTGTGGAAGACGGCGTCATGTGGGGGCGCGGCACACTGGACACCAAAGTCACCTTCAACGGGATTTTGTCTGCCGCCGAAAGCCTGATTGGGCAGGGCTTTACGCCTGCGCATGACATCTATTTTGTCTTCTCCGGCGGCGAAGAGGTCAACGGCAAAGGTGCCGTGCACATAGTGGACTGGTTCCAAGAACACCACATCGAGCCGGAACTGGTGCTTGATGAGGGCGGCGCTGTTGTGCAGGATGTCTTTCCCGGCGTCAGCGAGCCCTGCGCGCTCATCGGCATTGCGGAAAAGGGGATGTTGAACTTAGAATATAGCATCGCTTCCGGTGGCGGCCACGCGTCCGCCCCGGCGCCGCACACACCGATCGGAAGGTTGTCAATGGCCTGTGCCAAGGTAGAAAATCATCCTTTCCGCTCCCATCTGACGAAGCCTGTGCTTGAGATGTTTGACAATCTGGGCAGAAGATCCACTTTTTTGTACCGCGTGATTTTTTCAAATCTCTGGTGTTTTCGCCCCGTGCTGGATTTTATCTGTAAGAAAAGTGGCGGCGAACTCAATGCCCTTGTGCGCACCACGGTCGCTTTTACGCAAATGCAGGGCAGCAAGGCGCCCAATGTTTTGCCGCCTTCAGCTTCCATGGTGTCAAACATCCGTTTGAACCCGGAAGATACCGTTGACGCAGCGGTAGCGTACATTGCAAAGACGGTAGGGGATCCGGATATCAAGTTGACGGTTGGCGACCACATGGAGCCCAGCCCGATCTCGCGCACCGACTGCGCAGGCTGGGAGCGCGTCGTAAACGCCGTGCGCGCCACCTGGCCGGGCTGCGTTGTATCGCCCTACCTGATGGTGCAGTGCTCCGACAGCCGCCATTACCGCGACCTGTCCGACAGAGTCTACCGTTTTTCCGCCATGGACATGACAAATGCGGAGCGCAGCACGATCCACGGCAACAACGAACATATCCGCCTGGAGGTTATCCAGCGCGCCGTGGCGTTTTTTATCCGCCTGATGCGGCAATGTTGAAAGATAATGCTGAGAATTCTCTCGTAAAATTACGAAAAATGTGATATACTAAAACAAAAATTACGGAAAATGTGATATACTAAAACAGAAGAACAGGTCGACGATATGCGCCGGCCGCATGAGAATTCCTTGGAGGGATCGTTATGACCAAACAGGAGGCACTACAGCTTCGCATGACGGCGCTGCGCGTGCGCATGGGCGTGATCGAATCCACGCACAGCGCCAAAAGCGGTCATCCGGGTGGCAGTTTGTCAGCCGCAGACGTTCTGACCTACCTGTATTTCCGAGAGTTGCGGGTGGATCCCACGGCGCCAAGGGATCCAGACCGCGATCGATTTGTCCTGAGCAAGGGGCAGGCGGCCCCGGCGTTGTATGCTACCTTGGCGGAGCGCGGTTTTTTCCCGGTCGATGACCTTGTCAGCCTGCGCCAGTTAGGCAGTTACCTGCAGGGGTATCCCAATATGCACACAGTTCCAGGGGTCGACATGAGTACCGGCAGCCGCGGACAGGGTGTAAGCGCCGCCTGCGGTATGGCCTTGGCGGCAAAAAAACAAAACAAAGACGTCAACGTCTACACGCTGCTGAGCGAGGCAGAGGTGGATGAAGGCGCGTGCTGGGAGGCTTTCTTGTTCGCGAGCCGCTATAAGCTGGACAATCTGTGCGTGATGATCGATATAAACGGCGCACAGGCCGATGCGACGAACGGCCGCAACATAAACTTAGAGCCGCTGGATCGCAAGCTGGATGCGTTCGGGTTTAACACCATCGTGTGCAACGGCAATTCCATGACCGAGTTGGAACAGGCGTTTACGCTGTACGATCATGCGCACGGCAGCGGCAAGCCCGCCTGCCTGGTTTTGCACACCGTGCAGGGTAAAGGCGTGAGCTATATGGAAAATTCCGCAGAATGGGATGGCCGCGCGCCGGACGACGCCGACTTTGCGTTGGCCATGACAGAACTCGGCGCAGAATACGAACAATTGAGCCAGGAGGTGCAGCGCCTTGAGTGAGAGAACGTTGATCGCCACGCGGGATAGCTATGGCAGAGCGCTTGCGGATCTGGTGCGGGAAGGCTGTGACGATTTGCTCGTGTTAGACGCGGGTCTTGCCGCTGACACGGGTACCGAATGGTTGCGCAAAACCTATTCGGATCATTACATTGACTGCGGCGTATCAGAACAAAATATGATGGGCGTTGCGGCGGGGCTATCCACCTTCGGGTATGTGCCTTTTGTGTCCGGGTATGCGATGCTTGCCGGCGGACGCGCGTATGAGCAGTTGCGCAACGCCATTGGGTACCCCCATCTGAATGTCAAAATCGGCGCGACCCACGCAGGCCTTTCCGCCGGCGAGGACGGGGCCTGCCTGCAGTGCTGCGAGGATCTCGCACTGATGCGCTCTATACCTGGCATGGTGGTGCTGGCGCCGGCCGACGACGTCGAAACCGTTGCGGCGGTACGCTCCGCGTATGCCTACAACGGTCCGGTTTATATCCGAACCTCCGCCATGCCCGCTCCGGCGTTTTATACCCAGGATACCTGTCACTTTGAGATCGGTCACGGCGACCAGCTGCTGCCTGGCAACGATGTGGCGATTATCGCCTGCGGCCTTATGGTTCAAGAGGCGATCCGCGCCAATGCGATCTTAAAACGGCAAAGCATCGGCGCGCGCGTCATCAACATGGCAAGCATCAAGCCGTTGGACGAGGAACTGGTTCGCCGTGCCGCCGTGGAGTGCAAGCGCATCATCACGGTGGAGGAGCACAGCATCATCGGCGGGCTGGGCGAGGCTGTCAGCGCTTACGTAAGCGAGCATGTACCGACACCCGTTCGCCGCATCGGTGTCAAGGACGAATATGGATCCTCCGGCCCCGCACAACAGGTGTTGCAGGGGTACGGTCTCAACGCCGAGGCGATCGTTTCGGCGGCGCTGGATCTGATGAAAAACTATCCGCTGCCGATTTGAGGGCAAGGTAAAAAGCCCCTTTGAGAGAAACGATACCGTATGAAACGCCGTGTTATCTGTATGTTGCTGGCGCTTTGTTCTCTTCTTTGCGCCTGCGCAAAATACACCGGGGAGCCCGGAACCGGGCAAGCGCCAACCTCACGCCCCTCCGCGCCCATTGCCCTAAAAGCGACACCGATCCCCACAGCCACGCCCAAGCCCATCACGGCCTGGGCGGATATGATATTTACGGACATTGACAAAGAATCCTTTTTAGCCAAGGCGCAGCGGATGACAGAGCTTGCAGAGGGCGAGGATGCCGAAGCACTTTGCCGCCAATATGATGAGATGTACCGGCAGTATGTGTGGGATTATACTATGACGGTTCTGGCCGGCATCCACAACAATCTAGACGTGACGGATGAACTATGGGCCACGCGCAAGCAAGAGAGCGACGCCGCCCTGACGCAGGAGCTGGACGCTTTCGCCGCTGCCTGCGGCGCAGCCGTACAGGGTGCGTGCGCGCAGGCGTTTACGGAACACATCGGAGAAGAAAACGCCGCGGCCTTCGGCGGCTATACCCCGATGAGCGAGCGCGAGATGACGCTTTTGAACCGCCGCAGCGAGCTGGAGGCGGATTATTACGCCGCTATTGCGCAGCAAGAAACCCTTAAAACGGTTTATGCCGGCCGGGAATGGACCTTCCCTATGCTCTACGGCGAAGAGGGCGCCGCGGTCAGTGCAGAGGAGTACTGGCATATCTTTACTCTCCTGCAAGAGCAGCTCACCCAACTGATTGTGCCGATCTATCAAGATCTGGTCCTAACCTGCGACGAGCTCGCGCGCCTGCGCGGTTATGAAGATTTCAACCATTATGTCTATGAGCGAGAATACGGGCGGGATTATACCCCTGAAAGTGCGCGAACGCTTTTTTCCGACATCAAGCAAGTTCTAGCACAGACCTCTTACGATCCGCAAGATAGCCCGTTACAGAATCGCCAAGACGAGGTAACACCACAGTATACGCAGCCCGCTGCGATGATCGATGCACTGGGCTCCTTGACCTGTGACCTTGATTCGCTGTTTACGGAGCAGTGGGACTATCTTGTGAGGAACGGCCTTTATGACATCCGCACCGGTACCGCGCGCTCGGATTCCACCGCGACCTTTGACCTACCTGCCTTTGACCATGCCCAGTTCATCGCTTTTAACCCAGACGACTACAGCGCTTCGCAGAATATGACGCGACTGGTTCACGAGTTCGGGCATTTTACCGCGCTGCGCACTGTGCCGGATCCCAACTATCTGACCTCCTTCTACAACATGGATCTCTCTGAGATCCACGCAACAGCGCTGGAACTGCTCACGTTGCGCAATTACGATGCAATCTATACCCAAGGTGCCGATATCGCCCGCTTTATCGCGCTCAGCGACGTATGGGGCACCATCCGGTGCAATGCAATGTACGCCGAGTTTGAAATGGATGTCTTTGAGAACCCACAGATGCGTGCAGAGGAAATGAATCTGCTGTACGGTCGATTATTGGAAGAATACGGGTACAGCAAAGACGCGGTGGACTCCGCCTGGATCTATGTGCCGCATTTCTTTTTCGGGCCGGGCTATGTGATCAGCTATGTGGCGGCGGGCCTTGCGAGCCTGCAGGTGTGGGACGCCGCGCAAGAGAATTTTGACGAGGGACTAAAGACGTACCTCGATATCGTCTACGCCGGGTGCTACAATCGAAATTACGCCGAAGTATTGGAAAGCGTTGGCCTGCAAAGCTTTTCCGTTCCCGGCATAGCCGGCACTGTCGCACGCGACGCGCTCCACGAGATGCAGATCTTAGAAAGCGAAATCCTGACCGACCAGGCTCCGGCTGCCTGACCGCAAGTGCAGATGCCGCCCGCGATTTTTCAATAATCGCGGGCGGCTGTTCGTTTATGGAAGCACATTTGGCAAGCACAAACCTTACGCAAACATATTGATCAAGATACCGGCTGCCACAGCGGAGCCGATAACACCGGCCACATTGGGGCCCATCGCGTGCATCAACAGATAGTTTTTGGGATTGTACTCTTGCCCAACCTTTTGGCTGACGCGCGCGGCCATCGGCACGGCGGAAACACCGGCGGAACCGATCAGTGGATTGATCTTGCCATGGGTTAAGAAGCACATCAATTTGCCCAGCAGCACACCGCCCGCGGTTCCCACGCCGAACGCCACAACGCCCAGAATGATGATCTCGACGGTCTGAAGATTCAGGAACGTAGAGGCGTTGGTCGTGCAACCGACCGAGAAACCCAAGAAAATCGTGATGATATTCATCAGCTCATTGCCGGCGGTCTTTTTGATCCGTTCCACTACGCCACATTCTTTCATCAGGTTGCCCAGCATCAGGCAGCCGACCAGGATGGCGGCATCCGGCAAGGTCAGGCCAATGATGATGGTGACGATGATGGGAAAAAGAATTTTTTCTTTTTTGCTGACCTTGCGCGGCGTGTCCATGACAATAACGCGCTCTTTGGGCGTTGTGAGCAGCCGCATGATCGGGGGCTGGATGACCGGCACCAGCGCCATGTAGCAGTAGGCAGCAACGGCGATGGAGCCCAACAGGTGAGGCGCCAAACGCGTGGCACCGTAGACGGCTGTCGGGCCGTCGGCGCCACCGATGATGCCGATGGCGGATGCCTCGGCCCCTGTAAAGCCTAGGAGACGCGCGCCCACAAAAGTGAAGAAAATGCCCAATTGCGCCGCGGCGCCCAACAGCAGGCTGGAGGGCCGCGCGATCAAAGGCTCAAAATCTGTCATGGTGCCAATGCCCAAAAAGATCAGCGGCGGGTATATGCCCAGCTTGACGCCCAAATAGAGATAGTCCGCCATGCCGCCGACTTCACCCAGCATCTGCCAGTTGATGTGCTGTGTTTCGTTGATGAAAATTTCCATGTGGATCAGACCGTCCAGCGGCAGATTCGCCATCAACATACCAAATCCGATGGGAAGCAGCAGCAGCGGTTCAAATTGCTTGGCAATGGCGAGATAGAGTAGCACACAGGCGATCAAAATCATGACCGCGTATTTCCAACCGCCCTCTTCAAAAAACATGACGGCCCAACCAGAGTTGGCAAAGATGGCCTTGATGTTGGCAAAAATTGACATTTTCTCGTTTCCTCCACAAACGATCCTAAAACGGCCGTACATTGGCAGCCACGCCGGCATCACCCCAAGCGCCGCGCCGATTCGGATTCGTGCCGGGCAGACGGTGTATCGAACGGATCACAGTCTTCTCGCCCACCAGGTCATACACAGCAGCCGCAATGACCGCTACGATCTCAGATGGTATCGCGCCGTCCGGAGCAGGATCCGGTGCGCTGGAACCGGCGGTGATCACGGTGCCTTGTGAGGCTTGTTCTGCAGGCGCAGAAATACTTTCAGACCCGACTGTGGGTGCGGCGGATATGGCACTTTGTACCGCGTCCATTTGACGCTTTTTTTCTTTGTTCCTGGGGCTCCTGCTCGAATTAAAAATCTTCCCCTCGAAACTCACGATTAGGCACAGCGCCAACAGCATCGCAAACACCAGCGTGATGCTGGTGATAACGACATTGATGTCTTCAGCGGTGATGGCGAGCAGCGCGACAGATGCGGGCATGCGGGATCCCTCCTGTGGTTTGCAGACTGCGGGGCATTGCGTCGCTCGCCCCTTTCTCTTTTAGATTATAGCACGACGGATGCGGATTGGGTAGGGGTTTTATCAAAAATTGCCCCCGGCATAAGCCAGAGGCAAACTTTCTTTGGTGTCTTCTCAGAACAGACTGCCCGCGATGTGGCAGCAAAAGCCGCATGAAAAGCCAATCTTTTACGCTTAAATTGCGTCAAAGCACGGTTGCTCACCGCGCCGGGCTTCTGCGTCAGCTTTTGCCCTCCAGGCGATCCAGCGTGTCCCAGACGCCCAGCATGTACTGGATACCTAGGGCGCGGTCGTATTTGCCATAACCGGGGCGGCAGGTGCCGGGGCCTTCTTCCCAGAGCTGCCGGCCGTGGTCGGGGCGAATGTATCCTTCCCACCCAGCGTCATGGTAAGCGCGCAGCACCTCAATAATGCCGGTCTCTCCGCAGCAGTCTCGGTGCGCTGCCTCGCTGAAATCTCCGTTCGGGAAGTGATGGATGTTGCGGATATGCGCAAAGGCGATGCGATCATGATGCTTGCGCACGATGTCGGCGCAGTTGTTTTCCGGGTTTGCGTTGAGGGAACCGGTGCAAAGCGTGAGGCAATTGCAGGGATGATCCACCGTCGTCAGCAGCTTGTTGCAGGCCGCCTCGTCCACCATCAGGCGGGGCAAGCCAAAGATATCCCATGGCGGATCGTCCATGTGAATGGCCATCTTGATACCGGCCTCTTCGCAGGTGGGCATGATGGCGCGCAGGAAGTAGAACAGGTTATCCCACAGCTTTTCCTTGGTGACAGGCTCATAGGCTTTGAACAGCTCGTCTAACTTGGCCATGCGCTCCGGCTCCCAGCCGGGAAACGTCATGTTGTACTTCTCGGTGAAGGACATGATGTATTCCGCCATGCTCTTGTAATCGCCCTTGATAGCGGCTTTCTCATAAAACAGTGCCGTGGAGCCGTCTCCGACCGGATGGAAAAGATCGGTGCGGGTCCAGTCGAAAATGGGCATAAAGTTGTAGCAGATAACCTTGACACCGTATTTGCCTAGGTTGCGGATGCAAACCTTATAATTCTCAATGAGCTCGTCACGGCTGGGCAGCCCAATCTTGATGTCATCGTGCACGTTGACGCTCTCAACGACCTCGGCATCAAAGCCGTAAGAGTGAATGAGATCGACCTGTTCTTTGATCTCTTCTTCTGTCCAGATCTCACCGGGCATTTTGGAGTGCAGCGCCCAGACGATGCTGGTCACACCGGGGATCTGTTTGATGTCGCCCAAGGTGATGGGGTCATTGCCCTCGCCGTACCAGCGCCATCCCATTTTCATTGGCATATCATAACCTCCTTAAGCGTTATTCTGTTCCCTTTTTTACCTTAAGCCAGAGCGTCATGCAGCGTCTTGCGCACCGCGCCCACACCGGCAAGTTCCGCCACAAAGTAGCCCTCAATTTTATCGGCGAGCGGCGTGGTAGTTAAGTCCAGACCGAAGATGGAAGCGTTAGACAGGATATCCCGGAGCTGACCCTTGTACGTTTCCGGCTTACCGACCTCAATGCCGGCCAGTTTCGCCTGCAGATCCTCTTTGAG
The DNA here is from genome assembly GCA_964560675.1 of uncultured Subdoligranulum sp. Classification (GTDB taxonomy): domain Bacteria; phylum Bacillota; class Clostridia; order Oscillospirales; family Ruminococcaceae; genus Gemmiger. The sequence continues at coordinate 54,102 of CAZLMA010000004.1, read as the reverse complement.
TGGATCGGAGGAAACTTCCATCGCCACGCCGTCATCATCCTCGGCAAGCAGGTAGCGCAGCCAGCCTGCCAGCGCCAGCGGGATCGAGACCAAGCTGTCAAGGTCGCGGCCCTGCGCAATATAGCTCTTGATGGTCTCGCCAAAGCGAATGCCGACCTTCTGGGAGGTATCGGTCGCGATGCGCTGCGGTGCGTCCGGCATAAACGGGTTGGGTAGGCGCTGCTCCACGACTTCGTCAATGAACGCCTTGGGATCCAGGATCTTGGGATCCACCACAACAGGCAGCCCCTCTTGATAGCCAAGGCGCTTGATCAGTTTCACGATGTCGTCGTCCTTCATCTCATCGCAGATCAGGGTGTAGCCCAGCATGCAGCCGTACACGCTCATCGCTGTGTGCAGCGGGTTCAAACAGGTAGTGACCTTCATGCGTTCCGTCTTGTTGACGGTATCGCGATCTGTCATGTAGACACCCGCTTTTTCAAGCGGCGGGCGGCCGTTGGGGAATTTGTCCTCGATGACCAGATACTGCGGGCGCTCCGCGTTTACAAAAGCGGCGATAAAGGTGTTTTTGGAGGTGACGATGGGAGCCATATCCTCAATGCCGTCCTTTTCCAAGCTCTCTTGGACGATCTTGTGCGGCCGCGGGGTGATCTTGTCGATCATGCTCCAGGGGAAGGTGATTTTGCTCTCGTCCGAGAGGTAATCGAGGAAATCTTGACCCACATATCCCTTTTCTTTCCAGGCCTTCGCGATGGTCATGACGCTGGACTGCAATTTCTCGCCGTTGTGGGAGCAATTGTCCATGCTGACGACCGCGAGCGGCAGCGCACCTGCCTTAAAGCGAACAAGCAGCATCGAGGCAACAAAACTCATCGCGTGGCGCGCCTTGTCGGGCCCGTCCTCGATATCAGCGACGACAACGGGCATCAAACTTCCGTCCGGTCGGTAAAGCGCGTAGCCTTTTTCGGTGATGGTGAAGGAGATCATCTGGAGATCAGGATCCCGGAAGATCTGCTTAAAGCGGGCCACCTGCGCGGGATCGGAGCTGTCCGCCTTAAGCCCCTCCGCCACCGAACCGATAATCTCGCGGCTGGTGGTACCGTCCGGGTTCAAGGTGACATTCATCGTGAGGCTGTCAAACGGCGTGTAAATTTTGTCTATGATGTCATAATCGAAGGTATCGGCGGCAACGATGCCGCGGTAGGCCAGACCCTCGTTGAGCAGGCGCTGCTGCAGCGCTGCCACAAAACCGCGGAAGATGTTGCCGGCGCCAAAATGAACCCAGATGGGGTGCGCCTTGGTGGCGGCGACCATTTCTTCGTGGTCGAATTTGGGCAAAGCGACACCCAACGCACGCCATTCCAGCTTGTTGTTCTTGATGGTTTGGGCGGACATTTTCATGGCGGAATCTCTCCTTTACAAAATAAATGTTTTTACGCACCGCGCCCGGCGGAAAGACGGCACGGATCCTTTACCGATGATTTTTTCGGCAAATTTGCCCGCCAAAGAGACTACCGGTACGGCACTTTTCTGATTTTAAGTATAACACATTGCGCTCTGCCTTGCAATCACTACAAAAAGGATACGGAAAAATCCAAAAATTTTGCTATTATTTATAGGGCGAGGCGGATTCAGTCAGAATGATTGCGCATCAGCACCTCCACACTTGCAAAGGCGCATGACAAAACCTTTTAAGCTTGCGCGCCGCGCTCGGCAAAGGACATACAGCGGTTGACAGCAGCGGCGATTCTTGCTAGAATTTCAGCGTGCGGACGCGGATTTGCGCGCTTACCTTGAGGAGGGAGTGTGGTGTTATGAAGGCAAGCGATATGCCAATCGACAAAAAAGAACAAGTAAAATTGGGGGGTCTTGCGCAGACCATTCATTGCTGGGGGCAAGACAGAAATAATCCCATCTTGCTGTTTTTGCACGGCGGGCCGGGTGTGCCCAACCGCCACTCGATCGCCATACGGCAGATGGACCTAACAAAGGACTTTACCGTGGTTGCGTGGGATCAGCGCGGCACAGGCGGATCGTATTTTGGCTGCGATTCCAAAACGCTTACACTCGATCGGCTGGTTTGTGACTGTATCGAGCTGGCAGAATACCTGTGTGACACGTTTGGCAAAAAGAAGATCTACCTGTTAGGCGGCAGCTGGGGAACCGAACTGGGTACATTCGTATGCGCGAAAGCACCGGATAAGATCGCCGGTTATATCGGCTACGGGCAGGTTGTGAACGGCGTGGAAAACGAGAACCGCTCCTACGCCTACACGCTGCGCAAGGCGCAGGAAGCGGGCGATGAAAAGGATCTGGAAACGCTGCGCAGCATCGGACCGCCGGTGGATGGGCAGTACAAGCCCGTCTTTGATGGCTTGATGGCGCAGAGGCGGCTTTTGAGCAAATACGGCGGACACAGCGTCAAGAAGGAGAGCTATCTGCAGGGAACCGTTTTGCCCATCCTGCGCTCCAGAGAGCTGTCGATAAAAGAGAAGTGGGGTGTTGCCAAGGGCTACCGGTATTGCCTGGAAGAAATGTGGCCCACCATCGTTCACTATGATTTTTTGCGGGATGTACACACCTTCGCGATGCCGTACTACATCTTCCAGGGCCGAAAGGACGAGAACACCCCCGCTTCGCTGATACAAGAGTACTACGATGCCATTATAGCGCCGGACAAGGATCTTATTTGGTTTGAGAATTCGGCACACGGCCCTTTGGGCGAAGAACCGGAAAAGTTCAAGGCTAACCTGCGCGAGAAGTTTTTGACGATTGAAAGAAGGAATCCCTCATGAAGAAAATTACCAACGCGAAGATCTTCGCCCTCTGCCTAGGGGATTTTTCCCGTGGGCTGATCGGGGGCATTGTGACGAGCTACCTGTTGACTTTTTATATCCCCACCAATTCTGACACCACTTTGCCGCAGTTCTTTTTTAACGCCGCCATCACGATGGCGGTAATCCGCGGCATCGGCACCGTGATCGACGCAATCACCGATCCGTGGGTGGCCAGCTTGTCTGACAACTGCAAATCGCCTTTGGGCCGGCGCATCTTCTTTATGCGCTGGGCCGCAATCCCCTATGGACTTTTCTGCCTGCTTGTTTTCTTCCCGCCGTTGAACAAGCCCTCGATGGTGAACGCCATCTGGGTCGGTGCCATGCTCATTTTGTACTATCTTTTCTCCACCTTCTACAACATCCCTTACAGTGCCTTGCAGGCGGAAATTGTGGCGGATCCGCAGCGAAGAGTGTTTTTGTATACCATCAACAGCCTGCTCTACGTCATCTCCTCGGCGCTCGTTTTTTGCACCTCCATGTTCAAAAGCCTTTTGATGAAGAACGGCGTCGCGGAGATCTGGGCGCTGCGGATTCCCTTTATCATCTTTTGTGTTTTGGGCTCCATCAGCGCGCTGATCCCCGCGTTCGTCATCAAAGAAAAAGAGTATGTACAGCCAAAGCCATACCACCAATCCATCTGGCAAGCCATGAAGGCTACCGCATCTTACCCCAACTTTATGATCATCACGGTCGGCTTTCTGGTCATGTGGATTGCCTTCACGTTTTTCAATACGGCGGAGGTCTATTACATTACAAACCTGCTCGCGCTGGATGACTCCTGGGTGACCATCGTATCCGTTATTTCTATCGCGGTGGGCGTCGCCACCTATCCGCTTGTGAACATTCTGGCCAAAAAAGTCGGCAAAAAACCGCTTTTGCTGGGCGCGTGCACCACTTATGTCATCCTGTATTTTGCGATTTACAATTACAATTTTGTGATCCGCATCATCGGCGGACCGGCCTTTGCCATCGTGATCGGGCTCGTCATCGCCTTCCCCATTGCGATCACCAACATTATCCCCTCTTCGATCTTTGCCGATCTCGCCCAGTATGACACCATCATGACCGGGCAAAACCGGGCGGGGATGTTCCTGGCCGCGCGCAACTTCGCAAACAAGCTTTGCCAGGCGGTCGTCGCGATTGTGTGCTCGCTATTGTTAGGAACCGGCACCGATGGATCGGGCGCCGCAACGAGCTCCGGCATCCGCCAGACCGCGCTGGTCGCCATGATTTTCGTCGCACTGTCGGTTGTCATCTACTGGTTCTACGACGACAAGAAGATCGTGAAAGCCATTGAGGAAAATACGCAGTGATAGCGAAATCTCCGCGTATATAGCGGTTAAAATCCGAAGACGAACAGCAATAAGCGAAAAAGCCCTTGGCAAAGCAGGCTCATCGAGCCGGGCTTCGCCAAGGGTTTTTCATCGTTTTTAAAAAGCGTTGCGCGCCGTGCCAAGTGCCCGCACCACAAACTCGTAACGTCCCTGCCCAGAGGCTTATGCGTGCCACCACCTGCGTTGGTAGTAGCTGGACAAGATGACTAGGGGCCTAGGTTAGCTCACGCGGTCGCGGATCTCTTTTATAAGATCGTCGATAAACGTATCCAGCTGCGCGGCGGTGGTAACGCCGCTGCGGTCGCGCACCGAGATATTGCCCGCTTCGCTCTCGCGAACACCCAGTACCAGCATATAAGGCACGCGGTCCACCTGCTGTGCAAGGCGGATTTTATAGCCGATCTTCTCGTTTGAGTCATCCAGCACCACGCGGACACCGGCATCGCAGAGCCTCTGGGTGACGGCTTTGGCGTAATCCAACGTCTTCTCGCTCACGGGCAGCACCTTAACCTGCACAGGCGCGAGCCAAGTCGGGAATTTGCCGGCGTAATGCTCCGTCAGCACACCGATAAAGCGCTCAATCGAGCCAAAGCAAACGCGGTGGATCATGATGGGGCGCCGACGCGTGCCGGTCTCGTCAATGTATTCCAGTTCAAAGTTGATGGGCATTTGGAAATCCAGCTGAATGGTGCCGCACTGCCAGGTGCGCCCCAGGCTGTCTTCGAGGTGAAAATCAATCTTGGGACCGTAAAACGCGCCGTCTCCCTCGTTGATAGTGTAAGGCAGTTCGAGTTTTTCCAGCGCCTTTTGCAGCCCATCCGTCGCCGCCTGCCAGTCGGCATCGGAGCCCATGGAGTTTTCCGGCCGCGTGGACAGCTCCACTTTGTACTTGAACCCGAACTTTTTGTACACTTCGTCAATCAGGTGCACGACGTTGACGATCTCGTCAGTAATCTGATCCGGGCGCATAAAGATATGCGCATCGTCCTGGGTAAAGCAGCGCACACGGAACAGACCATGCAAGGCGCCGCGCAGCTCGTGGCGGTGAACGAGACCAAGCTCCGCCACGCGCATGGGCAGCTCACGGTAGCTGTGCGGCACACTTTTGTATACCATCACGCCGCCAGGGCAGTTCATGGGTTTGATGCAATAATCCTCGCCGTCGATCACGGTGGAATACATGTTGTCTTTGTAGTGATCCCAGTGACCGGAAGTCTCCCACAAATGGCGATTCATGATCATGGGCGTAGAGATTTCAACATAGCCGTTTTTGCGGTGCAGCTCCCGCCAATACTCGATCAGAGCATTTTTGATGATCATGCCGTTGGGTAAAAAAAACGGGAATCCGGGCGCCTCGTCCGCCAGCATAAAAATGCCCATCTCCCGGCCGATGCGCCGGTGATCCCGACGCGCAGCCTCTTCCAGCAGCTTGAGGTGCGCTTCCAACTCCTCTTGCGTGCGGAAAGCGATGCCGTTGATGCGCGTGAGCATCTTGTTGTTTTTGTCGCCGCGCCAGTAAGCGCCGGACTGCTGTGTGATCTTAAATGCCTTGAGCGCCTTGGTATAGGTCAGATGCGGCCCCACGCACATATCGATGTACTCGCCCTGCTGGTAAAAGCTGATCTCGGCATCGGGATCGAGATCGCCGATATGCTCTACTTTGTAACTCTCACGGCGTTCCTGCATCAGTTGAATCGCCTGCTCACGCGGCAGTATAAACGGCTTGATGGGCAAGTTCTCCTTGCAGATTTTGTGCATTTCCTGCTCAATGGCAGAAAGATCCGCATCCGTCAACTTGACGTCGCCTAAGTCAACATCATAGTAAAAGCCGTTCTCGGTGGCGGGGCCGAAGGCGAAGTCCGCCTGCGGGTACAGCCGTTTGATGGCCTGTGCCATAACGTGCGCCGCCGTGTGGCGCAAAACGTGCAGTTCCTCTTCTGGGGGGCAATCCGCCACATGACCATCTTTGTAGATTATCTTCATTACAATATACTCCTTCTCGCTTCTTTCCGTTCGGGTGTATTATAGCGCTCTGCGCTTCGCTTCGTCAACCCCGTTACAGGAATATCCGTTCCTTGACAGATTGCACAAAAAAATGTAAAATTATCCTCAGCAAGAAAAAGGGTGGCTTGGTTTTGGCACCGCTTTTGGGATAGAAGAACGGCACGGGTATTTTTTTAGCGTGTTTTCGTTATTTTTTAAGTAATCGGGTGGCGTTTGGCTCGGTTTTGAGCGCTGTGCGCGCAAAAGCCGGCGCGCGGCGACCCTTTTAAAATAAATTCACAAAAGCGTTGCGTTACGCAGCACCCTTATACTGTATCGCTTAGTGTAAGGAGTGATTGAATATGGTTGTACTGTGGGTGGTTTCGGTCATCGTAGCCGCCGCAGTGAGCGGTGCGGTGTGCTTCTACTTAGGTATGGAGCACCGCCGCCGCACCGCGGAAGCCGAGATCGGCTCCGCGGAGGAAGAAGCGAAGCGCATTGTCAATGTAGCTATCAAAAATGCGGATCAAAAGAGAAAAGAGACCCTAATCGAGGCCAAAGACGAGGCCTTTCACCTTAAGAGCGAGGCGGAAAAAGAGATCAAAGAGCGGCGCGCCGAGATCAGTCGGCAGGAGCGCCGCATGGATCAAAAGGAAGAGACGCTGGACAAGCGCTCCGCCGCCATGGACCGCAAAGAGGACGACTTAAAAAAGCGCGGCGAAGTGATCCAGGCGCGTCTGGACGAGTTGGAACAACTCAAAATGCGCCAAAACGAGCGGCTGGAGACGATAGCCGCCATGACGCAGGAAGAAGCGAGAACCCAGTTGCTGAGCCACCTTGATCAGGAACTCAGCCACGAGAAAGCGCTGAAGATTTCGGCCTATCAAGCCAACATGAAAGAAGAGTGTGATTCTCTGGCGCGTGATATCATCGGCCAGGCAATCGCGCGGTGTGCGGCGGAAACGACTGGTGAGGCGACCGTGAGCGTGGTCGCCCTGCCCAATGACGACATGAAGGGGCGCATCATCGGGCGCGAGGGTCGCAACATCCGCGCGCTGGAAACCGCGACGGGCTGTGACCTGATCATTGACGATACACCGGAGGCAATCACCTTATCGAGCTTTGATCAGACGCGCCGCGAGATCGCCCGCATGGCGCTGGAGCGCCTGTTGGCGGACGGCAGAATCCACCCCGCTCGCATCGAAGAGACGGTGGACAAATGCCGCCGCGAGCTGGAACTCACGATGAAACGGGAGGGCGAAAAGGCTGTGATGGAGCTGGGTATCCACAGCCTGCACCCGGATCTTGTCAAACTGGTCGGGCGGCTTAAGTACCGAACAAGCTACGGTCAAAACGCGCTCGGCCATTCGATGGAGGTCGCGTGGCTCGCCGGGCTGATGGCCGGGGAGCTGGGCGTCAATGTGCAGCTTGCGCGCCGCGCCGGCCTTTTGCACGACATTGGCAAGGCGCTGGATCACGAGATTGAGGGCAGTCATGTGCAGATCGGCGTCGATATCTGCAAAAAGTACCGCGAGAATCCGGCCCTTGTACACGCGGTGGAGGCGCATCACAACGATGTAGAGCCAAACAGTGCGCTCGCCTTTATCGTGATGGCGGCCGACGCCATCAGCGCGTCGCGCCCCGGCGCGCGCCGCGAAAACATGGAGAGCTATATCAAGCGCCTAGAAATGCTGGAGGCCCTTTGCAACGGCTTTGAGGGCGTGGAGAGCAGTTACGCCGTACAGGCCGGCCGCGAGGTGCGCATTTTGGTGCAGCCGGACAAGATCAATGACGACCAAGTTGTACTGTTAGCGCGCGATATCGCGAAAAAGATCGAGGAACAGCTGGATTACCCCGGGCAGATCAAGGTGAATGTCATACGTGAGAGCCGCGCGGTGGAGTACGCGAAGTAAACGGTCCTGTGGGCAAATCGCGCACGGATAATCAAAAGTCAGGAACGCGAGAGGCAACTCCCGTTAGGCCGCGGACGGCGCATTGCAAAAAGAACCCGCAGGGCGTACAAATACAAACCCAACCACGTTACAAAAAATCCCCGCTCTTTTTTTGAGAGTCGGGGATTTTTACCTGATCCATTGTTTTCTTTTCCGGTGTTAGCTCGGCCCCGCCCGCAGTTTTAGGTTTCGCAGCAGGGCTTGTGGGCGCTGTCATCGTCTTCTTCCAGCATGCGGAACGTCTCAGGGTCGTAGGCGATATGGTTTTTTTCGTAGTAGTCTTTGACAGCGGCCTTGATCGCCTGCTCCGCCAACACGGAACAGTGCAGCTTGTAGGCGGGCAGACCGTCCAGCGCCTGCGTCACGGCCTGGTTAGAAAGGGTGAGCGCCTCGGACAGGGGCTTACCCTTGATCATCTCGGTAGCCATGCTGCTGGATGCGATCGCGCTGCCGCAGCCGAACGTCTCAAACTTGACATCTTCAATGTTGCCGTCCTTGATTTTTAAATACATTCGCATGATATCGCCGCACTTGGGGTTGCCGACCTCGCCGATGGCGTCGGCGTCCTCGATGCAGCCCACGTTGCGCGGATTGCGAAAATGATCCATGACCTTCTCACTGTATAACATACTGCAACTTCCCTTCTTGCAAGTCACGCCAGAGCGGACTCATGCCGCGCAGATAGGCGACGACTTCCGTCACCGCGTTTACGATATAATCCACCTGCTCTTGGTTGATATCTTCTCCCAGTGTCAGGCGCAGCGAGCCGTTCGCGACCTGATGCGGTCTGCCGATGGCCATCAGCACATGGCTGGGGTCGAGAGAGCCAGACGTGCAGGCGGAGCCGGAGCTGGCCGAGATGCCGCGGTCATCCAGCAAAAGCAAAACGCTCTCGCTCTCGATGCCCTCAAAGCAGAAGTTAGCGTTGCCAGGAAGCCTCTTTTGGGCGTCCCCGTTAAGAGCACTGTGCGGGATGCGCAGTATACCCTCGATCAGGCGGTCGCGGAGCGCCGCCACACGCGGCATGGACTGCGGCATATCGGCAACTGCCTCCTGCAGCGCTGCGGCCATGCCGGCGATGCCCGGAACGTTCTCGGTGCCGGGGCGGCGTCCGCGCTCCTGGGCGCCGCCGTAGATCACGTTGCGCGGCAGAATCCCGCGGCGGCAGTACAGCGCGCCCACACCCTTGGGGCCGTGAAACTTGTGGCCGGATAACGAGAGCATATCAATGTTCTGCTTTTCGACGTCTATGGGCAGGTGGCCCACCGCCTGCACAGCATCTGTGTGGAACAATATGCCCTTTTGCCGGCACAGTGCACCAATGGCCGCGATGGGCTGCACCGTGCCGATCTCGTTGTTGGCATACATCACGCTGACGAGCGCTGTGTCCGGGCGGATGGCCTTTTCGACCGATTCAACCGTGATAACGCCGTCTTCCGGCACATCCAGCAGCGTGACGTCAAAGCCCTCTTTTTCAAGCGCCTGCAGCGCGTGCAAAACCGCGTGATGCTCAAACTTGGTCGAGATCAGGTGCCGTTTGCCCTTGGCGGCGCCCCGGTAGGCGGCTGTGTACAGCGCCTGGGTGTCAGCCTCAGAGCCGCCGGAAGTAAACGTGATTTCCGCCGGCTTGGCGCCGATGGCCGCGGCAACTTTTTCGCGCGCGTCCTCCAACACCTCTTTGGCGCGCTGGCCTATGGTATATAGACTGCTGGGGTTGCCGTAACCGTCCTCCAACAGCGGAATCATGGCGTTCAGTGCCGTGCGGCTGGGGCGTGTGGTTGCGGCATTGTCCGCATAAACTTGCATGGGCGGATGCCTCCTTCAACCTATCATTTTGGTGTGATTATACCCCTATTATAGTCCGCCTGCGCGGCTTGTCAAGTCGGGTGCGGGATTTTTTGTTGGCGGCTGCGCACAAGTTTGCCGCTCTTTTTGTATTGACTTGCGATAGCACAGTTGCTAAAATGTGGGTATTGAGCGCCGTCAACTTTGGGCGCTTTAACAAGAGTATCGCGTGTAAAGGAGGCGCCTATGCGCGCTGAATATGGCACCGAGAACCGGCGCAGCACCGCACTGTATGAGGCCATCCTGCGGTTGGACAGCCTGGAAGAGTGCATGCGCTTTTTTGCGGATCTGTGCGCCGTGACGGAATTGCGCACACTGGAGCAGCGCTACGAGGTCGCCGAATGCCTTTTGCAGGGCAAGGTGTATGCGGAAATCAGGCGGGAAACCGGCGCTTCCAGCGCGACCGTGAGCCGCGTGAACCGGATGGTCAACTATGGCAACGGCAGTGTCGCCGCCAGTGTCCGCCACGATCTGGAAGCGTCGGGAATACCGGTAAAGAAGGGGGAGTCCGAATGATGTCTGTCAAGATCGCCGATTTCGGCAGGACCAGCGATGGCAGGCGCGTGCGCCAGGCCATCCTGAAAAACGATCACATCGAGGTGCGCGTGATCGAGTATGCGGCGATCATCACGAACCTGCTGGTACCGGACAAGCGCGGAAATCCTGTCGATGTGGTGCTGGGCTACCCCAGCGTATCGGATTATGAGCGCAACGCCACCGACGCAATGGGCGCCGTTGTGGGGCGGTATGCAAACCGCATCGGCGGGGCCCGCTTTGATTTAAATGGAAAAATGTACACCTTGACGGCGAATGAAAAAGGCAACTGCCTGCACAGCGGGAACAGCGGCTTCCATCACACGCTGTTCCGCATGCGGCTGACGCCGGGGGCGTCAGACAGCGTTACGCTCACCGCGGTGAGCCCCCACGGCGCCGACGGCTTTCCCGGCGAGGTCGCGCTCGAGGTGGAGTACCGTCTTGCGGGCAGCGGGTTGGTGATCCGGTACCATGCAAGCACCGACAAACCCACGGTGATCAACCTGACCAACCACAGCTACTTTAACCTAAACGGTCACGCGAGCGGAAGTGTCCTTGGCCACCGCCTTTGCATGCCGTGCCGAAACTACCTAGAGACCGATGACGCGAGCATTCCCACCGGCAAAATTCTGCCGGTCGCCGGCACGCCGATGGACTTTACCGAAGAAAAGACGCTGGGCCGCGATATCGGCGCCGATTTTAAAGCGCTTAAGCAGGCGCAGGGCTACGACCACTGCTTTTGCATACCGGACAGTGGGCTGCGCCACGCGCTTTGGCTGGGCGGACCGGAGAGCGGTATCCGCATGGAAGTGCTGACGACGCTGCCCGGCATACAGGTGTATACGGGGAACTACCTGGCGCCCGTCACGCTGGGCAAAAACAGCGCCAACTACAAAAAGCGGGACGCCATATGCCTGGAGACCCAGGAATACCCCGACGCGCCCAACCATCCAAACTTTCCCAAGACCACGCTGCGCCCTGAGATCCCCTACAGCGCCACCACCATTTACCGCTTTGAAACCGAGGCATAACGGCGCAAAGGAGCGATTGATCCATGAGTAACAAGGCACAAAACCAAGCAAACCCAGAGCCGGAAAACTGCGCCCATGACTGTTCCGCCTGCGGTGCGGACTGTCCCAGCCGCGCGCCCGGCAAGGAACCACCGCACCCCAGGAGCAAGGTGCGCAAAGTCATCGGCGTTGTGTCCGGCAAGGGCGGTGTAGGCAAAAGCATGACCTGCGCGCTGCTCGCCACCGCCATGCGGCGCCGCGGGTACCGCGTCGGCATCTTGGACGCCGACATCACCGGTCCCTCCATCCCCAAGCTCTTCGGCATACACGGTCCCGCTATGGCGACGCCGGAGGGCGACGCCATGCTGCCGATCCAAAGCCGCATGGGCATAGCCATCATCAGCGTCAACCTCATGCTGGAAGAGGAAGAGGCTCCCGTTGTGTGGCGCGGGCCTGTGATTGCCGGCGCCGTGAAGCAGTTCTGGCAAGAGGTCATCTGGGACAACCTTGATTTCCTGTTTGTGGATATGCCGCCTGGAACCGGCGACGTCGCGCTGACGGTATTCCAAACGCTGCCGGTGGACGGCCTTTTGATCGTCTCCAGCCCGCAGGAGCTCGTGGGGATGATCGTGGGCAAAGCCGTGCAGATGGCCAAGATGATGGACGTGCCGATCCTGGGCATTGTAGAAAACATGAGCTACGCGATCTGCCCGCACTGCGGGGAAAAAATCGATCTTTTTGGCGAGAGCCATGTGGCGCAAACCGCCGCGAAGTATGGCTTGCCTGTGCTTGCCAAAATCCCGATTGACGCACAGCTCGCCCGCTGCGCTGACGCGGGACAAATCGAGACATACGGCAAAGAGTATCTTAACGACGCGACAGATACGGTAAGCCGCTTGTTAAACGGATAGGAGGATCCCTACATGAAGAAGTTTTTAGAAGAATTTAAAACCTTTGCCTTGCGCGGCAACCTGATGGATATGGCCGTCGGCGTTGTGGTAGGCGGCGCCTTTACGTCCATTGCGAACAGCCTTGTTTCGGACATCATCATGCCCATTGTATCGCTGCTGACGGGCGGTATTGATTTTACTTCTCTGTGCATCACCCTTGGCAGCGGTGACAACGCGGCGCAGATCGCGTACGGCAATTTTATACAGAACATTGTTATCTTTTTGATCACGGCGTTCGCGGTCTTTTTGGTCGTGAAGGCGATCAACAAATTGCGCGCGAGGAAGAAGAAGGAAGAAGACGATGCCGCCGCGGCAGCACCGGCCACCCCGACGCAGGAAGAACTGCTCGCTCAGATTCTCGAGGAGCTAAAGGCGCAAAACGCAGCCAAAAAAGAATAAGGGCTGTGCCGCCCGTGCGCCGTCGCACACGGCGCGCGGGTATCGCATAGCGCTCAAATACGCCCGGCTGATCCTTACCCATAAGAATCAGCCGGGTGTTCGCGGTTGTCGCGCCGCTATGCGGCAAGATTGGCCATTACAACTGCCCAAGAACGCTAAAAATCCTCCGGTTCGTCCGCCGATACGGGAGAGAAAACGCGTTTTACACAGGCGGGGTAGCGCTGGGCGAGCGCACGGAGCACGGTCTCGACAGCGTCGGCCAAAAGCGTGCATACTTGGGCGTCGCGCGGGGTGTCCGCCGTAACGCAAACGCTCACGCCAGTGCGGCGCGGGTTTTCGCGCTCTTCCCAGGTTAGGCCAAAGGCGTCCAATGCGCACTCGTACAGGGCCAGCACGGTGCTGACCGACGCGCAGACGATATCTTTGCCTTTCTCAGCATAGCGGGCATGGCCGGCGAATGTCAGCCGGGAGCCCTGCCGGTAAAATTGAATCATACTCTTCCCTTTCTGCCTTTATGGCTGCTGCGCGCGCCGCTGCGCCTGTATCGCCAGGCTATCCCCTGCCGCGACGCCGCCGATGGTGGTGTTCTTATGGGTACTTTTGTACGGGATCTTGTCAGTCGTACTGGGCGCGGGCGGGTTTAGCCAGTCGCGCCTGCTCATCCCGTCGATGGTCGCAGCCATCTGCTGCATCTGCTGTTGCGCAGCCATAAGCTGCTCATACAGCGTGCCGTTTTTCTGCACGCGCTCCACCACGCTGTCCTTGCCGTCAAAGTCCATCATGCTCAGCGCAGCCAAACTCTGGTCGGCCAGGTCTGGTCGGAACATGCCTGCGCCGTACAGCTCTTTCGCCAGCTCGTTTTGGCTCAGGCGGCTGTACGTGCTCTTTTTGGCGGGTACCACACGCACGTCGAACACCGGCATCCGGTCGGCAAACGCCACGCCCAGCACCGGCTTCTGCGGCTGCGGCTGCAGGCCCGCGTTGCTAAAGGTCTCGTAGCGGAACGTCCCGGTTTCGCCCGTCAGCCGAAAGCACCTAGGCGCCGTGTAGAACTGCCGCATCAGCTCGATCACCAGGTTGCACTCCCGCACAAAGGCGCGGTAGGCGCTCTTCAGCATGTCCCGGCTCAGCTTGCTGCCCGCCTCCTGCAGCGCCGCGATCGCGCTCGCCGCCGTCACGCCGTTGGACGTCGCCCCCTGGCTGTAGTCTCGGTTGCCGCTCACTTCTTTCAGCTCCGCGATCTTGTTGTTCATCACGGATACATACACGTCCGGAAGGCTCTTCAGCTCGATCTGTCGGATGTCTTCTTCTCCGACACCGCCGCCCTCCACTTCCACAAAGTCGTTGTCCAGGTCGGCGTATTGGTCCAGGTTCACCCCGCCGTTCGCTCGATGGAAAAACCGCACCCGGCTCGCGATGTCCGCGCTGCGCACAATCGCATGGTCAAGTCGGTCGATTGCCGCCTGACTGCCCATCATCACGTCCACAGCTCCAAAGCCGATCGGTGTGCCCTTCAGCGGGTACAGCACATCCAGCACAAAGGGGTAAAGGCCGTGGTCGTAAAAGCCCCGCTGCGCGTAGGCGGGGTGGTTCTCGCTCGCCCACAGCACCGTGTCGCCCACAAACTTGCAGTAGTGCAGCCTGCCGTTGCGCTTGTAGTACCAGTCTACCACCGTGCTCATGTCCGAGGTATCCACGTCCTTGTCGTAGCGGTACCTCTGCGCGATCTCCGGCCCGCCCAGGTCTTTCGGATCCACAAAGGGCCAGCGCTCGCGGATGGTATCGTTGTGCAGCAGCTCCACATGGAATACGTTGCGGCTCGCCTGCAGGTCCGTCACGCCGGGCTGCCAGAACAGGTTTAACAGCTCCACGTTGCGGATACTCACGTCGCCCAGGCCCCCGCTCTTGCCAGGGTCCCAGCACACCAGCTTGCAGCTCGCGCCGTATTTCAGCTTGTCCCATCCCGCATCAGAGTAGATCTGCTCGTAGTCGTTTTGCTCCAGCACAACCGGCAAAATGCCCGTCAGCTGCATGGCAGCCTGCTCGTCGTCCTGCGCGCGCGGCAGCACGTTCGGCTCCGGGTAGTTGTCCATAAAGTCCGCGTGCTTGTTAGCTAGGCTGTTAAAAAGCCAGCCACTGTCCATCTGCTGCGGGTCTTGGCGCTCATCGCGGTGTAGGCGGTACCAGCGCTCGCACTCCAGGATATGCTCGTCAATCTTCACCTTGCCGCTCTTGTATTTTTGCAGGATTCCCCGCGCCTTGCGCACCGCCTCGCTGTCAATCGGCCCAATGCGGCCGTTTTCAATATTCCCCGCCATCGTCTACCACCTTTCCTTTCTCGCGCCGTACTTGCGCTCTTTCGCGCGCTGTTGCTGCTCGTCCAGCTCTTTGAGCAGATCCAGCGGGTCCTCACGCGGGGCATTATCCGCCGCCGCCTTCTCCCGCGGGGAGATCGGGTTCGCCATCAGCACATAACGGCACTCGTCATAGGCATGGTCCTCCTGCGTCGTGTCCACGTCCTCCGAATGTGTCTGACTGTACACAAGCGCCGGCACGGTTCGGATAAAGTCCTTGCAGGTATCAAACACCTGCAGCCCGCACGCGCCGTTTTTGTCAAACGCCAGTCGGTAGTGCATCTGCATCTTGCCTGCCAGCCGGTTGTTGTCTCCCTCGCTGAACAGCACAAAGTTGGGCGCCGCCGCCATCATCTCGGCCACGCTCTGCCCCACGCTGCGCGCGAAGATCGCCGGATCCGCGATCCCGATCACGCGCCGCCCGCGCAGCAGCTCGTGCTGCTTTTCCATCTCATGGATCTCTTTCGCGATCTGCTGCGGCGTCAGCTGAAGCCCCACGTCCGGTTCGCCGGTGCAGCCGTACCATTCCAGGATCCGGTAGCACTTGCCGTCCGGTGTCGCGGCATACCACCCCACGCTAAAGGGCTTTGCGTAGCCAAAGTCAAAGCCCCGCCAAATGCGCCAGTGCGCCGGTATCGCGAAGGGCTTGATCACATGCGTCCACGCGCCGTCCGCGTAATGCTCCGGGTCGTTGCGCCACTCGCTGAATACCTGCCCCTCGTAGATGTCCCACTCGCCCAGCAAAAGCGCCTTGTACTCTTTTTCCGGCAGCGCCCGCAAACGATCCACATAGTCGGGGTCGCTTTCCAGCAGAGCGGGGTTGTCCGTTAGGCGGCTGGGCAAAAAGACGCGTGTCATTTCTCCGCCGCGCGTTTTCACGGTTCGCACCACATTGGGCTGCGCGCCGGTTATAAAGCGCGCCTTCACCCAGGCATGCCCCACACCCCCGGGGTTCGTAGAGCTCTTCATGCTGCGCGGGTAGGGCCTTGTACCGCGCAACCGCGAGAGCAGGTAGGTGTACTGGTACTCGGTAAAATGGGTCAGCTCGTCAAAGCGGATCACGTCGAACTCCGCCGACTGGTACCGCCGCACGTCGGCCTCGTTTTCGCTGTAGCCAAAGAAGATCTTGCTGCCGTTGGCAAGCGTGCCCACATGTCGGCTTATGTTGTAGTCGTAGTAGGGTTTGGGCGGGAATAGCTCAAAGTGCTGCAGGATCAGGCTGTTTTCCAGCTCCGGGTAGGTTCTGCGCAGCAAAAGCTGCCGACTTCCGGGGTACCTGGCCGCGTACAAAAGCGTGTCCAGCAGCTGCCCGTAGCTCTTGCCGCCGCCCGCCGCGCCGCCGAACAGTACCTCATCCGCGCCCGCCTGTATAAAGGCTTGCTGCCGCGGCGTCGCTTTCAGCGTCAGCTCCATCGCGCACACGCCTCACTCGTTTTTCCTCCCGCTCTCAGTTGGACCATCGTAGCCCTCCAGCCGGATCCGCAGCCCCTCGCCTTCCAGCGCCGTGCGGTCGGTAAACAGCGCGTAGTGCTTGCCCAGCAGCTCCAAAGCCTTTAGGCGGTCGGCCGCTTTCAGGCTTGAATCTTGATCAAATCCGCCGCGCGCCGCCGCGACATCGCTTAAAACGCGCAACATCTCGACCGGCGTGAGCACGCCGTCCGCAGGCTGTACATCCGGCGCGGCGGGCGGTGACGCTGATTTTTTTGCCGAGCGCTTTTTCCGGGTTTTGGGGGTTCCTCTGTCCGTAGCGTTTTGGGGCGGTGCTGTATCGGTAGCGGTTTTTGGCGGTGCTGTGCCGGTTGGGTTCATGTCCGGTTCTTTTTTGCGTCTCAATGCCGTATTCGCCTCCTTTGTGTAGCGCTGTGGGTTATGTCCACTGCCATTCCGCCTACGCTTTGTCCCACACGCCGTCCAGCATAGACGCCTGCGCGCAGGCGCCACAGCCGCGCCGAAAGCAGTGCTTTTCCATGTAGGAGCGTTTAGCGGCCTCGGTCTCAAAGCGGATCATGGTGGCGGGTGAAGTTTCTACCGCGCTCATGCAGCTGATGCAAAGGCGGCTGTCGCGCATGTAGTAAGCGCATAGGGCCCTTGTCTGGCCATAGGGTCTGAATCTTGGCATTGTGTCCTCCTTATCAAAATCGGGTTGCCATGTTTAACGGTTACCATAAGGGATTATAATCTACTTTTAGTAGAATGTCAAGCACAAATTGTAGAATTTTTACTTTTTCTTCTATTTTTCCTGGAGCAAGGCGGCGAGGATTCGGGAACTATTACAATAAGCGAACGCATATCCCGCCGTATTTAGAGAGTTGCCGAAACGATATTCAGAAATTTGCAAAACCCCTTGCCATCGAGCCGCAGGATAGCGTATGATAAGGTAGGCAACGGCAGTTCGGTTGGCTTATCGTTGCACAGGCGGTGCCAAAGGCAGCGGAAAAGGAGGATAGCAGGATGGATTCGACCAGGAAATTGATGCTCCCGATCGGGTATGACAGTTTTGAGGAAATACGCGGTGACGATTTTTACTACGTAGATAAATCCGGGCTTATCAAAGAACTGCTTAAGAGCAAGTCGAAAGTCACCTTGTTCACCCGCCCGCGGCGCTTTGGCAAGTCCTTAAATATGAGCATGCTGGCGAGCTTTTTCTCTCTGGATGGGGACAAGTCGATTTTTGACGGTCTCGCGATTGCAAAAGAAAAAGAACTCTGCGAGAGATACATGGGCAAGTACCCAGTGATTTTTCTAACGCTCAAGGGAATCGACGCGCAAAGTTATGATACAGCTCTTCGGCAGGCCGCGCGGCTCATCCGGCGCGCCGCGCTCCAGGTGGAATATCTTGAAAACAGCGACAAGTTGTCTGTTGCAAACAAAGCGGATTATCAGGAGCTTTTGAAGCTGGACATGTCAGAAGAAACACTGGGCAACAGCCTTCGTGCGCTGTCGGAACTGCTGGAAAAGCACTTTGGCAAAAAAGTCGTATTGCTCATCGACGAGTATGACGTGCCGCTTGCGAGAGCCCACGCGAATGGGTATTACGACAAGATGGTCTCGCTGATGCGCAGCATGCTGGGCGCCGCGCTCAAGACCAATGCAAGCCTCGAATTCGCCGTGCTGACCGGGTGCCTGCGCATCTCCAAAGAGAGCATTTTCACAGGAATGAACAACCTGTCCGTGTATTCCATCACGGACGAATTGTTTGATGAATTTTTTGGCTTTACGGATCGTGAGGTGCAGGAGCTGCTCTCTTATTACGGGCTGACAGACTGTTACGAAGAGATCAGGCGGTGGTATGACGGCTACCGGTTCGGCAGCAAAGAAGTCTTCTGCCCCTGGGACGTACTGAACCATTGCGTCCGTCTCAGAAAGAATCCGAAAACGCCGCCGCAGAACTACTGGATCAACACAAGCGGCAACGACGTGATCAAGCGTTTTGTCGCCATGGCGGACGACAAGACAAGAGAGGAAATCGAAACGCTGGTCGCGGGCGGCACAATCGAGAAAGACATCCGCGAAGACCTGACCTACTCCGAGATCTACGATACCATCGACAACCTGTGGAGCCTGCTCTATACGACCGGCTACCTGACTTTGCAGGGCAGGACGGAGGAGGGGCTGCTCAAACTGCGGATCCCCAACCTAGAAGTCCGGGATGTGTATGTCAAGCAGATCCGGGAATATTTTAAAGAGAGCGTCAAAAAAGACACGGGCACGCTGGAGGCCTTCTGCTCTGCCTTGCAAAGCGGGGACGCGGACACGGTGGAAGGGCTCTTTGCGCAGTATCTCGAAAGATCCATCAGCATCCGCGACAGTGCCGTGCCAAACGAGAGGAAGGAGAGCTTTTACCACGGCGTCATGCTGGGCGTCCTGATGGCGAACAGCCGCATGAGCGTTGTCTCCAACCGCGAGGCGGGCGAGGGATACGCGGATATTTTGGCAAAATCGGAAGACGGGCAGACGGGCATCGTCATCGAGATGAAATATGCGGCAGGCGGAGATTTGGAAAGCGCGTGTAAAGAGGCACTTTTGCAAATTGATGAGCGACAGTACAAAGACGCTTTTAAGTACACTAGAGTAAAAGCCGTTAAAAAGTACGGCATCGGCTGCTACAAAAAGAATTGCCGGGTGATGTTGGGCGATTGAGAGGCGCCAAAGCTCCCAAATATGGCATAAAAAATGTGAAAATTGGGTCTTGACAAAATGCCGTTTGAGACGTTATCATAGCAGTTGCTGAAGTTGGGAATTTGTACCCATTTTCGCAAGCCGACGCGTCTCAGCGATAGGATTGTGTGAGGAGGTTATTCGTTTTTTGAAAATCAAGGCTACAGGTAACCGCCTGGCATGTCTTGCAGAGTGGCGTCGGTACCATAAAAAGAAACGTAAAAGAAAGGAGGAGGTTCATCCATGAAGAAAAGCATCAAATTTGTGGCAAGGCTTTTGAGCGTCTGCATGATTGCGGAGCTTGTGTGCGGTGCTGCTTTGGTGCCCGAGGAACCTTCTGCAACAAACTCGTCCGGTACGCAAGTGGCGGAACAAACGGAAGTCGCGCCTGACGGCGCGGAAGAGTCCGAGGCAATCGATGTTACTACCCCCCCCCGACGGAGGAAGTAGCGGACGAGAGCACGGACGGAAACGATGATTCTGTTGTCGAAGACGAAGAGAAGCAAGACGGCGACGCGGCAGAGTCAAGCGGCGATTCCGGCACATCCGCGAATGCGAACGATGCTGATG
The DNA here is from genome assembly GCA_964560675.1 of uncultured Subdoligranulum sp. Classification (GTDB taxonomy): domain Bacteria; phylum Bacillota; class Clostridia; order Oscillospirales; family Ruminococcaceae; genus Gemmiger. The sequence goes on along the minus strand of CAZLMA010000004.1, from coordinate 34,176 downwards.
TGGCGGTGGATCCACAGGTAACGGAAGGCGAAGCGGGAGAAGAACCCGCGGAGGAGGAGAAAGAACAGGAAGAGCCAGGATTCGATCCGGAAGAAGTGCAAGGATCAGAGCCGGAAGAAGATCCGGAAACAACAAAAGATAGCTCTACCAATACCTATAACTATATCGGCGACGGCGTTACAGTGACCGCGATCACGGCGCCGGGCAGCGGTATCCCGGAAGATGCAGAACTGCATGCCGATAAGCTGCAAAAGGGCAGTGATGCCTATGATGCGGCCTACCAAAAGGTGTGGGAGAGCCTAGGATTAGTCGAGGGTGACGAATTGGAATTTGTACCCTACGACATTTATTTTACTCTCAATTCGGGCGACAGGATTGAGCCGGAGAGCGGGATGACGACCGTCACAATGACGTTTGCCGCCGACCCCTTCGCGGCGCAAAGCGAGGCACAGGCCCCGCAAAATCTGTTGAGCGGTTTTGAGGGCCCCTCGTTTGAAGGGCAAATGACACCCGACGCTGGCGAGGCGGAAGAGGACGAAACCGAAACTGAGGAAGAACACGCGGAAGAATTTATTGTCCATATCCGCGAAGACGGAACCGTGGAGCAGCCGGAAACCACAGACTTGAGCCTGGGTGGCAACAGCATGACCTTCCAGGTTGGATCCTTCTCCGTGATGGGACCGGTGAAAGTGGTGAAGGCGGGTGTTGAGACCATCGCTGGAAGTACTTACTATGTTGAACTGAGCGAAGATAAAACTAAATTAACTTTTACATCAAGTGTACCTACTGACGGAGAGCAGGGTAAAAATTGGTGGCCAGTCTCAACTAGTTCTATGAACGAGCATAGGTATTTAAACAGTTATTCAACCAATAAAGAAAATATTAAATCTGTTGAGTTTAAAGAAGCTATAGAAAATCTGAATGGAGGCAGGTTACTGTCTGGCTTTACCAGTTTGGAGACTGTTACTTTTACAGCGAAAGTCAGTTTTAATAATATAATAGCCTTGTTTGAAGATTGTAGAAGCCTTAAAGAAATAGTAGGTCTTAACAATTTAGATGTCGCATCAGTTATAACCATGATGGATACATTCAAGGGATGCGAATCACTAGAATCTCTAGATCTTTCAAGTTGGGATACTTCAAATGTGAAATCTCTGAACGAGATGTTTGAAGGTTGCTCTTCCTTGACAACTCTTAACCTTGATGGCTGGAATACTACTCTTGCAACCAGTGAAGTTAATCTTTTTGATGGCTGTCTAAGCCTTAGAGTGCTCACAGTAGGGCCTAATTTTAAATTGAATCAAGGCCATGATACCAACGATCATCAAATACATGATCAAACAATTAGTAAAGGAAGCTACTGGATAAAAGACGAAGATACCGATAATCGCATGAATGATAAAAACTTCATTGGGTCTTTTGAAAAAGGTGGCGCTGCAGGTACCTACTATTGGGTACATGAAATTTGGTATGATGTCAATGGTGATGGACATGGAGTTGCGCCTATTGATAAACACTTATACAAATATGGTGAATTTGCCACTTTACTAGATAAGGGTGACATTACAGGAAATGGCCAGGAGGTTTTCATCGGCTGGAGCGAAGAACCTAAAAGACAAGTCAAATCAAAAGATGATCTGCAAGGAGTCATGGAACCTGGTGACTACGTACAATTTGCTGATCGCAAGATCGATGTCTACGCCGTATTTGCAACCGATCTCAATAATAACGATATTCCAGACTACGAAGAATATGTTAATGTTACCTTTGACATTAACGGCGGCACTGGTAGCAGTGAAGATCCAGGCACTTTCACGTTAGAAGATCTACTACCTGGATCACCACTTGCTTTGAGAGTGTATTATACACTGAAGTGGACGAAGTCATGGAACAAGGATGGCAAACCTGCGGCTCATCCTGCTATCCTGGCAGGCTGGACTGAAGACGAGAGCCTTGCTCAAGATATTATTCTAGAAAATGACTTAGATTCTGACGGTGCCCAACTCTCAAGAAAACTTATAGATCGATATGGTGCGAAAGTTCCAAGCACTGATACAACCTACTACGCAGTCTATGCCGAAGATGAAAATGGTGACCAGCTATTGGATTATCTTGAAAATTCATTGCATGTAGAATATTATGCCAACGGCGGTCAACAAATCAATGGCAATGGATGGATCGATGGTATAGAGGAACTGTTCTACCGTTGTACGCATCACCATGTACCAAACGAGGATGGCGTAACACTGCTGAGTCTCGATCTTGGAAAGCAGTGGGTAAAGCGAGAGGGTGCTGCACTGCTGGGCTGGTCAGAAGAACCGGTGACGGATCTGGTTACCAGCGTCGCTGAGGAAACCACAGCTAAAATCGTTACTTCTGTAACGATGCCTGAAAAAGGAAACAAGAAAGTCTACGCCGTCTGGGCGGTTGACAGCAATAAAAATGGTACAGCGGATTATGCCGAGGAGAAAGTAACGATTACTTTTGATATCAACGGCGGCAATGGCAGTGGTGATACTGAACATAAGACGACCTTTACGGTTGATGTTCTGCCGGGTACGTCGTTTGATTTACCCGATTACAAGCTGCTACACTGGAGCGAGGAATGGGTGAAAGACGGTCAGCCTGCCAATTATCCGGCTATACTGGCTGGTTGGTCAGAAACGCCTGTTGATAAGGTAATACCGGAAGACGATATCGACGATGAAGACGAGGATCCCAATACTACCGCTGAAAGTTTGCATCTGTCGCACATGATTCGTCAGCCTCACGTTACGGTAACAGGCAACGTCACCTATTATGCAATGTATGCCGCAGATGAAAACGGCGACAAAGAACCGGACTACCTGGAGTATGCCGAGCAAGTGGAGTACTATGCCAACGGCGGCAAGATGATGGTAAGCGGAAGCTGGCTGGATGGCATCGCGGAGCTTTTCTACCGCTGCGGCCACCACCATGTAGCCGGTGAAGAAGTTACCCTGCTGCGTGTAGAGCGCGGAAAGGAACTGATCAAGCGCGACAGCGCCGTACTGCTGGGCTGGAGCGCGAAGCAAGTTGCCCTTGTGACTACCAAAGAACAAGAAGAGACTGCCAGCCTTACGGAAACCTACATCATGCCGGGCATCATCATAGATGGAGGCTCAGTAGGTGGATGGACCTTTGTACCAGGTGACCCGCAGAGCGACAGCAATGGCAAGGTCTACGCGGTATGGGCCATTGACGCAAACGGCAATCAGATCCCCGATTATAATGAGGATGCGCCGACAGAGCCTACGCCCACACCACCTACCCCCACACCGCCTACCCCCACACCGGACAACGATAAGTGGTTCACCATGCCGCCGGCTTGGTGGTTTGATCCTTCCAACACGAACGGTTGGTGGGGACTCTTCAGCGGTAATTCCCCATTTGCGGGTCTTGGGGCCGTATTCGGGATGGATCCCGCTGCGGGCGCGCAGTCTGGCAGCGGCGCGGCGAATGGTTCTACCGGTGCGGCAAACGGTTCCGCCGGAGCGTCTGCTGGATCCGCGGGGAGCTCCATACCCGCTACAGCCGATGAAAGCCAGCCCTGGATTTGGGTTACCTTACTGGCCGTATCGCTGCTGGGGCTGATGGGAACCGGCTATATGGCCTACCGGCGCAAAAAGCGCAGCAGTTGATCCGGCAGCAAACATGTTACCCGCTGTAAACGACGGTATGCATAAAACCAAGCCCATTTGTGACATGCGCTCTCCCCTACTGTTAAGCACGGCGTACGCCTTATGATTTGACAAGAGAGGTCTGGCGCATAGGCAAAGAGTCAAAATGTAAATCCAGGAAAGCGGTTTTTCCGCAGAGGTTCGGTACGCGCAGGTGCTGTTAAGAGTGCCTGCGCGTATCGGGCCTTTTGATGATACTGTTACGTTTGCCCAATCGCTGGAAATTTGCAAAACCCCTTGCTACCGTGGCGTAGAATAGCGTATTATAGGGACAGAACCTTGTTGGGTGAAGCTCGCTGGCGGCGGCAGAGGCAGCGGAAAAGGAGGATAGCAGGATGGATACGATCAGGAAATTGATGCTCCCGATCGGGTATGACAGCTTTGAGGCAATACGCAGTGACGACTTTTACTACGTTGATAAAACAGGACTTATCAAAGAACTGCTTAAAAACAAAACGCAGGTCACCTTGTTTACCCGCCCGCGGCGCTTTGGCAAGTCCTTAAACATGAGCATGCTGGCGAGCTTTTTCTCGCTGGACGGGGACAAATCAATCTTTGAGGGGCTTGCGATTTCCAAAGAAAAAGAGCTCTGCGAGAGATACATGGGCAAGTACCCGGTCGTATTGATAACGCTGAAAGATATCGAAGGAGACAACTATCAGGAAGCCTACCAGATCATGGCGGATCTCATTTCCAATTTGGCTTCCAGATTTGAATTTCTCTGCGAAAGCGAGGCTTTAACTTCCTCAGCGAGGGAAAGTTTTAAAAAACTGCTGGATAGCTCCATGAGCAAAAATACGCTCACGGGTAGTCTGAAGCGGCTCTGCGAACTTCTGGAAAAGCACTACGGTTCCAAAGTTGTATTGCTGATCGATGAGTATGACGTCCCTCTGGCGAAGGCGCACGCGTATGGGTATTATGACCGCATGGTCTCGCTGATACGCGGCATGTTGAGCGCCGCGCTCAAAACCAATACAAGCCTCGAATTTGCGGTGCTGACCGGATGTCTGCGCATCTCCAAGGAAAGCATCTTCACAGGGCTTAACAACCTGTCTGTCTACTCCGTCACAGACGAATGGTTTGATGAATTTTTTGGCTTTACGGATCGTGAGGTGCAGGAGCTTCTCTCTTATTACGGGCTGACAGACTGTTACGAAGAGATCAGGCGGTGGTATGACGGATACCGTTTCGGCAGCAAAGGAGTGTACTGCCCCTGGGACGTACTGAACCATTGCGTCCGTCTCAGAAAGAATCCGAAAACGCCGCCGCAGAACTACTGGATCAACACAAGCGGCAACGACGTGATCAAGCGTTTTGTTGCCATGGCGGACGACAAGACAAGAGAGGAAATCGAAACGCTGGTCGCGGGCGGCACAATCGAGAAGGACATCCGCGAAGACCTGACCTATTCCGAGATCTACGATACCATCGACAACCTGTGGAGCCTTCTCTATACGACCGGCTACCTGACTTTGCAGGGCAGGACAGAGGAGGGGTTATTGCGACTGCGGATCCCCAACCTAGAAGTCCGGGACGTATATGTAAAGCAGATCCGGGAATATTTTAAAGAGAGCGTCAAAAAAGACACGGAGACGCTGGATGCCTTTTGTGAAGCCCTGTACCATGGCGATGCAGAGGTTGCGCAGAAATGCCTCTCCAAGTACCTGCGCAGAACCATCAGCGTCCGCGACACCATGGCAAAAAATGATCAGAAAGAAAACTTCTACCAAGGCGTTCTGGTTGGGATCTTATCTGCTAAGGAGAACTGGAGCGTGAAGTCCAACCGCGAGAGCGGCGACGGCTACGCGGACATCCTGGTAAAACCGGATGACGGGGATCCCGGTGTCGGGATCGTGATCGATCTCAAATACGACCGCGACCTTGACAAGGCCTGTAAGGACGCCCTGGATCAGATTGAAAAGAGAAGCTACGAAGAAGAGCTTCGGGAGGATGGAATGGAAACCATCCTAAAGTACGGCATCGACTGCTACAAAAAGAATTGCCGGGTGATGTTGGGCGAGTGAGCAAACCAACGGGGATTTGCGTCCCTAGGTTTCACAGCGGTCGGGGCGGCAAAGCGCAAAATACCTATTGACGAATCCCAACACCGTGTGCTAGAATGCTGTTAGCAGGCGGAAGTGCTGGAATAGGCAGACAGGCACGTTTGAGGTGCGTGTGTCGAAGACGTGTGGGTTCAAGTCCCATCTTCCGCACCATAGTAGCACAGAATCGTAATGGATTCTGTGCTTTTCTTTTTGGGACGTACTTAAGTTGTAGCAGATCCATCACCCGACACGCAAAACAATGTGTACAATTTGTTAAACCTTAGGAAACCCCCTTGACAGAACCAAAAGATTGCATATAATAATAGTTACATTAGCACTCTTGAGTGCTGAGTGCTAAACGCACAGAGGAGATGACCGTTATGCCGATGGACAAACGCAAGCAGCGCATCCTGGAGGCGGTTGTCGCTCTCTACAGCGCAGAGGGAGAGCCGATCGGCAGCGGACTGCTGGCCAGTTACTTAGTGGATATGGCGCTTTCCAGCGCAACACTGCGCAACGAGATGGCGGCCATGACGCGTCTGGGGTTTTTGGAACAGCCGCACACCAGCGCCGGACGCATACCCAGCGTACAGGGATACCGCTATTATCTCGACAGTTTGATCGCCGACAAAGAAAACATCCGTCTGCTTGATACCGATCGCAAGCAAATCGATGACTGCTTTGCTGCCATGGATGCCGAACCGGAAAAGCTGGCGCAGGGTACAGCCCGCGCGATGGCAGATTTGACCGGCTGCTCCGCGGCCGTGACCACACCGCAGGCACCGGATTTATGTATCGCACACTTTGAAGTGGTGCAGGTGGGCCGCTATTCCGCCGCCGTGCTGGGCGTGACGAGCGCGTGCGGGGTCCGCACGAGGGTAGCGCGCGTAGAGGGCGGCTTTTCGCGGTCGGACGCCTACGCGATGGAACAGCTTCTCAACGCGAGCCTTACTTTCGTGGCTCCGGAGGATATGACGCCGGTGCTTTCGGCCAGCCTGGCACTGGCCGCCGGGGATCGCCTGGCGCCGGTGGTGCGCGCGGCGCAGGCGCTGGTAGTCACAACGCCGAAGGCCTATCTAGAAGGGCTACAAAATATCGCCCGCCTGCCCGAATCGCGCGACAATCTGTGCGTTCTGCTGGATATTTTTTCCGACAGCGCTGCCGCGAGAAAGCTGATTTCCCCTTTGGGCGATGGCGTTACGGCCCAGTTCGGTGAGGATCTTACGCCGGCAATGCCGGGCTTGTGTATCGTTAGCAAGCGGTATCTGGCGGGCAGCGGTCTGACTGGCGCGGCGGCCCTGATCGGATCGCAGCGCATGGATTACCGGCGCCTGATCCCGATTTTGGAATATTTCAGTCTCAAGCTCGGCCAGAGCATGGCAGGCAAACAGCAGGAGGATCCGTCATGACAGAAGAAGGTGTAAGCACGGTGCCGCAACAGGATGTAACACAGGATTCAAAGACGCCGACAGAGCAGGCAACAGAGGCACAAGAAGCGCAAGAAGAGCAAAACGCGGCCTCTGGCGCGCAGCCGGATCCAGACGCTGCCCACCTTGAAAAGGGCGATGCGCGGCAATCAGGAACAGACGGGCCGGTTGACACGGCGGATAAGCCGCAAGACGAGCAGAACAAACAGGCAGATCCATCCGATCAGGACGTAGAAGAAAATCAGGCTGCCCAAGATGTCAAAATCAACCCCGACGCGGTGCCCGAGAGCGGCAAAACGAAGGAGAAAAAAGAATGGTTTAAGGGCAAAGCGCGCGAGGTGGAAGGGCTAAAGGCCAAACTGGAAACCGCCGAAAAAAACTCAGCTGCGCTTAAAGAGCAGCTGATGCGCACGGCAGCCGAGTTTGACAATTACCGCAAGCGCACAGCGCGGGAGTCCGACCGCAAATTTAATGACGGGATTTCTTACGCGGTAACCCAGATTTTGCCGATTTTGGATACGCTAGAGATGGCAGCAAACGTCGCCTGCAGCGACGAAAATTACAAAAAAGGGGTCATGATGACGCTGGAGAAGGCTTCACAGGCGCTTGCCAAGCTCCACATCGAAGAGATGGACGTTTTGGGAAAGCCGTTTGACCCAGGCCTCATGAATGCCGTACAGCAGGTACCCGCCGCCGAAGGGCAAGAGAGCGGCACAGTAGTCCAGGTTTACCAGAAAGGGTATACGATCGGGGACAAGATTATACGGCATGCTTCGGTCGTAGTAGCCCAATAAGTTGCCGGATCAGGGCGAAAGCACCTGTTCGAGATAAATTTGACCAATTACAATCATTTTGATAAATGGAAGGGAGCACGATTCTTATGAGCAAAATTATTGGTATCGATTTGGGCACAACCAACAGCTGCGTTGCCGTGATGGAAGGCGGAGAGCCTGTCGTCATCGCCAACGCGGAGGGTGCGCGCACCACACCGTCCGTCGTCGGGTTTACCAAGACAGGCGAGCGCCTGGTCGGGCAGGTTGCCAAGCGGCAAGCGATCACCAACCCCGAAAACACGATTTCTTCCATCAAGCGCAAGATGGGCACTGCCGAGAAGGTACACGCCGGCGGCAAGACCTATACGCCGGAAGAGATCAGCGCCATGATTCTTTCCAAACTCAAGGCGGACGCGGAAGCCTACCTGGGTGAGAGCGTCACAGAGGCGGTTATCACCGTTCCCGCCTACTTCAACGACAGCCAGCGCCAGGCGACCAAGAACGCCGGTACGATCGCGGGGCTCAACGTAAAGCGCATTATCAACGAGCCGACTGCCGCGTCGCTTGCCTACGGCATCGACAAGGAAACGGACCAGAAGATTATGGTGTATGACCTAGGCGGCGGCACATTCGACGTCTCGATCATCGAGATGGGCGAAGGCGTGACCGAGGTTTTGGCCACCAACGGCGATACACACCTGGGTGGTGACGATTTCGACCAGCGGATCATCGACTGGATGGCGAATGATTTCAAGCGCGAGAACGGCATCGATCTGCGCCAGGACAAGATGGCGGCGCAGCGCCTGAAAGAGGCCGCCGAGAAGGCGAAGATTGAGTTGTCCGCCGCCACTTCTACCAATATCAACCTGCCCTTTATCACAGCCGATGCAGCGGGCCCGAAGCATTTGGATATGACGCTGACGCGCGCCAAATTTAACGAGCTGACCGCGGATCTCGTCGACCGCACGATGGGGCCGGTACGCAGAGCGCTTTCGGACGCGGGACTGAAGCCCACAGACCTTAAGAAGGTTCTGATGGTGGGCGGTTCCACCCGCATTCCCGCTGTGTACGACGCCGTCAAGAACGAACTCGGCTGTGAGCCTTTCAAGGGCATCAACCCGGACGAATGCGTCGCTGTTGGCGCCGCTATCCAGGGCGGTGTTCTGAAGGGGGACCGCAAGGATCTGCTGCTGCTGGACGTCACACCGCTGAGCCTGGGCATTGAGACGCTGGGTGGCGTTTGCACCCGTATCATTGAGCGCAATACCACCATCCCCACAAAGAAGAGTCAGATTTTCTCAACCGCCGCGGACAACCAGCCCAGCGTGGAAGTCGTGGTGCTACAGGGCGAGCGCGAGTTTGCGCGCGACAATAAGAGCCTGGGCACCTTCCATCTGGACGGCATCGCGCCCGCGCCGCGCGGCGTACCGCAGATCGAGGTCACCTTTGACATCGATGCCAACGGCATTGTGCATGTCTCCGCGAAAGACCTGGGCACCGGTAAGGAGCAGAGTATCACCATCACGGCCTCTACCAATATGAGCAAGGAAGATATTGACCGGGCAATGCGCGACGCTGAACAGTATGCCGCGCAGGACAAGCAGCGCCGTGAAGAGGTAGACGCGCGCAACGGCGCTGATCAGGTCGCTTTCCAGATGGAAAAGACGCTCAACGAGCTGGGCGACAAGGTGACGCCGGAGGAGAAGAGCGACATCCAGACCAAAATCAGCGCCTTGCGAGAGGCAGGCCAGAGCGGCACCGTAGAAGACATCAAGGCCAAGCAGGATGAGCTGCAGAAAGCCTTCTACGCTGTGAGCGAGAAGTTGTACCGTCAGGCGGCGCCGCAGAACGGGCAGCCCGGCCCCGATATGGGCGGTCAGCCCGGGCAGTCCTCCGGTCCCAACAAGCCCGACGACGACGGTGCCATTGACGCAGACTTCCACGAGGTATAACCCGGCTGCGGGTTTCGCGGCAAACTGGATTCATTGCCGAGGATCCCTTTACACGATGGAGCACCCTGCGCACACCGCCCACCGGCGGCTGCGCAGGGGTATTTAAGGAAGAACGCATATGGCAGAAAAACGCGATTATTACGAGGTTCTCGGGATCGGCAAAAACGCCACGGACGATGAGATCAAGAGAGCGTACCGCCGGTTGGCCAAGCAGTACCATCCGGATCTAAACCCCGGCGACAAAGTCGCGGAGGAAAAGTTCAAAGAGATCAACGAGGCCAACGATATCCTCTCGGATCCGGAAAAGCGGAAGCGGTACGACCAATTCGGCTTTGCCGGTGTGGATCCCAACTACGGCGCCGGCCAGGCGGGCGGCGGCTTTAGCGGCTTCGGCAACGGTTTCGGCGGGGTCGACTTGGGCGACATCTTTGGCGACATTTTTGGAAGCAGCGGCGGCTTTAACGGCTTTTCAGGCGGGCGCGGCAATGCCAACGCGGCGCGCAAGGGCCACGATGTGCAGGCAAACGTGGTCCTGACGTTTGAAGAGGCCGTACACGGCTGTACCAAGCGGGTGACGATCAACCGGAAAACAACCTGCGCCACCTGCGGCGGCAGCGGTGCCGCGCCGGGGACCAGGCCGGAGACCTGCAGCCGCTGCGGCGGGCGCGGCGTGGTGATGACACAGCAGCGCACACCATTCGGCGTAATGCAGAGCCAGCAACCCTGCCCGCAGTGCAACGGCAGAGGGCAAGTTATCAAGAGTCCCTGTCCCAACTGCCGCGGCGCGGGAAAGATCAGCGAGCGCAAAGAACTGGAAGTCAACATTCCCGCCGGCATTGACAACGACCAGAGCATGGCCATGCGGGGTCAGGGAGACGTCGGGTCAAACGGAGGACCCTCAGGCGATGTGATCGTGAGCGTAACGGTGCGGCCAGATCCCATGTTTGAGCGCGATGATTACGATGTTTCGGTGCGCGTGCCCATCACCTACAGCCAAGCGGTACTGGGCGCCGATATTGAGGTACCGACCATCGACGGAAAGGTTGTTTACCACGTTCCGGAAGCCACCCAGAGCGGCACGCGGTTCCGACTGCGCGGCAAGGGGATCCAATATTTAAACGGTTACGGCCGCGGCGATCAGTATGTTACGGTGGAAGTGGAGATCCCAAAAAAGTTGTCACGTGCCCAGCGTGAGGCCTTAAAAAATTTTGAGGACTCGCTGCGAGACGACAATTATGAAAAACGCAAAGGATTTTTCAAAAATTTGAAAGACCGATTCAGTTGACGGGCAGGGCGGGCGATGGCGTCCGCCCTGTTTGTGTTTGGTAACAGCAAGACAAACATTTCGAAGAAGGCCTCTATTCCTATGCAAAAAAACGACAATCCCCAGATGCAAAAAAACGACAGCGCGCAATATATCCGCATGACGACGGAACCGGTCGGTCCCTTGATCCTTTCTCTTGCCGTACCCAGCATGGTCTCCACCCTGATCACCAGCATCTACAACCTTGCGGATACCTTTTTTGTGGGGCAGATCGACACTAGCGCTACGGCTGCCGTCGGCGTGGTTTTCTCGGTGGCGATGGTTCTCAACGCCCTCGGTTTCTGGGTGGGCACTGGGGGCTCTACACTGGTCTCAAACCTACTGGGTGCCAAAAAGCACAAAGAGGCCGATACCATCGCCTCGACGGCCTTTTTTATGAGCTTCGGGTTTGGGTTGGCGGTCGCGGCAATTGGTTACGGCGGCGGCGACGCGCTTTTGCGCCTGCTGGGCGCAACCGACACAATCTTGCCCTATGCGCGTGATTATTTGCGGTTCATCCTGATCGGCGGGCCGTTCTCAGCGAGCAGTTTGGCGCTTTCACAATGTTTGCGCGCCGAGGGCTTGAGCCGCCAGAGCATGTACGGCCAGGTTGCGGGCGGCGTACTCAATATGGTTTTGGATCCATTGTTTATTTTTGTGTTCCGGTGGGGCATTACAGGCGCTGCCGCCGCGACGGCGCTCAGCCAGATCATCGGCTGGGGGCTTTTGCTACAGTACTATGTGCGCGGCGCGACGCAGGTCCATATATCCCCCAAAAACATCGCCCGCAAAGCGGCGGAGTATTGGCAATTGTTCAGCACCGGCCTACCATCGCTGTGCCGACACTGCAGCAATATGCTTGCCAACATCGTTCTTAACAACGTGGCAGGCGGCTGGGGCGATGCCGCCATCGCCGCCATGAGCCTGTCAAGCCGCCTTTTGTACCTTTCGAACGCGGTTTCAAACGGACTCAATCAGGGCAGCCAACCGGTGCTGGGCTATGCGCACGGCAAGGGGGACAACGCCCGCGTCAAGCAGGCGTTTTGGTATGTGGCGCGCATCAGCCTGGTCAGTATGTGCCTTTTTGCCGTGTTCGGAATTTCCTTCGCGGAGCCTTTGGTCCGGCTCTTCCGAGACGACAATGAGGTCGTGCGCATCGGCGCGAAAGCCTTCCGCTTCATCTGTTTGACGTTGCCGTTCGCAAACTTTGCCAACAGCGTAAACATTATGTTCCAAATGGTCAAGCACCCGTACAGGAGTAGCCTGCTGATTTTGGGTCGACAATTGATTGTGTACATCCCGGCGCTGCTCATCCTGCCGAGACTGTGGGGCTTGACCGGCCTGCAGCTGGCGGGGCCCGCCGCGGACTTGATCGTGTTCGCCGTTGCGCTGCCAATGGTACTTTCCTATTTTCGATCGCTATCATAACTGCGGGCGCTTGCCGCATGAGATGGCCAGAACGCAAGACTCTTCAGCGTAAAAATCCGCCGGTAGGGGCAAAATTTACCGACATACCCGGGGAAATAAGGCAAAAATTTTTACATTTTACGCCGCAGGTATTGAAAATTTTTCGGATTTTTGTTATTCTTGTTGCGTATCGTATACCTGTCATTGGGTCTATTGGCCGTGCAGGGAACGTTCGCATAAAAAATCGAGTGCTAGGCGGCCGAATTTTTACAGTATGGTAACGGTCGCTGCGCCGGTGTGGAGAACTCTATGCCGGAACATGTTATTTAGGGGGACGTATCCATGGCATTCATTCTGGATGAAGAAATGCAGAATATCACCAACATCAAGGTTATCGGTGTTGGCGGCGGCGGCGGTAACGCTGTCAATCGCATGGTAGAGTCCGGCCTTGCAGGCATCGAGTTCGTTGCCATGAACACCGACCAGCAGGCGCTGATGAACTCCAAGGCAACCCAAAAAGTACAACTCGGCGCGAAGTTGACGAAAGGGCGCGGAGCCGGCTCTGATCCAGAGGTCGGTCAGCGTGCCGCCGAAGAGAGCAAAGACGATATTTCCAACGCCCTAAAGGGCGCGCAGATGGCCTTTATTACGGCTGGTATGGGAGGTGGAACGGGAACCGGCGCCGCACCCATCGTGGCAGCCACGGCGCGGGAACTGGGGATCCTGACAGTCGGCATCGTCACAAAGCCGTTTGCCTTTGAGGGCAAAAAGAAAATGAGCATTGCCGAGAACGGCATCGCCGGCCTTATGGAAAGTGTTGACAGCCTGATCGTCATCCCCAACGAGCGGTTAAAGCTCATCAGCCAGGAGCGCATTACCCTAATGAACGCCTTTGAGGCGGCTGACAACGTGCTGCGCCAGGGTGTGGAGAGCATTGCGAGCCTGATCAATACACCGGCCTTTATCAATCTCGACTTTGCGGATGTTCGTTCGGTCATGAAAGACGCCGGCTATGCGCATATGGGTGTCGGCGCGGCCAAAGGGCCGGGCAAGGCAGAAGCTGCGGCGAAGGCGGCTATTTCCAGCCCGTTGCTGGAGACCAGCATTTCCGGCGCGCGCGGCGTGATCATCAATATTACCTCCAGCCCGGATATCGGTTTGGACGATGTCGAGACGGCGGCCACCATGGTTACGCAGTCTGCGCACCCGGATTCTAACATCATCTGGGGCACCGCATTTGACGAAACGCTCAGCGATGAGATGCACATCACCGTAGTGGCAACGGGTTTTGAAAAGCCCGGCGATGCACAGGCACCCAGCGAGAGCGGCGCGGAAGCACAGCAGGCCTCCCCCGTTGCAACCGCCACGGCGGCACCCGCCGCGGCGCAGCCAGCTGCCGCAGCGCCTGCCGCCGCCGCAGCGCCCGCGCAGGCGGATCCTGTCATGCCGAGCCCTGTTTTCAGCCAGGTGTTTGACCAGCCGCAGGCCGAGACAGCACCGAGCGAAGCGCAGACCCAACCAGAAGAGGAAGAGGACGACGGCGACTACTTTAATGATCTGCTGACAATCTTAAACAATCGTTCTTAAAATCGCGTTTTTCCGCGCCGTTGCGGTTTGGCAGCAGCGGCGCGTTGCGCTGTTAGGATGAATTGCGTTGAGCAAGGGAGGGGCGTGTATGCCGACGCAGGGAGGGTATGCCGACACTGTTCCCGCAGAGCAGGAGCAGGGCTTCCGCCAGAGCTTGTTTGGCTTCGCGAAAGAGGATGTACTGGCGTATATGAACTCCCGCGCCGAGGAAAGTCGACGTCAAAGCGAGGCGTATCAAGAAGAGATTCAACGATTGCAGGCGGAGATAGACAAACTGAGAGGGGAACAAACCGCGGCAAGAGCCTGTGTGGAGAAGTTGCAGAAGGATTTGAGCGATGCGCAGGAACGGGCAGAGGACGAAAAGCAAGTTCGCGCGCAGGCTCAAAAAGAGGCACAGAGCCAGACTTTGCGCCTGCGCGGGGTACAGGAAGAGTTAAACCGCTCCCAGCTGCATTGCCGAGATCTTGAAAAGGAAATTCTCAAGTTACACGAAGACGCGCAGCAGCAGGAAGCCTTGCGAAAAGAAGCGCAGCCGACGGATCACGACGCCGAAAAAATGCTTGCGGGTGCGCGCCAGGAGGCGCGGAAGATTTTGGCGGATGCGCGCCTTTACGCGCAAAGTGCCGAGGAGCAACTTCAAAAAGAGGAAAACGAGAAAAGACAACGCATGGCGGAACACGCGGCGGACCTTTCGACGGGTATTTCGATTTTGCGCGGGCGCCTGGCGAGAGTCGATGAGAAGCTGGGTGCCGCCTGCCTGGATTTAGAAAACGCCACAGCGGCCATCTACGAGGCCTTGGATCAGGCGGATCGCGAGTGCCGTGATCTTGGTACCCGTATGCGGGATTTTCCGGACGGGCATTCGGATCCGGAGAAGGGTGTGGATCGCACACAGCAGACTAACAGCGCCGCACCGCGGTATCGCGCTGCGGTACAACCCGTTTTAACGAAGCGCCAACGCCCCTCGCGGCGCTTCGGCCGCTTGCGCAGAACGGTTTCAGATGAACTGCTCAACGCGATGGATCACTTTGAGGAAGGCGAAAAGCCCTTTTAAAGCCGCATAGCCATAAAAACGAAAACGTCCCTGCCGGGGCTGTGGAAGCCATAGGCAGGGACGCGTTGTATTTCTCTGTTTTGTTCTCAGTGGCCGTTTGGAACCGTACTGGTATTTTGCTCCATCAGATAGGTAGCGATCAGATCCGCAACGTGGAGTTTGACCGCTAGCGGATAGCGGTTAAAAGCATCGGTCGCGGCGTAGCTGCCACCGCGAACCGCATCGTCAAAGCCGCCCATATGCCAGCGGATCGCCACTGCCTCTTCGGTCTTCAGGCGCATGAATCTTTCAATCAGATATACACTTTTTTCGCCATGGCCGTAGGGAAAAGGATCCTCCACCTGATAAAACGGGACCTTTTCCCACTTGCCCGTCGCCTCGTTTTTTACGTTCCGGCTGCTGACCTTGTAAAAATTTACTTTGCAGATGTCGTGCAGAAGGGCGCAAATCGCATAGCTCTCCGCATTCTCCCCTTCTGTAAAGAAATGATCCACCAGAGCATGGTAGACATTCAGGCTGTGCATGACAAGGCCCTGAGTACAGGCCCCGTGAAAGCGGGTGGAGGCGGGCGCTGTGAAAAAATCCGTAGTATTCAGCCAGTTTAAAAATCGATCCGCGCCTGGCCTTTTAATTTGCTCTTTGAATATGTGAAGGAATTCTTCTTGATAATTCGCCATCGCAACCCCCATAGCGGCAAGTACTTCCCGGCGCAGTGCGGCGCGGGGAAGTTTTCTTTTTATGTTCCCGGGTTTTGTTTCACAATTCCAAATCCTGTAGAACGCCCAGCAGTGTTTTCATCTCATCGGCCGTCAGGCTGATGCCCTTCCCCATTCTGCTTCCATCGGGCGCCCAATCGCGGATATCGTATTTGGCGGGGTTTCCGTTCCAGCTGATCAAATTCAACTGTCGTTCCCAGCCGCGCGCATTTGTGGAAAGAACGGCGATATGTTCCTCAATATCATAGGTAAAATCTGGCATAGAAATCCTCTCCTTGTCGGTTTTCCTTTTTTGAATTTGGCAACAACTTCATCATACCCTCAGCGCGTACAAAATGCAAGGGCATGCCGGGTACTCAGGTCAGCTTGCCACCCTGACGGCCAGAACTGCCAACCGCGTGTCCGTGCCGGGCGATGTGTCCCCGCAGGTGGAAAGTGTCAGCAGTTGGTCACCGTATCGCGGCGTTACACCGGTATCGTAGAGCGCCAACGGCAAAATGGCATCCATCCAGGCCTGCCATTGCGCGCGGTCACTTGCGTCAAAAAAAGCGTAATACGGCAGCTCCTGTTCCCCCAGACGCGTGCGCAGCACAGCGGCAACCGTCCAGGAAGCGCTGCTATACAAGGTATCGAACGTGAAAACGGGATGTTCCCGCCAAAAATTTTCGTCGGCATAGAGCGATAAACTGCCGAACATGCTGCCATCCGCCATATTGTGACCGTATACAAGCCAATTCGCTGTGGGTCTGTTCCCGTGGGTGCCGATGTCGCATCTCGCATCCAGGAAAAGACTGCCGCCGGGGGAATACAATCGATCAAAACCGCGGCGAAGATAGTAATTGTTATCGTCTTTGGCCTGCAACACGGGGTAATCAATCAAGGTACCCTCGATATGAAGCCATCCGATCAGATCCGGATTTTGATCATACAGCTCGCGGTAAGCGGGTAAAATATCGTCGACTTCTCCCGGCAGCGGGGCGGCAACCCGCTCTGCCTGCGTATCGCTTTGTGCCTCGGTGTCGGCCTGTTCGGTGTTATAGAGCACATCATGCTCCACATCGGCGATTACGGGGTGGACGGCAACCGGTGCCGCGGATGCGGGTACCGGAGATGCGAGCAGTTCCCTGTTTTCCTCAGTTGGCGTTTCGCCTGCCCTATCCGGGCGCACCGGCTGCCCGCCGCGCAGCCAGGTTTGACGAAGAACCAGTGCCAATGCCAAGAGCAAAAAAGCGGATCCGAGAAGCCTCAGCAAGCGGACGGCACGGCGCTGCTGTGAGCGCAGCTGTACGCGTGCGGCAAAAGGGTAGTAGGAACTGTTGCCGTGCAAATGTTTAAAATGCGTTCTTTGGGGCATGGGTCCCACCTTCTACGCAAGCCAGGCACTCACCCACAGCGGACCGCCTATTTTAAAAGCGTTTGAGCATCAAAAGCCCGGCCGCACACAGCAAAATCAGACCGCACGCCCCGATCAGAGGCGCCAATGGCGTGTCCCCCGTGGGCGGGGTATCCGGAGCCGGCGTCGGCGTTGTTTGGGACGCGTCTGCGGAGGGCGCCGGTCGCACAGAATCTACGGTATCCCGATTGGCATGATTTTCTTTCACGCTGACAGGGTCGCTGACCGGTTGCGCCGAACCGGTTGTCGTTTGGGCGGATTGTGCCGTTTCATTTTCCTTATTTTGGTTCCCTTCCCAGCAGGCGGTGCAGAGAAGCAAGGCCAGCACTGCCAGCAAACAACACAGAAAACGCTTCAAGATAGGAATTCCTCCCAACCGAAACCACACATTCCCGATCGCTTCCAAAGTTGCGGAGCCATTATTTGCCATACACGGCATTGTACGCGAATCGCTTTGTTGCATTATCATTCTACCACGGGAGCATTATGCCCGTCAAGGTCAGGCGGGAAGGAGAGTTTCAGCAGCCGACGAGAACGGTTTTTATCAATAGATCCTGGATAAGTTGGCAAATGCTTTCGCTGGCGTCTAAAAACGCCGCGCTTTCAGATCGTATGGGTTGTAAACAGCGGGTCATCCTGCCAGAGGACCGCCTTGCCTTCCTTCCGGCTTTTGTTGAGATCCAAAATTCGCTGGTTGCCGCTGCCCTTAAAGCGCAGCGTGATATCCTTTTCATCGATCAAAAAGGCACCGTCCACCAGTACATCCACGTAGGATAGCAGCGCATCGGTCACTTCGCAGCGCCCCGGGCCGGGCTCCAGGACTTCGGTTTCGTATACATTGCCGGTGTAGCACCATACCGTCTTGCCGGGGTATAGCACTTTGACATCTCGCAAAAAAGGGAGCAGAGCGCGTTGGTTCTCTGGTTCCAACGGCTCGCCGCCCAGCAGCGAGAGCCCCGCCACATACTCCGGTTCCAGGCTCGCCAAAATCTCGTTGCGCACCTCTTTATCAAAAGGCTTGCCGTACCCAAAGTCCCAGGCGACTGCGTTAAAACATTCTGGGCAGTGGCGGCGGCAGCCGGATACAAACAGGCTGGTTCGCACGCCGGGACCATTCGCAATATCACAGTACTTGATTTCTGCGTAATACAAGGTATTGCTTCTCCTTTTTATTTGTGATACAATATTTGGTAGAAAGCCGCGCTTCGCGGCTGGTCTGTCACGGCCCAAAGTATAGCACGAAAACCTACGCCATGCAAGCTTATCGCTCCCGCGCCCAGTGGGCGGAAAAATCCCGAACCCGAGCATTGCAGCATAAAAAATTTTTTCGCAGACACGTCGTTTTTTGCGCTTATCGCGCAGCTTGCCCTATATGGATAGTGGATTTGACAAAAAATCCTAAAAATTTGTACAAGATATTGTGGTTTTGACTATTGACATTTTTTATCCCGCGACGTATGATGAAAGACGCCGCCCGCAAAGGGCATTCGCGCATTGAACATAGGTGAATTCGCGAAACCAGCCAAGCACCGATCGAACAGGAGGCATCTGCCATGAAAATTATCAAGCGCAACGGCAGCGAGACCGTTTTTGACATAACCAAAATTATCGCGGCGGTGAACAAAGCCAACAACGTCGTCGAGGAGGATCAGCGCATGACCCAGCAGCAGATTCTGCAGCTGGCCGATGATGTGTACATGACCTGTCAGGCGCGTCCCCACGCGATGAACGTAGAAGAGATACAGGATCTGGTTGAGAACGGCATCATGAAGGCGGGCGCCTATGAGGTCGCGCGCCGCTACATCACCTACCGTTATGTGCAGAGCATCAAGCGCACCAACAACACGACGGATGACCGTATTCTCTCGTTGATTGAGTGCAATAACGAGGATGTCAAGCAAGAGAACTCCAACAAAAATCCGACGGTCAACTCTGTGCAGCGCGATTATATGGCCGGGGAAGTCAGCAAGGATCTGGCCATGCGCCTGCTGCTCCCCGCCGATGTTGTACAGGCGCATGAAGAGGGCATCATCCACTTTCATGACGCGGATTACTACGCGCAGCACATGCACAACTGCGATCTCATCAACTTAGACGATATGCTGCAAAACGGCACGGTCATTTCCGGTACAATGATCGAGAAGCCGCATTCCTTCTCCACCGCTTGCAACATCGCCACGCAGATCATCGCGCAGGTGGCGAGCAACCAGTACGGCGGCCAGAGTATCAGCTTAACGCACCTAGCACCCTTTGTCGACATCAGCCGCAAAAAAATCCGCCAGGATGTCGAGGCCGAGATGGAAGTGCTGGGCATACAACCCGGAGAAGAAAAGGTCAGCCGCATTGTTGAGGATCGCCTGCGTGAGGAGATCAAGCGCGGCGTGCAGACCATCCAGTACCAGGTCGTCACACTGATGACGACCAACGGCCAGGCCCCCTTTATCACAGTGTTTATGTATCTGGGCGAGGCGGGCGACGATGCGCGCCTCAAGGCGGATCTGGCCATCATCATTGAAGAGACGCTGCGCCAGCGCTACGAGGGCGTCAAAAACGAGACCGGCGTATGGATCACACCGGCATTCCCCAAGCTCATCTATGTACTGGAAGAGGACAATGTGCGCGCCGGTACGCCCTACTGGTACCTGACCGAGCTCGCCGCCAAGTGCACCGCCAAGCGCATGGTGCCGGACTACATCAGCGAGAAGAAGATGCGGGAGTATAAGCTCTCAAAGGGCGAGACCCCGGGCCACGGCGATGTGTACACCTGCATGGGATGCCGCAGCTTTTTAACGCCTGACCGCTCTGGCAACGGCTGGAACAACATCGCGGGCGCCAAAAACTACCAGCCCGGCAAGCCCAAGTATTATGGGCGCTTCAACCAGGGTGTGGTCACGCTCAATCTGCCGGACATCGCGCTTTCCAGCGGCGGTGATTTTGACAAGTTCTGGCAAATCTTTGATGAGCGCCTGGAGTTGTGCCACAAGGCGCTGATGTGCCGCCATAACCGCCTAAAGGGAACGCTGTCCGACGCGGCGCCCATCCTTTGGCAGTACGGCGCGCTGGCGCGCCTCAAAAAGGGCGAGACGATTGACAAGCTGCTCTATGACGGATATTCCACCATCAGCCTGGGCTACGCCGGCTTGTATGAGTGTTGCCGTTACATGACGGGGCGCAGCCACACCGACCCCGTCGCGAAGCCCTTCGCGCTGCAGGTCATGCAGCACATGAACGATGCGTGTGCCGCCTGGAAAGCGCAGCACAACATTGATTTCAGCCTCTACGGCACGCCGCTGGAATCCACCACCTACAAGTTCGCCAAGTGCCTGCAAAAGCGCTTCGGCATCGTTCCCGGCATTACGGACAAGAGCTATATCACCAACAGCTATCACGTCCATGTGACGGAGAAGATTGACGCCTTCACCAAGCTCAAGTTTGAGTCGGATTTCCAAAAGCTCTCGCCGGGCGGCGCCATCAGCTATGTCGAGGTGCCCGATATGCAAGACAACCTCGAGGCCGTGCTGTCCGTGATGCAGTTCATCTATGACAACATCATGTACGCCGAGCTCAACACCAAGAGCGACTACTGCCAGTGCTGCGGCTATGACGGCGAGATCTCCATCCAAGAAGAGGACGGCAAGCTCGTTTGGGTGTGCCCGAAGTGCGGCAACCGCGACCAGAGTAAGATGAACGTCGCTAGGCGCACCTGCGGCTACATCGGCACGCAGTTCTGGAATCAGGGACGTACGGCTGAGATCAAGGACCGCGTCCTGCACCTGTAAGGGAAGAGACATCCTGAACGTAACGGGTGAGTATAGTTTGTGTTTTAACTCACTCTCAATTTTAATAAACGGCTGTAAATTGCAAACAAGTTGAACATTTTTGAAATGGGAAATCGCTAAAAAATCCGATTGAATTGCCATTCACGCAGGGATGTCCATCCCTGCGTGAATGGCAAGACTGCTTACATAATAGATCTGTTCAAAATAGAACATATACTATATGCGGAAGCCTATTCAATAGAGATGGCTTTTTATCCCGACATTACGCCTATGAGGGACAAGGCGTTGGCTTGTAGTCGTCGCCCATGGGATCGATCCCTATATCATTCGCTTCCTCTGCGGCTAATGACGGAGCAAGTTTGGCATAGCAGGCCGTGACTTGTTCGAATACGCGGCTTAAAACGTACGCCTCCGCCCTTTTTCTCCCCGCGCAGCCGAAACTTGACCTGAGCGCGGGCGCGTCCATGAGGAGCCGTAGCGCCTGGGCGCAGGCTTCCGCGTCCCCGTAGGGGTACAAAAGACCTGACACCCCGTCCTCTACTAAGTCAATGTGGCCCTTCACCCGGCTTGCCACTACCGGTAGACCGCAGAGCATCGCCTCAACCACATGGAAGGGCAGCCCCTCGCCGCGGCTGGCCGCGACTGACACGTCTGCCATGGCATACCATCTACCCATACCTGAGACTTGCCCGGGAAAAAGTACCCTACCCCCTAGCCCCATGCTCTCCGCCAGAGCGCGGCATTTTGCGTGTAACTCCCCCTGCCCCGGCAACACAAGGACGCAATGATCCGGCAGCTTTGCCAGCGCCTCTATCAAGATCTGCTGACTCTTGCGCTTTGAAAACTCCGCGGGATAGAGAAGGATGTAGGCGTCATTCGGAATGTTCCATTCCCGTCGCAGCCTTGCGCCGTCCCCCGGTTCGCGCGGCCCGAGTTTGGCCGCGTCCACCCCCATGCCGGGGATATGGGCGACCTGCGAGCCCAACTTCTCGCTTTGCGCCAGACGAAGGTCCCACGCGTTCATCGCGAGAAGCAGGTCGGTTTGCGGTGCCATGAGTCTCTCCGCCGTGAGCAGGGCATATCGCTTTAAGGCCGGCGTGTCATCGTCAAAGAGAAAGCCGTGTACGATGTTGACCAGCCTTGGACGATACTTTATCCCCTTTAGCGCCAACCGCGTAAAGAAAGCCGCTAAAGAGGTGTTTGCACTGATTAAAGTGTATTTTTCCTCTCGGATCAAACAGCGCAGCTGCGACGCGGCCTTAACGTTTTGCGGCGCAGCCATATGCTTTTGGAGCGGCAGCGAGAACACACGGTTCGCGTAGGGGATCTCGGCGTATGCGCCGCCGCAGGCCACATGAACCAGCCATCCATGCTCCTGGAACCACTTTAAATAGGGGACATGAAAGTTTAAGATGTGGGAGAACGTCGACGCCGTAAAGAGAACTTTTTCCGCCATCCTCACCGCTACGCTTTCTAGCTTGTCAGCTGCTCGTCGTTGAAAAACTTCCCTCTAAAAACTGTTCGAAACAGGATTTGGAAATCGAAGCCGAGGCTCCAGTTCTCAATGTAATACACGTCGTACTCGATTCGTTGTTTGATGGATGTGTCCCCGCGGTACCCGTTGACTTGCGCCCAGCCGGTGATCCCCGGCCTGACCTGGTGCTTTACCATGTACAGCGGCACTTCGTTTCTGAACTGCTCCACGTAGTGCGGCAGTTCCGGCCGCGGACCGACAAGGCTCATCTCGCCGCGCAGGACATTCCAGAATTGGGGAAGCTCATCGAGCGAGCACTTGCGCATAAACGCCCCAAACGGCGTCCTGCGGTCATCTGTTTTTTTGCTCCAGGCGGTGTCCTGCGCGTCGTTCACCCTCATGGAGCGGAACTTATACATGTAGAAGGGTCTTTTGTCCTTGCCGATCCGCTCCTGCTTAAAAATGACAGGCCCCGGAGAGGACAGTTTTACCCCGACCGCGCACACAAGCATCACCGGGGAACACAGCAAAAGAAGGCTCGCGGACCCGATGACGTCCATGGAACGCTTGCAGAACGCGTTGAACCAATTATCCAGCGGGATGTGCCGGATGTTCAGCATAGGGATGCCGTTTAAATCGTCGAACTGCGGGTTTGACGGCATATACTCGGCGTAGAACGGTATGATGGACAGCCGCACCCCGGCGCTTTCGCATGCCTCGATGACCTCTTGCGTTTTCGAAAGATCGCGGCCTTCCATCGCGGCAATCACCTCATCCGGACGGTGGAGATCCAAAAGCGCGGTGAGCTCTTCAATACGGCCCAGCCAGCTTAGCGCGATGTTTTCGTCTTGGTCCGCTATGTACCCCAGTGCGCTGTAGCCAAGCTCCAGGTCGGTACGTATTACCCGCAGGTATTTTTGGGCCAGCACGCCGCCACCCACGACGATGACGTGCTTTAAGTTGTAGCCTTTCTGTCGCAGGTGTCGCAGAAGTTTTCGCAACAAAACGCGCTTCGCGCTCAAAGCGACGAGACTAAATAAAAACGCCGCAATGAGCACGACGCGGGAGTAGTGTATTCCCCAGCTGAGAAACAGCAAGCTTTGCAGCGCCACCGTATCCAGCACAGTCGCCTGCAAGAGGCGCAGCAACTCCGACTGCAGCCTCTTTTGCCGGAAACTCTGGTACAGGCCGAACGCGGCGTAGGTGAAGAGCTGGATCAGCGTATAGACCGCAGCCAGTGAGAGGTAAGCGCGAAACGGCACGGTCTCAACGCCGTGCAGCACGTGAAAACGGAACCAAAAGGCAATGGGAAACGAGAGGAAGACGATGATCCCATCGCTTATAATATGCAAACTGTTGAGTATCCGCTGGTTCTCTTTGATCACGTCTTGTTATCCCCTTGTTATGAGCTTGGCTGTTGGGGTTTCGCATGCGGCCAAATTCCAACCACGCGAGCGAACAACCTATCGAACGGGCGCACTAACCGTGACGATCTGCTCTGGCCTAATGCAAAGCTTTAGAGGATAGGCAGGCAGTACTTGCAAATCGCATACGCTGAAAAGGAATTGAGAATGGGTAATTCATCATGGTACTTCTCAACACAGCTTTTCGCAGAGGGAGAGTGCTCTTTCCAAGGCCTGATCCATATTGTAGTATTTAAAATCCGCCAAACGCCCGCAATAAAACAGGTTGGGAATGCGGTCCGCCATATCCTTATATTTTTCATACAATCGTTTGCTGTTTTCTGTTAATACAGGATAATATGGCTCCATGACCTGATTCGATACATACGGTAGAGGGTATTCCACAGCATAGCTGCTCCCGTGCTTTTCTTGAACAGGCAATTTTTTGTATTCGGTGATCCTTGTGTATCCTTCTGCCTGCGGATAGGCAACCACCGGAGCCGCTTGCAAACTGTCTTTCTCTGTGTACTTCCATTCAAAACGCAGAGAGCGGTAAGGCAGCCTGCCGTATCGTACAGAAAACAGTTCATCTAAAGCACCGGTGTATATAACAGGAAAATCCACAGGACTGTCAGCCAGGTACAGCCTCTCGTTTTCTGCCTTCAGATATTTCAGAGAATCGACGCCAAGTTTTACCTCGATGTTTGGGTGATCAAGAATATTGCGAAAAAACGCTGTATACGAATGCTTCGGCATTTTCTCGTATGCATCATCGAAATAGCCGTCCTTGTAAGAAAATCGAAGAGGTACCCGTACAAGCACACTCGGATCAATGTCTTTTGGCGATACGCCCCATTGTTTTGCGGTGTAGGGTGCATAGTCATTTTTAAATAGAAAGCGTGCGTATTCCCGAATGTCGCGATCAGGGTGATCCAGTAAATCAGTCACAGGGGCTGTATCCATCCCAGGGAAGGAAGATTTTAGTTTGTCTTTTAGGATTTCCGCTTCTTTAGTCGCGTAGAAGGTGTCAATCGTTTTAAAATTAAATGGAGTTGGGGTATACACCCCATTCAGTACAGCGCCGCACCGGAGCTTGTATGGCATCCACTGTTCAAAGCGGCACATATACTGGTAGAGTTCCGCCTTTTTTGTGTGGAAAGTATGCGGCCCGTATTTTTGGACAAGAAACCCGTGTGCATCGACATAATCAGCCATATTTCCGCCGATATGATCCCGACGCTCCCAAATGGCCACTTTCATTCCTTTTTCAGCCAAATACCGCGCAACAACGGCACCCGACAATCCGCAGCCTACGATGAGACAATCCATTAAAACCCTCCATAGGTCTTCATAAATTGGTCGAAGGACTGAAGATTTTTATCTTTTTCCGACAGTATAACTTTCTCTCTACCGCCTACCAATTCAAGCGGCCATGCCACGTTGATATCAGGATCGTCCCAACTGATTCCATCATCATATTCTCCATAAAATTTTTCTGAACATTTATAACTAACGATGGAGTTCTCCAACACCAGATAACCATGGGCACAGCCAGCCGGTACCAGTATCTCAATATGACACTCTCCGATGAGGTCGAATGCCAACCAGTTCCTGAAAGTTGGACTTTCGCTACGAAGATCCACTACCACATCCCACACTCGACCCCAGATACAACGCACCAATTTTGGTTGTTGTTTTACCCGCTGAAAATGAAGCGCACGAACAACCCCTTTTCTGCTTGTGGTATAAAAGATTTCGGCAAGGCAATGTTCTATACCATTTGCTTTAAAGACTTCACCTGAATAATCCTTTGTAAAACAGCCGCGCTCATCATCAGTATTAAAAGCGCTTATCTCGTATAAGCCTGAAATCTCAGTCTTTTTAAATTCCCATTTCTGATTCATTTGTCCTGTTCCTTCCACCAGTCGTATGTTTTTCTGCATCCGTCCGCGAAACTCACTTTGGAGCGGAAGCCCGTGTCCGCCTCAGTTTGGAAACAGTCAAATGCGCTGAGGGGTAAGTTTATACCGGTATAAGGAACTTCACCAAACTTGAATTCCAGCTCCGGCGCGATAGAAGCTTGCATCTCTAGCAGAAATTGCCTCAGCGGTCGGGCGTGTGAACTACCGATAAGGTATTCGTGGAACGGTTTACCCCTTTCCCCGATGAGACGGAAAGCTCTTGCCACATCTTCAATATACACAAAATCATAATTTTGTGTGCCCGATGTAAACTCTGGGGATACACCTCTGATACACTTCCGAATCGTTGCGTTCACCAAACGAGTACTCTTTTCACCGGGTCCGTAGGCGTTTGTGATGGCAGGCCAGACAAGATCGATTCCCAGTTGCACTGCTACCGACATACAAAAAACGTGCGCCGCGATTTTTCCTCCCCCGTAGATATACCCCATGCCCGGGCGGCTTCCCTGCGTATATGCTGCACCCAACGTCTCATGTTCCACAATGCTGCCGGCGCAGAGAAAGCGTTTACAGCCAAGTTTTTTCGCCGTCCGCAAAGCGTCAACTGTCCACTGCACGTTCTGTAACTGAAGAGATGTGTCTGCCCTGTCTACTCCTGCGCTACCTGCCCAGGCGAGATGGAAGAATAAATCAAGGGAAGTATCGGGTAGCTTCTCTTTCAATGTGGCTATCTCAGCCATGTCGCACGGTACAAAATTGACTCTCTTGTCTTCCGGGAGGTTATTGGAGCAACCCGGCCGATCGACGGCGTGAATCGTGTAATCATGCGCAAGCAGTTCCCTCGTCAATGCTCCGCCCACAAAGCCGTTTGCGCCGGTGATGACAACATTTTTCATCGGGCTCCCTCCAGATATTCTTTGATTTCCTTGTCCATTTCAGCCGGGATATCTCCGCCTGCTAGCCAATTTTTTGTCCATTTTGACGTCTCGTGAACTGCCTTCTCGATATTCCAGCAGGGATGCCAACCGAAACCAGATTTCAATTTAGAGCAATCCAATTTGAGAAAACTCGCCTCATGAGGTGAGTCTGCCTCGTCCACGCTTCTGCATGAAACGTTATTCCCCCATTCTTTGCAAAACAGGTCAACAAGACGACCTGTTGTCACGCAGTCACTCTCGCCCGGACCAACATTGTAGCAGCCCGCCATGAGCGTATCTTCGTACTGCCTCTGAGCGATCAGTAGATAAGCGAAAAGGGGCTCCAGGACGTGCTGATAGGGACGTATGGAGCTGGGGTTACGAACGAGTATCGTTTGCCCCACCGTAGCGGCTCGGACGCAGTCTGGTATGATCCGGTCATGGGCAAAGTCTCCGCCACCGATGACGTTCCCTGCCCGGACGGTTGACACGGCGACTTTCCCGTCTTGAAAGAAACACCTCTTGTAGCTGTGTGTCACCAGCTCGGAGCAGGATTTTGAATTTGAATAGGGATCGTAACCGTCCAGCGGGTCGCTCTCTCTATATCCCCAAACCCACTCGTTATTCCTGTATACTTTATCTGTGGTCACATTGAGGAAACTCTTTGCACAGTCAGTCTGCCGCACACTCTCTAGGATGTTAACCGTCCCCATCACATTTGTCTCATAGGTATAAGCGGGCATTGTGTAGCTGTCTCTCACAATGGGCTGTGCGGCCAGATGAAAAACGAGCTCAGGTTGCGCAGAGTCGAACGCCGCTTTTAGGGTATTAAAATCACGTATATCGCCAATGATAGAGACTATTTCCCCTTCTAAGCCCGCGAGAGAGAAAAGGTTTGGCTCGGTTTGAGCGGGAAGGGAATAACCCGTGACAATTGCGCCCGCATTGACAAGTATTCTGCAAAGCCAGGAACCCTTGAATCCGGTGTGGCCCGTTACAAAGACTTTCTTACCCTTATAAAAGTTCATGTCAAAGCATCCCATACTAACCTACCCATACTTTCCATGGTGCCTTCCCGGCATCCCAAAGCTTTTCCAGCTGCTCTTTTTCACGCACGGTATCCATGCACTGCCAAAACCCTGTATGCTTATAGGCTTCCAGCTGCCCATCTTTGGCAGCGGTCTCCAGAGGCTCGCGCTCAAGAACGGTGTCATCCCCCTTGATATATGCGAGGAACTCAGGCTGGCAGACCATGTAACCGATGTTGATCATATTTCCGTCGCCCTGTGTTTTTTCTCGGAATTCATTAACAAGACCGTCTTCGCTTATATCAAGCACACCAAAACGTTGACCGGCGTTGTAAGCCGAAATCGTGACGAGCTTACCATGCCCCTTGTGGAAAGCAAGCAACTGGTTAATATCTATGTCCGACAGACCGTCGCCATAGGTTAGCATGAATGGCTCGTTGCCAATATACTCTTTCACACGTTTAATACGTCCACCGGTCATGGTATTCAGTCCGGTGTCCACTACGGTAACCTTCCACGGCTCTGAAGTGTTGTGACGCACGATCATTTCATTTTTACCATGGGTAAAATCATACGTTATGTCGGAAGTGTGAAGAAAATAATCAGCAAAATACTCTTTTATGACGTGTTGTTTGTAACCTGCACAAACGATAAACTCGTTAAAACCGTAATGGCTGTAGAGTTTCATGATGTGCCACAGGATAGGCATGCCGCCCAGCTCTACCATAGGTTTAGGTTTAAACTGGGATTCCTCTGAGATGCGTGTACCAAATCCACCGGCGAGAATAAGAACCTTCATATTGTCTCACCTATACTTCCATTTTTTTTCGGACGGTATTGCGGTTTAATAAGATAATAAATTTGTTTGCATAATTTCCAGCGCAAGGATCCTTTGGGTAGCAGTTTTTTAGTAAATTCACGTCGCTTTGTGCCCGGTGGTAATACTCTATCTGCAAACTTGCGAGCACCTGAGCGAGTGTCAAAAACACCAATCCGATTCATTAAATCAGATATTTGAGGCTGATAATTTGTTGAAGCAAAAACCCAATCTTCATAAAACGGAGTTTCTTTCGCATATTTCCAGAACAATCTCATTACCTTGGATTGAATTGGTAAATATGCTCCATTTGGTCCTTTCATATTTAAAATGTAGGCTGGTTCACCTTTACGTTGTAAATCATCTTCTTTAGGAAAATACTCACACATAGAAAAATAATCCGGACCCCAACATTCGAGCATATTCCATCTTTGCGGAAGGAATTTTATTTTTCCATCATATATTTCATTAAACTTATCATTAAAATTTGTTGCTACATCTGATCGATATTCGCGATCAAGCATAGAAAAAATTTGATTTTTGTTAAGTAGGGAACGTGCCTTTTTCAAATCAAATAGTATAACATCTGTCGAAATATAATTATAACAGTCATTCATTTTAAGTTTCTTTTTACAAAGTTCCTTAAAATCTTTTAAATAACCGTTTAAGCAGGCGGAAAAACATATATTTTTCACTGCAGCGAGGCAAGCGCCATCGATATTTTCATAAAAAAGATCGGCTATATCCCTTTGAACCAGTATTCCATCCTGAAGAAAAATTACTCTTTCAAATTTGGTAAGAATCCAAGGTAAACATATAAGATAGTATTCCTCTTCTACCTTATTTTTCCCCCACTCCCTAACTGCCAACGACCCTAAGTCTGATGCAGGGTGATAAAATTGTATGCTCATATTTTGATGCTTCTCAATTATTTGCTGTAATGCGTACCTTTCTTCTTTTAGTACATTTGTTTTCCACATATCTGCATCGTAGGCTCTATTTAATATAATAAAAATATATTTATTTTCAGCATTAGCATAATGTATTACGGATTGGATCTGAACGCCAATCATGGGTAGATTACTTTCTGTAGCAACAAAAACAATCGGTATACTATTTCCCCTAGGGGTAGGTAATTCCTGATATCTTTCAGTGTTTTGAAAAGCTAATAATTGCCGTTCAACTACATTAACTTTCTTTTCCTTCTTAATGTGATAGATAAATATACTGAACAACCATTCACCGAGGTATCCAGCAGCACGTTCCTGATTTACACTGTAATGTGTTTTATCCAGATTCTTGTCAAATTCCGCCAAAACAGGAAACATGAATTCGCACATTTTGACGAAGTACTCACGTTTCATTACAAAGCAGTTAAACCCATAAAATTTTGGCCTTGCAATGTATTCCTGTGCTGATCGCAAATATTCCGGTGCGATCTTTCTTACTAATTCAATCATCATATCAAAATCTCTGTCTTTTAGATAAGATCTATGATATGTTAGCCAACTCTCTTTAATTGTTTTTACATTCAAATTATAAGCCCACACATCATCCAAAGAGTACTCGTATGGGACAGTTACATCTGCTTCAATAATTTTCTTTCGTATATTCTCTTCATCTGTTAGTCCACAATATTCAAGTGTTGCTTTTGTCATAGTGTCAAATATACCCTGACGTGAACCAGGTCCGGGAAAGTCTTTATTCAAAAACGACAGATATCTCCTGTAATGGCACAGTCCGTAATAGTCCGCCTTCACATTTTTCCAGGCCCAGTACTGAACCGTCAGTTCGCAGAAGGTCTCACGCTTTTCAGAGATATTATCCCCCGTATCGTCGCCAAGCATGGTGATGCCACCGCGCTTGTCGTAGACAGCTCCGCACCGCACAGGGATATAAAGCGGATTGTCAATCGTCTCGCTGTCTTGATCAATCCTGTGTGAAACAAATATTTTAATATCCGGGTTGTCCGGTGTTCCGTGATATTTGAGGCATTCCACATCAGGTAAAGGCTTATACTCTTTTTCCAACGTGATCATCTTCCTTTTTCATTTAATCAATATCGACGCTTGCTTTTTTACCCACTCGCGTCTCTTGCTACCAAGTGGCAGCAGCGGGTCAGCTACTGCTCTCAACGCTTGAACTGCCTCCATACGTGCCTTTCGTAGGTAGTAATTGCAGCTGCCGCACTCTTTGGCTGTCTCTTCAAAGTATGTCAGCTGCCTCTCACGCACACGATATTTCCCGCTATGTATGATATTGTGAACAAATACTCCATATAGCATTTCACCCAGGAACGCAGGTGTGCGTTTCATCAAATCGGTGTACCCTGTGGTGTTTATACGCTTTTCCACTTCAAACAGAATCGGGAACTGCATCTCACAAAGGCGCACAAATAAATCACGCCTGAGAACATAGCAGTTGTAGCCACGGTGCCCATCGCTTGCAAAATACTCCCGTGCCGACTGTGAATATTCAGGCATCATGCTGTCAATCAGTTCTAAGACCATTTCACGGTTTTTTGTTTCGAAAAAAGTCCCGTCTTGAGCTGCCCAGAGCTGCCAAACCGTCTTGGGATGACCGCCTTTTATCCATCTTCTCTTCACAGGTGACGGTTCTCCTACTACGGCGTCGCAGCTGCCGATTTCGTCTTGCATTTTCTGTAAATCCGCTAAGGCGTAGCGTTCGATGCTAATTGGGCAGAGTATTGGATCGCGTACCAGCCCAAATTCGTCAGTGCGAAAGCGCTTATCCGAAAATGAGAGGTAGCGCCTATAATGGCAAAGGCCATAATAATCCGCATCCATATTTTTCCAGGCCCAATACTGAACGGTGAACTCACAGAAACTTTTTCGTCGCGCGGAGATATTGTCGCCCGAGTTGTCTCCCTGGATAGCCCTCGGCTTTTCCTTGTCGAAAACTGCACCGCAACGAACAGGTAAATATAACGGATTATCGATAAGGATGCTGTTTACATCGATGCGATGGGAAACAAATATCTTGATATCAGGTACGCGTAGGTTTTTCATATTCCCCGCACACCTCCTCAGCCGATCCCTCCATTTTGACATTTCCGTGCTCCAGCCAGATGACCCGCGAACACATCTGCCTAATCTGCTCCAGACTGTGGCTGACAAAGAGCACCGTCGTGCCGCCACTCATCAGCTCAGCCATCCGCCTGCGGCTCTTCTCTTGAAACTCCGCGTCTCCCACCGATAAAATCTCGTCGACGATGAGAATGTCCGGCTTGACTACGGTCGCCACCGAGAAGGCAAGCCTTGCCAGCATGCCGGAAGAGTAGTTACGGATTGGCACGTTGATGAACTGCCCCAGCTCCGAGAACTCTACGATCTCTTCATAACAGCTTTTAAGGAACTCCTCGCTGTAGCCCAAAATCGCCCCATTGAGAAAGATGTTCTCTCTGCCCGTCAGATCAAAGTCGAATCCGGAACCCAGCTCGAGCATGGGTACAACGTTGCCCTGCACCACTACGCTGCCCTGCGTCGGTTTCATGATGCCGGAAATGATTTTAAGGAGCGTGCTCTTGCCGGAGCCGTTGTGGCCTATAAGGCCAAGCGTCTCTCCCCTTCTCGCCGTAAAGGTGACATTGGCCAGGGCCGTGAATTCGTTGTAATTGAGCTTTCCCCGAACTGCCGTCGTCACAAACTCTTTTAACGATAGGATTTTGTCGTTGTTCATGCGAAACCGCATGGTCACGTCGTTTACTACAATCATCTTCTTGCTCATAGGCACCTCACAAATAGAGGACAAAGCGATCCTGCGTCTTTCGGAAGACGAATGCACCTACCAACAAAGACCCCAGTGCCATCAAAGCACATTGGAAATACACAACCGGTTCCGGAGAGATCCCCTCGATAAAGCAAGTACGAGCAAAGGTGATAAAATAGTATAGGGGATTGACATTCAGCACCCACGCGATCTCTTCCGGCAGGATGGAGGCCGGGTAGAATACGGGCGTGAGATACATCCAGATCATGCTCAGCACGCCCCAAAGAAATTGTACATCCCGGAAGAAAACCATCGCCGCAGCGAGGAACAACCCGATGCCAAGACTGAACACAGCCAGGCAGACCAGGACAAAGGGAACCAGCAGGTACGCCTTCGTGGGGACGCAACCCGAAAGCAGCGTTACAAGGAGCAGAGGGATAAGCGAGATCAGCAAATTCACCAAAGAAGAGAGCACGCGAGACAAGGGATAGATGTATTTGGGCACATAGACTTTTGTGATGAGTCCCGCGTTGCCGATGATCGACCCCAGCGCCATATTGGTGGACTCTGTAAAGAAGCTGAAGGAGACGATACCGATGATAAGGTACGCCGGATAGTGGGGCAGGTCGGAACGGAAGAGGTTTGAGAAAACGATATACTGCACCGACATTGTCAGCAGCGGGTTGAGAAAGCTCCAAAAAACACCCAAAATAGAGCGCTTATACTTGATCTTAAAATCCCGCGACACCAACTGCCTGATGAGAAACTTGTATTTTTTGACGGCAATCAGTGCGTTGACGAGATAGCTTCTCTTGCCATGCTTCCACCGCAGCCAAATGAGTATCGCTGCGCCAAGCAGAAGAAGTCCGAAACCGGCGGCAAATTCCCAATAGTGTAGCCCTGTCCATATATAATCCTCACCCGTGACGGAAAAGCACAGCGTCCCCGCCATCGGCGCGCCGTTTAAGGAGAGCGAGAACCCCTCTTCCTGGTTAGAGACAGACATCATGGGAGTTACCGCCGCTCCAGCGGGACAATCTCCATAGATCCTGATGAGCAGAGGGACGCCGTAAAAGCCTTCCATTGGAGCGTCCGCTGTGACGGTTGTCACACCGCCCTCCGCGATTGTGGAGACGCCAAATGAACCGCTCAATAATAACGAACCGTCGGCCTCATTCCACAGCTCAATCGTCACCGTTCCGCTGTTGGGCCGGTAATAAGTCCCCCACAGGACGGATACCGCCTCAAGCCTCTGAATTTCCGCCGTAAAGCGCTGCTCCACCACCGCGCCTGCGGTGAGCTCCACGGTTGCAGCCTCGGCAGGGGGAGCTTCGATGTTGCCCCGAGACTGACGGAAATGCAGCTGATACCCTGCTAACCAGTAAAACAGAAAAACCAGTACTATGTACGCGACTGCAAAAGTAAAAAGGATCCGTTTCAGATCGATGTCTATATTGCTTTTTACGTGTTTCTGTGGTTTCAATTTTTC
This sequence comes from uncultured Subdoligranulum sp., assembly GCA_964560675.1. GTDB lineage: Bacteria > Bacillota > Clostridia > Oscillospirales > Ruminococcaceae > Gemmiger. The sequence goes on along the minus strand of CAZLMA010000004.1, from coordinate 263 downwards.
ACCTACTTACGCATTGATCACGCCCCGCTGTTAATACGGCATACAGGCGATAGCCGACATACAGCAAAGTAACGATGGGTATGGCAATCAGGCGCCACTTCCCCAGTAAAGTGCCTTTACGATATATTTCCCAATTTAACAAAGTCTATCACTATGGAATATAAGTATTCGAAATCAGTTTGTCGCAGTGATTGTTAAGCCGATTTGATTCGCAAATTGCAATAATAAGTTGAACACTTATGATTGAATCATCCATAGAGCCC
>CAZLMA010000003.1:0-148196 GCA_964560675.1 uncultured Subdoligranulum sp. | reverse complement strand
ACATCTCTATGGATTTTTTATATTCAGCTGTTCAACTTGATTTTACAATGCGCCACACAAAAGTAGTTGAAAATGATTTTATTAAGGCGACATTTTTGCCAGATTATGGAGCTCGCCTCCTGTCTATTGTTTACAAACCAACTGGTCATGAGTTATTGTATCAAAACCCTGTTGGTACCCCGTACGCAATCCATGAGGGCAACTTCTACTATGACTGGCTGATGGTATATGGGGGTATCATGCCTACCATATCTGAACCAGAGCATGGAAAATATTGGCTTGAACCGTGGGATTATGAAGTCGTCGTACAGAATGACGATCAAGTGTCCATTAAAATGTCCAAGACCGATACCATTGATTTTGCTGGACATCCTGGCAAATTCAATAAAGGTGCAACTGGAATGACTTGCACTGTCATTTACACGGTGTATGCGGACAAACCATATGTTGAAATGGCTGTCACTCTAATCAACAATCAGGACATACAAATCAACTATGAATACTGGACATGCAATACATTGGCTCCTGGTTCAGAAGAAGGTAATACAATTGGTTCCGCGAGTATGGAAATCGTTGCACCTGTCACGAAAGTTAAAAACAAAGATGACTGGTGGCCGTGGATGAGTTCCGTTGATGAAGCGGTAGATCCTGCGAACCACATCTTTAAATTCGAAAATCTGGCAAAGTTTCGCAATTGGGAAGGACAGGGAATTTCCTATGGTAATGATCTTTCAGGAGACTGGTGGGGTGTCATCAACCATGACAATGAAGAGGGAATTCTTCGTATTTCCGATAACAAAAAAACTCCCGGATTAAAGATGTGGACATGGGGTTTTGATGATAGCTTTAATACGAATCCTGAAACAAGTTATGGAAATTCTGCGCGACCTTATATTGAGCTTTGGGGCGGCACCTCTCATGAATTTTTTGAGAACGCAGTGCTACCTGGAAATGGGCAACTTTCATGGGTTGAATATTATTATCCAACCGTTGGACTTGAGAACGTTACAAATGCCAACGAGAATGGTGCAATGTATTTGTATGCTGAAGAAACCACAGATGGCTATACCATTTACAGCAGCTTGAATACCACCCGTATGGATGAGGAACTAACGTTCGATCTGTATCTCAAAGGTAATAATGCAGAGCGATTGAGTACGAAAACATTCACAGGTTCTCCGTCTGTGGTATCCCTCAGCGCAAGTATAGTTGGCTCAACTTTGACTGAAGAAGTTTATGTAGCTGAGGCGGTATTAAAAAATGCTCAAGGTGATGTACTACTCTCAACCTCGGTCCCTTTAAAAGGTGAACGTGTACCCGATCCAAGTACAGATTTAGCAAAAACTTGGTATCTTTACAATACACCTGTAGAATATGCAGCTGGTGAGTCTATGCAGTCTGAACATGCCGGTATTACAGGTTGGCAACCGCTTAAGACGATCTCGAGTGAACCAAGTGTATGGTACACCCCCAATCTAAGCGGTGAATACCCTGCTGGAGCATGGAATTTCACCCTTTGGACAGAGAATGCAACATCGACCAGTAATATTGCCGTTGAGCTTTACACAACAAAATTTGATGGTAGCAGTACCACCCTAATTTGCTCTCAAGAGATTGATGTGTCAACAACAGGTACAGGCAACCATCCGAGTTTATTTACGTTTAACTGTCCAAATATTGCTTTGAACAATGAGCGTTTAATGATTAAAATTTATAAGGTCTCCGGTGATGATATCGTTATGGCGTACAATACAAATGATTTTGCTACTCGTTTGGAAGCTCCCTGAAAGCAAGATGTTATCTTCCTGGTCGGGGTAGTATTGCAATGTCAATAAGCCTTCTTTTCAGGAATGGATAAGCCCAGGGGCTGTCGCATTGGCATGATGTGGCAGCCCTTTCTAGTATAATCCCAAATATGTCAAGGTTTTCCCTTTACCTTGGCTGTTATTCATCGCTTCGTCTGCACTAGCGAACCAACAATTATCCCATGGTTGTTCCAGCTGTGATATGCACTTGTCGAAATGTTTTCTTGTGTTATCTTAATTCCATCCGGTTCCGTATGTGAATCAAATGCTTTCCTGTGCCTATATGCGGCACGACCTTTTTGCAGATTCTTTAGCGTACAAAGGGCAACCGGGTAGCTATAAACAATTCTTCTAGCATTTACAACTGTCGATACTGCGACGGCGAAATACCGTATTCCTGCTTAAACGCCCTGTAAAAAGCGGAGTAATCCCCAAAGCCGACATCCATGGCAACTTTCTCGAGTGCTTCACCGGCTCCGATGCGGGCCTTGGCCTCAATCAGGCGCCGCTGCGTGACACAGCGATAAAAACTCACGCCCAGGCGCCGGTGAAACAGCTGCCGGATTGTGCTTGCGCTGACCAAAAAGAAACGCGCGGTATCTTTTAGGGTGATCTTGTCTGCCAAGTGCGCCTCGATATAGGCGAGCACCCGATCCAACAACTCCGGACTTTCCGCGGCGGGCAAGGTTCCCCGCTCTGACATAAGGCGGCTCAGCTGCACGGTTAGCAGCATGGTATTGCCTAAAACTGCCGCCTCCCAGCCTTGCGCGCCGCCTTCCGCCTCGGCGACACCGTTTGCAAACAGGCTGCGCAGTTGTTCCCACTGTGTGCCGCTTGTGCGCAAAACGCAGGGCTGCACCTTGCTACCTAACGGCAGAAGACGGTATCGGCGGTTTAGATCATTGGCAAACTCCACGCTGAGCCAGACGACGTAGCGCAGGTAGTCTTGCGCTACATCGGGGGAAGAAAGCGGCCTATGGCTGACGCCGGGCGGAATGATGACAATGTCGCCTACCCCGATACGGTACCGGTTTGCACCCAGCAGATACTGGGTTCCACCCTGATAACAACAGATGATCTCAAAAAATGTATGACTGTGCAGCTGCACAATGTCCGACCATGCACCGGTGTCCCGCTGCGTGTCAACATAGCGGCTGCGCATTTGCATCTCTTGGTAGAGGTTCACGATGCCTGCCGCATTTTGTTTTAACAGCTTTGACAACTCTGTCGGCATCACACCGGTATTGAAATACTGTTGATTCAGCTCAAAGAATTGATCTTTTTCCATAAAATCTCCAATACTCGTCCCATGATTTATACCAAAAATACCATAGATTTGTCACATTTGCAATGTGAAATATTAAAATAACAATTTTATTGCTCATAATAAGGTCGTATACTGGGATTGTCGGATTTGCCATGCAAATCGGCTAAACCGCGCCGAAAAATAACAATTTTATTGCTTATGATAAGGTCGTATACTGGGATTGTCGGATTGGCTATGCAAATCGGCTAAACCGCGCCGAAAGGCGGCTGCGGATTCGGTCCGCATGCAGATTGCACGCCACAGCTCCGCTTTTGTAGAGGCCGCTGCGCGGTTTTGCCGTAGGGCGATCGATCCGTATCGTTCGCAAAAAAGCTGAGACACACATTCGTAAGGAGGAAGTAACGATGGCAAAAAAGGCCAAATCCGGACTGACCGTCAAGCATTGGATCGGCTATGCCTGTGGCGACTTGGGCGGCTGCATGACCTTTGCGCTGATGGGCTCGATGGTCACGCGCTATTACACAAATGTTTTGCAGGTGAATTCCGTTGTCTTGGCAGTGCTGCTGTTTGTCTGGAACGTATGGGATGCCATCAATGACCCGATGATGGGCGCTTTGATGGACAAATATTTTGCCACCCATCATGACAAGCGCGGCAAGTTCCGCCCCTGGATACTGCGCTCTGCGCCGCTTGTAGCGATCACTTTTATCGTGTTTTGGACCGTGCCCACCTTCTTTAAGGGCACCGCCATGCTGGTCATTTTGTTCTTCACCAAGATTTTGTACGAGGGCGCCTACACCATGTTCAACATTCCCATGGGGTCGCTGCTCTCCGCCATGGCCAACACGGACAGCGAGCGCGCCAGCTTGTCCAGTGCGCGCGGATTCGGCGGGATGGTCGGCAACATGGTACCGGTTATGATTATGCCCATCCTTCTGCAAAAATACGGTGACACCGCTGCCGCGTTCCGCTACGGCTCCATCATCTGCGCCGGTATCGGCTTTGTATTCTGTATGCTTCACTACTACTGGACCGAGGAGCGCAATATTGTTGAAAGCAGCACCGATGCGAACAACATCAAGTTCACGGATATTCTGGACGTCTTCCGCAAAAATCGCGCCTTTGTGGCGCTGTGCCTGCATGGGATCTGTATCTGCACCATGCAGTATGTCAGCTCTACGCTGGGCTCCTATATGTATTCCGACGTGCTGGGCGACATCGGCCTCATGACTATCTCGAGTGCGCTCTCTATGCCCATCATGATCCTGATTCTGGTCATCTCTCCGGCACTGTCCAAGAAATTCGGACTTGTGCCCTATATTCGCTTTTCGCTGCTCGCCGGGTTCTTCCTCTACACAACCCTGTTTGCCGCGCACCTTTTAACCGACGTTAACCCGTATGTCCATATGATCTGGAGTACCCTGGCGGCAGGTGTGGGATCCTGCTCCATCCAAATGCAGTGGGGGTTAGTCGGGGAAGCAATCGACTACAACGAATATTTGACCGGCAAGCGCACCGAGGGTTCCATCTACGGTACCTTCAACCTTAGCCGCCGCATTGGACAGACGGTTGGAAATTCCGCCGCCGTGCTGGCTCTGGGCTGGATCGGCTACGATGCCACAGCCACCGTGCAGAGCGCTGGAACCATCACCGGCATCAAGCTGCTGTGTGTTTTGGTCCCCGGCATTTTCCTGCTGGGCTCTTGGGCCGCCTTCCGCTTTGTCTGGAACATCACCCCCGCCATCCGCAAAGAAATCGCAGCCTTTAAGCAGGGCAAGTCGCAGGCCTAAGGCGGGTGCCCTGCCACATGATGAGCAAATAAGGAATGAGAAGGGCGATCCGCTATGCGACCCACGGCTGTGTGGCGGATCCCCCCCCCTTACAGAAAGGAGACGTACGATGACGCCGAGAACCCGTATTTTACCAAAAATGCTAAACAGTGAAGTCGAGGAATATCTGAACTGTAACGATATCATCATCGTGCCGACGGGAACCGTGGAAATGCACGGTGGTTTCCCGCTGGACAGTGAAACGGTCATCAGCGAGGCGATCGGTTTAAAGATGGCGCAGGCCTGTGACGGCCTGGTTCTGACCGGTCTGCCCTATTTCTACGCGGGCGCCACGGCCAGCGGGCGGGGCACCGTACAGGTCAGTGTCCGGCAGGGTATTGATTATCTGGGCGGCATCGCCCGCAGCCTTCTGCGGCAGGGTTTCAAGCGACAGGTTTACCTGAGCTTTCATGGCCCCGCCCACATGACGATCTGCCCGATGATCCGCGATTTTTTTGACGAAACGGGCGTTCCCATCCTGTACATGGATATGATGATCCAAATGAACCGCTATCTCACCCAACTGGCAAAGCAGGGCCATGCCGCCGACGCGGCAGGCTTCATGCAGATCTTTCATGACATCACGGTGGGGAGCTACAAAATCCTAGGGAGGCTGGAGGATGTGCCGCTCGTAACCGGTTACCATCACAACAATCCGCAATCCTGTGCTGCGTTCAACGACCTGTTCAGCCTGGGATATCAAAGCGCTGCCATTGGATACTGCTTTGCTGAGAACACCGACCATATGTCCACCCCGGATATTCCGGACGAGGAGACGCGCGCGGACATGGCAGAGCGCGGCGAACAAATCATCGAGGAACTGGTCCAAGGCATGGAAATGCCGCATGTAGTGGCACAGATGCGTTCGCTTGAATCTTACAGCCGCGAAACGATGGCGCAGCGGCCCTGGATGCCCGCCGCCTGGAATACAAAAGAAAAAGCCTAGGCGTGTGCCAGGACTGCACCTGCTACGCGTTTATAGGCAGGGTTGTTGGGAGTGAAGGCTTCGGTGTGCCGGATGGCGGTGCTCCCCTTTTGCCTCTCCGGCACAAAAATAGGTAAAATTGGGTCTTGCATTTTAGCCCGGAGTTTGCTAAAATACAGGCGTGTTGCATGGCGGCGTTGCACAAAACGCCGCTGCGCTCTGGGAGCTTTCCCGAGTGGCCAAAGGGGACAGACTGTAAATCTGCTGCTTAATGCTTCGGTGGTTCGAATCCACCAGCTCCCACCAATAAGCACGGGTTCCCGTAAGGGACTCGTGCTTTTGCTATACCGCGTGCCACTTGCAAGGTCCGTCGCGACGTCGGGCTTTCCATTTTTTCTGCGTGCAGGGATCGTGGACCATCGCAGGGAAAACTTCCGCCAAGACTTTTGGGATAAAAAGCCGTCAGGAGAAGTCCATCCATGAAACTACTGGTACTTGACGCAAACAGTTTGGTCAACCGCGCCTTTTTCGGGATTCATCTTCTTTCTACAAGAGATGGGCGCTATACAAACGCCATCTATGGTTTTTTAAACAATCTTCTCAGTCTTTTAGAGGCACACAAGCCGGATGCCGTCGCCATCGCCTGGGATGAAAAAGCCCCCACCTTCCGCCATGAGCGGTATGACGGTTACAAGGCGGGGCGCCACGCTATGCCGGAAGAACTCGCCCAGCAAATGCCGGTGATCAAGGAGCTGCTTCGGGATCTCGGTTTTGTGCAGGTCAGCAAAGAGGGCTGGGAAGCGGATGACATTTTAGGCACCCTTGCCGCCGCGTGCGGCAGAAAGGGCGGTACAACACTGCTCGCCACCGGGGATCGAGACTGTCTGCAGCTCGTCAGCCAGAACACGACGGTGCTTTTGTCGACGAACCAGCAGACCCTTGTGATGGACGAGGCCGCCACCGCGGAAAAGTACGGTGTCTCGCCCAAACAACTGATTGATGTAAAGAGCTTGATGGGCGATGCCTCTGACAACATTCCCGGCGTGCCGGGCATCGGAGAAAAAACCGCGTTGAACCTCATACGCGCTTTCGGCAGCCTGGAGGGCGTGTACGCGCACCTGGACGACAAAATTGTGAAGCCCAAGCAGCGGGAATCTTTGAAGGCAAATCGCGATAAAGCGCAACTTTCTTATTTTTTGGGCACGATCCGTGAAGATGCTCCCATTCAAACCGATCCGGAAGCCTATGTGCGCGGCGATGTCAATGCCGCTGCGGCGCTTAAAACGCTTCGCAGCCTTGAAATGCACAGTATGGCACAGCGATGGGGTCTGGAAGAATGCGCCGCCGAAGCCTGCAAATCCTTGCCGGTATTAGAATCAAAACCTTTGCCCCTAAAGTTGCAGGGTCGGTACTACCTCGGTCACGAAGCGGCGGGCTGGTACGCCGTACAGACAGGCGGCGAACCGGCACTCTACACCGTTTGTGAGCGCGATCTTCCCGCCTTTTTAGAGAGTGAAGCGGAAATTTATGTTTTTGATGCAAAGCCCTTGTACCGCATTGCGCTGGAAAACGGCGGCGCGGGGCGCGCCATTCGCTTTGACGGGAAGCTGGCCGCTTATCTCTTGAACCCGCTGGCGAGCAAATATGAGATCGAGGTTCTGTGCAAGGATTACGGCGCTTCGCCGCTGTTTACTGCGCCGGAATATGCGCAGGCGGGCGTGCTGGCGACGCTGTTAGAAACGCTCGCAAACGAACTGGAGAAAAACGGCCTTCGCGCTTTGCACGACGAGATGGAGTTGCCGCTGGCACGGGTGTTGGCCGACATGGAGCGCGTCGGTTTTGCCGTGGATGCCCAAGGCATCCGCTCCTTCGGGGAGAGCCTGCGCGGGGAACTGGACGCAATTCGCAATGATATTTACCGAGAGGTCGGCTACACTTTTAACCTAAACAGCGCAAAACAACTGAGCGCTGCGCTTTTTGACACGCTCGGTCTTCCACCGCGCAAAAAAAGTCACCGAGATTATTATTCAACGGATGCCGAGACATTGGCCAGCCTGCGGCCCTACAGCCCGGTCGTTGACAACATCTTAAAGTATCGCACCTATACAAAACTGCTCTCCACCTATGTAGACGGGCTGCTGAACGCCGTCGGCCCCGACGGTCGCATCCACTCTACCTTCATTCAGACAGAAGCGCGCACCGGGCGCATTTCTTCCACTGAGCCGAACCTGCAAAATATTCCTATCCGAACGCAACTGGGGAGCCAACTGCGCGGTTATTTCCATGCCGCAGAAGGAAAAGTGTTGGTGGATGCCGATTATTCCCAGATCGAACTGCGCATCTTGGCGCACATCACAGGTGATGCGGCGATGCAGCAGGCATTTTGCTCCGGCGCCGACATACACCGATCGACCGCCGCCAAGATCTATCATATCCCGGAGAGCGAGGTCACCCAGGCGCAGCGCACCGCCAGCAAGGCGATCAATTTCGGCATCATGTACGGCAAGGGCGCCTATTCCCTCGCAAAGGATCTCGGCGTCAGCGTAAAAGCGGCAGAAACGTTCCTCAACTCATACATGGACGCCTTTCCGCGCGTTGACGAGTACATGCGCGGATGCATCGCCGAGGCAAAAGAAAGAGGGTACGTGGAAACGCTGTTTGGCAGAAGGCGGCAGTTGCCAGAACTGGCGAGCAGTAATTTTCAGGTCCGCGCGAGCGGCGAGCGCATGGCGCGCAACACGCCCATCCAGGGAACCGCCGCCGATATCATCAAGCTGGCCATGGTTCATGTTTGGCAGCGGCTGCAAGAGGAGCAACTGGAAGCCCGCTTGCTGTTGCAGGTGCACGACGAGTTGATCGTAGAGGCACCGGAGGATGAGGTCGCGGTCGTGAAGGCACTGCTCAAAGAAGAAATGGAGTGCGTGGTGGAATACACGGTTCCCTTGACGGTCGATGTCGGGGTGGGGCGCACTTGGCTGGAAGCGCACTGACGGCAAGATCCGATCCGGTTGCTTGCGCGCTGCGCGGTTGCTTTTCTCCCCTACCCGGGATCTGCGCTTTGCCCCCCCTATTGCGGTAAGAGGTGCCGTTTACCAGGATTTGAGATAAGTAAGGGAAGTTTTGAATGCGTATGCTGTACCCTTTAAGTGCCCTTTTGAGCAGAATGAAATATATCACGCGCTGGAGCCTAATGCGAAACGGTCGCGCTGAAAGCTTGAGCGAGCACACGGCCGAAACCGCCCTAATTGCACACACGCTGTGCCGGATCGCCCGCGAATGTATGAAAACGCAGGAGGATATTCGACCCGATACCGTCGCGGCGGCAGCGCTTTACCACGACGCACCGGAAATTTTGACCGGGGATATGCCCACCCCGGTTAAATACAAAAACGAGAATCTGCGCGACGCTTACAAAGCGCTGGAGCGGGAAAGTGCCGCCGCGATGGCAAAACTTGATCCCCCGGCCTTGCAGAAGCAGACCGAGGGATATTTGACGGGTTCTCTATTGACGGATGCGGAGCGCAAATTGCTCAAGGCTGCCGATCGACTCTCCGCGCTCATCAAATGCACCGAGGAACTGCAGGCCGGAAACCGGGAATTTGCCGCCGCCTATGCGCAGCAACTGGATGCAATATGCGCCATGGAGTGCCCGGAAGCCGATTTCTTTATCGAACATATGCTCCCGTGTTACGCACAAAATCTGGATGAACTCACACGCGGTCGGATATAAGATATCCGATACCAAAAGAAAGCCAGGGTAACTGATATGAAAAAGTTGGGAAAGATTCTGCTTTTGGCAGGCGTCGCTTGCTGCCTCGCCTTCCTCGCTGTCGCGCTGACACATCATCACCATAAGGAAAAGGAATACATCGTTTTGCACGAAGAAACGACCGATCCGAAAGCAGGCGAGAGCAAAGACTGAGACGCTTTAAAATTCCAATTCCTCTAACCGCAGCAGCGCGAGGATGTAAATCTTGAGCGCCTCTAACAGTTGGTCAAAGTTAGCGCCCTCGTTGGCGCCGTGCACAGGGCCGGCGAAGGCGGGGAGCGGCAAGTCGGCGCGCTCCGGCCCGAAGCTGACTGCCAGCGGGAAATGGCGTGCATAGGTGCCGCCACCCATCACGAAGGGTGTTTTTTCCTCGCCCGTGACCTCGTTATAGGTATCCGTCAGCGTGCGGATAGCGGGGTGATCGGCACGGATGTAGAAGGGTGGACGGCTGCTCACATTTTGGAGCGTAGCCGCGTTGCCGCACACTTTGTGCAAAGCGGCGCTCAACCGATCCGGGTCGGTGTTGGTGGGGTAGCGGCAGTCCAGGGATTGGCGCAAGCGCCCGTCTTCCCACCGGATGGTGCCGCCGATGATGGTCAACGGATCAAATAGACCGTCGTCCGCCGCGATGCCCAGTGCCTGACCGGCCGTGTCGGCGTGCAGCGCATCCAGAACCTTAAGATAGGCTGACTCTTCCGGCGTACAGACGTCGCTTTGCAACAGGCACCGAACAATGCGACCGATCGCGTTGATCGTCCCTTGCGGCATGGCGGCGTGTCCGCTTTTGCCAAAGCCATGGATGATGGTATGCTCCGCATCGGCGGGATCGGGCGAGAAAGTCACGCCTTCAATGGGTTGCAGCGCGTCCTGCCGCACCCGCACGGTACACACCGCCCGATCCGGCACCGCGTTGACCGCTACGCCGCCGGAGAAATCCAGGATGACGCCCTGCTCAAAGACAGGGGAAACGAGATCCGCGTTAAAGCCGCCCTTCTCGCCGTTGCACACCGGGAACTCCGCGTCCGGCGTAAAGCAGAAGACAGGCTGGGGAAAGGATTTGCTATAATAGTCCGCGTCCGCCATGCCGGTCTCTTCATTGGCGCCCAGCAGCGCGCGCACCGGATAACGAAGCCTACTATGGCTGTCCTTTAAATATTTGAGCGCATACAGGCAGAGGATGGTAGGGCCCTTGTCGTCAGCGACACCGCGCCCGAGCAGCCAGCCGTCTTGCAGCCGCACCTTGTAGGGATCGGAGTCCCATCCGTTTCCTTCCGGCACCACATCCACATGCGTGATGGTTGCGAGATATTGTGCGCCTTCAGCAATCGGCGACGTCTCAGCCCAGCCGATGCGGTTTTGCGCGTTATGAACGTCGAGACCCAGTTCCTGAGCAATGGTCAGGGCGCAGTGCAGCGCCCTGGCGGGTTCGGGTCCATACGGTTTGCCCGGCTGCGCCTTTCCCTGCACACTCGGTATTGCCACCAGTCTCGTGATATCATGCAGAATATTTTCACGATTTTTTTCTACGAAAGCCTGAATGGACGGTAAGCGGGGATCCTGAGACATAAAAAAGCCCTCCCTTTTGCCTATTGTTGTGCCTCTGCAACCATATAGCATAAGTATAGCACAATTCTCAGAAGATTGCCACATTGGGCTTGCGGGCTGAGCCGTATGCAAAACATCCTAAACCTGCCGCAAGGCTCCTTCCCTTACCCTTGTCTGTTGCGGGAAAAGCTCCAGACGATGACTTTCATTGCGTTCAAAAGAGGTGGCAAACGTGCTGTTGGCCGTGGACATCGGAAATTCAAACATCTGTATCGGACTGCTGGCGGGTGAGGGGCACACCGAAGTGCGCAGCGCCGTCAGAATGGTCACGCGACTGCGCTGTACAACAGATGAGTACACGGCAGCGTTAAAATTTCTCTTGGATCGCATGGGCTTTTTCGCTTGTGAATGCGAGGGCGTCGTCTTGTGCAGCGTAGTTCCGCAACTGTCCGATGTGCTCTCAGAAGCCTGCCGCCGCCTTACCGAAAAGGTACCTCTTCGGGTATCGTGTACACTGGAAGCCGGGTTAACCTATACGGTTAAGGAACCGGAGCGGTTGGGGCAAGACCGCATAGCCGATGCGGCAGGCGCTGCTGCCTTGTATCCCCTGCCGCTTTTGACCATCGATCTGGGAACCGCCACCACCTGCAATGTTGTGGACGCTGGGGGGCAATTTTTGGGCGGCATCATACTGCCGGGCATACAAACGGGTCTTCTCGCACTGAGCCGCACGACTGCCCAGCTGCCGAACATTGTACCAGAAGCGAACGCACCGCTCATCGGGCGTGATACGATGGAAGCGCTTTGCAGTGGCGCGGTCAACGGTACGGCCGCCATGCTGGATGGCTTGCTGGATCGTGTGGAGGCCCAGCTTGGCACCGCGCTCCACGCAGTCGCCACCGGAGGGTACGCGCCCTCTGTTTTGCCTGCCTGCCGCCGCCACATCGTATATGACGAAAATCTCCTGTTTAAGGGCCTCGCGGTCTTGTGGGAAAATACTCAAGGTGAAAAAGGGTGACAGCTTTATGCGGCCGATTCGCTTAGAAGAGTCTGCGGGGGATACTGTGCGCAAAGACAAAGCGATACGTGTGTCGTTAATAAGCATCGCGGCAAACTTTGTTCTGACCGTTTTCAAACTGGCAGCAGCATTCCTGGCGCAGTCCGGTGCCATGTTGAGCGACGCTGTGCACTCCGCCTCAGACGTTTTCAGCACCATCATCGTCATTATCGGGGTCAATTTGGCCTCCCGAAAAGCCGACCGCGATCACCCCTACGGGCATGAGCGCTTTGAGTGCGTGGCGGCCATCCTGCTCTCGGTCGTTCTGGCTTTGGCAGGGCTCGCAATCGGCCGCGCCGCACTCCTCGCGCTGTTCGAGGGTGCGGACAGTGTCCCTGTTCCGGGTATGCTGGCACTTGCCGCGGCGCTTGTCTCCATTTTGGTCAAGGAAGCGATGTTCCGGTATACGCGCCGCGTCGCACAGGCGATCGACTCTGACGCTCTTATGGCCGATGCCTGGCACCACCGCAGCGACGCCCTATCTTCTGTTGGCGCGCTCATCGGCATCGCGGGCGCGCGGATCGGGTTCGTTTTTCTGGAGCCGGTGGCGAGCCTTGTCATCTGCGCATTTATCTTGAAGGCCGCTTACGATATTTTTATGGACGCAACCGATAAGATGGTGGATCACAGCTGTGATGAGCAGACCGAGGCGGCTTTGCGCCGATGCGCAATGCAACAGCCCGGCGTGCTGGGCATTGATATGCTGCACACGCGGGAATTCGGCAGCAAAATTTATGTGGATATTGAGATCTCCGCCGATGGATCGCTACTCTTGCGTGACGCGCACGCTGTGGCGGAGCGCGTTCACGCGGCCATCGAGCGGGATTTTCCGAAAGTCAAACATATTATGGTACATGTCAATCCTGCGCCCGTTTCAAACGCAGCGGAATCGAAATTACCAGGTAAACATTAAGGCTGCACCCAATCTTCGTACGGCGCAGCCATCATTCAAAAAGCGCACGTCCCCCTGCCATTGCTCGCAGGGGGCGGCTTTTCTTTTATGAGCCCTTTTTCTTTGGCATCTAGAGCTGCCTCTTGCGCCAGAAAATGGCAAACAAACGACTTCCGCCGCCCCCCTCACATTTCCACCGTTTTGAGTCTGCGCAAGTCGTTACTCTCACGGAAATCCTCATAGTCGAGACTCAAGGAGGGGTTATAATAGGGATCCCGCAGAATGTTTTGCTTGCCATGCTTTTCATACAACCGAGCGCGCTCGGCATCGGCGCGCGCTTTTTTTATGGGGTCCTCTTCATCGGAACCGCGCGATTTGCTCTCGTAATGGGTGAGCTCCGCATAGGGAGTCCAGACCACCTTCCAGCCGGCATCACGCACACGCAGGCAAAAATCTACATCATTGTAGGCGACGGGGAAGCCCTCGTCAAAGCCGCCGACGGCGTCATAAACGCCGGCGCGCACCAACATACACCCCGCCGTAACAGCGGAAAAATTTTGCACCGTTGCCATGCGGAACATGTAGCCGCTGCCGCGCGGGTGGTACTTGTGGCTGTGCCCCGCATAGCCGCCCAGGCCTGTAATAACACCGGCGTGCTGCACGGTGTCGTCCGGGTACCACAACATAGCCCCACAAATGCCGGCGTTGCTCACCGTTAAGGTGCCCAGCATTTGATCCAGCCAGTCCCCGTTGCGCACCACGACATCGTTATTGAGCAAGAGCAGATATTTGCCCGTGGCATATCTGCGTCCAAAATTGACGATGCGGCTGAAATTAAACGATCCCTTATACGTCACCACACGGCAATGTTCATAGCGCAGGGGAACGTCGCGGTAATACGCGAAGGTCTCTTTCTCGGAGGAGTTGTTCTCGATCACGATGACTTCTATATCCTCGTAGAAAGTCCCGGCATACAGATTATAGAGGCATTTTTCTAAATCCCGTGCGTGATCTTTGTTCGGGATAAGAACGCTGACTTTGCCATACCCCTGCTCTGGTTCCTCCCCGACCACATGGCATGTTCCGGGGAACCTGCCTTTTTCGACGTATGCCGCCTTGCCGTTTGCCGCCAGGTGATCGCTCACGGCACGCAGCATGGCATCTTCGGTGTAGGGTTTCGCCTGCGATCCGCCGCTTACGGAACCGGCGTGTACCCGCCAGTAGTAGAGAACCTGCGGGATATGAACCGGTACCGACTGCGGGTTCTCTTTTTGCATTTCGTCGATCATGCGCAGAAACAAGTCGTGATCCTGCGCGCCGTCGCACACGGATCTTTGCCCACCTACACGTTCAAAGAGGCTTTTTTGAAAAGCAGCCAAATGACAGATATAATTACAGGATTCAAGATATTCCGGCGCGTAGTCCGGTTTAAAATGCGCCGTGTGCGCAAACTTGGGACTGCGGGTGAAAAGCGCTTCGTCGCTATACAAAAATGCGGCGCCGGTTTTGCGGATCGTTACAGCGAGGCAATAGACGGCGTGCGGTGCGAGTATATCGTCGTGATCCGCCAGCGCCAGGTAATCCCCCGTAGCCAGGCTTGCCGCCGCGTTGGTATTCGCAGCAATCCCGTTGTTTTTGATTTTTGCATAGACGATTCTGTCATCGGTGCCGACATATGTCTTTGCCATCTCGCCCACATAAGCATGGCCATCATCCGAGGCGTCGGCCAGCACAAGCTGCCAGCACGCGCAGGTCTGTGCCCGCACACTGTCCAAAAAGGCTTTTAAAAACCCTTTTGGTGTATTGTAGAGAGGCGTTAGGATGCTGATGGTGGGGAATCCCGTACAATCGGCCATATGCTCAGAGCGCAAAGCTTCTTCATTAGGCCAGTAACGCCCCGGCAAGCCGCCTAGCAAGCGGCGCTTAAAAAAGCCCGACGCTCTTTGCAGCATGGCTCCGATACCCTGCTCTTTGGCTACCGTTTTGGCGTAACCAAAAAGCTCTCGGAGGCGTTTTGCAACAAGGTTCATGGCAGATACCGAATCCTTTTTATTTCAAACCGAAATTCTCGAATTGCCTGTTGAGATGCGGGTTGTAATAGGGGTCGCAGCCATCGATGTAGGCTTTATATTTGGCATAAAAGCGAGCTTTTTCTTGCTTGTACCGCTTCGCGTTTTTCCCTGTGGTATCGGGTCCACGGCTTTTGCTCTCATAATGGTACGCCTCGGCGCAGGGTGTAAAAACGTTCAGGAGTCCCTTTTGGTACAATTTTAGGCAATAATCGATATCGTTATAGGCTACAGCAAAGTTCTTTTCATCCAGGCCGCCGACAGCGTCAAACAGAGCACGTTTGGTCATCAGGCATGCGCCGGTGACCGCCATATAATTTTGTGTCGTCACCAGCCGGTACAAATCTCCCACCGCGTCGCGCTCACATCCCTTGTGGCTGTGGCCGGCACTTCCGTTTATGCCCAACACAACGCCCGCGTGCTGGATCAAGTCGTCGGGGTAATAAAGCTTGGCGCCCACGGCGCCGACGTCCGCCCTCTGGCTGTAACTGAGCAGCTCGCGCAGAAAGCCGTCTGACAAAATCTCAATATCGTTATTGAGCAAAAGCAGGTGTTCGCCAGCGGCAAACTTTGCGCCGTAATTGTTGATGGCGGAAAAATTAAAAGCGCCATCGCCCGCATAGGTAACCACCCGGCAGCGCGGATACCGATCCGGCAGGGTTTGGTAGTACTGGATGGTATCGGGGTCCGTGGAGTTATTTTCCACAACCAGAACCTCAAAATTATCATAGCCGGCATTTCTGTAAAGACTCGCCAGGCAACGCTGCAAATCATCGACGTGATCCTTGTTGGCGATGATAACGCTAACGAGCGGATGCGCGGTCAGTTCATACCGCACCTGGAAGGCACCCGGCGCGCCTGCCACGGGGGTGGCTTTGCCGGGTAGGCCCAGGCGCACAAGTTGGGCATCGATGGCGCGCGCGCCCGCCTCCACCGCATACGGCTTTGCCTGCATACCGGCGGCTGTGGAGAAGGCACTGCCCCGCCAGATATAGAGGATCTTGGGAATATGCTCGACTCGCTTCGCCTTTTCGGTCAATCTCAAAAAGAGATCGTGGTCCTGCGCGCCATCATATTCCGGATATTCCGCGGCGCCGGCCTTTTGCAAAAGCTCGCGGGAGAACACTGCCAGATGGGCAATGTAATTGCAGCCGCGCAGAAAATCTTTAGAAAAATCCGGCTTAAAATGGTAGCCGCGCAGCGTTTTTAAATCAGAGGAGAGAACAATCTCATCGCTGTAGACAAAATCGGCGCCGGTGCGTTGTACCGTCGAGACCGCCTCAAACAGGGCATTGGGATACAAGAGGTCGTCGTGGTCGAGCAGCGCGATATAGTCCCCTTTCGCCAGGGCAAAACCAACGGTTGTATTTAAAGAGATTCCGCGGTTTTGCACTCTCTTGTACACAATGCGCGAATCCTCCATAGCAGCTCGCAGCGCGCGTTTGTAGGGTTTACGGGATGCGTCTACCAGAACCAACTGCCACCTTGGGTAGGTCTGGGCAAGCACGCTGGAAAGCATTTGCTCAAAAAAGGTCTTCGGTGTGTTGAAAACCGGCACAATAATACTGACAAGTGGACCGGCAATTCCGGCTTTTCGCTGGGCGCGGAGCTCATGGTGAAAAGGCACATCCGCATGGCGTATCCAAGAATCCGGATAGTGAAGCGCCAGGCCTACCCGGAAGGCAATGTCCCGGCAAAGCTCTTCAAACCCGCCTTTGCGGAGTATGGCCAGACTTCTGCGGATCACACGCGCCAGATGCAAAGGATTGGCTAGGCGCAGCACCATCTTGCCGACACTGTCCTGCGCGGGGACATTGACCGGTCTTTTTTGACCACTCTGCGCGGGTTTCTTTTCGGGGTAGGAAGCGTTTTTGTTATTACGGGAAGTTTCCATAGCATTCTCCAGAATGTATACGCAAAACGAAGATTGTTCAAGAGGGCGGTACAACTCAAAAAACTCCCAGGGGCTGCGCAGGAGAATCAGGGTACCGTGTAATGCTGCTCTGGCTTATTCTCTTAAGTACCAGGCCCTTCGTTTTGAAATTGAAGATACTCTTGTGTGACAAGCTCGGTAGGGCCGTTTCGGCGCAGGCGCCCGTGATCGAGCCAGGCGACCTTATTGCACATACGTTCAATTTGCTCCATGGAGTGGCTGACTAGGATCACCGTGGTACCGCCGCTCATCAGTTCTTCCATGCGTTTTTCGCATTTTTGCTGGAACAAAAAGTCGCCGACCGACAAGATCTCGTCCGCGATTAAGATGTCGGGCTTGGTAATGGTAGCGACCGAGAACGCGAGCCGCGCCACCATGCCGCTGGAATAATTTTTCAGCGGAACATCCAGGAAGTCTCGCAACTCACTAAATTCGACGATCTCTTCAAAGTTGGCCGCAATGTATTTGGGCGTATAGCCGAGAACGGTACCGTTTAAGTAAATATTTTCCCGCGCGGTCAGATCCATATCAAAGCCCGCGCCCAACTCAATGAGCGGCGCGATAGAGCCGTTGACCGTCACGCGGCCGGCACTCGGTTTATAAACACCGGAGATAATTTTGAGCAGCGTTGATTTGCCGCTGCCGTTGAGCCCGATCAAGCCGTAAAAATCGCCCGGCATGATCGCCAGGCTCACATCCCGAAGCGCATAAAATTCATCAAAGCGAACGCCGCCGTGGGTCAGCGCGATAAAATATTCTTTTAAGCTCTCGTGCTTTTCTTTGGCGAGGTTGAAGCGCATGGAAACATTTTCAATGGAGATCATGGGCTCCACACCGGTCACCTCCGTTAAATATACAGCACAAACTTATCCTGCGTCTTAGAAAAGACACAGATACCGAGCGCCATGCTGGCCACCGCGCTGACCAAACAGATCAAGGCGCGTGAAGGATCCAACCCTATGCCCCACATGACGCATTCGCGGAAGGCGGTTATGTAATGATACAGGGGATTAAATTTGATGACCCACTGTACCCAGCCCGCCATCATGCTGGGATCATAAAAGATCGCGCTGCCATAAACAAGAAGCGTACAGAACACGTCCCAGATGTGCTTGATGTCCCGCACGAACACATACAGAGCACTCAACAGCAATCCGACGCCGAGATTGAAAAAGAACATCGTAAAAAGCGGGTACACCGCCAAGAGCAGCGTGGACCAGCTGACCGGCGTCCAAGTAAACAGCAACACCAGCACAAGGGCGATAAAGCTGAATAGGCAATTGACCGTCCCAAAGCAGATTTTTTCAAGCGGGAAAATGTATTTGGGGATATAGACTTTGCGCAAAAGGGAAGCGTTACCGAGGATACTTTCCATGGCCATAGAGGTGGATTCGCGGAAAAAGTTATACAACAATTGCCCGATGAGCAAAAATGCTGCAAAATTGGGGATCCCGGAACCGCTCAGGCCTTTCATCAAGGAGCCAAACACAACGTACATGACAAGGCAAGTCAAGAGCGGATTGAGAACGCTCCAGGCAACACCCAAAATGCTGCGCCGATACTTGAGTTTGAAGTCCTTCGCGATGAGATTGACAAGCAGATATCGATACCGCCACGCGTTTTCGCATGATTTTTTGATTGACTGCACAGGCAGATTCCCCTTTACGGTTGTTCGGATGGCCGATATTTTTCAAAATACGGGAAGGTCTGCGCGCGAAACGGTATATGCTTTTCATCTTTCGGGCTTGTAATATACGTGCAGCCGCACGCAGGCCACTCAACGCCGATATCGGGGTCGTTATACGGAATTCCGCCCTCTGACGCGGGATCGTAGAGGTCCGTACACTTGTAGGTAAATTCCGCCACATCGGACAAAACCAGAAAGCCGTGCGCGAACCCTTCCGGGATATACAGCATCTTTTTATTTTGCTCCGATAGCGTCATACCGACCCATTTGCCAAAATGTGAACTTCCGGGTCGGCAGTCCACCGCCACGTCGTACACCTCACCAAATGTAACGCGCACCAGCTTTGCCTGCGTGTGTTCTTTTTGAAAGTGCAGTCCGCGCAAAACGCCACGGGTAGAGCGGCTCTCGTTGTCTTGGACAAAGGGTCTGTCGATACCCGCCACGGCAAAGTCAGACAGTTGATAGGTCTCCATAAAATAACCGCGCGCATCGCCGAACACTTTGGGTTCAATTACAACAACGCCCGGCAGCGAAGTCTTGGTAAAAATAAAATTGCCCATGGTCGATAGCTCCTGATTCGCCAGTAGGATCGAAGGACGCGCCGATGCCAAATTGCACGCCCGTAACAGACACAAGCGCATTGGAACATCCGCGTTTGATTGTAGTCGTTTGCTGTGAAAAACGCAACCCTTTTTAATGCAGTCGTAACGTTAAGGCTGTAAATGCCGTCATTATTTACAAGTTCGGGTGCAAATGGTATAATTCGCTCTTAGGAAAGAAACGAAGAAGGAGGGTCTTGCTGTGCTCACAAAGCCGCAGGCACGCGCATTGGCAGCAGAAAGACGCAAAAAGTCGCCGGCGGAGTGGCGTGCCATCGGCCTTGCGATGGCACACCAGCTTTGCAAACTGCCGGTATGGGAGACCGCCGCTGCCGTTTTTTGCTTTGTTTCCCTACCGGATGAGCCGGACACAGAGCCTATTTTGCGCGCCGCACTTTGCGGTAACAAGCGCCTGTTCTTGCCGCGTGTCAAAGGGCAGGAGCTTACGACCGTTCCGGTTGCGGATCTTGGTTCCCTTGCAGCGGGGGCATATGGCATACGCGAGCCGACGGGACCACAAGAAGCGCTGCCCCGCGACGCGCTGGCCCTTATCCCCTGCCTCGCCATAGACAGACGCGGCGTGCGCCTGGGACGTGGCAAAGGCTATTATGACCGCTTTTTGGCGCATTTTACTGGCCCCCGCTTCGCAATTTGCCCGGCAGATCTGGTGTTTGCCGAACTGCCGCAGCAGGCACATGACGTCGTGTTTTCTTTGGACGAGATTTTGACCGAATACGGCCCCCTTTGCATACAACAAGAAGCTTTTTAAAAGGAAATGCAATCTTTAGCGGCGGCATTTTCAGCGAGATTTTTGCCGGTCAGCCGCGCCGGCAAGGAGGTAAAAATGAAAAAAGCTCTATCCTTGACACTCGCCTTGACCGCGCTGCTTTCTCTTTGCGCCTGCGGCGGTTCTGAGGATACCACGCAAAGCCCGGAGCCATCGGCGGAGGTAACCGCACAGCCAACACCGGATTCTAGTGAACCGGAAGACCAGACACCACCGAGCGACAGTTCCACAGAACCGGAAAGCACCGAGGAACCGCCCGCGGATGAAGCGTTGAGCACTCTGGTCGATGCGATCTATGAGGCCTGCCCATTGGAACTGATGATGATGGAGACCCATGCCATTGACCTTACCAATGCTGACGGTATGGCGGCCTATAATACCGGCCTTGACGAGCAAACGCTGGCGCTGCTGGACGCAGCCGTCATCAACCAATCCATGACCGGCAGTCAGGCCTACAGCCTGGTACTGGCACGTGTAAAAGACAGCGCCGACGCAGAGGGTGTCGCTGCGGCACTGCTGGACGACGCACCCGTAACGAAATGGGTGTGCGTCACACCGAATGCCGTGCGCGTCGCCCGTTACGGCGATGTCATCTGCTGTATCATGACCGACACCTCTCTTGCCGATCCGGACGCCCTGATAGAAGCTTTTGCAACAGCCGCCGGCGGTTGCGACGCCCAGGACGGCCGTGAAGTCGACGCCGCCGAGGCGCTGGAAGATAACGCAATCGGCATCCCCGTCCCAGAGGGAGAACCAGCGGCGTAAGAGAATCTGCGCGCAAAGGCCGCCCTACAAAATTCCCAACGCACGTTTCGCCCGCAGCGCATCGGATACGCAGGGCGGCACAAATTTGGACACATCGGCACCGTAGTGTGCCGCCTCACGCACAGTCGTGCTGGAAAGGTAACTCCAACGCAGACTGGTGGCCAGGAAGACCGTTTCAATGCCCGGCATCAGCGCAAAGTTTGTGTGAGCGAGCTGAATCTCGTTTTCAAAGTCTGTCACGGCACGGAGACCGCGCACCATAACGGTAGCGCCCTTGCTGCGTGCGAAATCGACCGCGAGGCCATCAAAGCCGTCTACCTCCACATTGGGGAAACGCTCGCAGCTCTCACGCAGCAGCGCGAGACGCTCCTGTCGCGTGAACAACGGCTTTTTGGCAGCATTGTTGAGTACCGCCACGATGAGTTGGTCATACATGCGCGCGGCGCGCTTGATAATATCCAAATGGCCGTTTGTCACCGGATCAAAACTGCCGGGGTACATCGCAATCATCATGCCGCCCGATCCCTCCTGCCTGCGTTGCCTAAAAAGGGCCTTGCAATCAACTGTGTCTTTGTAAATATTAGCACAAGCCCTCCTGCTCAAATACAGGAGGGCCGTTAAAATTTTGGGCCGGCGGGATTCGAACCCACGGATAGCGGAGTCAAAGTCCGGTGCCTTACCACTTGGCGACGGCCCAGTATCGGCATATCGTCACATGTGCTGCGGACCATTCCATCAAAAAAGGCCGCACAGCACGCACACTGGCGGTCTTGTGTGGGGTGCCTGGTGGGATTCGAACCCGCGGCCTCCAGAGCCACAATCTGGCGCGCTAACCAGCTGCGCCACAGGCACCACAGGTACGCCCGAAGGGACTCGAACCCCCGACCAACTGCTTAGAAGGCAGTGGCTCTATCCGGCTGAGCTACGGGCGCTTACAGTCCCAGAGCGGTGACACTGGTAGAGATGATACCATATTGTGCCCCTGCTGTCAAGAAAAAATGACACACGGATCGCAATCGCGGAGGTTCAAAGGGAACCGTTGAAACGACTGCGAACCCCTTTAAGGAACAGCCCTTTATCCATGAGAGTCTCAATCACTTGCGCAAACAATTGCTGCTGAATGCCGTTGTCTTCAAGGATATGTCGAAATCGGACCGGCGTATCGCCATCCAGTACCTGATTGCAGAAATCCACCCCACAGAGCTCAAACGTCAGGGTAGATCCGGTTCACAGTCCAAAATAGACGGAATATGGTTCCATTTTTCTGCTTGTGCCGCATATTGTTCACGCAGCCAGGCCGCGGCGGCATCAAGACCCTGCTGGTCGCCGCTGAAAGTCCGGGACTGTTGCTTTTGGGGTGCGGTGTGTTCCAAACTCCAGGGGCCAGGCCAAAGGGTCACAGTCAGACAGGGCTGCTCTGCGGTATTTAAATTGTTTTCCTCATTTCCCTGCGCCGTCTGCCCGCCCACACATTTGCCGGGTGCAATCAGGTAGCGCATGCCGTTCTCTTCCCCAGAGAATGTGTTGCCATTTTTAAAATACAGATAAATTGGAAAGCCGGATAACATGGCCGCAATCCCCCGATACATAACAGGCAATCAAATGCCCGCGATCAAAGCCAAAACGAAGCGAAAAGTAAAACAGGCGCAGGACAAGGTAGCATAAACAGGCATCCATCTTGGCGTGAAAGCCTATGCCAAAAACAGAACCGAGCGCACAGAGAGCCTCCTCTGTACGCCCGGAAAGCGGGTTACGAGACTCGAACTCGCCACCTTCTGCTTGGGAAGCAGACGCTCTGCCGGATGAGCTAAACCCGCACTGCGCCCCCTATTATACGCAAGAGAGAACCGTTTGTCAATGCAATGAAGCAAAGAAGAATTCCCGTTTTGGTCAATAGATCCACCAATGCCGCAAAAAGGCGTAAAAATAGACGACCCACAGGCACAACAAGACGGCGCCGACAACTTTGCGCCGTGTGCCGGTACGGCAAAGGCAGGCAAGCGCCGGAGCCAGGGTAGTAATTCCCAGCGCGTAGCGCTGCGCACTGATGAGCCAGGTCTGGCCATTGGCAAGAACATAGCCGGCAAGCCCTAGCAAAAGCCAAGGAGCGGGCATGTAGGAAGCAGCCAGGAGTAAAAGCGCCAGTTCCGCCAGCACTACGGCGATGCTCCAAGCGGCTAGAAAAACCTTTTGCGTCCCCTGCATGTAGGAAAATGCGTCGCACAGCGTTCGCAAGGTATTGCCAACCCAGCCCATGGAATGGCTCCAATGCTCCTGTTGGTAAACGGCAAACTGCCACGGATTGCCATAAACGGCACGATTGAGACCGAGATAGACGCCAAATCCGACAAAAGGCAACGCGCAGGGCAATGCGATCGAGATGTGGCTTCTTCGCCTTGCTCGTTTGCGCATGATCCAGCAGGCCATCGCGTAACCTGCCAGCAGAACGCCGTTTGCGCGGCTTAAAGCGGCGAGGAAACCCACAATCCCGGCCCATAGATAATGTTCGGTTTCCATTGCCTCAAGAAAAGCCATGCTAAGACAAAAGAACAGCGCCTCGGTCATCGGGATCACAAAGAAAAAGCTGCCAGGCATCAGCAGCTGAAAAGCAACCGTCCAAACAGCCGTTGTTTCTCCCCAATAGCGACAAGAGACGCGGTACAAAAGCACACAGCCCGCCACCGTGAAAGCTGCATTCATGACAGTCGCTGTCAGCCACAAATTGCAACCCAGCGTGGCAAAGGGGTGCAGCAGTGCGGGAAACAGGGGAAAAAATACAATCATCAGGTACTGCTCTGGGAACGCCTCCCCCGTGCCGTACCCATATTGCGCTAGGTGCAGGTAATGCGGTGCGTCAATACCGCTGCCAAGACTTTCCCATGCCTGCAAAAGCGGCGTGCCGCGCATGCTGTATGCGCAAAACAGGAGCATCAAAAGCACCACAGCGCCGCACCAAACAGCCACAAGCGCTGCCATACGCCATTGTGCGGCAACGGTTGGAACGCCGCCGGGAACGCAACCGGTCTGCGATACCTCCGCCGGCTTAAACAGCCGCCGCACCGCATACAGAGCTGCGATCCCAAACGCGAACGTTACAACGCAAGAAAGTACATTTTGCAAAAAGAGCATCACCCATAGCGCCTAAAGGGTATCGTCATCCGGCACACTATCTTCCGGCATCACAAAAAGAGAGGCGGTGTCGTCCTTATCCACATCCTCGGCGTCCGACTCCAGTTCCACAGCAAGAGAAGTGCCGCAGGTTGGGCAGACGATCTCGTCTTCCATCAGTGTCTTTTCATCCACTGTCGTCACACGGCCACAATTGGGACAAGTCACCTCGTAAAGCGTCTCGTCCTTGGAGGCGTCGTCTTCCCCCTCTCGTGCTTCCTGCGGAAGATCAGAGCCGCTCAATACAGCGACAACTTCATCCATATCCTCGTTGAGCGACGCGACATCTTCGCTGATCTCGTCGAGCGCATCATCGTGCTCGCAGACGGCAGCTGCCATTTGCTCTAACAGATCCATCATCGCCGTGATCACTTTTCCGCTGGGCGAAGAAGCGTCAAATTCCAAGCCGGTCATCAGGCCGCGGATGTACGCGGCACGGGCGTTTAAATCCATAGCCATTGTTAGAATCCGCCTTTCTGTAAAGCTACCGAGAACGCCGGCGTCGCATCACTTGTTTACCCGCTCCATGTATTCGCCGGTGCGGGTATCGATACGAATCACATCGCCCTCGTTTAAAAAGAGCGGTACCCGTACCTCTGCGCCGGTCTCAAGGATGGCAGGTTTGAGGGTGTTGGTTGCGGTGTTTCCCTTAAAGCCCGGCTCCGTCTGCGTAATGGTCAAATCAATAAAGTTTGGGATCTCTACGCCGAAGATTTTGCCCTTGTAAGAGAGCAGTTTGCAGTTCTCGTTCTCTTTGCAGAACTTGAAGTTTTCCGGAACATCGGCGGAGGATACCGGAATATCCTCATAAGTTTCGTTGTCCATAAAATGGTAAAGATCGCCGTCGGCATAGGAGTACATCACGTCACGGCGCTCAATATAAGCCTGTTCAAATTTGGCGGTCGGGTTATAGCTCGTCTCGACCACACTCCCGGTGATAACATTTTTGGTCTTGGTGCGCACAAACGCCGCGCCCTTGCCGGGCTTAACATGCTGGAACTCAATGACCTGCAAGACCTGACCATCTTGCTCAAAGGTAACACCGTTGCGGAATTCGCCTGCGGAAATCATAAAGCTCTCTCCTTTTGTGACAAAGTGGGATCCCATCGCTGTTCTGATGCTATTCTACCGTAAACGCAAAGGTATTGCAAGACCCGGAAGGTTTGTTTTTCACGGCGCCGAGCGCCGCTTTTAGAGCGAAGCGTAACAGCGCGCCATCTCGGCGGCGTCTTCCGCCTGTGTGCCGTCCGATTCACAGATGATCACAGGGCAAAGGCCACGTTCCTTAATAAGCGCGAGCAATGGCTCGTGCGGCGGGCCGTAGGCCGTATCGGCAAAGGTCAGATGACACTTCTCGCCGCCTTTTGTATAAGAGATGCGGGAAAAGTGGATGTGGAAATTTCGGGCGCGCTCATCCCCCAGCGCGGTCTGCACACTGTCCAGTATCGCGGCATAATCCTCCCGATTTTTGATGCCCCCCAGCGTACGCGCATAGAGATGCCCAAAATCAATGCAGGGCGTGATGCGCTTATCCACACTGCAGAGCGTCAGCACCTCTTGCAAAGTGCCCAACTGGTTGATTTTACCCATCGTCTCTGGGCAAAGAACGCAGTCGCCGTATCCGGCGCTATCCAACGCTTTTTGCGCGCGCTGCAGTGTGTCAAGTGCTTTTTCCAGCGCCTGCTCGCGGCTCTGTTTGCCGCAGCTGCCTGTGTGAAAGATCACTCTTTTGCCTCCCAGCAACTTGACCAAAGCACAGGACTGGAGCAAATAATCAATGCTGTGCAGCCGTTTGTCTTCTTCCAGGCTGCTCATGCTGATGTAGTAAGGAGCATGCACCGAAAACGCAATGCCGTTCTGGACGCCTGCCGCAGCAAGCTGCTGCGCTTTCTCCGGCGAAAGGCGTACGCCGCGGCCGCATTCATACTCAAACGCGTTGAGACCGAAAGACGAGGTGTGCCGCACGATCGCCAGGGCATCAAATCCGTTTGTGCGCTGTGAGCGATAACTATCTGAGATGCCACCGGGACCGAATCTAGGCGCTCTCTCCATGCAAAACACCGCCCCTTTGATAATATTTTTTTATATACGGCGGTTCCAGACGACGCTTTAGGCGCACACCGGCGCTTTTGTCCACACCGCGCGGAACAACCAGAAGGCAGCGTACCCCGTAAAGGCCCGCAGCGAAGCGATCTGAAAAAATTTGATCACCGACCATCGCCATTTGACGGCGCGGCACACCCAAGCGCCTTCGCGCCACCGCAAGGCCGATCGGCAGTGGCTTGAAAGCCAGCGCCACCCAACTCAGCCCGACTTTCTCGGCAAAGGGTGCAACACGCCCAGGCGCATTATTGGATACAATGGTAGTGCGGATTCCCTTTGCCTGCAACGCGTCCAGCCAGGCTCGCACACTTGGATCCAAGATCTGGCTTCCGTCGCCGGTCAGCGTATTGTCGACATCCAGTGCGAGCGCTGTGATTCCCTGCTCTTTGAGCCAGTCAGGCTCTATCGCTTCCACATTTTTGAATATGATTTCCGGTGTCAGAAGCAACCGTGTCACCCCTTGTCTGCAAAAAACCGGCCCACAGAGTTGTGGGTCGGCCTGTAGTTGTCATTTATTCTTGCGCTTACGGGCAGCTTCAGACTTTTTTTTGCGGCGCACGGAAGGTTTTTCATAGGCTTCACGCTTGCGCACTTCCGCCAGTACGCCGCTGCGCGCAGTGCTGCGCTTAAAACGGCGCAGCGCGCTCTCCAGCGACTCGCCCTCTTTTACACGGACTTCCGCCATCTTCTTCCCTCCCCTTTGTCCACAAACCAGGAGTCAGCCAGCAACCCAAGGCAGCCGGTATACCGAATTATACACTAACAGCCCTCGATCTGTCAACCAGTTTTGGGCGCAATTGCCCACGGGCAGGAAGTTTTTACAAAAACTTTAGATTTTCTATGCGAAGTCGGCAGCACCGCGACGCGCAGGCCTTCCAACCTATGCAGCCGTAGGGATCTGATTGGTAGTTAGAAAAGCAGCAGAAAAGAGCCACCCGTCTGTTCGTGATATTTTTGCAGGGCGAACGCGGCGAGCGTTGTGATCAACACAGCGCAAGCCTGGAGGTGCAAAATGCACCACCAGACCGCATCATTGTGTAAAATCACTGCTGGAACAGTGCCTGAGAGCGCAGCACACGCGCCTAAAATAACGCCGTTTTTAAGCGGCACGCGTGCGAAATGTAAGCAGCAACCTCCCATTCATTACAGTAGGACAGGTGAATTTTGAAACGCCAGCCCCGCACGGCGCGGTTCGCGGCAGCAAAGCGCCCCCAGATCGACCGCCTGTGCATAGAGAGTCGCCACAAGTCGAGTCTCAGGGCTTATCTTTTTGAGCTTTGCCAAACTGGTGGAAACCGGCAGTGACGCGTCCGCTAAAAGCGGAAGGGCCTTTTTTTGCGCGCCCAGCACATGGATATACGGCGGAGTGGACGGCAGATTTTTGGGGATCCCGAGCGCAGCTGACAGCACGAGGCGTCGCAATCGCGCGTTCGGATAGCGCTTGGTAGAAAGTGTCTTGTACAACTGCTCGAGCGTAGCGGCGGTGTGCAGCGCACGCCACAGGCGATTCTCAAGGCCCTCCGAGACGCCATACACCGCTGCAAGTTCCCCGGCAGTCCTGCCGCGCAAGCGCGCCAGAATTGCGGTGCTGACACGGATGGGATCCGGCAAATCACTATCTTGATAGAGCGCTAAAATAGCTGGCGGCACGAAAGCCGCCATAGCAGTGCACCCTTTTCGATCTGCCAACTCTCGCAAGGTGGCAGCGCTGGCGTAGGCGGGATTTTGATCCCGCCCGCCGCCGGGCGGCGAAGCCGCCGCGCCGACGCCTGCCGCGCCCAGGCGCGGCAGCGCCAGCGCCTGCAAAGCACCACCCCGGCGCAAAATTGCCTTCGCATATTCCACGCCCAAAATATTGTTGGGCTGGCGGAGCAATGCTTGCGCCCCGGGCTGCAGGGTCTCGGCTGCAGCAGCGCGGGCCGCTGCAAAGGGCAGGCCAGCGTCTAGTTTTGCACGCAGCGCTGTGCGAAAAGCAGAGCTCAACAAAGTGTCGGCCGTGCGCAGCATAAGAGCTATATTCGGTGTTTCGGCGCCAAAAGCAAGCGTATCACAGCCCAGCGCACTTAAAAGGGATACACCGGCATCGGCAAAGCCTTCCGCACTCTTCAGGGCGTAGGGCGCCGGGAGCGCCACGACCAGATCCGCGCCTGCCAGCAACGCTGCCTTTGCTCTGACCATATCCGGCCAATGCGGAAAGGCACCGCGCTGCACTGCACCAGCGCTTAAGCAGACGGCAATCGCTTTCGCACCGCGCGCACGCAGCATCGCCAGTTGCGCGGCGTGGCCGCTATGAAACGGATTGTATTCCGCCACAATTCCGACAAAGCGCATAGATGCCCCCACATCCCCGATCGCGCAACCAATCGCTGAACAAATCCAGGATTCAGGCACAAAATCCGATAAGCACCGCAAACCACACAGGCACGACCCTTTGTAGCGGCGCTACAAAAGCCAAAAACCGTCAGACATCTGTGAAAATAAACGTGCCTTTGTGAAATTATAACCGTAAACTGTGCCATTTTGAATTCCGTTCAGTGGCCCTTGCAAATTGTTGCTACCCATTATATAATAAATTTATCAAAAAGAAAAGGGGCGCAACGGCCCCGGCGATACGAAGGAGGTTCACCCCCATGAAAGTGCTTGTCATCAACTGTGGCTCTTCTAGCTTGAAGTATCAGCTCATTGACATGGACAACGAAGCGGTTTTGTGCAAGGGCTTGTGTGAGCGCATCGGCATGGAAGGCAGCCTGATCACCCACGAAGGCAACGGCAACAAAACGACGACGGAGGTCGCATTCCCCACCCATACCGAGGCCTTCACCGAGGTTGTGCGCCAGATGACGCAGGGAGAGGGCAAAGTCATTGAAAAGATGAGCGATATTGACGCCATCGGCCACCGCGTGGTCCACGGCGGAGAAAAATTCAAAGAGAGCTGCCTGATCACCGATGAGGTAATAAAGGCCATCCGTGACCTGAGTCCGTTGGCTCCGCTGCACAATCCGGCCGGTATCCTGGGCATCGAAGCCGCCAAAAAAGTCTTTGGCGATGATGTGCCCAATGTCGCCGTATTCGATACTTCTTTCCATGCAACCATGCCGCCCAAAGCGTATATGTACGCCGTGCCCTACGAATATTACGAGAAGTTTGGTGTGCGCCGATACGGTTTTCACGGCACCAGCCACAAATTTGTATCCCGCACCGCGGCGCAGTACCTAGGCAAACCGGCGAGCGAGCTGAAAATCATCACCTGCCACCTGGGCAATGGCTCTTCTGTCGCGGCAGTGGACGGCGGCAAGGTGGTAGACACCTCGATGGGCCTGACGCCTTTGGCCGGCCTGATGATGGGCACCCGCTGCGGCGATATCGACCCAAGCGTCGTCTCGTACCTTGAGAAGTGCCTCGGCGTTGATGGCAAAACCGTTGACAACATCCTAAACAAAAAGTCCGGCCTGCTGGGTGTGTCGGGCGTTTCCAGTGATATGCGCGATGTACACGCCGCAGCACAGAATGGCAACGCGCGCGCCGCTCTGGCCGTTGACATGCTGACCTACGAGATTAAGAAAATTATAGGCAGCTATATCGCCGCCATGGGTGGCTTAGACGCCCTTGTGTTTACCGGCGGCATTGGCGAACACGACGGAATCGACCGCACCATGGTGTGCGACAAGATGGAATATCTGGGCATCGCCATCGACCCAGAGAAAAACGACAAAGTACACGGCGACATCTGCGATATCTCCGCCGCCGATGCAAAGGTAAAAGTGCTTGTCATCGCAACCAACGAGGAATTGATGATCGCCCGCGACACCAAGGAAATTGTGGAAGCCTAACCGGCCACGCGCATACCGCCTTGCTCAGGGCAACTCGATCCCGCCTGTAACCCCCGCATGCCTTGCGCAAAGCGCAGCCTGCGGGGTTTTTGCAGGTTCTACCTATGCGGTAAAGTAGAGATCGCCGCCAGGCGGCTGCGCCGCTTTCAAACGTGACCCAACGCCCGGCAAGCTGCATTTCCGCCCTTATAAGTATCGAGCGGTCACGCTGTCGGGATTTTCTCGGATCTGTTCCGGCGTACCGGCGGCAACGATACGCCCGCCCTCTACCCCGCCGCCGGGGCCGAGATCAACTACATAGTCGGCGTTTCGGATAACATCCAGGTCATGTTCAATGATGATCACGGTGGCACCTTTGCCGATCAGGGTCTCGAACACGCCCATCAGACTCTTGACATCTAACGGGTGCAAACCGATCGTCGGCTCATCAAACACAAAAAGCGTATCGCTCTGGCCGCGGCCCATTTCGCTTGCCAATTTTAGGCGCTGCGCCTCACCGCCCGAAAGCGTCGGCGTCTGTTCGCCAAGGGTTAAGTATCCAAGTCCGACATCGTGCAAAAGCTGCAGCCTTGCGCTCACCGTGCCGAGATCGTCACAGGCCTCGCGCGCTTGATCCACGCTCAAAGCCATCAAAGCCGGCAGAGCATAACCGGAACCATCTTTTTTGTGCCGCACAATGTCAAAGGCCGCCGCACGGTAACGCGAACCGCCGCACTCCGGGCAGGGAATCTCGACGTCCGGCAAGAACTGTACATCTAGGCTGATGCTTCCGGTACCGTCACAGACGGGGCATCGAAGGGAGCCTGTGTTGTAGGAGAAATCGCCCGCTTTGTAGCCGTGTGTCTTGGCATCGGGTGTGCGCGCATAAGCCTTGCGCAGTTCATCGTGCACATCCGCGTAAGTGGCAACGGTGGATCGGATGTTGATCCCAATCGGCGTGGCGTCGATGAGCTTGACCCTGCGTATACCGGGCGCTGCTATTTTGCGTACATGACCAGGCAGTGGCTTGCCCGCCACCATCGCACTTAAGGCTGGAACGAGACTCTCCAGAATCATCGTCGTTTTGCCGGATCCCGACACACCGCTTATGACCGTCATCCTGCCCTTGGGCACGCGCACGGAGAGCGGCTTTACGGTGTGGATGGAATCGGTTTGCATCTCGATCGCACCAAGTTTGAAGAGATCTTCCGGCGAAGTGCGCCGCCGCAGTATCGTTTTGACGCCCTTTGCCAGAAACGGTCCGATTTTAGACGCTGGGTTTTGCCGAATCTGCGCGACGGTTCCCTGCGCCAACAGCCTGCCGCCGTCCGCCCCGGCCCCGGGGCCCAGTTCCAACAGCCAGTCGGCATGGGCCAAGACCTGGGTGTCGTGATCGACCAAAACCACGGTGTTGCCATCTGCTGTCAGGTCATCCATTACACCGGTCAAGCCCTCCAGGTTGCAAGGATGCAGCCCGATGGAGGGTTCATCCAGCACATACAACGTTCCGGTGGTGCGGTTTCGTACGGCGCGCGCGAGCTGCGTGCGCTGCCGCTCTCCCGTTGAGAGCGTTGCGGTGGCGCGATCCAGCGTCAGGTAAGAAAGTCCCAGCTCCGTAAGTCTTTTGGCCGTATTCAAAAAGGCGTCGCAGATGCTCTGGGCCATCGGGCGCATCGGATCCGGAAGACTCTTTGGCACACCGCGAACCCAGGTAATGAGATCGGCGAGTGTCATCTTGCAGGCATCGGCCAGCGAGATACCGCGCAGGCGCGGCGCGCGCGCCGCCTCTGACAAGCGGGTCCCAGCACAGTCTGGGCAGGGATCCTGGCGCAGAAATTTCTCGACCCGCTTCATACCCTTTTCGTCTTTGACCTTGGCGAGGGCATTTTCTACCGTATAGGTCGCGTTGTAGTAAGTAAAATCCAGTTCGCCCGCTTCCCCGGTGTGCTTAGACTGGTACAGAATGTGCTTTTTGACGGCGGGACCGTTGTACACGATGTCCTTTTCGGCGTCCGTCAAAAGGCGGAAGGGCACATCGGTGCGCACGCCCATGGCCCTGCAAACATCGGTCATCAGGCTCCACATCAAGCTGTTCCACGGCGCGACGGCGCCCTCGTCGATGGTCAAATCTTCGTTTGGCACCAGCGTAGCGCGGTCTACCGTGCGCACCACACCGGTTCCGCCGCAGGTGGGGCAGGCGCCCTGGCTGTTAAAGGCGAGATCCTCGGCGCCCGGTGCCCGAACGCGCGCGCCGCACATGGGGCAAAAGATTGGTCTGTCGGCGGCGACATCCAGCGTGGGTTCCAGATAATGACCGTTTGGGCAGCGGTGGCACGCCAGACGGCTGAACATCAGGCGCAGGGAATTGAGCAGCTCGCTGCCCGTACCGAAGGTACTGCGAATGCCCGGCACGCCGGGGCGCTGGCGCAGCGCCAGCGCCGGGGGAATGTAGCGCACCGCTTCCACCTGCGCCTCGGCCGCCTGCGTCATGCGGCGCCGGGTGTAGGTGGAAAGCGATTCTAAATACCGCCGCGAGCCCTCGGCATACAGAACGCCCAGCGCCAGCGAGGACTTGCCGGAACCGGAAACGCCGGCAATGCCCACAATGCCTCCCAACGGGACGTCTACATCCAGGTTTTTCAGGTTGTGTACCTTGGCACCGCGTACCTCAATGGCACGCGGGGTGTTTTTTGTGTGCGGCATATGCGCGGCCTCACTTTTCGAATGGTTTGGAATAGCAAAAGGAACTGTTTCTGCCGTACCTGTCTTTCTAAATGCCCTACAATCCCTTCGCTTCTGCCTGCAATGTTACACAAATGGCACCTCAATCTCGTCATGAAGCGAAAAGACATAGAGCGAGAGTCGGGTCACCGGCACGGAAAGACGCCTGGAAAAGGCATAGCGATACAGGCGAAGCTGCGCCGCATATTCCTTCCGGTAGTAGTCGGGATCGGTACTGCGGTCTGTTTTATAATCGACGATCTCGGCGTGATCTTCAAATACAAGAACCAAATCGGCGATGCCTTGTACGAGCACACGCGCCTGCCCGACCTCGTCTTTAAAAGCGTCGGTGTTCGTGATAGCATTTGCTTTCTCCTGTGCAAAACCGGATCGATGCACCGGGGTCTCGGCGGCGTCTGGCGGTTGGGCAGTGCGGATAGCATCGCACGCTGGCTTTGCGTTTTTTCGCAGATTCGGCATAACCCACGACGCGGGCAGCGATGTGATGAAAGGCTCCTCGCGCATTACGCGTTTAGCCGTGCGGATGCGATGCCAGACAGAACTTTCAAAAAACGGGCGCACAACGTCAAGATCCAGCTTTTCAGCAAGAAGTGGATCCAGAAGCTGCAGCTCCTTTTGGCGAAGAACTTCTGCCGCAAGATCCACGGTATCCCGATCGAAAGGAACGCTCTGCATAAAGGCATGGATCGCGACGCCGCGCTCCGCGCCGGTCAAACCGCTCTTTTGCATAAAGGCGGGGCGCTCTAACCGCTGCTGACTTTGTGCCTGCGTGACAGCGGTTACGCTGACTTTGGCGGGGATATCCCGCAGCGCATCGCGCGGACTTTGCCGCGAAAAGCCTTGCATAAGCTCAGCAAGCAGGACCTTGTCCGGTGGCACAGGCTGCGGCGGGGTTGGTTGTTCTACGGCCATTGGCGGGGGAACCATACGCACGGTCAATGGTGCAAAAGCGTCACCAAAAGTGGGTTTTGCATCGACATAGCGCCATACGTCGATGCTTGCCGGGCTGCGTAAAACAGAAGCGAGCAGCCAGTCTCCCCAGCCGGAAGCGCTCTTAAAAAGCTCCGGATCCTGAAGACCTGCCCTTGCGTACAGCATCGGGGTGCGCAGCTCCGTCTTTGCCTTTTTGAGCGGAATCGTAAGGATCAGCGCATCGCGGGCGCGCGTGAGCGCCACATACAAAATACGCATCTCTTCGCTGAGCGACTCGCTGCGGATGGCGTCCGCGATCGCGGCGTAAGGCAAAGTTTTATAGCGGCGTGCCAGGCCCCCCGCGCGCAATGTGACGCCCACACCCAGCTTGCGGTGTGTCAGCACCGGGCGGATGGTATCGCTTCGGTTAAATTGATGCGTGGTATCGCCGACAAAGACGATGGGGAACTCAAGGCCCTTAGAGCGATGCACCGTCATAACTGTCACACAGCCCGGACGGGTTTGTCCCGTACCAGCCGGGCGCACCCCACCCTGCGCCGCCGCGTCCATCGCGCGGACAAGGGCGGGCAGCCCACTGCGACCGGCATCCGAGGCCCAGGCGGCAAACTGCAAAAGCTCTTCACGGCAGCGCTGCCCGTCCGGCATAGCACCGACGGCGGCGAGATAGCCCGTGCGCGCAAACAGCTCCTCGATCAGGGCATCGACGGGCAGCGTGCGGGCCAATTGGCGAAATACCGTCAACTGTTGCGAAAAGCGAAGGAATGCTTCCTGGTGACTGTTGAGAATCGCGCCGTATAAACTGCCGCGCGGCGATTCCAGTCGCAGTGTCACCAAATCATCCGGCTTGAAGGGAAACATCGGGCTAAGCAAAACCGCTGCCAGTTCCACATCCTGCGCGGGGTTGTCAATCACGCGCAGCAAAGAAGCGAAGGGGCGGATGTGCACAGCGTCCAAAAGATCACCGGCGACATCGGCGTAGACCGGTATTCCCCGCTCTGTGAGCGCTTGTTCGTATACAGGAAACGCGGCGCGCCCGCGCAGTAATATGCAGAAATCCTCATACCGGCAGGGGCGCACACCGCCGCCATCTTCTGCCTTTGCGCGCACTTTGAATTCTTCTTGCACCATGTCGGCCATGCGCTGCGCAATTACGCGGGCGTCCATCTGCACACAATCGGCGTCCGGGGTGCAATCGATTACGTCCACTTCGCATAGGCCGGGGTAGTCAGGGTTCGGCGCGCCCGCGACCAGGCGCTGGCCCGCTCCATACATTACCCCGCCGAGTTGTTCGGAGAACAAAGGCTCCAACAGGCTGTTGATCCCCTCTATGACCGCCGTGGCGCTACGAAAATTCGCATCGAGCGCAATCGTCGCGGGCGCGCCGGGGAGCGCGGGCCAGGTGGCCCAGGCCTTTTGCTTTTCGGTAAAGACAGCGGGCTGTGCCTGGCGGAAGCGATAGATGCTCTGCTTGATATCCCCCACAAAAAACAGATTGTCCTCCTGTGGGCGCGCCAGCGAAAAGTAGATGGCATCCTGCAGGTCATTGGTATCTTGGTATTCGTCCACCAAAACGGTGCTGTAACGCGCGCTGACGGTTTGACACAGCGGCGTTCTGTTGCCGTTTTCATCGCGCAGCAACCGCAGCGTAAGATGTTCAAAATCGGAATATTCCAGCGCTTTTTCTTCCCGCTTCGCTGCAAAAAAGGCGTCAGAATACGCCTGGACGGCCCTTCCCAGCGCGGCGATCAGCGGTGCGGTGCGCACCCGATCCGAATCAAACTCCGACTGGGTGCAGATCAACAGATCCCTTAGCTTTTCGCTGTGTTTTTTGGCCATATCGCGCAGTTCGCCGGCCAGTGCGGCCGCTTCGTTATTTTCTTTTCCGCCGCGTACGCTTTTTGCGCGCGTCCATTTTAACAAAATTGACAGATTTTGATAGGCAGCGTCCCAGTCGCCCGTGTCAACCGCGGCCTGTACCTTGTTCAAGTTGGCCAAATCGGCGCACAGCGCCTCAGACAGCGCGGCAGAGGCGGCGGGGTCACGCTGCGCCGTTTGCAGTGCGCTCTGTAGAAGGTTGCGGATCGCGGCGCAGCGCGCGGCAGCAGCATGCAGGAGTGACTTCCCCCATAAGGTATCACGCACCGGCGTATCGGACTGCCATTGGACGATAAACTGCCGAAGCGCTTCTTCCGGATACGGAAGCGTACACAAAAAGCTGTACAGCGACAGAATCGTTGCGGCGGCGGTATCGTCAGAGCGCCCGCGGTCATACAAATCTGCAAAGGATCGGAAATCCGGATCTCCGTAGGCCGTCTCCAGCGTGGCGGCGAGCGTCTCTTGCTGCAGGCGGTAGATCGTCGCATCGTCCGCCACTTCTACGTCGGGCGGTAGACCAAGGGCAGAAAAATGCTCGCGCACAAAGTGCAGGCAAAACGCGTCTACCGTGCCGATGAACGCGCGCTGCAGACGCAGCTGCTGTCGACGCAGTCGCCGGTTGCCGGGCTGCTCGGCAACGACCTGGGCAAGGCGCTGTGTGACATCGGAGCGCAGCTTGGCCGCCGCCGCGTTGGTAAACGTGACGATGAGAAGGCTGTCGGCCTCAACAGGGGCATCGGGATCGGTGATCAGACCCACCACGCGCTCCACCAAAACCCGCGTCTTGCCGGAGCCGGCGGCAGCACTGACCAGCAGGCTTTGGCCGCGCGCCGCAATAGCATGTCCTTGCGCCGGGGTAAATTGCATACGGGATTCTTCAGCCATTACGCACCTCCGACGATTTCGGGCAAGGGCTCTGCAAAGGGATCCGCGTCGATATCCATCGTGCGCAATGCCTCGCCCTCAAGGCGGCCACAGACGGCGCGGTACTCACAAAACCGACAGGTTCTTTCGCTGCCGTCCGCGCTAAAAGGCTGTGCGGCGATACGACCGCTGTACAGACTGCGCGTCATATCGACCAACAGCCCGGAAAGGTGGTCGCGGATGCGATGCATCTTTTCCTCATCCGCCAGCCTGCGCTGGCTTGTTTTGGTAGGTTCGCCGGTTTTAGAGCTGTAATGGATCGGGGAGAACCGGCCGCTGCCACCCTGATCCATCGCCTTTAAGAGCTCTGCGTCTTGTAGCAAAAGGCCGTCTAACGGATAATCCGGCTCCTCTTCGTGGAGGGAATCCTCTTCCCTTGCCACCGTATCCGGGTCGCGGTGGTCGGCCGCCTGCCCGCCTTTTGCGGCGCGCTGCGCTTCACCCTCTTTCTTTGGGCGCGGCGCGGTGGTGGGGCTGGGATCCGCGAGCAGATACTCAACACCGGCCGCCCGTGCGTTTGCAAACAGCGCGCCGCCGTTTTGCTCCAGGGTGAACAAATACAAAAGCATCTGACAGTCAAGACCGTAATAGACCTCGCGCAGGTCGAACTTTTTGCTCCCGGTCTTATAATCCACCACGCGCAGGTACGTCATGCCGTCTTTTTGCATCGCGTCCACACGATCCACAGTTCCCACAACGCGGATGGTATGCCCTGCTGCATCCTCCAGAACCACAGGTTCTATGCGCGGCGAAAGCGCATCGCCCGGCAAGATTCTGTCATCGATGCGCAGTTCAAAAGCCGCAGGCTTAAACCCGGACTGCCGGATATCGTTGCGGATAAAACACAGCAGACTTACCAGATTGCGCTGGATGCGCTGCAGCAAATACTGCGTGCGCACATCGATCCCGGGCAGATTTTGTGCAGCATATTCCGCAACAAGGCGCTGTGTAAGCGCTTCTATCTGCGCATGAGAAAGCGCGGTGAAGGCCTCGGCGCTGCGCGACAGCGCCTGTTCCAGCACCCAATGTGTCAATGTGCCGCTGATATTGGGCGCGAGCAGGGCCTTCTGGCGCGGTTTAACGCGGATTACATACTGCAAAAAATAGGCAAATGGGCACACGGCATAGCGCTCCAACCGCGTGGGACTCACGCGGATTTGCCTGCCCAGCAGTTTTTCAAGCGCGGTCGTATCTTTTACAGCTTCCGGATCGCGCGCGGCGGCGCGCACCACGGCGGCAAAGCCGGACGCGGCGTTCGGCGTACCCTGCAGCCTGCACAGTGCCTCGTATAGGGCGGCGCGCTGCGCCGTCGGCTGCTGCCAGATACCACCCAGCAGATCCAGCGCCGCCGCGGGGGTAGCGGCGAGATTGGCAAGAGCAGGCCGTGTTTGCGCAACATCAAACGTGCGCAGCACATCGCGTAGCGCCCCGGCGGGCGGAAGCCCCAAAGCACCCGCACCGTCCACCCCACCCGGCCAGCTCAACCACAAAAAGGAGCGCGGCGCGGTAAGCGCTTTGTAGAAGAAAATCTGTTCCATCGCGAAGCGATTCTCAAAGCAATCGGGCAGATCCGCTCCCTGGGCGATCATCGCGTCGCGATCGGCGTGCGTGAGCAGGCCCCTCTCACCGGGCAGTTGCGGAAACTCTCCCTCGGCTATGCCCAGCACAAAACAGGCGTCCACTTCCGGCAGCCGCATGCGGTTGGCCGTTGTAAAAATGACGCTGTCAAGACTCTGCGGAATATGGCCCATATCGGTGGTGCGCAACAGCAACCGGAACAGTTCCTCATATTCTTGGGCGCTTAATTCGGTGTCGGCGGGCAGCAGGTCAACCAGCTCGTTGAGAAGCCCCGTGACCACATTCCACTCCCTGACCGCTTCATCGGCGGAGAAAAATTCGCCGCGCGCGCGCAGATCCACTGTCAGCTTCTCGATGCTTTGCTCTGCGCCCAGTGTCTGCAAAAACAGATAGAGCTGCTTCGTCATCTCTGGCAAAGCCGCACCGCGCGCATCGCGCAAAAAAATCTCGGCGCGCCCAACAAGAAAATCGCGCGCGCGCTCCGCCGCCTGGAGCTCGGCGGTATCCTCCGGCGTCAGCGACGCACCCGCGTAACCGGCGGGACTGCGCGTAAAAGGATGGCTCCAGTCTTCAGCGTGAAGGTTCCAGGTGAACGCGTAATTATCCAGCGCCAGCAGATCTTGCTCGTCAAGATCTACCAGCCCAGACTTGGCAAGGCCCAGGATCCCCCGCGTACCGATACCGCTTTTAAGCAGTTCCAGCGCCGCCAATACGGCGCGGGCGGGCGGCGTATGTTCGGGGGTCGTGGTCTCATCGCGGAAAAGCGGGATATCCTGCAGACGAAACTCATAGCGGACGGCGGGAAAATAGAGCGAGGCATCCCGGCAGATAACCGCCATGCGGCTGAAAGGAACGCCGCGTTGGGCGAGGCCGCGGATCGCCGCCGCGGCGGCTTTCGCCTCTTGCCTGCGTGTACTGCCCACATACTTTACAATGGTGGGGTTTTGCGGGTCCACGGTATGCTGCGGCGTATACGTCGGGTCGGTCAAAAAAAGATTGAGATCGGCCAGCTCTGGGGCCTGCGCGTGGCGTGCATCTCCACAGAGCCATTCGGTTTTACATAAAACACCCGCCCGGTGTGCCATGCGGCGCAGGGTCCCTGCCAGACGGCCGAAGGTGGTGAACAGCGAAAAATCGCTGTCGTCAGCGCCTGCAACACCGCTGCCCTCCAGCGCGACGGTGATATCCACAATGGGCAAAAGTGCCTCCAACATTTGGCGCTTGGGCGCATTAAAGTTGTCAAACTCATCCAAAAACAATGCCTTGCCCGTGAAAAAATCCGGCTTGAGGCGCTTAGCAGCCAATGTTACGCGGTCGTCGGGATCCAGGGCTGTCTGCCTAAGCAGCGCCTCATAGGTATCGTAGAGTAGAGCCAACTCTCGCAGCTTCACGCCGTCGGCGCCTGGGGCATTGGCGTACGCGGCAAGATCCTGTGGAGAAATACCGGCGCTTTTCAGTTCCACAATGGTCTGGGCGGCCTTCTCGCAAAAAGCCGCCGACTGCCTTTGACGGCTGTAATAGACAATTTTATCCGCCAGTTCCTTCATGGCGCGGCGAACCAGCACGGCACGCCCCGCCTCGCTCAACGTGGGCACCGCCGCCCCACCGTACTGCCGCAGCAACGTCTGCGCCAGGGAAGTAAAGGAATAGCTGTCTACATATTCCGAGGCGGTATCCCCCAGCGCCTGGTAGAGCATACTCTCGGTGGAAGACGTAAACTGCTCCGGCACCAGCAGAATGCTCCGCTGCCCGGCTTCGGCGCGCAAAGTGATATCACGCCGGATCCGCCATGATTTTCCGCTGCCGGACGGTCCTATCAGCAAGCGAAGCAAATTCTAGCACCCCCCTGCCACATTTTTTGTGAGCCCCTTGCACAACGGTTCGCAAGGCTGCGCTACCCTTTACGCATCCGCAAGGTGACGCGCCGGCGCAAGGCGCGCGCCGCCGCGATCCGGTTTAACCAAATAGACTTGTTGATTGCTCGCGCGAAGTGTCTTTGCCGCACTGTCGGCCTTCTCCATGCTATCAAATATGCCGAACACCGCGGCGCCGCTGCCGGTCATCAGACTTTTGAGCGCACCGCAAGCGGAAAGCGCTTCGCGAATGGTGGGCGTCTGTTCGGCGCCGCTGCACACTTCCAGCGCGTTCGCGGCAACGGCACACATCGCGCGCAGATCCCCGCTGCGGATCGCAAGCTCCTGCGCTTCACAGTCCGGATGCACCGGGCTGCCCATCTCATCATAGCGCGCGAAAGCCCAAGGTGTGGAGATGCCGACACTGGGCATGACAACCACCATCCAGCAGTCCGGGCAGGGCGGCAAGGGACGCAAAAGATCGCCTTTGCCTTTTACACGGCAGGTACCGCCCATCAGCGCGAACGGTACGTCGGCGCCGATTTGCGCGCCCAGCGCAGACAATTCGCCAAAGGAAAGATGGGCCCTGTACAGCGCGTTGAGCCCTACCAACACGCCTGCGGCGTCCGCGCTGCCCCCCGCCATACCGGCGCGCACCGGCACATGCTTTCGGATACGGATCTCCGCACCCGCCGACAGCCCCGTATAGGCAAAAAAAGCCTCTGCCGCCTTGACAGCGGTGTTCTTGCCGTTGACCGGCACGGAACAGCCCGGCATGCGCACGGTCAGATCCCGGGCGGGGTAGAGCAAAAGCTCCTCGTACAGGTCGATCGCCTGCATCACCATATCGAGGTCATGGTAGCCGTCGGGCAGCTTGCCGACCACATCCAGCGAAAGGTTCAGCTTGGCCGGCGCGATCACCGCTACACGGGACAAAGGCATATCTTTCCTCCGTTTTTGGGTTGGTTACAGCCTTTCCTTCATTTTCTTCGCAGCAAAGAAGGTTCGCAATACTTCTCTATTTGTATTATTTTACTTAATTATACATATTGGATAACGTTTAGCGCTGCATCCATTCGAAAACATCTTATAACCAGCCGTGTTCTTGCATAAAAGCGCGAATGCGTGTCATCGCGGTCTGCAGATGGTCGACGCTGTACGCGTAGCTGATGCGCGCATAGCCTTCGCCGCAGGCGCCAAACGCCTGCCCCGGCACGATTGCGACTTCCTTCTCGTGGAGGAGTTTTTCGCAAAATTCCTCGCTGGAAAGCCCGCTATTGCGGATGCTGGGGAAGACATAAAACGCCCCCTGCGGCTCAAAGCAGGAAAGGCCCATGTCATTTAGGGCCTTGACCACAAAGCGACGACGGCGGTCATACTCGCCGCGCATCGTCTCGATCGCTTCATCGCAGCTGCGCAGCGCTGTGACCGCGGCGTACTGGCTGGTGGTGGGAGCCGACATGATGCAATTCTGGTGGATTTTGGTCATTACCCGCAGGATCTCCTGCGGGCCGGCGGCATAACCCAGGCGCCAGCCCGTCATCGCGTACGCTTTGGAAAAGCCGTTGACGACAATCGTGCGCTCCCGCATACCGGGCAGCGCGGCGATGGATACATGGCGACTTTGCCCATAGGTCAGCTCGGCGTAAATTTCATCCGAGAGCACCAGAATGTCGGTTGGGCGCAAAACCGAGGCAATCTGCTCTAGGTCGTCCGGTTCCATCACGGCTCCGGTTGGATTGTTGGGATAGGGCAGCACCAGCAGCTTGGTTCGCGGCGTGATGGCGGCGCGCAGTGCCTGTGGGGTAAGGCGAAACCCCTGTTGTGCCCGGGTTTCAATCGGGACGGGCACACCGCCCGTGAGCTGCGTGATGGGCGCATAGCACACAAAGCACGGCTGCGGAATGATCACCTCGTCGCCTGGCGCGACAAGCGCGCGAATCGTCAAATCAATAGCCTCGCTGCCGCCCACCGTGACCAGAATCTCATTGGGGTCATACGAGAGCGCGAAGCGCCGCGCAAGATACCGGCCAATCTCCGCGCGCAGCTCGGCGAGGCCAGCGTTCGCTGTATAACGCGTTCGCCCCTTTTCCAGGCTGCGAATTCCCGCGTCCCGAATGGCCCAGGGCGTTTTAAAATCCGGCTCGCCAACGCCGAGAGAAATACAGTGCGGCATCTCGGCGGCGAGATCAAAAAACTTCCGAATGCCGGAAGGCTGCATCCGCAGGGCGGCGGGTGCAAGGCGTTGTTCGTAATTTATCACAGAACCGTATACTCTCTTTCGTCAATCTCCTCAGCCTGATAGAGTCGGCCGCCACGTTTGTAGGTGCGCAGCACAAAGCTGGTTGCGGTGGACAACACATCGTCCAGCGGCGACAACCTTTTGGCGACGAACAGCGCAATCTCCTGGAAGGATCGACCTTTTATCGTCACCTGCAGATCATAACTGCCGCTCATCAGAAGCACGCTGTCCACCTCATCAAACGAGGAGATGACAGAGGCGATCTCGTCAAAACCGCGGGATTTGCGCGGTGAGACATGCAGCTCGATCACCGCCTCGACCACATTGACGCCGACGCGTTCCCAGTCGATCAGGGTGTTGTAGCCGTGAATATAGCCTTTGGCAACGGCCTCATCCAGCATCGCGGCCACCTCGGTCGGTGTCTTATCCAGCATCGCGGCGATGTCTTCCAGCGGCATTCGGGCGTTGGTTTCCAGAATGCGAAGCAGTTGTTCCATATGTTTTTCCTCTCTTTTTGCGATATCAAAGGCTGCCTTTTTGCCCAGCCGCAACGTGAGCTGCGCCGCTTGACTTTAAATTGACAGCACCTTCCGTTTTTCGCATAAACCGCGGGTCCGGGGTATCGCTGTCAGTATAGCATATTTTGGTTTGCATTGCACGTTTACATACACATCGACGTTGCGCAAAGGGGTGAAAGATGGTATGATAGTTCCAAAGTCGATCGGATGGCAGGCTTTTCCCACGGGGTTTTGCCGATTGGCGCTGGCGCCTTTGGCGGGAAAGGGGCTTATGGAGCCGCTGCGTTGGTGTTATATAGAGAATCGCTAGGCGCGCTGTGCGCGCATGCCGACGCTGAGGACCAGTCCCGCACACAAATACAGCATCACGACGCTGGAACCGCCGGCCGAAAAGAACGGCAGCGTAATTCCGATAACGGGCAATACCTGTAAATTCATGCCCACGTTGACAACACTCTGTAGGAATACCACAGCAAAAACACCGGTACAGATGCTGCATCCCAAAAAATCGGCGCTGCGCCGCGCAGCGCGCAGTGTGCGAAGGCAAATGGCGAGAAGCAGTGTCAGCACCGCGGTCGCACCAACAAACCCCAACACATGCGCAAGATAGGCGAAGAAAAAATCGTTCCAAGCATTGGGCACATAAATCGTATCTCCAGAAAAAAGTCCTCTGCCGAAAACACTGCCGGTACCGATCGCCATGGAGCCTTTTTTCTGCTGGTACACAAAATCCGCCAGTTCCGGATCCTCTGGGCGTAACACGGCCAAGATACGGCGGAATTGATAGCTCTTTAACAGGTTCGGCTTAAACAGCAGCAGCGCAGCGTCTCCTCCCACAGCGGCAAGCGCGCAGGCGCCGACGAGCCAAAGCGAGACACCGCCAGCGAACAACATGAGGAACCCGATACCGAAAAACATGAGCGCAGTGCCGTCGTCGCCTTGCAGATGAAGGATCAACACCGGCGCCGCCATGTGCGCGAGCAAACCAAGCAGCACAAGCGGTCGATTGATGTGCGCCCGCACACGACTGAGATGCCAGGCGAAGGTGAGGATAAAACTGATCTTTGCCAGTTCCGACGGCTGAAAGGTCAAAGGGCCGATACGGTACCAACTGTAGTTGGACGTGCCGCCTGCATCGTATCCGACGGTGACAAAACCCACCTGTACGTTGTGTAAAAACAGCGTGGGCAACACAAGGCCCCAGCTAAGCAGGGCGTGTGCCGGCCAGGCGCGCGCAAGCTCCCTGTAGTCAAATGTGGATACGGCTACGGCCAAAAGCATGCCCAATATGCTGGCGATCAACTGAATTGCGGCCTTGCCGCGGTCGCCGTCCAGTTGGTTTTGCCCCACCGAGAGAAGCACCAAAACGCTCAGAGCCGACGAGGCGCCGCAGAGCAACAGATAGAGCCGGTCTACCCGCTTGCCATACTGCCGTATTGACTCTCGCAAAACAAAGCGCCTCCCTTCGCGGTATATCCGTCGCGATGTTTTTGCTGTCTCCGGTTCTATTATACGACGAAACGCGCCGTTTTGCCACATCCACAACGGATATTTGCCAACATGTCAGCGCAACAGCAAACAGACAGGTTGACGGCAGAGAATGTGTTTTG
Source organism: uncultured Subdoligranulum sp. (assembly GCA_964560675.1). Taxonomy (GTDB): domain Bacteria; phylum Bacillota; class Clostridia; order Oscillospirales; family Ruminococcaceae; genus Gemmiger. Next base: position 103,912 of record CAZLMA010000003.1, on the reverse strand, counting down.
TCTTTTTTGCACACAAGGAAGATCGATTCCATGGAGCAGTATATCACTCACGCAAAGAGTGAGACCGTGGCCTTGGGCTGCAGCCTCGCAAAGCGCCTTTCGCCGGGCGATCTCATCGCCTTTACAGGTGGCCTCGGCACCGGAAAAACGGCCCTGTGCGAGGGCATCGCGGAAGGTTTGGGCTGCACGGATCCTGTCAGCAGCCCCACCTTTGCCATCGTACAGTATTACCGCGGCCCACAGCCGTTTGCGCACTTTGACTTCTACCGCGTGCGCGACCTGCAGGATCTTTGCATTGCGGGCTTTTACGATTACCTGGAAATGGGCGCTGTGGTTGCCGCCGAATGGAGCGAGAACGCAGCTGTCTGGATCGACGCCGAGAATCCGATCCGCGTCCATATGGAGAATCTGGGCGGCGATACCCGCCGCATCACCATCCGTTTCCCCGACGAACCGGCGCAGTAAGAAAAGCGATTGCCGCGCGGCCTGCAAAATCCACTCCGTGAAAGTTACAGGACTGTTCTATCTAACATGAGACATATTCATGGAGTACGTTTTTTCAGCGATACTTAAAACCGGAGAAATGAGGCGTTGAATTGCATATCATAGCAATCATGGGTGCGGCTTTTATCACCATGGGTTTTATCAAGCTGATTGTGGCCGTCGTGTTGTATCTAAAAGAAAAGCGCGATTAAAAAGTGGGGAAAGTACAAGTCACAGGTACAGTTCGATAACAATTTTTCTATGGTTCCATTTCATGATGTACCGAGGTTGACACAATGAATATTCTCGCCCTGGACACCGCCGGCAAAACAGCGGCGGTAGCCGTTATGTGCGACGAAACCCTTTTGTATGAGAGCTTTTGCAATGTCGGGCTGACCCACAGCGAAACGATCTTGCCGCTGGTGGATACGGCCCTGCGCACATGCAAGCTTGCCGTTGGCGACATCGGGCTGATGGGAGTGTGTTCGGGTCCGGGTAGCTTTACGGGGCTGCGCATCGGGTTGAGCCTTGTAAAAGGCATGGCGCTCGCGTATGCCACGCCGTGCGCTGGTGTATCCACACTGGAAGCGCTATCGTGGTCCTGTATGGGCGAAGGAACCGTGGTGGCAGCGCTGGATGCGAGGCGCGGGCAGGTCTATTGGGCGGGGTTTGCCTTAGCGGATCACAGGCGGCTTACGCAGGACGCCGCCGAACCTGTCGAAGCGATAAAAAATTTTCTGGAAGCCTGCCCAAAGCCTGTTTTTTTTGTTGGCGATGGCGCTGGATTGTGCTACAATACCTACGGGCAGACAAAAGGCGTTATTCCCTGTTGTGCCGCGCTGCGCGGCGGGCGCGGCGTCGGCGTTGGTTTGGCGTCCCTGGCGCTTTATCGCGCTGGCAAGAGCGTTTCGGCTGCGGCGCTTTTGCCGCAGTATCATCGTTTATCCCAGGCAGAGCGGGAGCGCGCCGCCCGGACGAGCGGTGCCGCACAGCGCGCCTCCGCCGGTATACCCTGAGGCGATGGCCGGCACAGATTCCTGCCGCGAGGTTCTTGTGGGCGCAGCGATGGCCATTTGACTTGATAAGGAGACATCATCATGAGCGTTGTAGAAATCGTCGATCATCCCCTGATCCACCACAAAATCAGCCTAATGCGCGACGCCAATACCGGCACCAATGAGTTTCGTTCCCTTGTAAGCGAGGTTTCGATGCTGTTGTGCTACGAGGCAACGCGCGATCTTCCCACCGAAGAGGTGGAGATCCAAACGCCCATCGCACTCGCCCGCACACGGGTACTGGCCGGGCGCAAATTGGCGTTGGTACCGATCCTGCGCGCCGGTCTTGGTATGGTAGACGGCATGCTCAGCCTGATTCCGGCAGCGAAAGTCGGCCATATCGGCCTGTACCGCAACGAGAAAACGCTGGAGCCGGTTGAATACTACTGCAAACTGCCCAGCGATATCGCGGAGCGCGAGGTTTTGGTGTTGGATCCGATGCTCGCCACCGGCGGCAGCGCCGGCGATGCCATCGCTCAGGTGAAAAAGCATGGCGCGCTGCACATCAAGTTTATCGGCTTAATCGCAGCCCCGGAGGGATTAAAGGCGCTGCACGAGGCGCACCCGGATGTGGATATTTACGTCGGAGCGCTGGACGAAAAACTCAACGAAGTCGGATATATCGTTCCCGGTCTGGGTGATGCGGGAGATCGCATATTCGGCACCAAGTAATGCGGCGCTCCCTCAGCGGCTCTCCCCGCCAGTGACTGACCCTTTGTTTTCTGTGTGTATAAAGCCCAAAAGGCCGCCCCGGCGCGATGTCGGAGCGGCTTTGCCGTCATCTCTTGTTTTTTCGCTTTTTAGGCTCTGTGGTAACATGCAGCACTCGGCAGACTCAGCGGATTACGCCTGGCTCGCGGCCACGGCACAGGCCACCGTCATACCCACCATGGGGTTGTTGCCGGCGCCGATCAGACCCATCATCTCGACATGGGCGGGCACGCTGGAGGAGCCGGCGAACTGAGCGTCGCCGTGCATGCGGCCCATGGAATCGGTCAAGCCGTAGCTTGCGGGGCCAGCCGCCACATTGTCAGGGTGCAGCGTGCGGCCCGTGCCGCCGCCGGAAGCGACAGAGAAGTACTTTTTGCCGTTTTCGAGCGCCCACTTCTTGTAGGTACCCGCGACGAGATGCTGAAAACGCGTGGGGTTGGTGGAGTTGCCCGTGATGGAGACTTCCACGGCCTCTTTCTGCATGATGGCGACGCCTTCCAGCACATCGTTGGCGCCATAGCAGCGCACGGCGGCGCGCTCTCCCTCTGAGAAGGGGATCTCTTTTACAACAGAGAGTTCCCCGGTCTTGAAATCGTAGTCGGTCTGCACATAGGTAAACCCGTTTACGCGGCTGATGATATAGGCGGCGTCTTTGCCAAGGCCGTTCAGGATGACGCGCAGCGGCGTCTTGCGGGCCTTGTTGGCCGTGCGGGCAATACCGATGGCGCCCTCGGCGGCGGCAAAGGACTCATGGCCGGCCAGGAAGGCAAAGCACTTGGTGTCATCATTTAAGAGCATCGCACCCAGATTGCCGTGGCCCAGCCCTACGTGGCGCTGTTCTGCGACGGAACCGGGGATCGTAAAGGCCTCCAGGCCCTCGCCGATCGCAGCGGCGCATTCCGAGGCGGACTTCAGTGCGCGGTTGACAGCGATAGCGGTACCCAGCGTGTAGGCCCAAACGGCGTTGTCAAAACAGATGGGCTGCACACCCTTGACAATTGCCTCGCAGTCGATACCTTTCGAGAGCAGCATATCACGGCAAGCATCCAGAGACGCAAGGCCGTTTTCTTTCAGGCACGCCTCAATCTTGGGCATGCGGCGTTCCATAGATTCAAAAGTTGCCATTTTGTACGCCTCCTTCCTTATTCTTCACGCGGGTCGATGTACTTCGCAGCGTTTGAGAAGCGACCATAGGTGCCCACGTTATCCTTGTACGCCTTGGCAGGGTCGGTACCGTGGCGGATGGCTTCCATCATCTTGCCGAGGCGCACAAACTCATAGCCGATCACTTCGTCGTTTTCGTCGAGCGCCAGACGGTTGATATAACCTTCGGTCAATTCCAGATACCGTACGCCTTTTTTCTTGGTAGAGAAAATGGTGCCGGTCATGCTGCGCAGTCCCTTGCCCAGATCCTCAAGGCCTGCGCCGATGGGCAGGCCATCTTCGGAGAAGGCGGTCTGGCTGCGCCCATACACGATCTGTAAAAAGAGTTCGCGCATCGCGACATTGATGGCGTCACAGACGAGGTCGGTGTTAAGCGCCTCCAGGATGGTCTTTCCGGGCAGAATCTCACCCGCCATGGCGGCGGAATGCGTCATGCCGGAACAGCCGATGGTCTCGATCAGCGCTTCTTCAATTACGCCGTTTTTGATGTTCAGGCTCAGCTTACAGGTGCCCTGCTGCGGCGCGCACCAGCCTATGCCATGTGTGTAGCCGCTGATGTCCTTGATCTCGTAGGCCTTGACCCAGGCGCCTTCCTCCGGGATGGGCGCGGGGCCGTGCTTCGGGCCTTTGGTCACAGGACACATGCGCTCTACTTCTTGCGAATAGGTCATATCAATCTCTCCTTTGCCGTTATTTGAAAGGTCTCGCTGCCGTACATTAATTATAAAGGTCAGCCGTTTTTTTTGCAAGGGTTTCCCATGCCGATTTTTTACGTTTTAACCAAAATAATCATTGACAAAGTGATATTCTCCTTATAGAATAGAGACGTTCGGTGCTCCGTGCGCGCCGATCGGTTTTTTGTGGAAATCGGGCGTATGCCCGATACTATATTCTGTGTCCCTAAGTTGATTGGAATCAGGTTCGTTGGTTTTTCCCATCGGTCGGTTGCAAGTCTGCGGCGGGCAAATATCAAAAAGAGGAGATATCCATCATGTACGAAGACAAGACCTTAGTTTGCAAGGATTGCGGCAAAGAGTTCGTATGGACTGCCGGCGAGCAGGAATTCTACGCCAGCCGCGGCTTTGAGAACCAGCCCCAGCGCTGCAAAGCATGCCGCGACGCGCGCAAGAATGCCACCCGGGGCGAGCGCCAGATGTTTGACGCGATCTGTGCCAACTGCGGCAAGCCGTGTAAAGTTCCCTTCCAGCCGCGCGAAGACCGCCCGGTCTACTGCAGCGAGTGCTTCGCGAGAATCCGCGCGCAAGCCTAAACCGTCGTCCCCAGGCAGCGAACCGGCCCGGAAACCAACGGGGATTCTGATTCGTTTCGGTGCACACAAAACCCGCACGCCGTTTTTAAGCGGTGTGCGGGCTTTTATTTTTCTTTTTCTTTGCTTTAAGCGCTATTTCGTTTAAGGGGTTTTCTTCTAAAACTATTGCACCTCGTCCGACTTTTCCTCGACGATCGGCTGACTCTCAGCCGATCGCTGTTTTGCCCTGGGACTGAGGGCTGCCTTTTGCGATGCCTTGGCGGCGCGCTGTGCCCTGCGCTCTGCGCGGCGCTTCGCGGTCGCCTTGAAGAAGATAAAGAGCAAAACTCCCGCTAAGAGAAGGAAGGGCAAAGCCCGAACCAACAAAATGGCGAAATTCTCTACAAAGCTCTTAAAGCCCCGCCAGCCGCTGAAGAAGGCATCGGTAATGCGGTCAACAAAAGTATGCGTGACGGGCGTATAGATCGCCACTTCGCGCAGGGTCAGGTCTACCGTACAGTAGGAGACCTGGTCATCCATCGCCTGGATCTGGCGGGTGTAGCTCTCCAGCTCGTACTGTACTTCGCTGAGGCGACTCTCGATTTCAATCAGATCCGCGGTGGTCTCAGCCTGCTCCGCAAGCTTATGGAGGCGATCACGCTGCTCTTCCAGCGCATCCAGACGTGCCTCGACATCGATGTAACTGTTTGTGATGTCGTCCGCGCTCTCGCTGAAGCTCGTCACATTGCCGGCATCGTCTAAGGCAGCGATAAAATCGGTATAGTTGTCAACTGGGATGCGGGCTGTGTAGCTCAGATAGCGATCCCCGCGCTCGGCAGAGCCGTCCAAACTGGTATATTCGATATAGCCGCCAAAGCGGGCAACGGTTTCATCCAGCGCAGAGCGCGCGTCATCAAACGTCTTGCTCTCTATATATACCGTGGCGGTATAGACCATTTTGCGGTCATTTACGGCGCTTGGGTCAAACCCGCTTGAAAGGCCGGAGGCCAAATCGGTGTCTGGTGACTCTTCTTGCGGCGTTTGGGACCCAGGATCATCGAAGAAATTCTCTGTCATATGCTGCGAGGTACTGCTATCCTGCGAATTATCTCCTCCTAAGAGGCTTTGGCTGCCACAGCCCGCCAGCAGAGCGGCACCAAAAAGCGGCGCCAAGAGCAAACAAGCCAGGCAGACCGACGGCTTTTTCATGTACCATCACGCTCCTTTTTCTCTCTAAGACCTTCCTACCATATCATACGGCAAAGGGAAATCGTTTGTTACATTCATGTTTGAGAGATGAGATATGCACAATTCTTCGTGCTGTCCTTCCCATATTATTTACAACTTAACACACAAGCCCTGTTTTGTCAATTAGCAATTTGAGAGTATTTTATGCACATGAAAACGGATGGTATTTCGCAGAAATTGAGGAAAATCGCTTGATACCGCCTCCCATTATGGGGTATAATGACGACGGTGATCGTATGGGACACGATTCCTATCGTTATAGCTTAAAGAGAGGAGGGCGCCAACATGGAAGCGAAAAAGATGCTCCCGATCGGGATGGAAGACTTTGAAAAGCTCAGGGTGAAGAATTGTTACTATGTCGATAAGACCGGGCTGATTCGCGATCTCTTGAATAACTGGTCAGATGTTACGCTGTTCACCCGCCCGCGGAGATTTGGCAAGACTTTAAACATGAGTATGCTCTCCCACTTCTTCTCGATAGATGGGGACAAATCCATTTTTGAGGGGCTTGCGATTTCCAAAGAAAAAGATCTCTGCGAGAGGTACATGGGCAAGTACCCGGTGATTTTTCTTACCTTGAAAGGGATCGAGGCCTTAAATTATGAAACCGCTTATCAACAAGCCGCCTGGCTCATCCGGCGCACCGCGCTCCAGGTGGAATATCTTGAGAACAGCGACAAGTTGTCTGTTGCGAACAAAGCGAATTACCACGCGCTTTTGAACCTGGACATGTCAGAGGCAACACTTTGCAACAGCCTTCATACGCTGTCGGAACTGCTGGAAAAGCACTTTGGCAAAAAGGTCGTATTGCTCATCGACGAGTATGACGTGCCTCTTGCGAGAGCGCACGCGAATGGGTATTACGACAAGATGGTCTCGCTGATACGTTCCCTGCTTGGCGCCGCGCTCAAAACCAATACAAGCCTCGAATTTGCGGTGCTGACCGGATGCCTGTGCATCTCCAAGGAGAGCATTTTTACGGGGCTGAACAACCTGAAGGTTTTTTCGATTACGAACGCGGCTTACACCGAGTTTTTCGGATTTACAAACCAGGAAGTACGGGAACTCTTACACTACTATGGATTGGATGCTCACTACGCCGCGGTACAGAAATGGTATGATGGGTATCACTTTGGCAATGAGGACATCTATTGCCCATGGGATGTGATCAATTATTGTTTTGATGTTAGGCATGATCCGGGGCTGTCACCGCAGAACTACTGGATCAACACAAGCGGCAACGACGTGATCAAGCGTTTTGTTGCCATGGCGGACGGCAGGACAAGAGAGGAAATCGAAACGCTGGTGGCGGGCGGCACAATCGAGAAGGACATCCGCGAAGACCTGACCTACTCCGAGATTTATGATACCATCGACAACCTGTGGAGCCTGCTCTATACGACCGGCTACCTGACTTTGCAGGGCAGGACGGACGAGGGGCTGCTCAAACTGCGGATCCCCAACCTGGAAGTCCGGGACGTATATGTAAAGCAGATCCGGGAATATTTTAAAGAGAGCGTCAAAAAAGATACAGGCACGCTGGAGGCCTTCTGCGCCGCGTTGTACCATGGCGATGCAGAAGATGTGCAGAAATACATCACCAGGTACCTGCGCAGAACCATCAGCGTCCGCGACACCATGGCAAAAAATGATCAGAAAGAAAACTTCTACCAGGGTGTGCTGGTCGGGATCTTATCCGCCAAGGAGGGCTGGAGTGTAAAATCCAACCGAGAGAGCGGCGACGGTTACGCGGACATTCTGGTAAAACCGGATGACGGGGACCTGGGAATTGGCATCGTGATCGAGCTCAAATACGGCCGCGATCTGGACAAGGCCTGCAAGGATGCCCTGGAACAGATCGAAAAGAGAAAGTACGAAGAAGAGCTCCGGGAGGACGGGATGGAAACCATCCTCAAGTACGGCATCGGATTTTACAAAAAGACGTGCAGGGTCGTGCTCGGAAAGTAAACGGAAAAGACAAAAGTTTTCCGCTGCCGGCGGCGTGCGCAGCAAGCAGGGCATCTCAAAAAGGTTTCCTGCTTTTTTGTTGCCCAAAATCAGGCGGCAGAATGGCGGAATGGCTGGGCGGATGTACAAAACCACTATCTGGAAAATCTCGGCTGACCGAAACGTATTGACCCACACTCCTGAAAAATTTTAACAATATCTCTTTATTTTATCTCTGGTATTCGCAGTCATTCTATGTTTTACTGAATCTAGGTGTCTCAAACCCCGTTGTCGGGGACAAACCCGCGCGGATATTTGCACAAACCCGCGCTTTGCACAGAAAGGATACGATATGCTACCGCCACTGTTTCAAGATGGCTGCCGACCCGCGGATTGGAATCGGCAGCGCGAGGATTTCTTACACATTTTCCAGGAGCATGTTTACGGGCGCAGGCCCGACCTACCGTATACGACTGAAGGTCAGCTTCTATACACTAAGCCGGAGGCAGAGGGAAGGGTCCTGCGCGAAGAGCACCGCATCACGGTACGAAGCCAGGGAAAGGCTTTCTCTTTTGCACTGTATCTGGTCATGCCGCGCACAGATCACCCGCTGTCCACGATACTGCTGATCTGCAACCGAGACCGCGATCCCCATTCCGGAAGGCCGCCTTCCGAACAAGCGATCCGAAGATTGCTGGAATGTGCGCCGCCTGCGTGGCGCGGCGAAACGCTGGTGATGCTGCAAGGCATGGCAGGCGCGCAGTCGCCCGTGTCCCAGCCCCTGGATTTGGAGAAAGACACAAAACAAGAATACTGGCCCGTAGAGGAAATCGTGGCGTCCGGTCACGCTGCGGCAGCCTTTTACGCGCAGGAGGTACAGCCGGATGACAGGGACGCTTTGCCCGGAGAGCTTGCCGGGTTGTTTGACTCCACACAGGGCGAGCGCCCGCGCGACTCCTGGGGCGCCTTGGGCATATGGGCGTTTGCCGCAAGCTGTGCGGTCGATATCTTATCCCGACATCCCTCGCTGGATCCTGACCGGATTGCGCTGGCAGGCCACTCACGCGGGGGAAAGGCGGCGCTGTGGTGCGCCGCGCAGGATCCGCGCATCGGGGCGGTTCTGGTGAACAATTCCGGTTGTTCGGGGGCGGCACTTTCGCGTGGTAAGCGGGGGGAGAACGTGGCGTCCATCACGGCCGTGTTCCCGCACTGGTTCTGCCCGCGCTATGCGGAGTACGCCTGGCGCGAAGAGGAAATGCCTTTTGACCAGCATATGCTGCTCGCCTGCGTTGCGCCGCGCCTTTGTTATGTTACGAGCGCCACACGGGATCTGTGGAGCGATCCGGATGCGGAATGGCGCAGCGTCCGACTGGCCGCGCCTGCCTGGCAGCTTTCGGGGGAAGACGGCGCCGGCGTATTTTGCGGCGCACCGCCGCCGGCGGGAGGGTCCCTCTGCGAAGGCGGACTCGGATATCACCGCCGAGAGGGCGGGCACGATTTGACCTTGTGGGACTGGCGACAATTCCTCGCCTTTTTGCGCGCACATGGCTTTTAATTCCCCATAAAAACGACTGAAACAAGGAGGTTCGCATGCTTACCAGACCCGTCATTCCGATCGCGCCGCGCACCTGGCTGATCAGCGAATATCGTCTTGTCAATATGTACCTGCTGGAAGGTGAAACCGGCGCTTTGCTCATTGACTGCGGCGTAGGCCTGGGCAACGTCGCCCAAACGGTGCGGGAAATTACCGATAAACCCCTTTCGGTCGCCATCAGCCATGGACATTTTGACCACGACGGCGCGGCCATGCTTTTTAAAGAAGTTCACATGCATCCGCTCGATTTCACCATGTCCGAAGAGGGCCATCGCCAAGGGGTAGCCGCCCGCACTTTTTATGCCAAAAGCCGCGGGCCGGTGCGAAACCCGGATGCATCCACAGAGGAACTTTTGGCGCTGGTGCAGCCCGACGGGCCGGTCTGCCGCGTGCCGATGGAAGACGGCGCCGTGTTTGATTTGGGCGGTCGCAAAGTGGAAGTGATCCACACACCCGGCCACAGCCTGGGATCCGTGTGTTTTCTGGACTCTTTCAGCCGGCTTCTGTTTACTGGCGATATGGCAAACGACAGCCTGCTGCTCAACTGCGGGCCTACCTGTGCCACAGTGGAAGTCTACAACCAAAGCATCCGCCGTTTGTGGGCGCGCGAAAGCGAATTTGACGCGATTTGCCAAGGCCATGATGCGCTGGCGCCGTACGACAAAAGTCTGCTTGCAGAATACATCGAGGCCACTGATGCCCTGTTGGCAAAGACCGCAGCGGGTGAGCCCGGAAGCAGTGCGCTGCACAGCGGCATCGGTTACACCTACAAACGCGTAAAAATCTGGTACGATCCGCAGCGGTTGCGGGCATGACTTTGCCCGCGTCACCGCTTTATGCCTCTTTATACCTCTCCTTTGCGCCTTAACTCGGTTCGCGGGATCCAAACAGGGAAATTCGGAGGATTGTAAACCTTTAATCTGTGTTTTTTCCTTTGCCGGATCTGTCTGAAACGGTATGCTAATAGCAGCGGCAGATGCTGCCGCAGAAGGGTGCTGTACCTTAAAGCAGCGAACGATACGGTACCCTAAACTGCTGCGAACGCAAAGGAGAAGAATATGCGATTTTATCATTTTACAGCCGGTATTTTGGCAGTGGCAATGCTGTTGGGTCTGGGAGCCTGCGGCGGCAATACATCCGGTGTTGGCGAGAGCGCACAAGAAACGGCGCCGACGCCGTCTACCCTAGGTACGCAAGGCGCCTCCGGTGAGCAAGACGGTAAGACGGTTGTACGCTACTGGACGACGAACCGCCACGACCAAGCGTTTATGACGCCCCTGATCGAGACGTTTAACAAAACGAACGAGCAAGACCTCTTTATAGATTACCAGGTCTATGCGGACAACTACAGCCAAATGTTGGACCTAGCCTTCAGCACGGATTCTGCGCCCGACGTGTACCAGCTTGCCGGCACGGACACACTGGAAGTCACGGTGAGGGAAAAGGGACAGATGCTGGACTTGGCCCCTTACATGGACGAAACGTACCGCGCGCGTTTCGGAGAGGGTGCTTTTGTAGAGGGAATCAATTCTTTGGGCGACGGCATTTACTCTTTGCCCTACACGGCTTCCGCGGTTCGTCTTTTTTACAACCAGGACATTTTTGACCGCGTCGGCATCGCGGCGCCGCCCACGACGTTAGCGGAGCTGGTCGCCGATGCCAAAAGGATCACCGAGCAGCTGAGCGGTGAGGGAATTTATGGGATCGCCGGAAATTATAAAAGTGCCATGACAGGCGTTGCGCGCTCAATTGATATGATCGTGATGCGCAGCGGCGGGACTAGAACCGGGTTTGACTACAAGACCGGAACCTATGATTTCAGCAGCTATAAACCGGTGTTAGAGGCCTTTCGTGAGCTGTATTCTACCGGTGTGGCTTTCCCAGGCTCTGAGGCGCTGGACATCGATCCGCTGCGAACCCAGTTTGCGGACGGCAAGATCGCAATGTACTTTTCTCTCAGCCACGCGGAGCCGGGTGTGTATATCAACCAGTTCCCGACACAGGTGAGGTGGAACTGCGCGCCCTTGCCCACGGTAAGCGGCGAGGTAGAGGGCAAACAACAGCTTTGGTTCGGCGGTTTTAATCTCGCCATCAATCCCGCCACGCAAAACCCCGACGCGGCGTGGGAAGTGATGAAATTCTTACACAGCGACGAGGTGATGGGCCCCTATAACACGGCCGGACTGGGCAGCGTCATGATCCCCAGTGCCGTGGAAAGTTCCGAGCCGCCCGAAATCGTAGTCGCCATGCCCAATCTCGCCATTGACGAGAACGATCAAAACTGGCCGCCCATGCCATCTGTTGTGATAGAGGGCAAAGACTGGGCCACGGTTTGTGTGGAGTGCATCTTTGGCCTTACTGACATCGACGCGGCCATCGCTGATCTGAACGCACGCTACAACGCCGCCTATGACAAAGCCATCGCCGACGGCGCGGCGCGTGTGTGCTATCCGAACTTTGACCCACTCTTGCAGGATACAACCCTACCATAGCAAAGAGAATTCCTTGCGGAGGCGTTAGCTTAAAGCGGAAGGTTTGCAGGCGGTGTACAAAGAAGCGGCCACAAAGGGAAAGGGAAAGGTATGTTTCAGCTGTTGATTACGGACGATGCGCAAAATATCCGCGAACGACTTGCCGAGTTTATGCGCGGGCGGTGTTTACAAGGTGACCCGGATTTCTCCGCACAGGGCGTGCAGTCGCACATGCAGGCACTGCAGGGTTATCTGCGCGCCGCGCTGTGCGGCAGCACCATACCGACTGCGCCTGCGGGAGAGCAACTGCAATGTGCCGGGGTACGTTACGGCTGCGCTCTGTGCACCGGTTTTTCCGGGCGCGAAAACCTGCTCAACAAGCTGCTCTACCGCCAACTGCGCGGCAGCGGTATGCATACCGGAATACTCTATCTGGGCGCTCCGCCCGCGTTGGCTTTGGTGCACTGGAGTGTACAGAGCGCAGAGAACAGCTTTTCGACGATGAGGCGTGCCTTGACTTCCATCGCCCTGATCTGCCGGCGTGATTTCCATTTAGACGTTCACTTTTTTGTCGGCGACACGGTGGAACGGGCGGACCGACTGTCTACCGCCTGGCAGCAGTGCACAAGCGCCAGAAACTATAGCTTTTTGGAGCAGGCGCCGCCGGTCGTACGCTATGCCGATATCCTGGCAGCACGCTTAGAGCCCGCGCCTTCCATGCCCCCAGCCATCGTGAGCACACTTTTCGCCGCCGTAGCCTGCAAGAGCCGCATCGATTACACGATCGCCGCCGATATGCTGTTTGCCTGGTTTGGCGAAAAACACATCTACGACGCCGAGTTTATAAGAATGTGCATCTTATTTCTTTGTCACCGCATCCTTACGGTTCGCGTCGGCGACACCTTGCCGAGTTATTACGAGCTGATCGATTTTCAGGCAGAAATCATGAGTGCGCAGAGCCCGTCGGAATTGCGCACGCTGCTGGATCAGCTGGTGCTAAGGCAGTGGAATCTGCGGCAAAAGCAACCGACTCCGGAACCATCGCTGGCGTTTCGTGTGGAGGAGATTGTTAAGCAGCATCTCTCTGATACCGAATTTTCGCTCAACGACGTAGCGGCGGTGCTTTTTATCAGTCCCAATTATTTGCGGCAGCTTTACAAAGAAGAGACCGGGCACACCTTTACGGAATATCTCACCGCTTGCCGCATGGAGCATTCCCGCCTGCTGCTGGGCAATCCCGCGCTGAAAATCGCCGAGGTCGCGGAACAGGTCGGGTACGCGGATACACGCTACTTTTCCGTTTGTTTCAAGAAATATTTCCATAGGACGCCCAGCGAATACCGCATGGACGTCAAGATCGACAGGTAAGGCAGGCCGCCGGTTTGAGTTTGGTCTTTCGGTAAAATCGGAAGATTTTCAACCCGGCGGCTGCATTTGTTTCTCTCTACCGGCGCGGCGGATGCTGTATACTGAGAAGTACCAGAAAAAGCGGCACAACTGTTGCCGCAAACTCGTTGCCGGAAAGGAGAAACAAATGCCAGGAAAAATACAGGCGCTTTGCAAGCGCATCGGGCGGGCCAGGGTTGCCTATCTCATGTTGCTGCCCAATGTCATCCTTTTCTCAGTCTTTACCGTATATCCGCTTTTGTGGGTACTGCGCTATATGCTGTTTTCCTATCGCGGTTACGGGGAGGCTCGATTCGTCGGTTTTGAAAATTTCATTCGTGTGTTTACACGCGATCCGGTTTTTTGGAATTCGGTTGCGAATACGTTCGTCTACGTGATCGGGAAATTGGTTTTGACCATCCCGATTGCGTTTTTGCTTGCCTTTTTGCTCAGCAAGAAAACCCGTACAAACGCCGTCTGTCAATCCATCATTTTTACCCCCACGATCATGTCCAGCGCCGTAATGGCCCTTATTTTTTATCTGCTGTTTAACACATACAACGGTGAAATCAACCGGTTTTTGACCTGGCTGGGCGTCATTGAGGAAAACGTCAACTGGCTGGGGGTTCAATATGCCATGTTAACGGTTATCCTCATCGCCGTGTGGGGCGGAGTGGGCAACTACATGGTATATTTTATCGCCGGGCTGACCGGCATCTCTACCGACGTGTACGAGAGCGCGAGATTGGACGGTGCCAACAGCGTGCAGACATTATTCCGCATCACACTTCCGCTGCTCGCACCTGTGTTGAAAATGATCCTGATGTTGGCGCTTGTCATATCCTTTATGGACATGCAAAGCATCATGGTGCTGACGGAAGGCGGGCCCATGGGGCGCACAAACGTGATGTTCCTGTACATCTACCAATTGTTTTTCCCCATCTCCGCTGGTTCCGCCGTCACACAGGAGTTCGGCTACGGCGCTGCCGTCAGCCTTGTCGCGGCGGGCATCGTCGGTATGGTAACCGGTGTTTATTTATTTCTTGCGCGCAAACTGGACAAAATCACAGGCGAATAGGCAAAGACAGGCAACCCCTTTTGGTCATGGCGCTGCCACGATCGAAAGGCGATTGCCTGCAGTTTTAAAAATTACAAAAGGGAGACAAAATAATGGGAAAAAATCATCTGCGCTGGGCCGATATGCGCCCCTCGGAGCGGCGTGACGCCGTGCTGGGCGGATTCGGGAGTGTTTGCAAATGGATTTTTGTGGGGATCATGAGTGTGTTTACCCTGTACCCCGTCGTATATACTCTGATCGGTTCGTACAAGACGAATGCGGAACTCACGCTGGGCGGAGGGATATTTCCGGAAAAATGGCAGTTTGAGAACTACGCCTATGCCTTCTCGCAGTTAAACTTTGGAAGGTATACTCTCAACAGTGTGACCTTGGCGCTTTTGACGGTCGCGTTTACCTTGATCACTTCTTCCATGGCAGCCTTTGTGATCGCCAGATGTGAGTTTCCCGGCAAAAAAGTCCTGACCCTTGCTTATTTGCTGAGTATGTTCGTTTCGGTCGGATCGGTGGCGCTGTACCCGCTGTACCGTCTTTTACAGCAGATAGGGCTGACCGGCAATATGGTCGGTTTGGCGCTGCTGCTCACGGGTGGGCAGGCCGCCAATATCTTTATGGTTTCCGGTTTTATACGCAATGTGCCCAAAGAACTGGATGAAGCCGCCATCATCGACGGAGCTGGTACCTTCCGTATTTTCTGGCAGATCATCGTACCCTATATAAAGCCGATTCTGGGCGTTGTGGCGCTTTTCGCCTTCCGCGCCGCCTGGAATGAGTTCGTCACCGCGCAGGTCTTTACCATGACCAATCCGGAGCTCAAGACCTTGAGCGTAGCGGTTGCCAATCTGCGCTATTCCGCGAACGCCGCGGCGGAATGGCACATCATGACGGCGGGCGCTTCCATCGCGCTGCTCCCGATTTTAATCGTCTATCTCCTGGCAAACCGGCAGTTTATCACGGGGCTGACTGCCGGCGCCGTCAAGGGGTGAAACGGCTATGTATCAGCCCTTTACAGCACCGACAACCACGCCTTTGATCAAGTGCTTTTGCAGGAAAGGATACGCGATAAGTATAGGTATGATGCCGACAACGGCCAGTGCCATACGAATCCCTACGCTGGGAATGGTGATGGCGGAGGTATCCACTACTTTGCTGGCCTGACCCGAAGAAAGGAATGTAATATTTTGCATGATGCGCATCAACATATTTTGGATGCCGTAATACTTCGGATCATCGACGTAATACAGAGCGTTCGTCCAGTCATTCCAATAGGCTAGGCCCGCGAAAAGTCCGACCGTCACATTGACGGGAACGGAGAGCGGCAACATGATTTTTCTGAATATCTGCATCTCAGTGGCTCCGTCAAGCAGGGCGCTCTCTACCACAGCAGTTGGCACATTTGTCGTATAGTAGTTGCGAACCAGCAATACGTTAAAGGCGCCCATCAATAAGTTGGGACACAACAAGGCGAAGTACGTATCTTTTATATGCATGGCGCGCGTCCAAACGAGATAAGAGGGAACAATGCCACCGTTAAAAAGCATTGTGAAAAACAAGATAAAAGACAGCACATTGCGGTACCGAAAATCTTTACGGGACAGTGGATACGCGAACATAGTTGTTAATACTAGGTTGATAACCGTGCCGACCGCCGTAATGCAGATTGATACGAGATAAGACCGACCGATCGTGTGATACTGGTTTAACAGATAGCGGTACGCGTTCAGACTGAATTTTTTGGGGAAGAAACTGTACCCATTCTGGGCAAGCCACGATTCATCCGTAATCGATGCCATGAAGATCAGGATAAACGGCAGAACGGTCAGTATCGTTATGAGCGAAAGCAAAACCAGAGAAAGAACCTTAAAGGCCATTTCTCCCTTTGTCAGCAATTTATAGTTTTTCATTGCATTCCCCTCCCTCAGAATAGCGCGCTCTCGCTGTCCGTCTTGCGTACAAGCCAGTTTGCTCCGACGACCAGAATAAAGCCAAGGACGGACTGAAACAGGCCCGCTGCGCTGGTCATACCCATATCGCCGCCCTGCATCAGGCCGCGATAGACATAGGTATCGATGGTTTGTGTAACATCAAACAAAGCGCCCGAATTTTGCGGAACCTGATAGAAAAGCCCGAAATCAGAGGTGAAAATACGCGCGCAATTCATCAGCAGCGTAATCGTAACGATGGAACGCAGATGCGGCAGGGTAATATGCCATATCTGCTGCAGCTTGCCGGCTCCGTCAACCCGCGCCGCCTCGTACAGGCTGGGATCAATGCCGCTAATCGTGGCAATATACACAATTGAAGAGTAGCCAGCCGTTTTCCAGATCTGGGTAACCGTAAGGATCAAAGGCCACCATTTTTTCTCGGTATACCAGCTGATGGGCTGCCCGCCCATAGAGGTGATCAAGGAGTTGAACAAGCCGTTTTCCGGGCTTAAAAACGCATATACGATGTAAGAGACAATGACCATGGAAATCAGGTTCGGCATAACCAGGCCCGCCTGAAAAAACTTGGAACAGGTAAGTTTTACAATTTCGCTCATAAAAATCGCGATAAGGACAGCGCAAAAAGTGCCAAGCAAGATAAAGACGACGTTGTATAAAACGGTGTTTCGAATCATAACCCACGCCTGGTTTGTGGTAAACAGAAACTCAAAATTTTTAAAACCGCACCAGGGGCTACCAAGCAGACCTTTGCTGTAGTCCATCTGTTTAAAGGCAATCACAATACCGAACATGGGAAGATAATTGTTGATAAAGAGATAGATTAGACCCGGTACCGTAAGCAAAAGCAGCGGCAAATTTTTTTTGAAATCCAGCGCGCGTTTTTTCTTTTTTTGCGTCGCTATCTCGTTTGCCATGACAAAAACTCCTTTCTAAAATGCCCTGCAGCTGACAAGCTGCAGGGTATTGCGGGGTTGCGGTAGAAGGGGAGTTACCTGGACGCCAACCAGGCATCCAACTGCTCTCTCTTCGCGTCCATAACCGTCTGCAGTCCGGCATCTTCCAGCGCTTTGTTGAACTCCTCCAATGTGGAATCCACATCGACGCTGCCGCACATAAGCGGATAGGCGTACTGGGCGTAGACGTTGTTGAGGGCAGTCAGCTCATTCTTAACTGAGCTACCGTCAAAGCGGAAACCATAGTACGGGGAAAGGTTCGCCTCAAGGTTTACCCTCTTCGCATACTCGTGATTGGCCTGCTTGGCTTCCTCGCTCGTGCCTTGCTCAAGGCCCCAGCAATAATCCTCGGTGCCAAACTCACCCATGGTCATATAAGCGCAGTACGGAACCGTATCGGCGTTCAACCCCTCGGGGTAATCCACCGTGTCATCGGTCACCTTCACATAATCGACGCCTTCCTGACCCCACAGCAAAATGTTGTAGGCAAACTCATCGGTGTAGATGATCTCCAAAAGCTTGATCGCTGCATCCACGCACTTGGACGTACTGGGAATTCCCAGAGTGGCAGAGGCAAAATCCGTGGTAAGGTAACTGTCCGCAATCGCCTTTACGGTGATGTCGCGGCCAAAGCGATCGGTCAGCATCGTGCCGAAATCGGTATAATCATTCTTTGAACCATAACTGGCATAGGTGCAAAAGCCGCGGCCGGCCATCATGTACTCGGTACCGGTCATCGTGCCGGTAGCCAGATCGGCGGGCATATAGCCGTTATCATGCCATTCCTTCATCACATTGCAGATGTCGCGATACTCTTCGGTGGCAAATACATTCACGATCTCATTCGAATCGCCGATGATAACGCCGTAGTCATTGCCCAAGGAATCAATCTCGTTTTTCTCGTAGAAGTAATAAGGTAGGTTCTGGTTCTTGAGGTCGGTGGACACGAAAGGATAAACGTCGGGATAAAGTTCTTTGAGCTTGGCAAAAATCGGCGTCAGGCTTTCAAGATCCGTAATGTCATCGTAGGTGTAGCCGGTGGCAGCCAACATCTCCGTGTCGTATTGCAAAAGCGGCGTCAGGCACATATTTTTGTTAGCCGGTACCGCCATAATCTCGCCGTCCTGCGTGACCGCCTCAAAGGCGTTGTCTCCGCAGTATTCCTTGATGATTGCCATCAGTTCCTGACCGCTGTTGTTGAGGGCCTCTGTGATGGGTGCGAGCTGGTTGTTCGCTATGGATGTGGCAATGTTTGCCGGAATGAAGATATCCAGCTGCTCGCCGCCCTGCATCATAAGATTGATTTTCTGGTCATAGTCTGCCGGACCGTACAGTTTCCATTCAATGGCAACATTCGCTTCCGGGTAGGTATCCGCCACATACTCATTAAAGTAATCCTGTACGCGCTTCACATTTTCGGTGTCGGGAATGACATTGAAGCTCTTCATGGCGAAGACGACCTTTGTGGGTTCCCCTGTGGAGGCAGACTGTTCGGATTCGGTTTGCCCCGAGGACGCACCGCCAGTGGATTCGTTGCCGGACTCTTGATCCGAGCCTGCGTTGCCGCCACATCCTGCCAGCATCAAGGCGCACATCGCCATTGCCAGCCCTACGGACAGTAGTTTTTTCATGGCTTTCCTCCTATTTCAAACTTTTTTCGGCACCGCCTGCAGGCAGCGCCTTTTTACCGTTTCATTATAGGAATATTTTGGGTAGCGTTCTTTTAAAAAGGCGTACATCTTTTTTAAAAGCGCGCAAAAACCGGGCAGCGAACAGGCGCACCTGGAGGTTATTCATGCCGCCCTGACGGGTCATATAAACCGGATCCGCACTTTTTTACCTTATCCTTTACCTGAACCCGTTTTCGCTTTTTGCTTATACTCCCGCGGAGAGTAGCCTGTATTCTTTTTAAAGAGCGTTGAGAAATAAGAAAAATTGTCCATCCCCACCATGGTGGCGACTTCGCTTACGGTGTAAGAATCATCGAGCAGCAGGATCTTCGCTTTATGGATCCGCACATCGTTTAAATAATCCTTCAGATACATACCAGTTCCCGCTTTGAAAATTTTGGCGACGTAATCGGGAGAAAGATAAACGCTGGCAGCGATGTCATGGCGCGTCAGGGCGTGGTCATAATTTTGTGCGATATAGCTCTTGATCATATCTATGACGCTTTCCGTTTTGCGCATCTCTTTTTGATAGGATAGCATCTTTTCCGTGATCGCGCTGGCCCAGCGCATCATATCAAATACAGAATTTTCCGAATTGCGAAACAGTTTTTGGGAAACAGCGTCAGAAAAAAGCTCATGGGCCTGAATGTGATTGCTATACAGGATGGAATACACCAACTGAAGATAGTCTTCCCGCACACGATGGAGCATCTCGTATGTGAGCCGGCCACACGAAGAGGCCTTTTCCAACTCTTCGCGAAGCATGCCGATCGCCTGCGCACCGCGCTCCTCGCGCAAAAGCTTTTCGATCGGATCCAGCGGGATGTCACAGTCCGCCGATTCGGGCTGCCTTTCCAGATCTTCGTTACCCAACACTGTGGAGCGTACACTGATATTTTTTCTGTCTGCATCCTGCATGGCAAGCAACGTATCGCTCAGTTCTGTGATGGCAACGCCGTCTTTGTAGTAAAGATGGATCTCGCACTGCAGATAATTTCTCGCAGCTTCCACAACCTTCAAAAGAGGGCTTTCCATATCGGCTGGCCTTGCGGAAGCTCCCAGAACCAGCACTGCGCCGCATCGACCGTCTCGGACATAATAATGCAGCGAAGGCAAATCGGTCTTTTCGGTTATCTTCTCTGAGAGAATATTGCTCAGCGCATAAGCAAGCTGGTATGCGTCCCAGTCTTTGCGCTGCGCATCATCCTGTTTGACCACTGCCAGGATTATCGTATACGCGCTCTGCTTAGGCAGATCTATCTTTCTGCTCTCCAGTGTTGCTCGAATCGCATTCTCTTTTGAGGGGATAAGCGCGAAAAGAAGCTCTCTCCAGAAATCTTTTTCTCTATCAACGGCGCTGTTGAGCCATTCTTCTTTATACCGTTGTCCTTCCTTTTGCGACTTTTGATAGGTGATCCTTTCCAATGCTTTTGCGACCGCCAGCTGCATCTTATCCAGATCGATCGGTTTGACAAGGTAATCCAACGCTTCATAGTGGAGAGCCTGTGACGCGTAGTGGAAATTCTCATGGCAAGTCAAAATGATGAACTGCGAGGCAAATTTTTTCTCTCTCGCATATTGCAGCAGCTCTATACCGCTGCCCTGTGGCATCTCAATATCGGTCAAAACCAGTTCCGGGGAGTAGGTATCCAACATTTGCCTTGCGCTGTTCGCATTGTACGCTTTGCACACACGGTCTACGCCAAGCAGATTCCAGTCGATCTTTTCTTCCAGAACCTGCGTAGTGGGGATATCGTCGTCCACGATCAATACTGTCATCTCTCTGCCTCCTTTGTGCCCATAGGAATGCGAAGCTCTACACACGCGCCTCCTTCTTCCCGGTTCGACAGCCGCAGCAAATCATCGCGTGCATAAGTGAGTTTAAGCGTTTTGCGTATGGTGCTGATCCCGGTGCCATGCTGCGGGTACTGATTTTGCAGATCTTCCACACAAAAACCACATCCGCTATCTTCCACGGTTATCCTACAATATTCTCCGTCCTTGTCCGCTATAGGCTGGGCACGTATGAAAATCGACAGCATCGTCTCGCCGTCAAAGGCATGCTTGAAGATATTTTCCGCAAATGTCTCGATAAGCAGCCGCGGCATAGGTACATCTCGGACAACAGGATCTACATCACACATATAAAATATGGCGCCCGGATCCCGGATTTGCTGCAAGCGAATAAAATCCTCTGTGTGCGCGATCTCGCCCCCTACCGTTGTCGGCGAGTTGCTCTCGGCAAAAATATAGCGCAGATATTGCGACAATACCATGATGAAATCTTGAATTTCCTGATTGCGTCCCTGCCTGGACAAACTGAGTATCGTGTTGATTGAGTTTAAATAGAAATGCGGGCTAAGCTGCAGGCGAAGCGCTTTCAACTCAACGTATTGGCGTTGTATTTCCTCTTCATAAACTTCAATTTTCCGGTTTTTGACCTCCTTGGTCATATCGTTAAAAGAGGTAGTCAGTTCGCTGAGTTCTTCCGTATTGGCCGTATCCGGGACCTCGTAGTCAAGATTGCCGCTGCGGACAATTTGGGTTGCAGCAAGCAAGGATTCGATCGGGGCCATGCATTGTTGTCGCAAAAAGTGATTATACTTTGCCATCAGTGCGATCGCGACAATTCCCAAAATGGCAAATAGAATGGGAATCCAAATCATACCGTACATAAGATTTGGTGACTGCCGCTGTGCCACAATTTGCAACGGCGTTTCGTCAACCTCTTCAAAAATCGTTTTCTTTACACCCAAAAGGGATTTGCCAACGTCGCCTGGCAGCGATTCGCCCCTCTGACTGCCTGTTACGATCCTACCCTGTTTGTCGGCCAAGCAGTACACCGTCTCATCGGTACTCGCCAGCGCACTCGCGCTCTGTTTGAGCGCATCGAGGCCGACCAGAACGCCGAATCCACCGTATTGCAGGCGATAAAAGCGCATCAGGTAGTATCGGCCATCCAGGAACACAAAGTGCCAGTCGTTGCTGCGTGCATCGTTTTCAAAATCTGTGGAGGAAGAAAGAAAATCGCACAGGGCAAATTTTTCCGGGTAAAAAATACGGGGCTGAAAGCGGATTAACCGCAGGCTCGCATCCGTGTCTTTGAAAAAAACGCAGTCTACGCAGGTGTCAGACTGCATTTTGACGTCGAGGAATGCTCCCATGCGCCTGGATTCCAAGTATGTTTCCAAAGAATTCTTGTCTGTCTGCTGGTTTCCGTTTTCGACGTAATCTCTTACACTTTCATCCAAAAAGTTTGCTGCGGACTTGAGCGCCACGGAAACTTGGTTCTTGCCGACCGTGAGGATGTTGCGCTGCATGGTCTCATCGGCATGACTTACCTCATAATAGGAATAAACGACAATCGCAACACACAATACGACCATGATGAGCCAGATAACGAAGTTGAAGCGGCTCAAGATCACAAACAGCGATTTTTTCTTCTTCTGCTGATTCATGGCAGTTCCCTGTTCTAGCGCTTTATAAAGCCTGCAGCGTGTTTTGTTTGGACGTTGCGGCGGCAGGCAACTTCCAAAACAATTCGAATACCATGTTAATCATAGCGCAATTTTGGAATCGTTACTTTTGATAATCTGACATTCTTTTTTGTTTGTTCGACATCTTGTAACAAAAAGCTTGTACAGGGTTTGTCTGTATGCTTTAATAGTAGCAAGCTTTTTGCCGCATGCCCATGCGGCACTCCGATGCATCCAATCACGTTGTTGTGCCGGGAGGTAAAAATGAATCAGTATGTTTTTGAGCCGCAAAAGCCTGTTGTAGAGACGAAGACCGGCAAACTGCGCGGCGTTACGTACGGGGATGTCAACATTTTTATGGGCATACCGTACGCGCACGCCAGGCGTTTTCAGATGCCGGTTGCGCAGGAGCCCTGGGACGGGATTAAAAATGCGTATACCTACGGTCCCATTACACACCAGATGCTGCCGCCGAATCCCCCGCCCTATTACCGCGGTTTGCATATGCTGCAAAAGCAGAGCGAAGACTGCCAGAACTTAAACATTTGGGCGCCGCGGACACTAAATGGCGAAAAGAAACCGGTATTTGTCTGGATGCACGGCGGCGGTTATTTTGCAGGCAACGCGCTGGAAGAATATTCCTTCGACGGTTTCAACATGGCCCACTACGGCGATGTTTTGTTTGTGTCCATCAACCATCGGTTGAATATTCTCGGTCATTTGAATTTGGCTGATTACGGTCCAGAATTTGAGAATTCCGTCAATGTCGGTATCTTTGATCTGGTCGTCGCACTGCAGTGGATCCACGAAAATATCGCCGCTTTCGGCGGGGACCCTGACAATGTCACGATTTGCGGCCATTCTGGCGGCGGTGGCAAGGTGCAGTGTATGTACCAGCTTGCGCAAGTGGCGCCCTGCTTCCAACGCGGCATGGTTTTGAGCGGCGCCTTGCGCGGCGATATGGAAATGACCGATTACGACAGCAAGCAAATTGCCAAAGCCATGTTGGACGAACTGGGTATAACGCGCGATACCATCGAGAAGGTCTACGAGGTCAGCTATCAAGAACTGGTAAATGCGTACAAAAAAGTCGTTCCCGGTTTGCGTGCGCGCGGCATAGCCTGCAACTGGAGCCCGGTACCCAACCGATATTTCCCCGGCTTCCCCGGCGACGTAGGCTTTATGCCCTGCTCCGCCGACAAACCGATCCTGTACGGTTCCACGCTCGGTGAATTTCCGACCATACATCTGGATGCCGACGAAAAACTCGCCATGACACAGGATGACAAACTCGCCTTTTTGCGCGAACGCTACGGCGACAAGGCCGACACCTTAATCGATCTGTTTTGCAAAGCCTATCCGACACACGATGTGCTGGATCTCGCCTATGTGGATACCATGGTACGCATACCGACCGTGGAGACCGCGTTGGAACATGCCAAAAACGGCAAAGACAACACCTACGTCTACCTTGCCGCCTACTGCGCGCCGGAGGACGGCTGGATCCCACTTTGGCACGGCGGCGACGTATGCTATATCTTTATGAACGAGGATAAAGTATTTGTGCTCAACGAGGCGATCTACGGCCAAAAACTGGCGAACATTTTTAGCACGCTGACGCTGAATTTTGTAAAATACGGCGATCCGAATAACAAATATCTGCCGCACTGGGACACCATGAACGCGCAGCACCCCAGTACCATGATTATTGACCGAACCTGCGCGTGCCGCGAGGCGCACGATACACAGCTGGTCGGCTTGTTGGACAAAGTCAATCCCAAGTTTGCGTTTAACTTTATCTGAGGGGTTTTTGCCGAGATTGCCGTGTGCAGAGAGGTCTGCATTTCGTTGCTTTTTGTTCCGTGGGCAATGCGGACGGCATCGCGATACTATAAAAAGGCTTTTCGCCTATTTATTTAGCAAGGAGGTCAGGGCATGAAGGCGAAGGATATCGCGTCGAGTATTGAGAACCACTATCAGAAAAAGCAGGATGGCGCTCCAACCTGCGATGGTTTCGTTTACGGTGACCCCGAGACGGAGATCACCGGCATTATCACAACGTTTACCGTCACCGCTGCCGTTTTGATGCGCGCCAGGGAATTGCACGTCAATATGATCATCACCCACGAGCCGACTTTCTTTTTGGAGTGCCGCGGTGATTGGGTCGCACGTGATGCGGTTTTTTGTAAGCTGCGCGCGCTGGCCGCCGAAGATAACGTCGTGATTTGGCGCTGCCACGACATGATGCACGCGGCTACGCCGGATGATATTTACAGCGGATTTTTACAGAAAATGGGATGGCAGCAATATGCCCGCCCGCCGATTGCCAAAAATATCGGCGTCGAGCACGGGATAGAAGATTTTGTGCGCGATTTTCAGGATTATTACGATATACCCCAGACAACACTGCGCTCCTTGACAGAGGAATGCCGAACAAAATTAGAAATGCCGGTTATCCGCCTATCCGGAAGCCCGGACGCCGTCTGCCGGCGCGTCGCCGTGCTTGTGGGCGGCGGCAGCCTGGGATTTGGCAGGATGCCGGATCTGCCCTTGCTGCTGATGGGCGAAAAGCAAATCGATACCATCGTCTGCGGCGAAATCATGGAGCTATTGTTGGGAACCTATATGCAGGATGCCGCCCGGTTCGGTCTGCCTTGCAGCATGATTGTGCTGGGACATGAGCGCAGCGAAGAATGGGGGATGGAATATATGCAAAGCTGGCTGTGCCAAGAAGTGCCTGTTCCCGTATTTTTTGTAAACGCTGAGGAACCTTTCCGGTACATAGGCCAGGCGATCGGCTGAGCGACCGAATCTGGAAAAGAGAAAAAGATCTCAACCGAAACCGCTGTCCGCATCGTTGCGAGATCCTGTGAACCGGTTGCGAACGGTTGCGTGGGATGATATAATCGGTGTGTGCTTCCGGATCAGGGAAGCACACACCGATTGGTTGTGCAATGAATAGGAGATACAACATGAAAGTCCAGCCGCCCAAGGGCATGCGTGATCTTTTGCCGCGCGAACAGGCGCTGCGCGACACTGTGCAGCGCACCATCCTGGAAACTTACCGCGCCGCGGGATTCCGGCGCATCTCCACCCCTTTGCTGGAGGACATCGAAAACCTTGACAAAAGCGAAGGCGGCGATAACCTGAACCTAATTTTCCGGGTTCTCAAGCGCGGCGAAAAACTGAAGGCGGCGCTTGGGAGCGGCGCGCAGGAGGCGGACTTGACGGACATGGGGCTGCGCTACGATCTGACCGTTCCGCTGTGCCGCTACTATGCCGCGCATCAGGAAGAACTGCCCAACCCCTTTAAGGTGATCCAGACGGATCGCTGCTACCGCGCCGAACGGCCGCAGAAGGGACGTCTGCGTGAATTTGTGCAGTGCGATATTGATATTTTGGGGGATCCTTCTCTCAACGCCGAGGTGGAGCTGATCGATGTGACGGCGCGCGCGCTGCTTGCGCTCGGCTTTACCGATTTTACCGTCAACGTTAACGACCGGCGTATCTTGCGCGCAATGCTAAAGAACATGGGCTTTGGGGAAGATCAACTGGATACCGTGTGCATCAGTTACGATAAACTGGATAAAATCGGCGCCGACGGCGTATGCGAGGAGCTGCGGCAAAAGGGTTGCACGGTGCAGGCTGTCGCAGAGATGGAATCATTTTTGCGACAGGGAAATTTCACGCCGCTGGCCGTGGCAGCGAGGCTGCAGAATGACGCGCTCTGTGCAGATCTGGAGTATGTCCTTTCCACCGCGCAGCGGGTCGCCGCAGACCGTTATTCCCTGGCCTATGCACCGAGCTTGGTGCGCGGGCAGGGATACTATACCGGCATAGTGTTTGAGATCACCTGCCCGCAGTTTTCCGGCGCAATCGCTGGCGGTGGGCGCTACGACAATATGGTGGGCAAATTCACAGGCAAACCCACACCGGCCGTCGGCTTTTCCATTGGGTTTGAGCGCGTGTGCTCGATATTGGCACAGCGCAGTGGCGCCTTCACCGACGCGCGCCCCCGCCTGGCTTTGCTCTATGGGCCGCAGGACGATTTTGCCGGTGTCTTGCAAAAGGCACAGGATCTGCGTGCCGACTATGACGTGACGATCTTAGCCGAGGCGAAAAAGCGCGGCAAGCAACTGGCCGCGCTGGAGGCAGATGGGTATGCAGCCGCCGCCTTTGCCGATCGACAGGAACTGAAAATTCTGGGCAGCCGCACAACTTAAGTGAATTTGAGGTTTGAACGCCCGGCGGCAGCCTTCCAGCGCGCGGCAGAGGCAACCCGGATAGGAGGATGGCCGTTCGTTGGCCAGCCGACCTGCCAAAGAGCCGTGCGTACCGGTCTGGTACACGGCTCCTCCCCTGTTTGTGCTGTGACAGACTTGCAGCAGTAAGAATAGAAAAACTGGAATCCGGCCCTTTATCGATAGGCGCTTCTGCTTCCTCTTCGTGTTGCGCACTATCCCGCCGCAGACAGCCATTGCCACAGCCATGTTTTGTGCTTTCTTTCTTTTCGACTTCGGTACCTTTCCTTGACTGACTACCTCTAAGGGTTCCTCCCCTCCCGCTGCCGGGCGGACTCGGGACTTTCACCCGTTAGAAACACAGCGCCGCCGGGCGCACTAAGAAAATAGCGCCGATATTTTTCATATCAGCGCTATATTTTATATGCCGGTGGTGGGACTTGAACCCACACGCCCTTGCGGGCAACGGATTTTGAGTCCGTCTCGTCTGCCAATTCCAACACACCGGCCCACCCGATGAACCTATTATAACGGGCGTGCCAAAAAATTGCAAGTGTTTCGCACGATTTTACCCCGGCGATGGTTCTCCTTCCCTCTCACGGCATGCATGAACAAAAAAGAGTCCTACCGCTCTTGACCGAGCGGCGGGTTCCGTGTATACTGTAAACATATGAACGAGTATTCATATGATGAAGCGCGCAGAAATTGACTGCTCAAAACGAGGAGCAAAAAGCAAGAATACCTGGAATGGCAGGCAGGCAATGTCTGCTCTCAAGAAGTCACAGTAAGCAGCCAAGAAAAGAAGCCACCCAGAAAAGGTAGAACTGATCTACACACAAAAGCAAAAGTAAAATCTCATCCCACAAAAGGAGGCGCGCTATGAGCACAGCCGTCACACAACAATCCCCCACTTCAGGCGAGTCATGCGATGGGGGGCTCGAAAGGACGTACCAGGGCGAGGAATTCCTTGCTGTCGAGCCGGAAGCCGTCGCCAAACTGCTCGACGATCTGCCCGCCGACGAGGTTTTATATGACCTCGCGGAACTCTTTCGCGTCTTTGGCGATAGCACCCGCATCAAAATCCTATATGCCCTCTTCGAAAGTGAGCTCTGCGTAGGCGATATCGCGCTTGTTCTCGGGCTCTCGCAGAGCTCCGTCAGTCACCAGCTGCGGCTGCTCAAGGCAAGCAAGCTCGTTAAATTCCGGCGCGCGGGCAAAACGGTCTTTTACTCTCTTGACGACGACCATGTTCGCAGCATGATCGCGCTCGGGTTAGAGCATGTGGAGGAGTAGAAAAGTTTTGCCATCTTCCTCTCCCCTTTTTGCTCTCCCCTTTTGGCCGGTGGACATTGGGCAGACGCACACAAGCAGGCAGTTTTTGGCGCAAGAACGGAGGAATACCGATGACGGACGAGCAAAAAAAGGCACTATTTCGCATTGTTTTTACCGCAGTGCTGGTGGTGGGCGTGGGGTGCCTTACCCATTATGTGGCGATGCAGCCCCTGTGGCAGCTCGCGCTGTGGCTTATACCGTATTTCACCATCGGGTACGACGTGTTGTTAGAGGCGCTTTCAGGGATAAAAAGCGGCGAGGTGTTCGATGAGAACTTCTTGATGGCGGTCGCCACCATCGGCGCCATGGCGCTGGGCGAGTACGGGGAAGGTGTGGCGGTCATGCTCTTTTATCAGATCGGCGAATGGTTTGAGAGTTATGCCGAGGACAAAAGCCGACGCTCTATAAGCGAACTGATGGACATCCGCCCAGACAGCGCCAACCTGTTAGAGGACGACGGCACCGTGAAGACCGTCTCGCCGCAAGCGGTCGGAGTTGGGGATATCGTGGTCGTGCGACCGGGCGAGAAGATCCCGCTGGACGGTACCGTTCAAAGCGGTGAGAGCACGCTGAACACGGCGGCGCTGACCGGTGAGAGCAAGCCGCGCCGCGTGGGTTCGGGGGATGACGTCATCAGCGGGTGCATTAACGACGAGGGCGTTTTGCAAATCCGCGTTACAAAGCCGTATGGCGAATCCACTGTGGCGAAAATTTTGGAACTGGTTGAAAATTCCGGCGAAAAGAAGGCACGCGTTGAGAATTTCATCACACGTTTCGCGCATTACTACACCCCGGCCGTCTGCTTTGCTGCGCTCGTGCTCGCCTTCTTGCCGCCGCTCGCCGGTATGGCGGGGCTGCTGCCCGCGGGTTTGCCCGCCGATTGGAGCACCTGGATCGGGCGCGCCCTCACATTTTTGGTCATCAGCTGCCCATGCGCGCTGGTGATTTCGATCCCGCTCACCTTCTTTGGCGGCATCGGCGGGGCGTCGCGCGCCGGGATTTTGATAAAAGGCGGGAACTATCTCGAGGCGCTGGCCAACACTGGCGTAGCCGTGTTTGACAAAACCGGGACACTGACGCAGGGCGTTTTCACTGTGACAAAGGCGACCCCCGCCCCCGGCGTAACGCAGGCGCAACTGGGCGAGATCGCCACACTGGCAGAGCGCTTTTCCGGCCATCCCATCGCGAAGAGCCTGCGGTCGCGTTACGGCGGGGCTCCGGGTCTAGAGGCAACCCGTTCTTCCGATGCCAAAGAGATCGCCGGGCAGGGTGTGCAGGCACAGGTGGACGGTGCCAGAGTCCTGGTCGGAAATGCCCGCCTGATGGAAGAAAACTCCATCGACTATGCGCCGCAGCCGGAGGCGGGCACTGTGCTCTATGTGGCAAAAGACGGGTGCTATTTGGGCAGCATCGTCATCGGCGACGCGGTGAAACCGACAGCGAAAGAGACGATCGCATTTTTGCGGTCGCAGGGCGTGCGCACCGTGATGCTGACGGGCGATAGCGAGGCCGCGGCTGCCCCCGTCGCCGAAGCGCTTTGCCTTGACGAGATCCACGCGGGCCTGCTGCCCGCGGACAAGGTGGCACAGGTGGAACGATTGATCGCAGAAAAAGACGCCAAAAAGAGCTTGCTTTTTGTGGGGGATGGCATCAACGACGCGCCGGTTTTGATGCGCGCCGACGTCGGCATTGCGATGGGGGCGCTGGGCAGCGACGCCGCGATCGAGGCGGCCGATGTGGTTTTGATGGATGACGATCCTGGTAAGTTGTGTACCGCCCTTCGGATCGCGCGCAAATGCATGGCCATCGCGTACCAGAACATCGTATTTGCCCTGGGCGTCAAGGCGCTGTTTTTGTTGCTGGGCGCGCTGGGTATCGCCGATATGTGGTGGGCAGTGTTTGCCGATGTCGGCGTGATGGTGCTGGCCGTACTCAATGCCATGCGGATGTTAAATGTCAAAAAAATCACGGGCGGGAACGCTTGCTGATTTTTGCAACTTTGTCTAAAAAGCAGTTTGCAAGCGGGGGCTTTTGTGGTAGAATACTAGCAGATTGCTGGGCGTATTGGAGTTTCTGCCACGCAAAAAAAGAATACGCGGAGGGGCCTTTTATCGCCGTGCGCCCGCTCTGTGTGGAAAGAGGTTTGACCGATATGGATTATGCAAGCAAAGACATCCGCAATGTAATGGTGGCGGGCCATTCCGGCTGCGGCAAGACGACCTTGGTAGAAGCTCTGCTCAACATGAGCGGCGCCACCGAGAGAGTCGGTCGCGTCGAGGATGGCACAACCGCAAGCGATTTTGACCCTGAGGAGATTCGACGCCATGTCTCGCTGAACGCCAGTGTCGTGCCGGTTGAGATGGAAGGCGTCAAGTTCAATTTTATCGATGTGCCGGGCCTCTTTGACTTTGAGACCGGTATCGCAGAAGGCACAATGGCCGCAGAGAGTGTGTTGATCCTGGTATCGGGTCGATCCGGCGTCTCGGTTGGTGCCGAGAAGGCATATAAGCAGGCTGTGCGCAACCACAAAGCGCGGATGATTTTTGTCAACAAGATGGATCTTGAAAACGCGGACTATTTTAAGATTCTGGACGGCTTAAAAGCGGAGTTTGGCTCCAGCATCTGCCCCGCCGTGGTTCCCACCCGCCTGGCGGATGGCTCGATGGCCTACCTGAATCTGTTCAGCCGCAAGGCCTTTACCTATAAAAACGGCAAGCAGGTTCAAGTGGATCTGCCGAATATGGGGGAGCGGCTGGAAGAGCTGATCGCCGCCATGGATGAGGCCATCGCCGAGACCGACGAAGAGCTGATGATGAAGTTTTTTGACGGCGAGCCCTTTACGGTGGAAGAAATTGTGCGCGGCATGGCCGCTGGCGTGCGCACCGGCCAGATCACGCCGGTGTTCTGCGGAAGCGCCACAGGCGGACAGGCGCTGGATATGTTACTGCGCAACATGAAAGAGCTCTTGCCCGGCGCGGATACCGCACATGTACAGGGAGAAACGGCGGACGGCGCCTCCGTAGAGCTCACACCGGATCCCACAGCGCCGGTGTGCGCCTACGTCTTTAAGACCGTCGCCGACCCGTTCGTGGGCAAGTTAAGCTATCTCAAGGTGATTTCCGGCAAACTGACCGGCGGTGCAACGCTGACCAATGCGCGCACGGGCGCGGCGGAGCGGATCGGGAAAACGTTGACGGTGTGCGGCAAAAAGCAGTCCGACACGCCGGCGATCGTAGCGGGCGACATCGGCGCGGTTGCGAAATTGACGACCGCGCGCACCGGCGATACGCTGTGCGACGCCTCCCGTGTTGTCAGCCTGCCGATGCCGACCTATCCGATCCCCACCTATCGCATGGCGATCAAAGTAGCGAAGAAAGGTGACGAGGGCAAGGTTTCCGGCGCCATCGCCCGCCTGATTGAAGAGGATCCCTCTATTCAGTATGTCATGGACAGCGAGACAAGGCAGCAGGTGATAAGCGGGCTGGGCGCCCAGCATCTGGAAGTGGCCGTGGCCAAGCTGAAAAACAAGTTCGGCGTGGAGGTCACGCTGGAAGACCCGCGCGTGCCCTACCGCGAGTCTATCCGCAAAACCTTCAAGGCACAGGGAAGGCACAAAAAGCAGACCGGCGGCCACGGGCAGTTCGGCGATGTGTGGATTGAATTTTCGCCCATCGAAGGGGACGCGATCGAATTCGAAGAGAAGATCTTCGGTGGCAGCGTGCCCAAAAACTTCTTCCCCGCGGTGGAAAAAGGCGTGCGCCAGGCTGCCGAAAAGGGCGTTTTGGCCGGCTACCCGATGGTGGGCATGAAAGCCACCCTGTTAGACGGCAGCTACCATCCGGTAGACTCCAGCGAAATGGCGTTCATCATGGCCGCCAAGCTGGCCTACAAGGCCGCCGTTCCCAAGGCTGGCCCGGTATTGTTGGAGCCGATCGGCACGCTCAAAGCGCACGTACCCTCTGACAACACCGGCGATATCATGAGTGAGGTAACCAAGCGGCGCGGCCGCGTGCTGGGCATGAACCCGGACGAAGACAACCAGCAAATCGTGGAAGCCGAGGTTCCCATGGCGGAAATGCAGGATTTCACGACGTTCTTGCGTCAGCTCACGCAGGGGCGCGGCTGGTTCACGTTCGAATTCGTCCGCTACGAAACGCTGCCCCAGATGTTAGAATCCAAGGTGATCGAGCAGGCCAAGGAACTGGGCAACCTGGCGGGTGAGGAGGAATAACCGCTGCACTTTGTGTTGGTTTGACACAAAGCCGCGCAAAGAGCCAGTCTTTCCACAAATGATCCGCTGCACCTTTTAAAAAGCAGGACCGCCCCGGCACGGGGCGGTCTAACCTTGTGGATTTTTGATTTTGTAATGCGGCAGAGTCGGTGCGCACGGCTGTGCCGTTTTTTGTTGTTGGGGGCGGTAAATTCCCCATTGGGGTTCTGCGCGAGAAGGAGTGTCTTTGTCGTGACCGTTCTCCGCTTTTACACCCTGCGCCGAGCGGTCAGCTTAAAAGCGTGCCAGCGGCATTTTCAAGCGCGCTGCGCTGCGTGTTGAGCCTGCGCGTCTCATCGGTCGTCATATTTTGGGCATTCATGCGCTTGACGGAGTGTTCCAACGTCTTTTGCGCATCTCGGATATGCGCGCGAGACTCACGGCTCAACGCCTTGCCTGCGGGGCTGGAGAGTGCCGTATTGACGCGGTACAAAACCGACTCGGCGGCGTTGAGCGCCTCGGTAGCGGCCATGCGATCCCGGTCGCGGTTGGCGTAGAGGGCGGCGTCCGCCGTGGCGCGGCGGATCTCCTCTTCGCTTAGGTTGGAAGCGCCGGTGATCGTAATGCTCTGGGCGCGGCCGGTGTCCAGATCCCGCGCGCTTACCTTGACGATCCCGTTGGCGTCAATGTCAAAGGTGACCTCGATCTGCGGCACGCCCGCCCAGGCGCGTTTGATGCCAGTCAGCGTAAAATTGCCGATCAGGCGATTGTCTCTGGCGAGCTCCCGCTCGCCCTGTAAAACCTTGATTTCCACGGTACTCTGGAACGGAGCGGCCGTGGTAAACACGCGGGAGTACCGCGTGGGGATGACGGTGTTGCGGTCAATGAGGTGCGTTGCGACGCCGCCCACTGTCTCAATCGATAGCGTCATGGGGGTGACGTCCATCAGCAAAAGGTTTTCCCCCGCGATCAGCTCCTCGCCGCCTAAGCGCCCGGCCTGCACGGCGGCGCCCAACGCCACGCATTCATCGGGGTTGAGCGTCTTGCTGGGCTCGATATCCACCATGCGAAGAACCTTCGCCTGAACAGCCGGGATACGCGTAGACCCGCCTACCAACAGCACCTGATCCAAATCGTTCGCGGCAAGGCCGGCATCCTGCAAGGCGTTGCGCACGGGCAGCGCCGTGCGCTCCACGAGATCCGCTGTCATGGCGTCAAACTGAGCGCGCGTGAGATCCGCGTGCAAATGCAAAGGACCCTCTGAACTGTTTGCGATAAAGGGCAGGTCAATCGTAGTCTGCGTGGCGGCGGAAAGTTCCTTTTTGGCACTCTCGGCCTCCTGGCGTAACCGCTGCAGCGCCTGCGGGTCTTTGCGCAGATCGATATTGTGTTCCGAAAGGAAGACAGCAGCGAGCCAGTCGACAATACGGGCGTCAAAATCGTCGCCGCCGAGACGATTGTCGCCGCACGTCGAGAGCACCTGCATGATGCCGTCCCCGATGCGGATCAACGATACATCAAAGGTCCCACCGCCGAGATCGTACACCATCACGGTCTGCGTCTGGCCGTTGTCAAGCCCGTACGCCAGCGAGGCGGCGGTCGGCTCGTTGATGATACGGCGCACATTGAGCCCCGCGATGCGCCCCGCATCTTTGGTTGCCTGGCGCTGAGCGTCCCCGAAATAGGCTGGCACTGTGATCACCGCGTCGGTGACTTCTTCCCCGAGGTAAGCCTCTGCATCGGCTTTCAGCTTTTGTAGAATGCAGGCGCTGATCTGCTGCGGGCTGTACGATTTTCCGTCAATGGAAATGCGCTGATCGGTTCCCATCAACCGCTTGACACTGCTTACGGTTCCCGTGGCGTTGATCACAGCCTGGCGCTTGGCCGGTTCGCCTACAAGGCGCTCCCCGTTTTTGGTGAAAGCGACAACCGAGGGCGTTGTGCGCTGCCCCTCCGCATTGGGAATGACGACGGGACGCCCGCCTTCTAGGACAGCGGTACAGCTGTTGGTCGTGCCGAGATCGATGCCGATCCATCTGCCCATGTGAGGCGCCCCCTTTCCCCAAAGCGAATTGTGTGCGGTAAAATTTTACATCCGACACGATTTATCTGTTTATTGTAGCGCAAAAAATGCGCAGAAATGTTTCAAAATCGTAAACATTCCAAGTCGATTCCAGTCTCGCAACGGAAGTAGAACCATCTCGCGCCAGTAAATTGACGTGCGCGACAAAAAATGGTATAGTAGCGATAGATCAAAATGGTCAAAAGAGGGGGCTTGAGCGCATGGGCCGCATAGCGACTGTGAACCGCACTACCAAGGAGACCCGCATCACCCTGACGCTGGAACTGGATGGCGTCGGCCAGTCCGATATCCAGACCGGGATCGGCTTTTTTGACCACATGCTGGAGGGGTTTGCCCGCCACGGCCTATTTGATCTGACCCTGCGCTGCGAAGGGGACTTGCAGGTAGACTGCCACCACTCCATTGAGGATACCGGCATCGCGCTGGGAACCGCCATACGCAAAGCCGTGGGTGACAAACAGGGGATCGTGCGCTACGGCAGCTGCCTTTTGCCCATGGACGAGACGCTGGCTCTCTGTGCAGTGGACTTAGGCGGCCGGCCTTACCTTGTGTACGACGCATCGTTTTGTACCCCCGCCTGCGGCGGGATGGAGACCCGGATGGCGCGCGAGTTCTTTTACGCGGTGAGCTACGCTGCTGCGATGAATCTGCATCTGAAGATCTTGTACGGTGAAAACGATCATCACAAGCTGGAGGCCATGTTTAAGGCGTTTGGGAAAGCGCTGGACGCGGCCACAAGGCCGGATCCGCGCATCGAGGGCGTGCTTTCCACCAAGGGTTCGCTCTAACAGTGGGGCGAATCCAAGGGGATCTGCAAGCCGACATTGTATTTTAACGACTGTAAAGTCAGGAAAGGAAGTTCTATGTACCAGGATCTTATGGATACCATCGGCCTTGTGCGTGCACAGGATCCAGAGCTGGGCGAGGCGATGAGCCGAGAGCTCTGCCGCCAGCGCCAAAACCTTGAGCTGATCGCGAGCGAAAATATCGTTAGCCCGGCCGTGATGGCGGCAATGGGCAGCGTGCTGACCAACAAATACGCCGAGGGGTATCCGGGACATCGCTATTACGGCGGATGTGCTTATATTGATGAGGTAGAACAGCTTGCCATCGACCGGGCCTGTAAGCTTTTTGACGCCCGGTATGCAAACGTACAGCCCCACTCCGGCGCGCAGGCCAACCTTGCTGTGTATTTCGCGCTGCTCAACGTCGGCGACACAGTGATGGGCATGGATCTCTCGCAGGGCGGGCACCTGACCCACGGCAGCCCTGCCAACATGAGCGGCAGGAACTACCACTTCGTGAGCTACGGCGTAAACGACGAAGGATACATCGATTATGACGCCCTGGCCAAACAGGTCGCCAGGATCCGCCCCAAGCTGCTGGTGGCGGGCGCCTCGGCCTACCCGCGCGCCATCGATTTTGAAAAACTTGCGGAAATCGCGCACGGCTACGGCGCGATGCTGATGGTAGACATGGCGCACATCGCCGGCCTGGTGGCGGGTGGACAGCACCAAAACCCGGTTGCCTATGCAGATGTTGTGACCAGCACCACCCATAAGACGCTGCGCGGGCCGCGCGGCGGTTTGATCCTGACAAATAACGCCTATTTGAGCAAGCGCATCAACAGCGCGATCTTTCCCGGCACGCAGGGCGGCCCGTTAGAGCATGTGATTGCCGCCAAGGCGGTATGCTTTGCCGAGGCGCTCAAGCCGGAATTCAAAGAATACGCCAAAGCGATTGTAGAAAACGCGCAGGCGCTTGCGGCCGGCTTGGCCGCGCGCGGCGTCAAACTGGTCTCTGGCGGCACCGACAACCATCTGATCCTGATTGACTTGACCGATACGGCCTGTACCGGCAAGGAACTGGAGCAAAAGCTTGATGCTGTGCATATTACCGCCAACAAAAACACGGTCCCCGGCGAAAAGCGCAGTCCTTTTATCACGAGCGGCCTGCGCATCGGCACACCTGCCGTGACCACGCGCGGCATGGGCAAGGGAGAGATGCACGTCATCGCCGACTGCATCGCCGACTGCATCTTCGATTATGACGAAAAAAAGGCAGACGTCGCCGCGCGCGTAGATGCCCTGACCGCCGCGTTCCCGCTGTACGCGTAAGGATCGTGCAAAAGCGGGACACCGCGCAAAAAAAGGAACAAAACAGCCTGCCCCATTGCGCTGTTTTTGTACGTCTGCACCGCAGCGGGTTCCAGGATCGCCGCGCGAAAGTAGACAACCTATATCTTCTTACCTAACAGCCACTTGACTGCCGGATGCCCAGGGAGGTGTATTCCATCATGGCTGAACCCGCTTCCTCGATCGCGGTTTTAACAGACACGGACTGTGACTTACCGCCGTCATGCTATGAAAAGTATCCCATTTTTTGTCTGCCGCTGCGCATATCCTGCGGGGACAAAATGTACCGCGACGGGATTGACATCACGGTTGAGGACATTTACGAGCGCCAGAAAACAGAGAATTTTAAGACCTGTGCGCCCAGTGAAGAGGACATCGCGGCCGCGTTTGACACCATTCACGACAGGGGCTACCGCCAGGTGATCGTTATGCCCATCGCCTCGGCGTTGTCAGAGGGAACGACAAACCTGCTGCGGCTGATGGCGCAGGAGCGAACCGATTTGGATATCGCGGTTTTCAACAGCTGCTCTTCCAGCATCGGGGTGGGAATTCTTGCGCTGCAAGCGGCACAGTATGCCGCGCGCGGCCTGCCGTTCCATGTGGTCAAAAAACTGGTTGAGCAGCTTGTAAAGGACACGTCGGTGTTTTTCTGCTTGTCCACGCTGGAATACCTGCAGCGCGGAGGGCGCATCGGCCGTGCGACTGCCGTGGCGGGCACGCTTTTGCAAATCAAACCAATTCTCTCGTTTGATAAAACCGGCATGACCTATTCCCCCGCCAAAGTGCGCGGCCGAAAAGCGGTAGCACCGTGGCTGATTCAGCACATTTCAGAGATGGTCGAGCAGGAGAAGAGCCGCAACGGCGGCAGAGTGCGCTTCAACCTGGTGGTGTGCGACGGCAACGTTCCGCAGGAGGGCGATGAGCTGCAGGCAGCGCTGACGGCAGCTGTGCCGGGCAGCGAGCAGGTTGTTAGAGGACGGCTGAGCGCCACGCTGGCTGTCCATCTGGGCCCAGCCCTTTTGGGCGCCGGCATACAATTTTTGCGCAGCGAATTGCCGGGCTGACACGCTGACATCCTCTGCCGCTGACAGGCCACCGGCCGCGCGGCGCATGCGGAATCTGCGGCCGCATTTTGCGTTATCATATTGGGCCGGCGTACAAAACCGGCAGAAAGAGCAGTATGGAACTCTTCTTAGAAATTCTCAAGGCGATAGCATACGGCGTGATCGAGGGCCTGACCGAATGGCTGCCAATCTCCAGTACCGGGCATATGATTTTGGCGGAGCAGTTATTAAAGTTCCGGTTCTCAGATGCCTTTATTGAGATGTTCCGCGTTGTCATTCAGCTCGGCGCGATCCTGGCCGTGGTCGTGTTGTACTTTAAAAAGCTTTGGCCCTTTTGTGTTGACAACGGGCGCGACACCGGCATAACGCGGCATCTGCGCTGGCCCGTCGTGTGGCTGTGGCTGCGTATCCTCGTTGCCTGCCTACCGGCCGGCGTGCTGGGCTTTTTGCTCGATGACTGGTTGGACGCCCATCTTTACAACAGCGTTGTAGTGGCCATAACGCTGATCGTGTACGGCATCGCGTTTATCTTGCTGGAGCGCAGACCAAGAGCGCCCACAACCGTCAAGTTGGGGCGCATCACATATAAGCAGGCGTTTCAGATCGGCTTATGGCAAGTTTTGGCGCTGATCCCGGGCACCTCGCGCAGCGGGGCCACCATTTTGGGCGGCATGCTGTGTGGCCTGAGCCGGCCGATCGCGAGCCAGTTCACCTTCTTTTTGGCGATCCCGATCATGGCGGGTGCCAGTTTGCTCAAGGTGGTCAAGTTCTTTGCCGGGGGCAACTCGCTGGCGATTTCAGAGATCGTCGTGTTGGGGATCGGCTGCGCCGTCGCGTTTGGCGTCTCGATGTTGGCCATCCGCTTTTTGATGGACTATGTCAAACGGCACACATTTACCGCCTTCGGCTGGTACCGCATCGCGCTGGGCGTTTTGGTTCTGGCTGTCTTTCTGCTGCAAAATCTCAGCGGTGGCGCACCCGCGCCGACGCCCACCCTGATGCCCAGCGCTGCGCCCGGCTAAAAGCTTTTTAGTACCCCGCGCAAAATGTCCACGCCCTTGTCGATGTCAGCATCGGTGACGATGAGCGGGGGCAAAAGGCGCAGGCGGCTCTTTGCCGTCAGCGTAAGAAGGCCCTGTTGTTCACACAGGGTGCGCACCACGCCGGGCGTGATGTCCGGGCGGTCAAAAGCAAGACCCAACAGAAGTCCTAAGCCGCTTACCTCCTGCACATGGGGCAGACCCGTTAGCTTTGCGCGCAGGTAGGCGGCTTTTTTGCGCACTTGCGCCAAAAAAGCATCGTCGATTTGGCCTAACACGGCGTTCGCCGCCGCGCACGCCACAGGGTTTGCGCCAAATGTGGAACCGTGGGAACCGGGGCCCATCGGTGCCGCAACCTTTTGGCTGAGCAGTATAGCGCCGATCGGAAGGCCGCCGCCCAGGCCCTTGGCGGACGTTACGATATCAGGATGGATCTTGTACTGTTCAAACGCAAACAGCGTGCCGGTGCGGCCGATGCCTGTCTGGACCTCATCGACGATCAGCACCAAATCCCGCTCGGCGCACAGCGCGGCGAGCGCCTGCACATAGCCGCGATCCAGCGCGATCACGCCGCCCTCCCCCTGCACCAGCTCGATCAACACCGCGCAGACAGTATCGTCCAGCGCGACATGCAGCGCATCGAGGTCATTTGCGGCTGCATAGCGAAATCCCTGCGGCAAGGGGCCAAAATCGCTGTGGAATTCCGGCTGGCCCGTAGCGGCAAGCGTGGCGAGCGTGCGGCCGTGGAAACTATTTTGCAGCGTGACGATGGTGCTGCGCTGCGGGCCGTAGCGATCCGCAGCGTACTTGCGGGCGGCCTTGATGGCGCCTTCATTTGCCTCGGCCCCGGAATTGGCAAAAAAGACCTTGGCGAGGCCGGTGCGCGTGCAGAGCGTCCGCGCCAGTTCGATATAGGGCAAATTGTAGTAGAGATTGCAGGTATGCTGCAGCGTTTGCGCCTGTGCACAGACGGAGCTGACCCAGGCGGGATGGCAGTACCCCAAACTGTTCACGCCGATTCCGCTGGTAAAATCAAGATAGGCCTTGCCATCCAGATCCCAGGCTGTCGCACCCTCCCCCCGCACCAGCACCACGGGGCTGCGTGCATAGGTGGGCAGCACATAGTCGGCGTCAGCGCGCAGGAGCCGTTCGCGATCCGGGGTTTGTTCTTTGCAGGGATCCATCATTTTC
Organism: uncultured Subdoligranulum sp.; assembly: GCA_964560675.1. Taxonomy (GTDB): domain Bacteria; phylum Bacillota; class Clostridia; order Oscillospirales; family Ruminococcaceae; genus Gemmiger. The sequence goes on along the minus strand of CAZLMA010000003.1, from coordinate 64,188 downwards.
CCTCCGATTGCATGTTATCTTGATAGAGCAACGTGCCCAAACCGCGGTCGCTGAAGAGCTCCAGCAGCAGCGCATGCGGCACGCGCCCGTCGATAATGGCTGCCTCCGGTACGCCGGCGCGCACCACGCGCGCGAGCCCTTCCACCTTGGGCAGCATACCGCCGGTGATCACGCCCCCGGCTTTTAACGCCTCAAGCTCGCCTAACGCAATCTCGCGGAGCAGGGTATTCTCATCGGCCGGATCGCGCAATACACCCGCGACATCCGTCATGGAGATCAGTTTTTGCGCGCCCAGAGCGACGGCGATCGCCGCGGCGGCTGTGTCGGCATTGACGTTGTACGGCGTGCCGTTTCGATCCATTCCGATCGTGGCGATAACAGGGATAAACCCCTCTTGCAAAAGCAGTTCCAAGAGCTCCGTGCGCACCTGCTTTACTTCTCCGACGTAGCCCAGATGGCTGCCGTCCGGCGCGGTCTTGCGCTCACACAAAAGCATGTTCCCATCCATGCCGCACACACCGACCCCGCGCCCTTTGAGCAGCGCGACGAGATCTTTGTTGACCTGCCCAGCCAGCACCTGCTGCACCACCGCCATGGTGGAGGCGTCTGTATACCGCAGACCGCCTACAAAGTGGGATTCGATGCCCAGCTTTTTGAGCATTTGGTCGATGGCGGGACCTCCGCCGTGCACCAGCACCACGCGCACACCCAGAAGCGTGAGCGTGACGAGGTCATTCATCACAGTTTTTTTGAGCGCTTCGTTGACCATGGCATTCCCACCGTACTTGATAACGACGGTTTTGCCGTGGTATTTTTGTATGTACGGCGTCGCCTCTGAAAAGAGCCGAGCCATCTCTGTGCTTTTCATGGCGTTTCACCCCGGCTGCGCATCGGCGGTACCCGCAACGCGATTATGTGCGGTAATCGCCGTTGATGCGCACATACTCATACGTCAGGTCACAGCCCCAGGCTTTGGCGCAGGCGTCGCCACCCCCCAGGTAGATGCGGATTTCGATCTCATCTTCGCGCAGGATCTCGGCTGCCTTCTCTTCGCTGAACGGATGGTAGGCGGCATTCTCGCAGACATATACCTCTCCGGCCGCGCTGCAAAGCCACACGCAGACGCCGCTCACGTCAAAGTCGCCAGGCGTATAGCCGATGGCGCACAAAATGCGGCCCCAGTTGGCATCTTCGCCGAACATGGCGGCCTTGAACAGCGTGGAGCCGACCACGCTTTTGGCCACGGCGCGAGCCGTTTTGACGTCCGGCGCGCCGGAAACGTTGCAGACCAGCAGCTTCGACGCGCCCTCGCCGTCTTTGGCCAGCTCCCGGCACATATGCTCGGCGACAACGGTCAGGGCCTCGACAAAGGTATCGTATTCCGCGCTGCCCGGTTGGATCGGGTCGTTGCCCGCAAGGCCGGAGGCCAGCAGCGTAACGGTATCGTTTGTGGAGGTATCGCCGTCCACGTAGATCTGGTTAAAAGTCGCGCCGACCAGCTCGTTTAAGATTTCCTGTAACACACCCGGTTCCACGGCGGCATCGGTCGTCATAAAGAGCAGCATCGTAGCCATATTGGGGTGGATCATGCCGGAACCCTTGGCAATTGCGCCGATGCGGCAGGTCTTGGTGCCCAACGTAAACTCCACCGCGAACTGTTTGGGGTGGGTGTCGGTCGTCATGATCGCCTCCGCGGCGGCGAGGCTCGCCTCGGGGCTGTGGTCCAGCGCCGCGGCCGCAGTCGGAATGCCCCGCTCAAATGGTTCCAGTTTTAACTCCTGGCCAATGACGCCGGTGGAGCTGGGCAGGATATCCTCTTCCGGCAGGCCCAGCGCCTCGGCGGCAAGAGCGCAAGTTTTGAGCGCCAGCTCCCGCCCGCCCGGCGCGCAGGTGTTGGCGTTGCCGCTGTTGACCACGATCGCCTGGGCATAGCCGTCGCGCAGGTGCGCGCGGTCAATGTCAATGGGGTGACCGTGAATTTTGTTGGTGGTGTAGCACGCCGCCGCGGCGCAGCGCACATCCGCCTTGATGATCGCGAGATCTTTTTTGGCCCGGTTGCGCCGGATGCCGCAGTGCACGCCGGCTGCCGCAAACCCCTTCGGGGCGCAGATCCCGCCCTGTATCATCTCGATGGCCATGGTATTCTTTCCCCTTCCCCTACAAAGTATTTTACAGTGTAAGGCCGGTCTGCTCCGGCAGACCCAACATCAAGTTCATATTTTGCACCGCGGCGCCGGCGGCGCCCTTGCCTAAGTTATCAAACAAGGCGACGACCGCACAGCGCTCTGGCTGGCCGCAGACATACAGACAAAGACTGTCTTTACCCGCAAACGCATTCGCGTAGAGCGTCGGCGCGGCGTTGAGCGCCGCAACCTGCATGACCTTTTGGCCCGCGTAATGCTGCGCCAGGCAGTCCCACACCGCCGCGGCGTCTAGCCCGGGCAACGGCACAAGGCTCGCCATCCCTTTGTAATAATCGTCCACCACGGGGATAAAAACAGGCGGCTCCTTTAAGCCGCAGATTGTTTGCATCTCCGGCAGGTGTTTATGCCGCTGCAATAGCGCATAGGGCGCAGGAGAGCACAGCGGCTCTGACTTCTCCTGTTCATAGCGCGCGATCATCGCCTTGCCGCCGCCGGAATACCCCGTAAGCGAAACGCAGCTGAGTTTGTCGCCGGGATCCAAAAGCCCCGCCGAGAGTAGCGGCGCGACGACGCTGATAAAGCCCGTCGCGTGGCAGCCCGGATTGGCAACACGGCCGGCGCTTGCAATGGCTGCGCACTGCGCAGCGCACAGCTCCGCAAAGCCGTAGACCCAGCCGGGAGCGGTGCGATGCGCAGTCGAGGCGTCAATCACACGGGTGTGCGGATTTTCGATAAGCGCGACGGCACGGCGCGCGGCGTCATCCGGCAGACAGAGAAAAACGATGTCCGCCTCGTTCATCGCCTGCTTGCGCGCTCGCTCGTCTTTGCGGTCGCGCTCCGGCAGGGTCAAAAGCATAACATCGCCGCGCGCGGCCAGCCGGTCGTGTATTTGCAGGCCTGTCGTTCCGGCGCTGCCGTCAATAAAGACACGGTATGCCATACAAGCTCACACCTCTTCGGCACGGGCAGCCGTGGCATCGCCGCAGGTAAACGCGAGCGCCACATTGCGCGCGCGCGCTTTTTGGCACTGCTCCAAAACGCTCGCCCTGGTCGGCCCGCCGTAACTTGTGCGCCCCTCACAGCAGGCGGTTAGGTCGATCGCCGCGTAGATATCTTCGGCAAAGAGGGGGCTAAAGGACTGAAACTCTGGCAAAGTCAGCTCCTCCAGCGTTTTCTTTTGTTGCGTGCAATAGCGAACCATCGCGCCGGTGCAACGGTAGGCGTCACGAAACGCAAGACCTTTTTTGGTCAAATAGTCGGCGCAGTCGGTGGCGTTGATAAAGCCCTGGGCAGCGGCGGCGCGCATATTTTCAGGATGCGGCGTCATGGTGGCGATGAGCGGCGTCACAGTATTTAGGCAGAGGCGCAAAGTATCGACGGCGTCAAAGATCGCCTCTTTATCCTCTTGCATATCTTTGTTATAGGCAAGGGGCAGGCCCTTCATCGCGGTCAAAAGCGCCAGAAGATCGCCGTAGACGCGCCCCGTCTTGCCGCGGACGAGCTCGCAGACGTCGGGATTTTTCTTTTGGGGCATGATGGAAGATCCGGTGGTAAAGGCGTCGTCCAGTTCCACGAAACGAAACTCCCAGCTGCACCAGAGGATGATCTCCTCGGCAAGGCGCGAAAGGTGCATCATGCAGGTGCTGAGCGCCACGGCGATCTCGATGCAAAAATCACGGTCCGAGACGCCGTCTAAAGAGTTTGGGCAGGGCGCCGTGAAACCCAGCGCTTTGGCCGTCGCAAAGCGGTCTATGGGATAGCCGGTGCCTGCGAGCGCGCCGCTGCCCAAGGGGCACTCGGCATCCATGCGCTCAACAGCGTCGGCCAAACGGCCGCGGTCGCGCAGCAGCATCCAGGCGTACGCCATAAGCTGGTGGCCGAAGGTGATGGGCTGGGCGCGCTGCAAATGCGTATAGCCGGGCATCACGTACCCGGCGCCTTCTTCGGCGCGCAGGCAGAGTGTTTCAATCAAATCCCGCAGCTGCCCCTGTAACACCGCACAGGCCTTGCGCAGCCAAAGGCGCATGTCGAGCGCGACCTGATCGTTTCGGCTGCGCCCCGTATGCAAGCGCTTGCCGGCGTCGCCGATGCGCGCCGTAAGTGTCTGTTCCACAAAGGTGTGCACGTCCTCCGCCTGCGGGTCTACGGTGAGAGCTCCACTTTGCACATCGGCCAAAATCCCCAGCAGCCCTGTGCGGATCGCCTCGCCGTCCGCGGTGCTTAAAATGCCCTGCTCGGTGAGCATCGCGCTGTGCGCCAAGCTGCCCTCGATATCCTCTACCAAAAGGCGGGCGTCAAAGCGGATGGAAGAGTTAAAATCGTTTACGCGGTCGTCCACAGGTTTGGAAGACCGCCCCTGCCAAAGTTGCGGCATTTTAATTGCCCCACTTCTTTGAGAGCTTCGCGCGCTGCGCGATGGGCAGACCGTACAGGTTGATAAAGCCGGCGGCGTCAGATTGGTTGTAGTCGTCGTCCTCGCCAAAGCTGGCGGTCTGTTCATCGTAAAGGGAATAGGGGCTTGTCACACCTGCGTTGATCAGGTTGCCCTTATAGAGTTTGAGGCGCACATCGCCCGTGACACAAGACTGCAAACTGTCGGTAAAAGCGCTGAGCGCCTCTCGCAGGGGGGTGAACCACTGCCCGTTATAGACGAGTTCCGCCATCTTTTGGGCGACCTGCTCTTTAAAGTGGAAGCTCTCTTTGTCCAGCGTGATGGTCTCTAACACGTTGTGCGCCTTATAGAGGATCGCGCCGCCAGGCGTCTCGTACACGCCACGGCTCTTCATGCCGACGAGGCGGTTTTCTACAATATCCAAAAGGCCGATGCCGTTGGCGCCGCCGACCCGGTTGAGATGCTCGATCAGCTCGACGGGGCCCATCTCGGTGCCGTCCACCGCGGTGGGAACGCCTTTTTCAAAGTGGATGGTGAGGTAGGTGGGGGTATCCGGCGCGAGCTCCGGGCAAACACCCATCTCTAAGAAGCCCTCTTTTTTATAGGGCGGCTCGTTTTGGGGATTTTCGAGATCCAACCCCTCGTGCGAGAGATGCCAGAGGTTTTTATCTTTAGAGTAGTTGGTCGTGCGGTCGATGCGCAGCGGCACGTTGTGGGCCTCGGCGTAGTCGATTTCTTCCTCGCGGCTCTTCAGGTCCCATTCCCGCCACGGCGCGATGATTGCGATGTCCGGGGCGAACGCCTTGAGCGTGAGTTCAAAGCGCACCTGATCGTTGCCCTTGCCGGTGCAGCCGTGGCAGATCGCGTCGGCGCCCTCTTGCAGGGCGATGCGCGCCAGCGCCCTAGCGATGCAGGGCCTGGCATGGCTTGTGCCCAGAAGGTAGTCCTCATACTTGGCGTCCGCTTTGAGGCAGGGCCAGATAAATTCCTCAACATACTCCTTTTTGAGATCCAGCACGTAGAGTTTGGAAGCGCCGGTTCGCCTGGCCTTTTCTTCCAGACCGTCCAGTTCCGCGCCCTGCCCGACGTCGCCGGAGACGGCGATGACCTCACAGTTGTTGTAGTTTTCTTTGAGCCACGGGATGATGACGGAGGTATCGAGGCCGCCGGAATACGCCAGCACTACCTTTTTGATGTCCGCTTTGTTCTTTTTCATGTACAGTCTCCTATAAAGCTTTGCGTTTTGTCAACGTCGCCTGCGCCGTTTGACCAGGAGAAAGGCGGCGACGGCCGCGGCGGCGATGGCGAGCGGCAGTTCTTCATCTAGCAAAAGCAGTGCGCTACTTCCTCCTGCCCCCGGCGGGTAAGGACATTTACCGCGCCAGGCGGCTTTTCAGCTTTGCGGTTCGGCCGTTTGTGCGGGTGCGGGCGTACCTGCCGGCTCACTGGGTCCGGGTGAGGGCTGCGCGCTCGATGCCGGCTCGCCTTCGTTCTCCTGGTTGACAGGCTCACTCGTCACTTCTGGCTCTTCTGACTCTTCCGCAGAAGGCAATGCAGATGGCGTCGGCGAGGGCTTCGCCTCGGCCGTGCGCTCCAGCGTGGCGCCGGTCAGGATGCTGCCCGTCTCGCCCGTGTCGTAGTCAATGCTGACGGTATCGCCGACATTCAGGATAACCGCGAGCGGGTTCTCGGCGGCGTTGATCGTGATAAAGGCGTCCTGCCCCTCCAGGCGCAGGAAGTAGTAGCTGTCGCCGTCCAGCACAGCCGTGCGGATCTCGGCAATGACGCCCTCGGCGGTATCGCGGTCGGGCTCCACCACCTCGGCCTGGTCGTCGCGTATCAGGCCGTTGTTGGCGAGCGCGCGGCGGTAGTTGGACTCACATTCCGCGACGGTGCCGCCGGTAGAGACAATGGAATACTGCTGCACATTGACCATGGCGTACATCTTGACAAGGCCGTCCTCGCCTTTCAGGGCCATGAAATAGGTCGGCTGGTCGGCAATATTGAGCAGCAGCGGAAAGGTGGCCGTATAGCGCATCTGCTGCACCTGGCTCTCGGCCGAAGCCTGGGCCGAAGTCTCGGTGGCGCCGGCGATCGAGTAGAAGTGCGTCTCTTTGGTGCGCTGGTTTGAGAGGATGAAGCCGATGTTGGACTGGTCGCTCGTGACCGAGGTGACGCCAGTGTACATATACACGTCGTCGTCAATCGCGATGTAGTTATAGCCGGCGCTGGACAGCGTCACGTCGCGCTGGCCGAACAGACTGTTTATAAAGCCGTTGTGGTACAGGCCGTAATAATCGTACTGCTGCATGATCAGGTCAGCGGAATAGACGCGATCCACCCAGCTAGGGACTTCCTCGTAGTATTCGCTCTCGCCGGTGATGGCGTTGACAAGAACCGCGCCGTTCACATCCTCGCCACCGAACAGGCCGATCCTGCGCACCTGGCGTGGGCAGACCCACCAGGGTGTGCCTTCGTCGTCGATCTCAAATACGGGATCCTCAAACATCAGGGTGGGGTAATGAAAACGCAGATGGCGGTACAGGTTGCGGCCGAAATGCTCCGCAGGAGTGTACTTCATGCCCTGCGGATTGTCACCGCGGTCCAGGCGCACGACCTCGGCCTCCTGCGTGACCATGTCCACCACGATATAGGCGGGCAGACCATCGGAGCGGTTGGTAAACCACTTGATGATATCGCCGTACATCAGCGAGGTGACGCGCACCGGGCGCCCCTTGACGTTGATCTGGGAATAACTGGGCAAAATCTCGAACTGGCTGACCATGTCACTCAACTCGCCCAGTTTGCGGCTGCCCAGCCGAGAGGCGGAATCGGCGTCCAGCATGGGGATCTGGTCATAGGAGATCTCCTCAATGTCCTGGGCGAAATCGCCTGTCTCGATGGTCAAAAGTTTCGCATAAGAGCCCGCGCGCAGGACCACCCAGCTCGCTGCCGTGCCCACCAGATACGTCGCCACCAGCAGCACCGCCGCGGCGAAGGGGATCAGGCATTGCTTGCGCAGGAAGGTAAAGTAGCCGCGCCATCCGTTTCCCTGGAAGCCGGACGTCAGGATGGCACAGCCGCAGTAGACGGCGCACAGCACCAGTGCGTAGAAGTAAAAGCCCTCTTCGTGCAGATTGATGGCGGGAAGCTCGATATAAAACCACACCAACGCCACGAGCAGTGTGACGCCCAGGTTGATCAGCGTGCGTACAAACCAGTTGCCGATCGGTTTGCGCGGCTTGCGCGGCGGGCGCTCCCCGCCGCCGGAACCGCCGCCAAATCTGCCACCAAAGCCACCGAAACCACCACCGGAACCTCCGGTATGATCACCCTGCGCGCCGGTCTGCGACTGGTAGGCGCGGTTGATATCGTCAAAGTTGATTCCGCCCGCCCGCGGTTGCGGCTGGGGTGGGGTAAAAGTAGTGCCGTTTTGTGCCTGCGCGAATTTGGCGGCATAGGCATCCTCAATGGCCTGGTAGTAGCCCAGCCGACTGTTCGGGAACGGCTGACCCTTGGCCAAAAATCGAGTCAAAAACACGGTGCTTTCCCTCCTTGGGTTAATATGGGGGCGAACATGAAGCGGCGAAATGAAAGCGCACGACCGACCGCCCTCGATACTGGGGGTCCGATGGCGGTCTTTTTGGCTAAAACCGCGCTGCAGCAAAGGCGAATAGAAAAGGCAGAGCGGGCAATAACGCCGTGAACCGATACAAAGAAAGATGGCGCACCACCTGCCCGCTTAAAGTATAGCACACTCGGCGCGGTAAAACAATATCGCAATCGTATTCTCAAAGTACCGGCCAAAGCCGCGGTATCTTAAAAATACAGCGGGGATGTCTGCGTTTCTTCACCCCCATCGATCCGGTGTGGCGGGATTTTATCTGTCAATCGCGATTTCTCTTGAACGGCGCTACGATACACTTTGCTTTTGCCCCGCAAATGTAGTACAATTCTATCGGTTTTTCCTGGCCTTTTTCGCAGGGCCGGTGCCTCGGATACAGTTTGGAGACGATGATGGTCACAGCAGGATCGGGCGCCGACCTACAAAAATACAGCGCAGGTTAAAGCCGCAACCGGAAAGGAGCGACACCCCTTTGGAGAAACTGATTGACATCGGCAGTTACCCCGTGGCGAATGTGCTGGATGTGCTGCTGCAGGATAAATCGACGCAAAAAAATCTCATCTGGGCCACTGACACCTATGATGGGTACGGCGAAGCCTTCCGGGATGTGGCGCAGATGGACGCGGGCGCGCTGCTGCGCCACGCCGATAGCATCCGCCCCCGCATCCAAAAGTCCCAGCAGACACAGGCGGAGCGCACGAGAAAAAAGGCGGAGGTTTTCACCCCCGCATGGCTTTGCAACCAGATGAACAATGATTGTGACGAGGATTGGTTCGGGCGCAAGGATGTATTTAACACCGCGTGCGGGGACGGGGATCACACCTGGCAAGTAACGCAGGGGAAAATCGAATTCCCAGAGCAAAGGAGCTGGCAGGAGTATGTGGATTCCCGCAGGCTGGAAATTACCTGCGGCGAGGCGCCATTTCTTGTCTCGCGCTACGATGTGGCAACGGGAGAAAGGATCGGAGCGCTTGTAAGGCGGATCGGAATGCTGGACAGAAAGCTGCGGATTGTCAATGAGAATACCGATACCTTTGAGGCGTGGCTTACCTGGGCAATGCGCGCCTTTGAGGCAACCTACGGTTATGAGTACCAGGGCGACAACGTTTTGATCGCGAGAATCAATCTGCTGCTGACGTTCACGGATTATTTTGAAGAGCGCTGGCAGCGGCGCCCCGACGAGGATGTGCTGCGCAAGGTGGCGGACAGGATCGCATGGAACATCTGGCAGATGGACGGGCTGAAGGACACTGTGCCCCTGGGCAAGCCGTATGAAGCGTTTAAGCAGATGACGATTTTTGATATGGACGGAGAAATGGACGGGGATGCCATCCCCGCAAACCGGGAGGAGCCGGTCGCAACACCTTGCCGAATCTTTGACTGGAGAAGCAATACAGTATTGCGATTTATGGATATAAAGGCGATGTAAGCCATGGGAAAGAAACTGTTTGCTTACGGGATCGGCAATCCGCCGTATCAGGAGGAAACGAAGGATACATCTGACAAGCATGTGTACTATAAATTTATGGACGCCGCGTATGAGGTAGCGGATAAGGTGGAACTGATCCACAGCGCTTTCATCCTGATCAACTTTACAGGGATTTTCCCGCGTTTCAGGAAAGGATCAGCAGGAATGGCTGGGAACGCAGAATTGTGAGTTCTTCATTTGAGAAATTATCTGTTTTTCACACAGAACCTGAAAGTGACTGTGATATCAAAGTTCTTGGCGTGGTTGGTAATAATCGCAGTGAGTATCGTTATATTGTAAGGCGCTATCTGGAAGATAACGGAAATTTAACCAGGTGGTAGGTGTTGTTGCCCAAAGCAAACGGCAGCGCGAGAGCGGAGCAGCCGCTTTCGCGGCTGCGACGCGCTTTTTGTGCGGAAAATGAAAAATTTTGCCGCTTAGACGGTTGTAACGCCGAGCGCGGTGTGGTATAGTAGTGGCAGAACAACGACGTTCCCGCCAGCAGGGGTGTGCCCCTGCGGCAGGAACGTTTTTAGGTTTAATACTCAAATGGCGGGATCAAGCCGGCGTGTGACCGGTTTTGGGCGGGGCACACAGGAAAAAATTTTTTCTCACCACCCCCAGTGCCCCGATACCCTCAGCGGCAAAGAGATCGATCCTAAGAAACGGGCTGGACATTCCCTCACGGAGGAATACGCATGCAGGACTTTACCTTACAAAAGGACGGGTTATACGATCCGCGTTTTGAACACGACAGCTGCGGCATTGGCGCCGTGGTGGACATCAAGGGCCGGAAGAGCTACCAAACCATCGACGACGCGCTGAAAATCGTGGAACATCTGGAGCACCGCGCCGGGAAGGACGCCGAGGGCAAGACCGGCGACGGCGTGGGCATTTTGCTGCAAATCGGGGACGCGTTTTTCCACAAGGCGGCCGGTGAGGTGGGCATACAGCTGGATGGGGAGCGCGAATACGGCGTAGGCATGTTCTTTTTCCCGCAAGAGGAATTACGGCGCAGCCGCGCGAAAAAGCTGTTTGAGATCATCTGCCAAAAAGAAGGGCTGCCATTTTTGGGTTGGCGCGCCGTGCCGACCTGCCCGGAAGTTCTTGGGAACACGGCGCGCAGCTGTATGCCCAGCATCTGGCAGGGCTTTGTGGGCAAGCCGCCGCGCATGGAAAAGGGTCTGCCGTTCGACCGCAGGCTGTATGTGGCGCGCCGCGTATTTGAGCAGTCCAGCCCGGACACTTACGTCTGCAGCCTGTCCAGCCGAACCATCGTGTACAAGGGCATGTTTTTGGTCAAGGAGCTTCGGCTTTTTTACCCGGACCTGCAGGACACCGACTATGTGAGCGCGATTGGCATGGTGCACAGCCGGTTTTCCACCAACACGGCACCCAGCTGGAACCGTGCGCATCCCAACCGGTTTATCCTGCACAACGGCGAGATCAACACGATACGCGGCAACGTTGACACCATGTTGGCGCGCGAAGAGACCATCAGCAGTCCCTACCTGCAGGCAGATATGAGCAAAATTTTGCCCATCGCCGACCAGAACGGCTCGGACTCGGCCATACTGGACAACACGCTGGAGTTCATGGTGATGAACGGCATGGAGCTGCCGCTCGCCGTGATGGTAACCATACCGGAGCCGTGGAGCAACAACAAGAGCATGGATCCCAAAAAGCGGGACTTTTACCAGTATTACGCGACGATGCTAGAGCCGTGGGACGGCCCCGCTTCGATTTTGTTCAGTGACGGCGACGTGATGGGCGCCGTGCTGGACCGCAACGGTCTGCGCCCGAGCCGATACTACATTACAAAGGATGACCGGCTGATCTTATCCAGCGAGGTGGGTGTTTTGGACATCCCCGCTGACACGATTGTGCGCAAAGACCGTCTGCGGCCGGGCAAAATGTTGCTGGTCGATACCGTAAAGGGCGAGCTTGTGGACGACGACCGACTGAAAACCGATTACGCGAGCCGCCAGCCCTACGGCGAGTGGCTGGACCGAAACCTGGTGGATCTAAAAGATCTGAAAGTCCCGAACCAAAAGATCGTAACCTACGGGCGCGAAGAGCTCACGCGGCTGCAAAAGGCGTTCGGCTACCGATATGAAGACATCAGCGGCGCGATGCTGGCGATGGCGAAAAACGGCGCGGAGCCGGCCGGCGCCATGGGCTCTGATACGCCGCTGGCTGCACTGAGCCACACCCACCCGCCGCTTTTTGATTACTTTAAGCAGATGTTCGCACAGGTCACGAACCCGCCGATCGACGCGCTGCGCGAAGAGATCATCACCTCGACCACCGTCTATGTCGGCGCGCAGGGCAACCTGCTGGAAGAGCGCAGCACCAATTGCAAGGTCTTAAAAATCAACAACCCGATTCTGACCGAGACCGACCTGCTCAAAATCAAGGCGATGGACGTACCGGGCTTTCGGGTGGCGACCGTATCCATCTGCTACTACAAGAATACCCGCCTGGAAAACGCCATCGACCGGCTGTTTGTGGATGTGGACCGCGCCTACCGCGACGGCGCCAACATCGTGATTTTGTCCGACCGCGACATCGATGAGTACCACGTCGCGATCCCCAGCCTTCTGGCGGTGGGGGCCGTGTCAAAATATTTGGTGCGCACGCGCAAGCGCACGGCCGTGGCGCTGATTCTAGAGAGCGGCGAGCCGCGCCTGGTACACGATTTTGCGACGCTGCTGGGCTACGGCGCCTGCGCGATCAACCCCTACCTTGCGCAGCAGACGATCCGACAGTTGATCGCCGACAGCCGACTGGACAAAGATTACTACGCCGCCGTGGAAGATTACAACAAGGCGGTTTTGGCGGGCATCGTCAAGATCGCCTCCAAAATGGGCATCTCAACGATCCAGTCTTACCAGGGAAGCCAGATTTTTGAGGCTTTGGGCATCAGCCGCTCCGTGGTGGACAAATACTTTACGAACACGGTGTCCCGCGTGGGGGGCATCACGCTGGAAGACATCCAAAGCGACCTGGAAGCGCGCCACCAGCAGGCGTTCGACCCGCTGGGACTGGACATCAACATGGAGCTGGACAGTTTGGGCTCACACAAACTGCGAAGCGGCGCCGCGGCGGAGCAGCACCTGTACAACCCCGTCACCATCCATCTGCTGCAGCAGGCCTGTTGGACGGGCGATTATGCAAAGTTCCTGCAGTACAGCGAGGCGGTCAACGCGTCCGACGGCGATCCCACCCACCTGCGCAGTCTTTTGGATTTTAACTACCCAGAAACCGGCGTGCCGCTGGATGAGGTCGAGAGCGTGGACAGCATCGTAAAGCGGTTCAAAACAGCGGCGATGAGCTACGGCGCGCTTTCGGGCGAGGCACACGAGTGCATGGCGATCGCGATGAACCGGCTCGGCGGCAAGTCCAACACCGGCGAGGGCGGCGAGGCGGCGGACCGCTACGGCACCGAGCGCAACTCCGCCATCAAGCAGGTGGCGAGCGCGCGCTTCGGCGTTACCAGCCGGTACCTGGTCAGCGCGCAGGAAATCCAGATCAAGATGGCGCAGGGGGCCAAACCCGGCGAGGGCGGGCAGCTGCCCGGTGCCAAGGTCTACCCGTGGGTGGCGAAGACCCGCCACTCCACCACCGGGGTGGGGTTGATCTCGCCGCCGCCCCACCACGACATCTACTCGATCGAGGATCTGGCACAGCTGATCTATGACCTAAAATGCGCGAACCGCCGCGCGGCGATCAGCGTCAAGCTGGTCAGCGAGGCGGGCGTGGGAACCATCGCGGCGGGCGTTGCAAAGGCCGGTGCAGAGGTCATTTTGATCTCCGGTTACGACGGCGGCACCGGCGCGGCGGCGCTGGGTTCCATCCACGGAGCGGGGCTGCCGTGGGAGCTGGGCATCGCGGAGGCACACCAGTGCCTGATCCAAAACGGATTGCGCAGCCGGGTACGCCTGGAGGTGGACAGCAAGCTGATGACAGGGCGCGATGTGGCCATCGCCGCGCTGCTGGGCGCGGAGGAGTTCGGGTTTGGTACCGGGCCGCTGATCGCGATGGGCTGCGTGATGATGCGCGTTTGCAACCTGGACACCTGCCCCGTTGGCATCTGCACGCAAAATCCCGATCTGCGCAGGCGGTTTAAGGGCAAGCCGGAATACGTGATGAACTTTATGCGGTTTATGGCAGAGGAGCTGCGGGAATACATGGCGAAATTGGGCGTGCGCACCGTAGAAGAGATGGTGGGGCGCACGGATCTTTTGCGCACCGCGCCCGGCTTGCAGGGCAGCCGGACACAGCGGCTGGATCTGAGCGCGCTGCTGCATGCGCCGCAAAGCGGCGGCGCCGTCCACTTTAAAAAAGAGGACGTCTTTGACTTCGGGCTGGAAAAGACGCCCGATATGCGCATACTGATGAAAAAGTTTAAAAAGTCCTTCGCCTCGGACACCCCCGCCCCCGCGCAGGTCACGCTGAACGTCGGCAACACCGACCGCGCGTTCGGCGCGATCTTTGGCAGCGAGATCACGCGGCGCTGGGCAGCGCCCTTGCCGGAAGACACCTTTGTTGTGCACTGCAAAGGCTACGGCGGACAGAGCTTTGGCGCCTTTATCCCGGCGGGGCTGACGCTGGAACTGGAGGGTGACTCAAACGACTACATGGGCAAAGGACTGTCCGGCGGCAAGCTGATCGTCTTTCCGCCCGCGGACGTGCGCTATGACCGCGGGGAAAACATCGTGATCGGCAACGTGGCGCTGTACGGCGCGACGGGCGGCAAGGCGTTTATCAACGGCGTGGCGGGCGAGCGCTTTTGTGTGCGCAACTCCGGCGCCACGGCCGTTGTAGAGGGCGTGGGCGACCACGGCTGCGAGTATATGACGGGCGGCACCGTGGTGATTTTGGGCAAGACCGGCAAGAATTTCGCCGCCGGCATGAGCGGCGGCATCGCCTATGTGTTAGACGAGGACTGGGACTTTTACCAGCGCGTCAACAAAGACATGGTCAGCCTGGAGCCGGTCGAGCACAAGTACGACGTCTCGCTTTTGCGCGATCTGATCCGCGAGCATGTACAGGCGACCGGCAGCCCGCGCGGGCAGGAGATCCTGGACCACTTCGCCGTATGGCTGCCCAAATTCAAAAAGGTCCTGCCCCACGACTATGACAAGATGCTGCGCCTGATCGCGCAGATGGAAGAAAAGGGCGAAGACAGCGAACAGGCCCAGATCGAAGCCTTTTACGCGATGAAGAACGCCGCGCACTGAGGGAGGGACGCAAACGATGGGAAATCCAACGGGTTTTATGCAGATAACCCGCCAGACGAGTACGGAGTTGCCGCCGCTTGAGCGCATCCGGAATTTTGAGGAATTTCACGTCCCGCTGCACCGCGACGAACAGCAGGCGCAGGGTGCGCGCTGCATGGACTGCGGCGTGCCCTTTTGCCAGAGCGGTATGATGCTGTGCGGGATGGTAAGCGGGTGCCCGCTCCACAACCTGATCCCGGAGTGGAACGACCTTGTCTACCACGGGCACTGGGAGCTGGCGCTGCGGCGGCTGATCGCCGC
Source organism: uncultured Subdoligranulum sp. (assembly GCA_964560675.1). Taxonomy (GTDB): domain Bacteria; phylum Bacillota; class Clostridia; order Oscillospirales; family Ruminococcaceae; genus Gemmiger. Next base: position 49,016 of record CAZLMA010000003.1, on the reverse strand, counting down.
CAACCGCTTCCCGGAATTTACCGGCCGCGTCTGCCCCGCCCTGTGCGAGGCGGCCTGCACCTGCGGCATGGCCACCGGCGATCCCGTAACGGTGCGGGAAAACGAGCGCGCGATCATCGAGTACGGTTACGCAAGCGGCGCCATGCGCCCGGTCCCGCCGCCCGCCCGCACCGGCAAATGCGTCGCCGTGGTGGGGTCCGGCCCGGCGGGGCTCTCGGTGGCGGATCTGCTCAACAAGCGCGGACACAATGTGGTTGTTTACGAGCGTGCCGACCGCGCGGGCGGGCTGCTGATGTACGGCATCCCCAACATGAAACTGGAAAAGTGGGTCGTAGACCGCCGCGTCGATATGATGAAGGCGGAGGGCATCCGCTTTGTGACGGGCGCCGATATCGGCGGCGCGGGCGGGCCTACGGCGCAGGAGTTAACCGAGCAGTTTGACGCGGTCGTTTTGTGCTGCGGCGCGAAGGAGCCGCGCGACCTGGCCGTGGCGGGCCGCGAGGCGAAGGGAATCTATTTCGCCGTCGATTATCTTTCCGCCGTAACCAAGAGCCTGCTCGATTCCCGCTTTGCGGATGGCGCCTGCCCCAACGCCAAGGGCAAAAACGTGCTGGTGATCGGCGGCGGCGACACCGGCAACGACTGTGTGGGCACCGCAATCCGCCAAGGGTGCGCAAGCGTCACCCAGTTGGAGATGCTGCCCTGTCCGCCCGCACAGCGCGCCGATGACAATCCCTGGCCGGAATGGCCCAAAGTACTTAAAACAGACTACGGCCAGCAAGAGGCCATCGCCTTGTTCGGCAGCGAACCGCGTAGGTGGCAGTCCACCGTAAAGGCGTTTTTGGCAGGCGACGACGGCGCGGTAAGCGGCGCCGTGGTGCAAAAACTGGCAAGCAAAATCACAGACGGTCGGCCCGCCATGGTACCCACCGGCGAGGAATACACACTTGCCTGCGACCTTGTGCTGATCGCCGCAGGCTTTACCGGCTGTGAGCGCTACGTGACGGACGCGTTCGGCATCAGGCGGACGGGGCGCGGCACGGCGGCATGCGAGCGGTACGCGACCGAGGTACCCGGCGTATTCGCATGCGGGGATATGCGCCGCGGGCAGAGCCTGGTGGTCTGGGCCATCCGTGAGGGGCGTGAGGCTGCCGCCGTGGTGGACGAGTACCTGATGGGATATACAAATCTGTAAAAGCAATCTATTTTATACAGATAGTATAGTAAAAGTGCACCAATTTATAAGGCGAGAAGATTGCAATGCGCGCGGCGCTGTGCTAAAATTGAACAAAAAGCCGGAACGGAGGGTACCGAGTTGCAGAAGCTGCCGAGGGTGCGGGGCGTGCGCGGCGCGGCGGACTGGTGTGCCGTGGGCGTTTTGTGCTACTATGCGGCCAACACGCTTTTGCGCGCCGGCATCTCGTTTTTGATGAGCCTGCGTGTTCCGGGTTCCAGCCTGGCGGATCCCATTGGCTATACGCAGACGACTGCGGGTCTGCTCTCGCTCCTGGCGGGCGCGTGTGCGTTGGCGATCCCGGTTGTTTTTTTGCTGTGCGTTACGCGGCTGCAACCGGCCAGCCTGCGCGTTTTGTGGCCCGGAGAGTGGTCGCCGTGGTTTTGTTTGGCGCTCTTTTTGGGCCTTGCCAATGCGGCCAATTTGGTGGGCGCGGTTTTGAACCATTTAACGGGGCGCGAAAGCCCCATCACGGTGCTGCCCGCGGGCGGCGCCGCGCTGGCGGTGGCGTTTGTTTTGCACTGCGTGCTGCCCGCCCTGGGGGAAGAGATTCTTTTCCGCGGCGCCCTGCAGGGTCTATTGCACCCCTGCGGCAGCGGGCCGGCCATCTTGGCGCCCGCGCTTTTGTTTGCGCTGCTGCACCAGGACCCGGCACAGTGCCTGACCGCGTTTTGCTGCGGGTTGTTTTTGGGTTGGCTCGCGGAGCGGACGGGGAGCATCTTACCCGGCATGCTCTTGCATTTTGTCAACAACGGCATCGCCTTTTTAAACCTCTATGTGCACCGCTATGCGCCGCAAAACCTCTCGGCGGTTGTGCAGACTGGGATCTTATTGATCTTTCCGCTTTTGGCGGTTTTGGTGTTGTGGCGCGCAAGGCAACAGGGCTTCCAATTTAAAGAGGGAATGCAGACCGGCCCGCGCGTAATAGAGATTTTTAAAGCGCCCGTTTATACCATAACCGTTATTTTGCTGGCGGTGAACCTAGTAGCGGCGCAGATGCGGGGCGCAGCATGACTGACCAGGAGCTGATGCGCGCCGCGCTGGCGCAGGCAAGGCGGGCGGCGGAATTGGGTGAAGTGCCTGTGGGCGCGGTGGTAGCAAAAGACGGCGAGATCGTCGCACAGGCGTACAACCGGCGGCAAACCGGTAAAAACGCGACCTGGCATGCCGAGATCCTCGCGATTGACGCCGCCTGCAAGGCGCTGGGCGGCTGGCGATTATGGCAGTGTGATCTGTTCGTGACGCTGGAGCCCTGTCCGATGTGCGCGGGCGCCATCATCAACAGCCGGATCCGGCGCGTGGTCTATGCCGCCAGGGATACCAAGGCGGGGTGCTGCGGAAGCGTCATCGATTTGTTCGCGCTGCCCTTTAACCACCGCCCGGACGTGACGGCGGGACTGCTGGCAGAGGAATCCCAGGCGCTTTTGCAGGGTTTTTTCGCCGATCTGCGCGCCTGGCACGGATGCCGGGGGAATGCGGCGGATGTGCGGAATGGTAAAGACGGCAATAGCCGAGGTGAGCACGATTTATAAAAGCTGCGCAGTCTTGCTGTGAGCACGATACATTGGTACAGACAGGCCGATCAGGGAGCGCAGATGTACACGGTACACGGTTAGCAAAGCGGCAAGGCCAGATACTTGCGCCTGTAGCTCAACAGGATAGAGTATCAGACTTCGAATCTGAGGGCTGCTGGTTCGAGTCCAGTCAGGCGCACCAGAAAAGAGCGCGGGTTCCTTTTGGGGAATCCGCGTTTTTTGCGGTGAGCGAGAGGGAGCCGTTTTCCCTGTGTTTGACGGCTGTTTTTTTGCGCCGCGGCTGCGCAGCGGCAAGACGGTTGTTATTTTTCGCCACAGCAGCGCAGCGGCAAAAGGGAAGGCGGCGGATTGGTGCATACCAATCCGCCGCCTTGTCAAAAACGCGATGCTTTTTGCTTTTGCCTTTAGTGATCTCGATCCGTTTTCTTTTTCTTTTTGCGCCGGACGATCAGCATGACCAGACTGCCAGCGAGGCCCGCCGCCGCGATGGCCGCCACCGTGACCAGAAGACCTATCGGCGCCTCGTCACTGGTCTGGGGATAGTAGGGCGTTTTTGATGGCGGTGACGCTGTCCCGGTCGGGAAAGGCGTCGGTGCCGGGGTCGGGGTAGGCGTTTTGTGCGGGAAGAAGAAGGGCGGTAGGAAAGAGGACTTTTCGTTTATGAAGTCCGCCTTGGCGATATCGCCTTCTGGAATGGTGCCCGTTACACCCGACCAGGTTGTTTTATAGCCGTCCTGGTTGGCCTCAGACTCGGTAACCGTGTACTCAATGCCGGCGGGCAGATCTTGGGCGGTTTTGGACTCGCCATGCTTGAGGGTAAACTCCGCGACGCCATCGGTAAAGGTCATCTCGCCATAGGTGCCGTTTATGGATTTGTCGCCCAGCTCCACGCGGAAGTGCCAGTCTTTCTCGGGATCCCCCGCGTTGCCCCTGACGATTTTGGTAACGCGCAGGCCGCCGGTGGATTTATCGTTTGTGAAGCGCACATCGACATACTCGTCGCTGCCCGGTATGGTGCCGGAGGCGTTTTGTTCGGTCGTCGTATAGCCGTCCTGGTTTGCCTCTTGCTCGGTCACGGTATAGGCTAGGCCTACAGGCAAATCCCTGGCGGCTTTCGTCTCGCCGTGCTTGAGGGTAAACTCCGCGACGCCATCGGTAAAAGTCATCTCGCCGAACGTTCCGTTTAGCGTTTTATCGCTCAGCTCCACGCGGAAGTGCCATTCTTTATCGGGATCCCCCGCGTTGCCCGTGACGACTTTGGTCACATTGAAATCGTCGCCGGGTTTGCTGTTGATAAACTGCGCTTTCGCTGTGCCGCCCTCCGGGATGGTACCGGTATCGCCGGATTTCTCGGTCGTATAGCCGTCCTGGTCGGCCTCGGTCTCCACAACAGTGTAGGTGATGCCGGCGGGCAGATCCTTGGCGGTTTTGGACTCGCCGTGCTTGAGCGCAAACTCCGCGACGCCATCGGTAAAAGTCATATCGCCGAACGCACCGTTGAGAGTTTTATCGCTCAGCTCCACGCGGAAGTGCCAGAGCTTGGCCCTATCCCCCGTGCCGATAACGGTCTTCGAGACGGTGAGGCAACCAGGCTGTGGTTTCGGTTTGGTGTTTACAAATTCCGCCTGCGCGGTGTCATTTTCCGGGATGGAGCCGCTGGCACCCGTTGACGTAGTGCCATAATCATCCAGGTTTGCTTCCACTTCGGTAACCGTATAGGTGATGCCGGCGGGCAGATCTTTGGCGGTTTTGGACACGCCGTGCTTGAGGGTGAACTCCGCGGCGCCATCGGTAAAGGTCATATCGCCGAACGTTCCGCTGAGAGTTTTATCGCTCAGCTCCACGCGGAAGTGCCAGTCTGTCTGCTTGTCTCCCTCTTCTCCGAATACGGATTTCTTGACGGTGAGATTGCCTGTGCCGGGAGGTGCAGACGGATTGCCGACAGTCATAGTATCCCCGTTTACCTTGACCCCATCTAGACTACCACCCGAAATTTTATTCCCTTTCTTGTCTAGAAGTATGATCTTGTTTGAATTCGTCTCCGTTTTCTCAACAAGGAAATATATAGGATCGGTCAGCCCTTTATAACCATTCGGAGCTGCTGATTCGACCAGGATTGCCGCCTGGTCATGTCTGAGACGATGCCAGTCGACCTCAATATCATTTTCAGCGGTCGATGTATAAATTCTGGCAGGATGATAAACAATAATGGAACCGTTATAACTGTATGTAATGGAAGATTGCCCGATACGTTTCGCCTCTTGTATTGCCGCAATCGTATTTTGATCGTTTTCATATCCACTTGTATTGGTGACATAAAGAAGAAACTTCGCTCCGGGAAGTTTTTCGCCCGAACTCACATCTACTTTGCTTATTTTGAGAATCGCATAGTCCTGTTCGGATTCCTCCTTTAAATCATTAGTCGCAAAGCCCCATTTGCCACCATCATGAAGAGTTTTTATACCATTTATTGTGACTTGATTGGTGATTTCAACGTTATCCTTCTTCTTCCCTTCCTCTGAGAGACTGTAAGAATACCAAACGCGCAGATGTTTTTCATCAGGAACATCAAGTGTCAATTTATTATCTTGACCTAATACCTTGCTCCAATCTTTATCATCCAGTTTTACCCATTTTCCGTCCACATATTCCTGAACTAGTATATTGTTAGAGTCCAAAACAAAATCTGGACTGTTGCTGACGCTGTCTTCGACCTTCAGCCTGCCATTATCAGATAATGTTTTCTTATTTTCATTAATCTCTACATAAAAAGACACCTTTCCGTTTTCCAGTACCGCCTGTTTTGTCAAAGCTCCGGTCGGAACATCCAGCTCGTTTGTCACATCACCTAAATCTTGATCAGTTCCATTATACTGGTACTTCACTGTAGCTTTATTTTCGACTTTTACTCTGGATTTATTATCAGGCATCTTGCTCAGTATGGGTTCCAGGTCGTATGTGAACACATACCGATAATGGCCGGTTTGAGATTGAAAGTCGTCTTCAAGGGAATCCCCACTCTGATTCTCAAAGCTGTCCCACGCGGCATTTATGATATTCCCATTACACGGATTATCCCCACTGTAGGTGAACGTCTCTTCTGTGCCATCCGGCATGATACACTTGGCGCTTAAAGTCCCCTGAATATACCTCAGTCTTTCGTCAAACGTATCAGTAAAATAGATGTTCGTTGCCTTTTTCGGAAGCGAGCTATTGTTATCCAGGCCATTCTGAAACTCGACCATGTAGGTGATCGTTTTTTTGCCGCTTACCGGGTCCACATTCAAATGACCTTCTTTTGTCAACGGGAGACTCAGGTCAAGTTCTTCATCTGCGGTGCTTTGTGAGTCATGGATACCCGCCACAGCGCTGTTATAAACACGAACGTCTCCTTTTACGTTCAAGTATTCCGCCAATGTACTCGTGCCTTCAAACTGGATACGCTTATTTTGTGTAGTATCTACAAAATATGCCTTAGCTGGATCGATACTGTATTTATAGATTAGTTCAACATGTTGATTATTCAGTTCTTCCGGCCAACTTCCATGAACCCGTTGGAAAACATATGGATAATAATCGGGGCGTTCAGTACATTCATTCACTGTAGGATTCAATACAATCGCCGTTAAATAAGTATAGTGATCGTTCCAATTTGTGTTATCTATTAAATACCCGTCGTCCTGTGTCCCGATAGAGGCGACAGAATAAACACCGAATTGATGTCCGGGTGTACCGTTAGTTTGAAGAAATTTCCATTCTTCATCAGTGCCATCGTTCGCCGTAACAGAGGTTACTTCTATAGCCTCAGACGTGTCAATGAACACATCTTTTCCGTTGTCGTCTTTGATGTGCATCCGATCAACCAGTCCGGCGCCAATCCGCCAGGGAACATTTTGATTATTCGAAATACCTGCCTCAACCGTTACATGAACTTCATAATTCAGTTTCTTTCCTCCCTCGGCAACTTCCCCTTCTTTCTGGGATGTTACTCCAGTATCTCCGATATTGACACCGACATCATCTTTTCTTTCCTGAATCTCACTAGGTAGTGTTGTCTTTACCTCATTCTTGTAATACCCTTTTCGTTCATCTTCTTCTATGTTTTGAACCGTTGTCAGAACATGCATTTCCAGGCGATGGTTTTTGTCTTTGAAAAGGTTTTTTAAATTTTCCGGAGCCTTACTGAAGTCAAAAATTACCTCTCCTGTTTCTTCACCCTTAGTCATGAACCGCAATAGTTGATTCCACGGCTCTCTGCCGTCGTTGTCATGATTTTTTAAAAACCACACATCACCAGCATCAGTTTTAAAATAAACACCGATAATATCGTCAAAGGAGAGCTTTTCTGGCAGTTTATCAGTAAATTTGCTATCTTCTAAGGATGCATACGGATCATATGCGTCAATCTGCCATTCAATGACTGGATCATACTCGTAAAATCCGTCGCCGCGTTTCCAGCCCCTTTTCTCTAGCTTGCCAAAGTCAACCCGATAATCCGCATCATCCGTGAGAGGACCACTCCCTCCCTTTAAAGGAGTCACTGTGCTTTCATTCTCAACAAGAAATGAAGCTGCTTTGTCTCCCAACCGTTTAACAAGTTCCTCTACATCGAGTTCGTATTCAACGACTACGCTTCCACGTTTAGGAATGGTTCCATCCCAGCTAAATGAAAATCTCCCCTGTTCCGATGTTTTTTGATCAACTAACTCAGTACCAACTTTTAACGAATTCTCTATCAACTTCGGAAACAAATTTTGATATCCGCGGGTACTAAAAGTGTCCTTTAACTCGAAGCCTTCTATATCAGTATCCGTCGGGTTCGTGATGGTAATTCTGTACTTTATATGGTGAGTTTCAGGGTCATATTCATAGGCTTCTTTCTTCATATAAGGGCTGGTTCCGTCGGGTGGTGTGTATGTCCCGTTTTTTGCATCAACAAGAACATCGATGCTGCCATCCTCGTTTTTTTGTTGAATATGGCCCTCGAACTCGATATTATATGTATTTGTTTCTTCACCCTCATACTTGACAAGAATATAAGTTTTACCCTCTGGCGTTGTGTAAAATTTCACATTATCACTACCAGAAAGAGTATCTCCTACTCCGATTCCTCCTGACAGTTCCCCAAACATCCAGTCTCCGTCTTTCCATTGATCCTCCGGGATACCCGCACCTTTCAATTGCTCCTCTGTCGCGGGACCGAATGTTGGATTACCGCTCGTAGGTTCTTTAAAGTGCAACCTAAACTTATATTCTTTACCTTCCTCAATATCCTTCGCTTCAACAAGATTGCCATTTTCATCAAGTATTTCTACGCTTTCCAAAAAATTGCTCAGATCTCCAGACATGCCTTCCGCCTGTGCTGTCGGTTCACTTTGCTCCGTGGCGATTTGATTCTCATCGGGGGTTGTTGTGTTATCCTCACTTTGTTCCGGGGTGGGTTCTTCTTCAGGGGTTCCGTCTGGTTCTTCTGGCGTTGCGTTATCCTCAGGTGTCTCTTGCTTTTCCTGTTGCTCTTGGTTGCCGGACTCCTCCTCCGGCGCAGAGGGATCCTGCTTTGCTACATCGCCGTCCGGGGCAGGCGCACCTTGCTGGTTATCATCCGTCTTTGGATCTGTTCCATCTATTCCATTTTCGCCGTCCGGCCCCTGCTCTGATTCACCTTCCGGCGCTGTGTCCTTTTCGCCAACCGATCCCTGCTCCGGTTCCTCCAGTTCCTCCGGTTCCTTTTGCGGCGCTGAACCGTACCCCCCCCCATTCGGATTTCGCTCCCATTCCGTTTCGGGCGCTGTCCCCTGCTCATCGCCGTGATCTTGCTTAGTTTCTGACTCTTGCGCGCTATCGCTGTTCATCTCTTCACCGTTTGCGGTGTTATCTTCCTGGGTAACGCCGGATTCTTGCTGGTTCACCGGCTCCTGCCGCGTCACTCGCTCTTCCCCTTCCGCAGGCAAAGCGGTGCCAGTCGAGCTCGTGACCGCACCTTGCCCTGGCAAGGCGCCGCCCGCCGGCTCCTCACCAAACGCGATCAAACCGTTTGCCATGCCTGCCAACAAGCAGGCGCACAACATCAGCGCGATTCTCTTTTTTCCTCTTTTTTTCATGATCTCTCACCAACCCGCCGGCAGCGTTACTATCTCTCTCGCCTCGTTTTTGCTTACCGGTCTTGCTCACAATATCCATGCGGAATTGCGACTTTTCGCACACGCTTTTCCGCATCGCTCTGCTTTTCCCTCTCTCGGCTGCGGCCATGAAGACCTGATCCTTTGTGCCGCACACACGCACTCGCAACCTTACCGCTGCAAACGCAACTGGGCTTGACCCAGGGTAGAAATCCTACCCGTGCAGGATAATAATACCTCTTAACACATCGAATTTCAATAGGAAAGTTGATTTTTACACGCTTTGGGCCCACGGTGCGGGTGAGGGGATTCAAGCCGGGCTCTGTTTCCCCGGGGCGGTTTGAAGATAACAAAAAATACCCCATGGCCGTTATGCCGGCTAGGGGCAGTTTTGCTATTTGTTTGTAAAATCATTCGCGCTGTGCAAATTTTACGGTTCTGTGTCCGTTTTTATGCCACACCGCCGCTTAGGGCTGGGGTTGGGGCAGCACTTTTTTGCCGTTTCGCAGCCTTCAGGCTGCAAGCTCCACAAGCTCATAGGCGCGGCTGCCAATGCCCAGGGCCTCGGCAGCCTCAAGGATATGGCGGCCCTTGCGGGATTCAACGCGCTCCACAAAGTGGTCGCGGCCGCGGTCGGTGGAGCGCCAGATAAGGTCGATACAGGCCTGATCCAGCGCGACGGGATCCAGGCTGGAAAGGATGCCGATATCCTTCATGCAGGGATCCTCGGCTACGGCGCAGCAGTCACAGTCAACCGAGAGGTTCACCATCATGTTGACATAGGCGGCTTTGCCCTTAAACAGATCCATCACGCTCGAGGCGGCGTCCGCCATGGCCTCGGTAAAGGTATCCTGCTCCGCACAGTTCTCCCACAAGATCCCCTGATCCGTCACCTTGCCGCCGGAATGGATCAGGCATTTTCCCACCGTAGAGGCACAGCCGATCGAGAGCTGCTTGAGCGCGCCGCCGAAGCCACCCATCGGGTGACCTTTAAAGTGAGAAAGAACCAACAGCGAATCGTAGTTGGCCAGGTTTTTGCCGACCAGGTTCTTTTTGAGAACCCTGCCATTTTTGACCTCCAGCTCCCAATCCGGCCCTTCGGCGTCCAGCAAATCTACGGAAAAATAGCGGTTCCAGCCGTGGCTCTGCAAAAGGTTTACATGCTTGGGCGTCGCGTTGCGCTCTCCCTCGTAGGCAGTGTTGCACTCCACTACCGTTCCCCCGACGTGTTCGATCATCGGGCGCAAAAATTCCGGGCGCAGAAAATTCTGGTTGCCCTTCTCGCCGGAGTGCACCTTGACAGCCACCTTGCCCGGCAGCGTCACGCCCAGCGCTTCATACATCCGGATCACAGTATCCGGGCTGATTGTACGGGTAAAATAAACGGTCGGATTCATTGGAATGCCTCCTTCGGTACGGTTAAAACTGCCTGTCATGGCGATAGCCTGCAACAGCGATTAAGCGATTCTAACTTGTCGGTCACACTGCCTTGCTTAAAGCAGCGCGTCCTGTATGGCTTGCTCGGTCACCCTGTCGGTCGTTTGCTCTAACCACCTGTGGCGCTGTGTGCCCAGTTGCCTGCACACTGCCACTGTTTTTGTTTCTGGATCCCCCTGAGGATTCCCCAACAGTTTGGTATTGCAATCGGCCTTTGTATCCACATTTTGCTGCGTTGCCTGTTTGCCGGCGATGCTTCCAGTATAATCTCTGGGACACGTTTTGTAAAGGATCCTTTCCGGCAGGGAGCTTAATCCCTTAGGCGCAAAGAGAGCGTACAGACAGATGCCAGCGGTGCGGCACACGCTCAGAGAAGCCTGCGCAGCTTGGCGCGCAGGCGCAGGCGGTAAAGAAGGGCCAGCTTATCCAGCGCAATGTCAAACAGGACAAACGCGACATTGCCCAGTGCGATCAGCGCAATCAGCAGCGGCGTGCCGGACTGCGAAAACTCTTCACGCAGGGAAGGACTGACAAAAACAAACAGCAAAAGCGCATACATCGCGAAGACGGCAACGTTAAAGCAGAGAATTTTTGCACACCAGCGCAAAAAAGAGGATCGTATGCCCCGCAGCGCCGTGTGCAGAACCGGATAATACCCCATCACTAGGGCGTAAAAAAGGGCCAGCTCCTTATCGGGAACCACAATTAGGCTGAGCAGCGCCGTGGCGCCATACAAAAGCAGGGCCCAGCGGGTGCCGTACTCCTGACCCACCGGCACCAGCAGCAAAGATGCCAGCATCGGCGCCGCATAGGTGCCGATGCCCAGCATATTGCCCAAAAGCATCAGGGCTACGCAGAGTGCGCACAACATACCGCACACGGCAACTTTCTTGCTGTGGCTGCTTCGCATAGGCAGAACACCTTCTCTCTGGCTCCATTATAGGCGTCCTGGTCGCCGTTTTCAAGGCGGCGTTTTTTGTTTTAGCACGCACACGCGCGGGCCCTTGCGGCATTCCACGCCTTTCTGGCAAGAGACCATGAAAACTTTGCGCGCGGCTTGCCTTCCGCACGGATTTGCCGTACAATAGGCACAGCAAAACCAAAAAGGAACACCGATCCCATGGAAGAACGGCACCGTAGCGGCGTTGTGGGGCGCTATGCGCCCAGCCCCAGCGGGCGGATGCATTTGGGCAACCTGTGCTGCTGCCTGCTGGCATGGCTTTCCGCCAAAGCAAAGGGCGGACGGATTGTTTTGCGCATCGAGGATCTGGACGCGGAGCGATGCCCGCGCCGCTACGCGGATTTGCTGGAGCAGGATCTTGCGTGGCTCGGTTTAAGCGCCGACGAGGGCGGCAGCGCCGACGGCCCGGCGGGGCCGTATTACCAAAGCGAACGTGCCGAGATCTACCTGCGCTATTACGAGCGCTTGGCGGCCAAGGGACTTGTGTACCCCTGCTTTTGCAGCCGCAGCGCGCTGCGCGCCGCGAGCGCACCCCACAGAAGCGATGGCCAGGTGGTCTATCCCGGCACCTGCCGGGGCCTTGCCCCGGCAGCGGCGGCGGCGAAAGCCGCCCGCCGCGCACCCGCTTGGCGGGTGCGCGTGCCGGAGCAGGAGCTGGGCTTTACCGATGGGCACATGGGACGCTATACTGAGAACCTCGCAACGGACTGCGGAGACTTTATCGTGCGCAGGGCCGACGGTGTTTTCGCCTACCAGCTGGCCGTGGTGGTGGACGACGCCCTGATGGGCATCACGGAAGTCGTGCGCGGCGCGGACCTTCTGCCCAGTACACCGCGCCAGCTCTGGCTGTATCGGGAGTTAGACCTGCCCGCACCCAGGTTTTACCACCTGCCACTCCTCCTTGCTCCCGACGGGCACAGGCTCTCAAAACGCAACGGGGATCAAAGCCTTGCGAACCTGCAGCTTCGGTATACCGCAGAAGAAATCATCGGACGGCTCGCCTATTTGTGCGGATTGCTACCGGCGCCCACGGCCTGCCGGGCAGAGGATCTCATCCAGGATTTCCGGTGGGAGAAAGTTCCCACCCAGGATATCGTGATACCAGAGGGACTGTTTTCGGCATGAGGAAAAAGACGATGGAGCGCCGCTCCTTCCAGTTTTACGGTACCGTGCAGGGCGTCGGCTTTCGCTATCGCGCGCGGTGGGCGGCGCAGCGCCTTGGGCTCACGGGCTGGGTCGCGAACCTTTGGGATGGCAGCGTATTGATGGAGGCGCAGGGCGATCCCGCTCAACTTGACAAGTTGGTGCGCGCGATCGTAAACGGCAGCCAGTATATCCATCTGACCGACGTGCAGACAAAGACCCTGCCCCTTGTTGATAACGAGCGGGACTTTAGCGTAAAGAGCGGCGGCGGAGCGTACAGCTGGTAAAGGGGGCTTTTGTATGCCCGGCATACTGTATCTTGTGGGAACGCCGATCGGCAATTTGCAGGACATCACGCCCCGCGCCGCGGCCGTGCTGGGCACTGTGGATTTTATCGCGGCCGAGGACACCCGCGTAACCCGAAAGCTTTTAAGCTACCTGCATCTGCACAAGCCCCTTGTCAGCTACCACGAGCACGCGCTGGAGCGCGGCGCCGCCCTGCTGGATCGCGTAGAGGCGGGGGAAACCTGCGCTGTTTGCACCGACGCCGGGATGCCCTGCATCAGCGACCCGGGCGAAGATCTGGTGCGCCAGGCACTGGAACGCGGTATCCACGTAGTACCAATCCCGGGTCCCAGCGCTTTTGTTACGGCTTTGGCCGCTTCCGGCCAAAATACGGGCCGGTTTGTCTTTGAGGGTTTTTTGCCCACCGCCAAAAAAGAGCGCAGCGCGCGGCTGGCCGCGCTTACCGCGGAAGAGCGCACCATCGTCCTGTATGAGGCGCCGCACCGCCTGCAAACTACGCTGCGCGATCTTGCGCAGGTGTTCGGGGAGCAGCGCGGCGTCACGCTGTGCAGAGAACTGACAAAAGTGCACGAGCAAATCATAAAAACCACTTTGGGCGAAGCCTGCGACCTCTACCTGCGGGAAGAGCCGCGCGGCGAATTTGTGCTGGTCGTGGCTGGCGCAACGCCGCAAAGCGGCGACGCGGCGCCTCCGTTTTTGCAGGTTGTGAAAACCGCCCGCGCGCTACACACAAATGGTCTTTCCGCACCCGAGGCCGCACGCAGGGCGGCGGCCGATACCCCCTACAGCAAAAGCGATATCTATCGCGCGCTGGTGCACAGCGAGTAAGGAAGCGATCGAATGACTGGCCCCGCAAAAAAAGCCAACGAAACCCGCATCGTCGTCGTCAGCGACATACACGGTGAAGTCAGCGCGATGCGCTGGGTTTTGCGCCATGAGAACGCCGACGCCCTGATTTTTTTGGGGGACGGTCTGCGCGATCTGCATACGGCCATCGAGCGGGAAAAACAGCGAGCTCCTGCGGCGCCGCGCCCGCCGGTGTACGCGGTGCGCGGCAACTGTGACGCCGGGGCGCCCGATCCCGCCGAGGCGGTTGTGTGCCTGGGGAAGGTTCTGTTTTTTTATACGCACGGCCACTACTACAGCGTAAAGACGGGTACGGATCCGCTGGCGCAGATCGCCGCCGACCGCGGCGCCGACGTGGCGCTTTACGGTCATACGCACGAACGAAACCTGGAAGTACCGCTTGCGCAGCGCCCCGCGGTCTTCAATCCGGGCGCGCTGCTAAACGGCAGCTACGGCGTGATCACAGCGGGTAACGGCAAGTGCCGCTTTGCGTGGCGCTGCGTCCCGAAATTTCGGTAACAGCGCGCCTTGCGCGGAAGTACTCCGGCGGCAAAGCGATGAGGGGAACCTGTGGTATACTATTTGACAAAGACCTTCAGCACCAACGCCTGGGCCAAAGCGCACCCGCATGCGGGGCGCGACGGCGGTGTTTGGGCGGTTTATACCCTTGATCAAACGGACGGGCGGGGCAGAATGGGGCGCAGCTGGCTGGCGGCACCCAACACCTGCCTGTGCTACACGGCCGTGGCGCCCTGGCCCGCCGAAAGCCTACAAGCCCTGCCGCTGCTGGCAGGGCTTGTTGTGTGCGCGGTTTTGGAGCGGCGCTACGCGCTGGGCGCGCGCCTGAAACTCAAATGGCCAAACGATGTGCTCTTTGACGGCAAGAAGCTCGCGGGTATTTTGTGCGAGGGCATTTCCTCACCGCCCCGCGCGATTGTGGGGATCGGGTTAAATCTGTGCCAGACTCAGGCGATGTTTGCCTGCGCGGGCCTTTTGTATGCCACCAGCTTGGCGGCGCAGGGCGTGCCCGTAAACGCAAAACAGGACGCGCGCGCCATCGCGCAAATGCTGACAAACGCCTTTGTGGAACAGATGCCCCTCTTGCGCGCGCGGGGATTTTCGCCCTACCGCGCGCAGTATGAAGAGCGCTGCGTTACTCTGGGCCGGCATGTGAGCTGGGACGGCGGCGGGGGCGTCGCGCAGGGGGTAGAAGAAGATGGCGGGCTGTTGGTCGCATGCGACGGCGGCGGCGTCGCCAGGCGCTACGCCGGAGAGGTCAATGTGCAGGGTGTCTACGCATCGCCTTCACGCAAACGGCAGCCGTCCTGCAAAGCGTAAAAACGCAAAAGTTTGGCACAAAAGCAAAAGCCGGATCGCCGCCCAGATGCATCGTTTTCGGGTTCAAAGATTACACCGCAACCTCGCGCTTTTGCCGATCAGACTCTAGGATCGCATCGATGAGGCGCACGCTCATCACCGCGTCGCGCACATGGATATAAGCGTCTGAATTTTGCGCAATAGCGCTGTAAAAGTCCTCGATTGCCTTTATGTGCCCCGCGCCGTAATATTGTTTGGATCCCGGCAGATGCTCATCTTCACACAAGAGCTGTTCTTCCCCACCGTTGACCGCATACAGCCGGTAGTCGCGGATGCGGAACAGACCTTTTTCGAGCGCGACGGTGATCTGCACGCTCTCGTTGTCAAAGTTCGCGTTGGTGGCGTAAAACAAGCCATTCGCCCCGCAGGCAAACCGCAGCCGGGCGCAAACGGTGTCTTCTACCTCGATGCCGTAATCCAGCAGCGCAGAGACACTGGCATGTAAGGTGTTTATCGGCCCGCACAGGTAATACAAAAGGTCCAGCGTGTGAACCGACTGGTTGAGCATACACCCGCCGCCGGCCTGCGCGCGTGTGCCGCGCCATGGTTTTTGCGCGTAATACTCCCGCGTCCGCGCCCAGGGAACAAAGCCGCGGCAACCCATAACCTTGCCGTACGCGCCGCTGTCGATCAGGCCCTTGAGCCTGACCGTCGTGGCGTTCACGCGGTTTTGCAGGCAGATCCCCATATGGAGCTGCGGATGCGCTGCCTCCACCTCGGCCAGTTCCAAAGCCTGCGCGGTATTGAGCCCGACCGGCTTTTCGCAAAAGACGTGGCAGCCGCGCTCTGCCAGTTCCTCACTTACCGGCACATGCAGATAATGCGGCAGGCAGATATGCACACAGTCCGGTTGGCACTGCGCAACCATCGCGCGCCAGTCCGTATAAAAAGGGACGCCGTCCGGGGCGCGCTGCTGTGCCGCCGGGTCTATATCGCAGACCGCGCAAAGCTGTACCTCCGGCAGGCGCAAGATGGCTCTTAGATGATTTTGGTAGATGTCCCCCATGCCGATGATAGCCGCTTTTAGCATGACAAATCCCTCCATCCGCCGATCCTGGGCCGGCAAGGCCGCGGCGCGTTTGTGATTTTTCTGTTTGGCTGGATCCTGTCCCCTCTCGTTTGCTCTCATAGTAGCACATTCTGGCATAAAAATCCACCGCATCCTCAAAGGCACCGCCCATGGCAAAGCATATGGGGTTGGCAAAAAGCGAAATTTGGCGCGCGGGTATTGACAAGAGGAAGGGAAGTCTGTATACTTCTTGCAGATTTTGCGGAAAGGAGGCGCGCACGATGCTCAATAAGTATGTTTTGTTCGTTCGCTTAATGCAAGAGTCGGAAGTGAAGGGGCGTAGTGCGCGCAAACAGCAGCCTTTCTAGGCTGGATTTTGAGCGCGGAATTGTAACGCCCCACCAAAACGGCGGGGCGTTTTTGCCGTGTATTTGCCGTATCGTACGCAAAAACGCACTCTTCCGTGCGATGTTTTTTGAGATCCAAATCGGAGGCAATCCATGAGCGAAAAACCATTTCATCTCACCGCCAGAGAAAAATTCAGCCTGGTCTGGCGGTTTTTGCGCGGCTGTGTTTGGCTGCTCGTCGGTGGGCTTCTGTGCGCCTTTCTCGACACCGCGTTCCACGCGCTGACGCCGCAGATCATCCGTGTCACGGTAGACAGCATCCTAGGCGACGCGCCGCAGCGCTTTTTGCCCGCGGCATGGCTGGCTGCCATGCGCGCGGACCCTTTGCGCGCCCTCTGGCTGGCGGCGGGTGCGGTGTTGGCGGCTGCGGCGGCGCGCGGCGTATTCGGGTTTGGGCAGAGAAGGTTGTTTTCCGCCGGCAGCGAGCGGTTTATCAAGAGCATGCGCGACACGCTGTTTGAACACATCCAACATTTGAGCTTTGCCTGGCACGCCACCCACTCCACCGGCGACCTGATCCAGCGCTGCACCTCTGACGTGATGGTGGTGTGGCAATTTGTCTGCCAGCAGCTTGTGCAGGTCATACGCACAGTGTTTTTGATCGCGCTGTACCTTTACTTGATGTTTCGCATGGACGTGCCCTTAACGCTGCTGGCCATCGCCTTTTTGCCGATTTCCGGCATCGCGTCGTGCGTGTTTTACCTGGGCATCGCCAGCCGCTTCAAGGCCGCCGACGAGGCGGAGAGCGAACTGACTACCGTCGCGCAGGAAAACCTTACCGGCGTGCGCGTCGTGCGCGCGTTCGGGCGCGAGGCCTTTGAGGTAAAGCGTTTCAACGAAAAAAATGACCGCTTTTCAAAATTGTGGATCAAATTGGGCGGGATGCTCGCGGTGTTCTGGGCATCCGGCACGCTTCTGACCTGCTTACAGGTCATGGTCATCATTGTGGCGGGCTGTGTGCGCGCCGTGCACGGCGCGATCACGCTGGGCGACTTTATCGCGTTTATCGCGTATAACGAGTCCCTCGCCTGGCCGGTGCGCATGCTGGGCCGCGTGCTCTCTGACATGAGCAAGGCGGGCGTCTCTATCGACCGTTTGGGGTACATCCTGAACGCCCCGCGCGAGACGGACGCGCCGGGCGCGCTTGCGCGCAAGGCGGAGGGAGATATCGTATTCGAACATGTCAGCTTCCGCTACGATACGGGGCCAGACGTGCTCAAAGACGTCAGTTTTACCGTCCCGCAGGGGTCTACGTTCGCGATCCTGGGCGGCACCGGCAGCGGCAAGAGCACGCTCGTCCACCTTTTGGACCGCCTCTACGACTTACCGCCGCAAAACGGACGCATCACCATCGGGGGCGTGCCCATCGAACAGTTCCCGCGTGAAGATCTGCGCCGCCAGATCGGTCTTGTGCTGCAGGAGCCGTTCTTGTTCAGCCGAACCATCGCGGAAAACATCGCCGCCGCGCGCCCGGACGCGACGCGAGAAGAGATCCGCCGCGCGGCCGCCATCGCCTGCGTGGACGACGCAATCCAGGAATTTCCAGACGGGTACGACACCTTGGTCGGGGAGCGCGGCGTAACGCTGTCCGGCGGGCAGAAGCAGCGCATCGCGATTGCCCGCATGCTGCTGCAGCAGGCACCGATCATGATCTTTGACGATTCGCTCTCTGCCGTGGACGCCGAGACCGACACCGCGATCCGGAAGGCGCTGCGCGAGAATCTGCGTGGAAGCACCGTCATTTTGATCTCCCACCGCGTCACCACGCTGATGCAGGCGGACAAAATTTTGGTGCTGGACGACGGGAGCGTGGCGGATATCGGCACGCACGCCGAGCTGATCAGACGGCCCGGCATTTACCGCCGGATCTACGAGATCCAGATGAACCAGGACGATCGCTTGCTGCTGGAAGACGACGCGCCAAAGCCGGGAGCGCCCAAAGCATCCGGCGAAACGAAGGGAGGTGCCGCCTGATGCCCGCTTACGCTGAAAAGGAATACGACAAAAATCTGGATCTCTCGGTTTGGAAGCGCCTTTGGCGTTTTTGTAAGCCTTACCGTTGGATTTTTTTGGGCGTTGTTTTTTTCAACTCTCTCACGGCGCTGATGGACATCCTGATGCCGCTGTTCCAGCGCTACGCGATCAGCCATTTTATTACGCCGGGCACGCTGCAGGGCCTTGTGCCGTATGTGCTTTTCTACTTAGCCGCCATTCTCACCGAGACGCTATGCGTCATCGCGTTCGGACGCGGCTCCATGAAAATCGAGATGAATCTCGGTCGCGACATGCGCCGGGAGTTGTTCCACCACCTGCAGACACTCTCGCTGAGCTTTTATAATGTGACACCGGTCGGCTACCTGATCTCCCGGCTGCTCAACGATACCAATCGGATCGCCTCGACACTGGCATGGAACCTGACCGATATCCTGTGGGCACTTCTGTACGTCGGCGGCACGTTCGTCGCCATGCTGCTGCTCAACTGGCGCCTTGCCATACCGGTCATCCTGATTGTGCCGATGATCGCCGTGCTGACAGGGTATTTCCAGAGCCATATCCTGCGCTGGAACCGCAGAGTCCGCAAACTGAACTCGGAAATTACCAGCGCCTTCAACGAGGGGATAACCGGCGCCAAAACGAGCAAGACGATGGTCATCGAGGACGCGAACACCGCCGCTTTCTGCGATTTGAGCGAAAGGACGCGCCACGCCGGCGTACAGGCGCAGCGTCTGAATGCCATCTACATCCCGCTGGTTCTATTCTTTTCCACCGCGGCGGTGGCCATCGTGCTGCTGCGCGGCGGCATCATGACGCTGGACGGCGTGTTGGATCTGGCGACGCTCTCGGTGTTTACGAGCTACGCCGTTGGCATCTTTGAGCCGATACAAAATACCGCCGCCAACATCGCGGAATTCATTTCGATCCAGGCATCCATCGAGCGCGTGACCGATCTGTTTGAGGAAAAGCCGCAGATTCAAGACACTCCGGAGGTGATCGAAAAGTTCGGCGATGTGTTCCACCCCAAGACGGAAAACTGGCCCCCGCTCAAAGGGGAAATCGAATTTCGTGATGTCAGCTTCCGCTACCCGGACGGCGGCGAGGAGGTGCTGAGCCATTTTAACCTGCATATTCCCGCCGGCACGACGGTAGCGCTGGTCGGGGAGACCGGCGCGGGCAAATCGACGCTCGTCAACCTGGCCTGCCGCTTTTTTGAGCCCACTTCCGGCTCGATCCTGATCGACGGCGTCGACTATCGCGAGCGCAGCCAGCTGTGGCTGCACGCCAACATCGGGTATGTGCTGCAAAACCCGCATCTGTTCAGCGGAACCGTGCGCGACAACGTGCGCTACGGCCGCTTAGACGCCACACAAGAGGAAATCGAGGCGGCGGCGCGCGCCGTGAGCGCGGACACCGTCGTCGCCAAGCTGCCCCGAGGCTGGGACAGCGAGGTCGGAGAGGGCGGCGATCTGCTCTCGACCGGCGAGAAACAGCTGATCAGCTTTGCCCGCGCCGTGCTGGCCGACCCCCGCATCTTTGTGCTGGACGAGGCGACTTCCTCGATCGATACCGAGACGGAGCAGCTCATCCAAAACGCCATAGACCATCTGCTTCAAGACAGAACGTCCTTTTTGATCGCCCACCGCCTTTCCACCATCCGCAAGGCGGACCTGATCCTTGTGGTCAAAGACGGGCGCATCGTGGAGCAGGGTACCCACCGAGAGCTGCTGCAAAAGCACGGGTACTACCATAAGCTGTACAGCGAACAGTTCGCCGAGGAATCCCAGGCCATGGCGTGGCATACAGCGTAAAAGCCGATCCCGCGCGCCAGTTTTGCACCCAATAAACGCGGCCGACGGAGCATCTCCCTTCCATTGCAAGGAGATGTTCCGCCGGCCGTTTTTTTTTGCGAACCAGACGTTTTAGGCGCCCAGATTTTTTAAAAAGGCGTCCAGGCGCTCTTTTTCATACGCCGCGTAATCGCCGGCCTTTAGGTGATCAAAGCCGTTCTTGACAAGCTCCCCCCAACTCTCTTCCTCGTGGCAAACCAGGATCGGATAAAAATACACGCCGTTTTTGGCAGCGGCGTCGCGGTCGCCGGGGGCGTCGCCGACCATCAAAACATGATCCGGCGCATAGCCGAATTTGCGCATCTCGGCGATGCAGTGCGCCTTGGAACCGCAGTCCTGCGCCAGCATGATATCCACATGCTCAAGCAGGTGATGCCGGGTCCACTCCTCGGTGACGGCATCGCGGTTGGCGCTCGATACGATCGCCACATCGGCAAACTGTGCGGCGGCGGCCAGACCTTCTTTGGCGCCCGGGAAAGGCTTTTTGACTTCATCGGGGAGCTTCGTGATCGCCACGTTGACGGCCCGCGACCAGTGGAGCGCCTTTTTCAGGATCTCGCTGCCCGTCTCGTCGATAGCCTTCTGGATGGCGTCGTTGCTGGGCGCGGCGCCGCTGTCTACCCAGGCCTGCAGATCCGCAAGGCCTTCAATGGGTTTGTAGCGGTCGTTGATCTCGGTAAGGGCGATAGAAAGGCCCTTAAAGCGGTTGATGCCGCGGGTCATGCTGTAGAGATTGATTTCGTTCCAGCGCTCCAGGATCGGCACTTCCCACTGCTCGAGATCCCATTCTTCGACCATGCAGGGACCGAAGCAGCGGAAGTGTTTGACGTCCATGGTATCCATGGCGCAGCCGTCGGAATCCACGCAGATCAGATAATCGTGCTTTTTTGTAAAGGTATCCAATACCGTTGCCATGCGAGAATGCCTCCTTCATCGTTGAATTTTTCAAAAAAGAACCGTTCCACCCGTCGTTCCTGCGCCGTCCAATACAGAGCAGCGCATCCAGCGGCTTTAAGGGCAGCCTATGTGTTCAAGAGAGGATCTCCTGTAAGCGCGGGAGCAAGCGGCGCCAGTCGGCTCCCTGCTGGGTATAATCCGCCTTGGCGAGATCGTCAGGGTCTGGCGGGGGGCTAGTCTCGGTGTGCAGGTAGAACGTTGCCATCCCGGCGCGCTTGGCGCCGGCAATGTCGGATGCCGCGTCATTGCCGATCATCAGGCAGGCGGCCGGCTCCAAATCAAACGCGTGGAGCGCAGCG
Source organism: uncultured Subdoligranulum sp. (assembly GCA_964560675.1). Taxonomy (GTDB): domain Bacteria; phylum Bacillota; class Clostridia; order Oscillospirales; family Ruminococcaceae; genus Gemmiger. The sequence goes on along the minus strand of CAZLMA010000003.1, from coordinate 27,541 downwards.
GCAAAAAAGCGCGGATCCGGCTTGGCATAGCCGTAGTCACTGGATAGGTACACACCGTCAAAACAGGGTTCCAGGCCCAAAAGGCGCAGCTCCGGCCTTGTAAACGCCGCCTGCGCGTTTGAGAGGAGAATCAGTTTTAACCCCCTTTTGCGCAGCGCCGCCAGTGCCGCTTTCACGCCGGGGTACAGCCGTATGTGGCTTGTCTGCACAAGGCGCATCACCTGCGCCGCCTCTTTTGCAAAGGCAAGCGCCGCATCGCCGCAGGCGCCGGAATCCGGCGCGGTGAAGTCCTCGCCCGGCAGTGGCAAGTGGTCTGCGCAAATAGGCGATACCGTGACCGACGGGGCAGCTGCGGATTGCACCTTGTCTGCGCCCACAGCCTTGCGCCGATACAACTCGGCAAAGACAGGTTCCACAGGCGGATCGGGCCAGGGATTTTCCTGCGTTTTTGCGGCGGCGTACTGCGCCTTTCGCAGCGCGAGGTAATCCGCTCGCAGCTGCCCCGGCGCGTAAGCGGCGCCGTGGTAGCCGTAGAACAAGGCGAGTTTCCGCCACACGGCGGGGGCATCGCCCCGGGTGCGGATCGAGACGAGCGTCCCGTACAGATCCAACACCAGCGCCTTCGCGATCATAAAAGACCCTCTTTACTTTCCTAAATCGTTACAGCCGGGCAGAGGTTACCAAAATCATGGCGCCATGCAATAAAAGGGTTATAGACCATAGAGCTGCGTATATTTTTGCGTCAGATATCCGATGTAATGCTCTGGGTCAAAGTCGCCGCCGCAAAGGCTTTTTACCAACCAGTCCGTCTCTTTTAAGCAGCCGTATTTCCACAGCCGATCGGTCAGGGCGGCTTTGAGCGGTTCCAGATCGCCCCCTGCCCACTGCGCATCGAGATCCATCGTGCGGCGCAGATCGTCTAAGGCCTGCGCCGCATAGGCGCTGCCCAGCGCGTAGCTGGGGAAGTAACCAATATCCCCGCCCGCCCAGTGGATATCCTGCAAAACGCCCTCGGTGTCGGTGGGCGGTGTCAGACCCAGAACCTCACGGTACTGCGCATTCCAGGCGCCGGGCAGATCCTGTACCGCCAAATCGCCGTGGATCAGCGCCTTTTCAAGCTCATAGCGAACCATGATATGCAGCGGGTAGGTCAGCTCGTCGGCCTCGGTTCGGATAAGGCCCGGCTGTGCGCGGTTGACGGCGCGGTAGAATTCCTGCGCCGTAACGCCCGAGAGCTGGCGCGGGAACAGTTCCACAAGAGTGGGCCAGAGGTACCCGATAAAGGAGCGGCTTCGCCCGACGTAGTTTTCAAACAAGCGGCTCTGGCTCTCGTGCAAGCCCATGCTGCTGCCGCCCGCCAGCGTCGTAAAATCGTAGGCGGGATCGATATGCCGCTCATACAGGCTGTGGCCGCCCTCGTGCATCACGCTGAACAGGCTGCTCGTAAAATCGTCTTCCCTGTAGTGGGTTGTGATCCGCACATCGCCGCGCCAAAGATCGTCGGTAAAAGGATGCTCGCTCTCACCGATGATGCAGTGCTCGGGCTCTAAGCCCCACAGCTGCATAATGCGGCGGCTGAGTTCGCGCTGGGCATCCAGAGGCCAGTTCCCCTGCAGAAAATCCACGCGCACCGGCTCCCCGCGCAGGCGAATCTCCTGCAGCAGCGGCACAATATGCTCGCGCAGCAAGGCGAAAAACGCATCGCAGCGCGCCATGGTCAGGCCGGGCTCGTATTGATCCAGCAAAACGTCATAGGGATCCTTACCTGGATCGATGTAGTTTGCCTGCCGACGGCGGGCGGACACAATCTGCTCCAGGAAAGGCGCGAAAGCGGAGAAATCGTTGTCCCGCTTGGCTCTCTGCCAAGCAGGCGTGGCGCGCTGCACAAGGCCGGTAAAAGCGGCATATTCCTCGGCGGGAATGCGGCAGATGCGGTCGTACTCTCGGCGCAGCTCCCGCACCTCGGCCTTCTCCTGCTCCGTTTCGGCGTCGGTGGCGGCGGTCTTTAAAAGATCATCGACCTCCGGGCGCACAAACAGCGCGAAGCGGGCGGCGGAAAGCGCCTCGGCGGCGACGGCGCGCCCGGCCTCGCTGTGCGGCGGCGCGATGGCGGCCTCGTCAAAGATAAAAAGCGCGTCCGCGTAGCGGTAGCCGAACAGCTGCCGCTCCAGATTCCGCAGCGCGCCCATCGATTCTTTCATCATCGTCACCCAGCCGGAGCGGCTTCCGGCTACCCATGGCACAGGAAAACGCAGCCGCGAATTTAGCGTCTTCCACTGTGTTTGCGGCCTTCTCCCCTCAAAAAGGAAAGAAAACAGACAACAGCCGGTACTTGCGTACAAATCGAACCGCCGCGACAAGCGGCGGCCCGTAGGGAAACTCTTTTGTAAAAGCGTGCGCCACCCAGACGGGATCGCGCCGGCGCTTTTGTGTTTTTAGCAGGCGGTTTTTTCGCGTATCGCCTTGTCAATGGCGCGGGCGGCCTCTTTGCCGGCGCCCATCGCCAGGATAACGGTGGCGGCGCCCGTCACGGCATCACCTCCGGCCCACACGAAATCGCGAGTCGTCAGGCCCTCGGCATTTCGGGTAACCAGGCAGCCGTGCTTATCGGCCTCCAGGCCCGGCGTGGTGGAGCGGATCAGCGGGTTGGGCGAGGTGCCGAGCGCCATGATCATCGTGTCAACATCCAGCGTAAACTCGCTGCCCTGCTTGACGATGGGGCGGCGGCGGCCGCTCTCATCCGGCTCGCCCAGTTCCATCTCCACACAGGTCATGCCCTTGACCCAGCCGTTCTCATCGCCCAGAACCGCTACCGGGTTCGTGAGGGTCTTAAAGATAATGCCCTCTTCTACGGCGTGCTCGACCTCTTCTTTTCGGGCGGGCAGCTCCGCCATGCCGCGGCGGTACACAATGTACACGGTCTCGGCACCCAGGCGCTTGGCGCAGCGGGCGGCATCCATGGCCACGTTGCCGCCGCCCACCACGGCCACCGCGTGGCTGTGCTGGATCGGGGTGCGGCTGTTCGGGTCATACGCTTTCATCAGGTTGACGCGGGTTAGATACTCGTTGGCGGAGTAGACGCCGTTCAGGCTCTCGCCCGGGATATTCATGAAGCGGGGCAGGCCGGCGCCGGAGGCGATATAGACGGCCTCAAAGCCGTAATCGTCAAACAGCTCGTCAATTGTCAGGATCTTGCCGATGACCATGTTGCACACGATGTCTACGCCGAGATCCTTGAGCCCGTTGACCTCTTTTTGCACGATATCTTTGGGCAGACGGAACTCCGGAATGCCATACATCAGCACGCCGCCGGCGACGTGCAGCGCCTCGTAGATGGTGACTTTGTAGCCCATCTTGGCGAGGTCCCCCGCGACAGTCAGGCCGGAAGGGCCGGCGCCGATGACCGCCACCTTGTGACCGTTGGGCGCCGGGGCGACGGGCTTTGTATCGTTGTGTTCCCGGTGCCAGTCGGCGACGAAGCGCTCCAGCCGGCCGATGCCGACGGGCTCCGCCTTGATGCCGCGCACGCATTTGCCCTCGCACTGGCTCTCCTGCGGGCAGACGCGGCCGCAGACGGCGGGCAGGGCGCTGGAGGCGGCAACGATCTGGTAAGCGCCCTCAAAATCTTCTTCGGCGACCTTTTTGACAAAGCCGGGGATATCAATCTCAACGGGGCAGCCGGAACGGCAGGGGTGATTTTTGCACTGTAAGCAGCGCTTGGCTTCGTTCACGGCCATCTGCGCGGTATACCCGAGCGCCACCTCTTTAAAGTTCTTGTTGCGGACATTTGGGTCTTGGCTCGGCATCGGGCACTTTTTCGGATCCATATTGGGCATGTTACCGGACCTCCTTCTTGAGCAGGTTGCATTCCGCATCGCGCGCGTGGGCCTCAAATGGGCGGTACATGCCGCCGCGCTTCATGGCCTCGTCAAAATCCACTTCAAAACCGTCAAAATCCGGGCCGTCGACGCAGGCGAACTTCGTCTGGCCGCCGACGGTCAGGCGGCAGCCGCCGCACATGCCGGTTCCATCCACCATGATGGGGTTCATGCTCACAACGGTTTTGACGCCATACGGCTTGGTTGTGGCGACGACAAACTTCATCATGATCAGCGGCCCGATGGCGATCACCTCGTCAAATGGTGCGCCGCTCTCAAGCTTTTCCTGCAGCGGAACCGTTACGACCGCTTTGCGGCCGTAGGATCCATCATCGGTCACAACGATGAGCTCATCACAGCAGGCCCTGAATTCGTCTTCCAGGATCAAAAGATCCTTGCTGCGGAAGCCCACAATCCCGGTGACTTTTGTGCCCTGCGCGTGCAGCGCGCGCGCCACGGGCAGCGCGATGGCGCAGCCGACGCCGCCGCCCACCACACACACATTCTTTAGCCCTTCGATCTCGGTCGGTTTGCCCAAAGGACCGACAAAATCGTGCACGCTCTCGCCTTCCTGCAGGCGATTGAGCTGCATGGTGCCCGCGCCTACCACCTGAAATATGATGGAAACCGTGCCCTGCGCGGGGTCGGTTCCGGCAACGGTCAGCGGGATGCGCTCGGAATCCTCTTGCGCGCGCACGATGATGAACTGCCCCGGCTTCGCCTTTTTCGCGATAAGCGGGGCTTCGATGACCAACTCGGTCACCGTGGGGTTCAGTTCGCGTCTTTTCACGATTTTGAACACGGTCTTCTCTCCTTTTTCGGAACGTCGTAGAACTCTGCCAATGGCGGGCGCCCTGCGCGCCGCGCTTTGTTTGCCGCTGGGCAAGCGATATGGTTCAAACGTATCTTGCAAAGCCTATTGTAGCGGATTTGCTCCCATTTGTAAAGGCAGTTTTCTACACAAAACAGATGTTTACACCCCGCCCGATTCAACAAAATGACCCCATGGGATCTACAGGGGTTTGCACAAATATTTTACCATTCTACCGCTTGTATACCGCGGCAAAATGCGCTATACTGGCTAGTGTTAAAAACTGGGGGCGCTGTTCTAAGCGCCTTTTCGCAGAAAGGGCGCTTTGGGCTGGCGACACTTTTAGTAGGGATAGAAACAAGGGAAAGGTTCACAGGGAGAAAGTTGATGAAAACGGCAAAGCGCGTGTCGGCGCTGCTGGCGGCGGTCTTATTGGCGATCGGCCTGACCGGGTGCAGCAAAGAGGAGCTGCGCGAAAAGGCCTCGGATGTCATTATCGATGTCGCCGTAAAAATGGGCTTTATTTCCGGGGAGCAAAGCGACGGCGAAGAGGAAGAAGAAGAGGTAGAGCGCAAGCAGGCCTCCGCCGGCGGCGAGATCGCCTTCCCGGCGGATTTTGACCCCACCTCGGGGCGTATACCCGCCACGCTGCAAAACGGTATGCTGTATGTTGGCTTTAACGGCATCATGTACAAATGCACGCCGTATTTTGTCGCCGCCGACGCAAACGTCACGCTGACCGCCTACGCCAACCACAACAACCCGGACTTACCGGAAGTGGAATACAAAATCGCGCTGTGGCAGCTATCGGACGATGGAAACAAAACCAGCTATGTGCCTGGCACAACGGTCTACTTTACCTCTGTGCCGGAGGGGCAGTCCTGCTACACCTACGCCTTGAGCGGCCTAACCCCGGGCAAGCGGTATAAGCTCGCCATCAGCAGCGACAGCTATTACGTGAGCGGCGGCGTGACCGTTACGAACGTAAGCGACCAGGATCTGACAACCGCCGGCTAGCAGGCGGTTGTGTGGGCGTTTTCCGCGCAGCTGAGAATTTTTACTTTTTTCTCAAATTCCAGCGCCGCCCTGCTTTTTTTGTACCGAGCTTTTTGTTTTTTAGGATTTCAAGACCGATCCCACATTGCGTCGGCACGACCCGCCTTTTTGGCAGGCAGGGGCAGGCGCCGGACGCTTTGCGGGCTTTGAAAAAAAGGAGAGTGGTTTATCAAATGGCAATCGAAAACGCATACCTGGCGGGCGTATACGAAGGCCTCGCCGGGCGCAATCCCGAACAAAAAGAATTTTTGCAGGCGGCTTTTGAAGTGTTAGAGAGCTTGCAGCCCGTGGTGGCGGCGCGGCCGGAGCTTGAAAAAAACGGCATTATAGAGCGCCTTGTGGAACCGGAGCGCGTGATACTGTTCCGCGTGCCCTGGGTGGACGACGCGGGCAAGGTGCAGGTCAACCGCGGGTACCGCGTGCAGTTCAACAGCGCCATCGGCCCCTACAAGGGCGGGCTGCGCTTTCACCCCAGCGTGAACTTGTCCATCATCAAGTTTTTGGGCTTTGAGCAGGTGTTCAAAAACAGCCTGACGGGTCTGCCCATGGGCGGCGGCAAAGGCGGGTGCGATTTCGACCCCCACGGCAAATCCGACGCGGAGGTCATGCGTTTTTGTCAGAGCTTTATGACGGAGCTGCAGCGCCACATCGGCCCCGACACCGATGTACCGGCGGGCGATATCGGCGTGGGAGCCCGGGAGATCGGCTATCTGTACGGCCAGTACAAGCGGCTGCGCAACGAGTTTACCGGTGTACTGACCGGCAAGGGCCTGACGTACGGCGGCTCGCTGGCGCGCACCGAGGCGACCGGTTACGGGCTGTGCTACTTCGCCGAGGAAATGCTAAAAGCGGCTGGCAGGAGTTTTGCGGGCGCCAAAGTGGTCATCTCGGGTTCCGGCAACGTCGCCATCTACGCCAACCAAAAGGCGACGCAGCTGGGCGCGACCGTAATCGCGATGAGCGATTCAAACGGCTACATCGTGGACGAAAACGGCATTGACTACCGCGTCATGCAGCAGATCAAAGAGGTCCGGCGCGCGCGCATCAAGACCTATCTCGACTATGTGCCCGGCGCGAGCTATGTAGAAGGCAGCAAGGGAATTTGGAATGTCCCCTGCGATATCGCCCTGCCCTGCGCCACCCAGAACGAACTTCCGCTGGAAGGCGCCGAGGCGCTGGTTGCAAACGGCTGCTATGCAGTGGCCGAGGGCGCCAATATGCCCACAACCCCGCAGGCCGTCGCCTACCTGCAAGGCCATGGCGTTTTGTTCGCACCCGCGAAGGCATCGAACGCCGGCGGCGTCGCCACCAGCGGGCTGGAGATGAGCCAGAACAGCCTGCGCCTGGGCTGGACGTTTGAGGAGGTCGACGCCCGCCTGCACGACATTATGGTCAACATTTACCACAATGCCGCCGCGGCTGCCCAGGAATACGGCATGGCGGGCAACCTAGTTGCCGGTGCCAACATTGCCGGTTTTATCAAGGTCGCCGACGCCATGCTCGCCCAGGGCGTTGTTTAACACAAACCAATTTTGTCAGCGGGGGCGCCCATTCCGGGCTCCCCCGCTTCGCGCATGTGTGATTGGCTCACTCGGTATAGAACAGCATGCGGCTGTAGCACGGCAGCGGCCAGTAGTCCTCGTCCACGAGCGGTTCGGCGGCGTCGGTGCAGGCGCGCAGGCGTTCCATAGCGGGCAAAACACTGTCATGGAAGGCGTGGGCTTTCGCGGTGACATCCTGCACCGCAAAGGCGGCGTCCGCGGCGGCGTTCAGGGCGTCGATCGCGTCACTCATCTCGTCCGCGTAGCGGGTCAGCTCCACGAGCACCTTTTGCTCCGCCTTGACGGAAATTCCCTCAACGACCGCTTGCTTGGCCGCGGCGGCGCTGGCGACATCCCCCATGTAGCTTGTGATGGCGGGCAGGATCTGCTTCCCGGCGATCCTTTGCATCGTGCGCGCCTCGATGTTGATGATCTTGGAATAATGTTCCATCTCCACTTCGTAGCGGCTGCGCATTTCGGTCTTGGTCAAAACGCCGAACTCTTCCATCAGCGCGATATTTTTTTCCTCGGTCAGCGCGATCATGGCGTCCGGTGTGCACTTGCGGTTGGGCAGGCCGCGGCGCGCCGCTTCTTCTTCCCATTCGGCACTGTAGCCGTTGCCGTTAAAAATCACACGGCGGTGCGCGTTCAGGGTGTCCTTCACCCAGGCGGCGGCCGCGCACTCAAAGTCCGCGGCGTTCTCGGTCTTTAACACAAAATCCTTGAGGGACTTGGCGACCGCGGTGTTGAGGATGGTATTGGCGTCGCTTAAGTTTTCGGCGGAGCCGGGCATGCGGAATTCGAACTTGTTGCCGGTAAAGGCAAACGGGCTTGTGCGGTTGCGGTCGGTGCTGTCTTTGCTGAATTCCGGCAGCACATCAACGCCCAAATTCATCTTCATTTTGAGCGGCCCCGCGTAGGGGCTGTCGGAGCAAAGCGCGTCAATAACCGCCTCCAACTCCTCTCCGACAAAGATGGAGATAATCGCGGGGGGCGCCTCGTTGGCGCCAAGGCGGTGGTCGTTGCCCGGGGTGGCGACGGCGGTGCGCAGCAGATCCGCGTATTCGTCAACCGCCTTGATGACGGCCGCCAAAAAGACGAGGAACTGCAGATTTTCCATTGGCGTGTCACCGGGATCCAATAAGTTTTCTTTTTTGGTGCCGATAGACCAGTTGTTGTGCTTGCCGCTGCCGTTCACGCCCTCAAAAGGCTTTTCGTGCAAAAGGCAGACAAGGCCGTATTTCGGCGCGACTTTTTTCATGATCTCCATCATAAGAAGGTTGTGGTCGATCGCGACGTTGGTGGTATCATAGATGGGCGCCAGTTCGTGCTGGGCGGGCGCGACCTCGTTGTGCTTGGTCTTGGCGGGGATGCCCAGTTTCCACAGCTCCTCGTCCACTTCTTTCATGAAAGCCGAGACGCAGGGGCGGATGGCGCCAAAATAATGCTCCTCCAGCTCCTGGCCCTTGGTGGGCTGCGCGCCAAAAAGCGTGCGACCCGTGAGCACAAGGTCGAGGCGCTTTTCGTAATCCTCTTTTTTGATCAGAAAATACTCCTGCTCCGGGCCGACGGTGGTCGCCACGCGCGGAACGTCTTTGCCGAACAGCTTGAGTACCTTGCACGCCTGGTCCGAGATCGCCTGCATGGAGCGGAGCAGCGGCGTTTTTTTGTCGAGCGCCTCGCCGGTGTAGGCGCAAAACGCCGTGGGGATACACAGCACGTCGTCTTTGATAAAGGCGTAACTGGTGGGATCCCAGGCTGTATAACCGCGCGCCTCTGCGGTGGCGCGCAGGCCGCCGGAGGGGAAGGAGGACGCATCCGGCTCGCCCTTGATGAGCTCCTTGCCGGAAAACTCCATAATCGCGGTTCCGTCCGACTGCGGGCTGACAAAGCCATCGTGCTTTTCACTGGTAATACCCGTCAACGGCTGGAACCAGTGGGTGTAATGCGTCGCGCCCTGCTCGATCGCCCAGCGCTTCATCACGCTGGCCACCACGTTTGCCACATCCAGATCCAAAGGCTGACCCTTCTCGATGGTCGCCATCAGGCTTTTGTAAGTGGAACTGGGCAGGCGCTCGCGCATCTCGTGCTCATTAAAGACTTTGCTGCCGTACAGTTCCATAACCGTCGCCGCCATAAATTTCACCCTCCATTCAAAAATGCAAAAAGCGCTGCGAAGCTCTCGCAGCGCCATTGCTGTTACCAGATTTATTATAGACGCATCGCTTCGCAAAACGCAATAGGCGCAATGCTGAAAAGATTTATGCGCGCGCAATGAAAACTGGCATTTTTGCTAATTTGCCCACGCTTTCTTTGTCTATTTTGCGGAGCCTTTTCTGCTGTCGCAATTTGCAAAATCAAGTTGCGCATTTTTGAAATGAAAAATCCTGGAAAAATCCGGTAGAATGGCCAACCAGTCAGTGTTTCTTGTCCGGCCAAAGGTGTCGGCAGGAAGATGTGCCGCCTGGACTGTTTTTGATTTCCACAGGATTTTTGAAAATCACTTGATACCCCGGCCCGTTACGGGATATAATGAGAATGGTGATTTTTGCGAAGCACGATTTTACACAATCATAACTCCAGAGAGGTGAGCGCCAACATGGAAGCGAAAAAGATGCTCCCGATCGGGTATGACAGTTTTGAGGCGATACGAAGTGACGATTTTTACTACGTCGATAAAACCGGTCTTATCAAGGAGCTGCTTGCCAGCAAAGCGCAGGTTACGCTTTTCACCCGTCCGCGGCGCTTTGGCAAGTCCTTAAACATGAGTATGCTGGCGAGCTTTTTCTCGCTGGATGGGAACAAATTGATCTTTGACGGGCTCGCGATTTCCAAAGAAAAAGATCTCTGCGAGAGGTACATGGGCAAGTACCCTGTGATTTTTCTCTCTTTAAAAGATATCGAAGGGGATACTTATCAAGAAGCCTATCAGGTAATGGCTGACCTCATTACAGATGTGGCAGGCCAATTTAACTTTCTTTCTGACAGCGAAAAATTAGATAAATCCGATAAGGGAAGATATGAAAAGCTGCTGAGTGACAATATGCGCAAAAACACGCTCACCGGAAGCCTGAAGCTGCTTTCCAAATTGCTGGAAAAACACTACGGCAGAAAAGTCGTCCTGCTCATTGACGAGTACGACGTGCCGCTTGCGAGAGCCCACGCGAATGGGTATTACGACAAGATGGTCTCGCTGATGCGCAGCATGCTGGGCGCCGCGCTCAAAACCAATACAAGTTTAGAATTCGCCGTGCTGACCGGGTGCCTGCGCATCTCCAAAGAGAGCATTTTTACAGGGCTCAACAACCTGAAGGTTTTTTCGATTACGAACACGACCTTTCATGAGTTTTTCGGATTTACAAACCAAGAAGTACGGGAGCTCTTACAGTATTATGGACTGGATGCTCACTACGCCGCGGTACAGAAATGGTATGATGGGTACCATTTTGGCAATGAGGACATCTATTGCCCATGGGATGTGATCAATTATTGTTTTGATGTTCGGCATGATCCGGGGCTGTCACCGCAGAACTACTGGATCAACACCAGCGGCAACGATGTGATCAAGCGTTTTGTCGCCATGGCGGACGACAAGACAAGAGAGGAAATCGAAACGCTGGTGGCGGGCGGCACCATCGAGAAGGACATCCGCGAAGACCTGACCTACTCCGAGATTTATGATACCATCGACAACCTGTGGAGCCTGCTCTATACGACCGGTTACCTGACTTTGCAGGGCAGGACGGACGAGGGGCTATTGCGACTGCGGATCCCCAACTTGGAAGTCCGGGATGTATATGTCAAGCAGATCCGGGAATATTTTAAAGAGAGCGTCAAAAAAGATTCGGGCACGCTGGAGGCCTTCTGCTCTGCCTTGCAAAGCGGGGACGCGGACGCGGTGGAAGGGCTCTTTGCGCAGTATCTCGAAAGATCCATCAGCATCCGCGACAGTGCCGTGCCAAACGAGAGGAAGGAGAGCTTTTACCACGGCGTCATGCTGGGCGTCCTGATGGCGAACAGCCGCATGAGCGTTGTCTCCAACCGCGAGGCGGGTAATGGATACGCGGACATTTTGGCAAAATCGGAAGACGGGCAGACGGGCATCGTCATCGAGATGAAATACGCGGGCGATGGGGACTTGGACGCGGCGTGCCGGGATGCCATCGGGCAGATCGACGAGCGGCGGTATACGGATGCTTTCCGATACACGAGGGTCAGGAAAATCAAAAAATACGGTGTCGGCTGCTACAAAAAGAGCTGCAGGGTCGCGCTTGACAAGTGAGAAAAAGCAAAAGGGCCGAATCAAAACGGACGGTATTTCGCGGGAACTTTGGAGAATCGCCTGATACCACGGCCCGTTGCGGGATAGAATGGCAACGTTGATTTGTGAGAAGCACGATACCAATCATCATAACTTAAGAGAGGAGGGCGCCAACATGGAAGCGAAAAAGATGCTCCCGATCGGGTATGACAGTTTTGAGGAAATACGCGGTGACGATTTTTACTACGTAGATAAATCCGGGCTTATCAAAGAACTGCTTAAGAGCAAGTCGAAAGTCACCTTGTTCACCCGCCCGCGGCGCTTTGGCAAGTCCTTAAATATGAGCATGCTGGCGAGCTTTTTCTCGCTGGACGGGGACAAGTCGATTTTTGAAGGGCTCGCGATTTCAAAAGAGAAAGAACTCTGCGAAAGGTACATGGGCAAATACCCTGTGATTTTTCTCTCTTTAAAAGATATCGAAGGTGACAATTATCAGGAAGCTTACCAGGTAATGGCGGATCTCATCTCAAACGTGGCTTTCGGATTTGAATTTCTCTGCGACAGCGAAGCTTTAACTCCTTCAGCTAGGGAAAGTTTTAAAAAACTGCTGGATAGCTCCATGAGCAAAAACACGCTCACGGGTAGTCTGAAGCGGCTCTGCGAACTTCTGGAAAAGCACTACGGTTCCAAAGTTGTATTGCTGATCGATGAGTATGACGTCCCTTTGGCGAAGGCGCACGCGAATGGGTATTACGACAAGATGGTTTCGCTGATACGCGGCATGCTGGCCCCCGCGCTCAAGACCAACACCAGTTTAGAGTTCGCTGTGCTGACAGGGTGCCTGCGTATATCGAAGGAGAGCATTTTTACGGGGCTGAATAATCTGAAGGTTCGTTCCATGTCAGACGTACGTTCCAGCAAATACTTCGGATTTACAGATGGGGAAGTAAAGGATCTTTTGTCGTATTATAATCTTTCCGACAAATATGGCGCGGTAAAGAGGTGGTATGATGGCTACCAATTTGCCAGAAACGAACTGTATTGTCCCTGGGACGTTTTAAACTATTGTGATGCGCTCCTTGACGATCCCAACGCAGAGCCAGAAGACTACTGGATCAACACAAGCGGCAACGATGTGATCAAGCGTTTTGTCGCCATGGCGGACGACAAGACAAGAGAGGAAATCGAAACGCTGGTGGCGGGCGGCACCATCGAGAAGGACATCCGCGAAGATCTCACCTACTCCGAGATCTACGATACCATCGACAACCTGTGGAGCCTGCTCTATACGACCGGCTACCTGACTTTGCAGGGCAGAACGGACGAGGGGCTGCTCAAACTGCGGATTCCCAACCTGGAAGTCCGGGACGTATATGTCAAGCAGATCCGGGAATATTTCAAAGAGAGCGTCAAAAAAGACACGGGCACGCTGGATGCCTTCTGCACCGCCCTTTTGCAGGGTGACACCGATGAAGTAAAAAGATACCTCACCAGGTACCTGCGCAGGACCATCAGCGTCCGCGACACCATGGCAAAAAATGATCAGAAAGAAAACTTCTACCAGGGCGTGCTGGTTGGGATCTTATCCGCCAAGGAGAACTGGAGTGTAAAATCCAACCGTGAGAGTGGCGACGGTTACGCGGACATTCTGGTAAAACCGGATGATGGGGACCCCGGTATCGGGATTGTGATCGAGCTCAAATACGACCGCGATTTGGACAAGGCCTGCAAAGAAGCCCTGGAGCAGATCGAAAAGAGAAGGTACGAAGAAGAGCTCCGGGAGGACGGGATGGAAACCATCCTCAAATACGGCATCGGATTTTACAAAAAGACGTGCCGGGTAGTGTTTGGCAGCTAAACGGCAAAGCACCGGGCCATGTGTGCATGGGCTCGCCGCATTGACAGGCCTTTGGGTCGTGTTTGGCAGCTAAACGGCAAGGCGCCGGGCCTTGGTGGGCATGGGCTCGCCGCATTGACAGGCCTTTGAGAACATGGTAAGATTTCCTTAAAAGACACCTTTATCAAAGCGACCTGTCGTAAACCGAGTGATCATCCTACAATCGAGAAGGGGGACAAAAAGATGGGTAAAAATCCCTATGCCGGAACCAAAACGGAGCTGAACCTGTGGGTGGCCTTCGCGGGGGAATGTGAGGCGCGCAGCAAATACACGTGTTTTGCCTCGGCGGCCAAAAAGGCCGGCTATGAGCAGATCGCGGAAATCTTTTTAAAAACCGCGGACAACGAGATGGAACACGCCAAGCTCTGGTTCAAAGAGATGGGGGAGTTGGGCAACACGGCGCAAAACTTAGCCACAGCCGCTGACGAGGAGAACTACGAGTGGACGGAAATGTATGAGAATATGGCCAAGGAAGCCGAGGCGGAAGGCTTTGCCGACTTGGCCTGCAAGTTCCGCGCCGTAGGGGCCATCGAGAAGGAGCATGAAAAGCGCTATGACGCGCTTTTGCACAACCTGCAGAGCCGGGAGGTCTTTGAGAAGGCAGACGTGCAGGTGTGGGAGTGCCGCAACTGCGGGCATGTCGTCATCGGCACTGCCGCGCCGGAGATCTGCCCGGTGTGCAATCACCCGCAGGCCTATTTTGAGATCAAGGCGCAGAACTACTAAACAGGCAGACCGTCCGGGAGCCGGCGGGCGTAACGTCCGCCGGCGACCTTTTTGCGCGGAGAAAGCCGCAGCGCCCCAACTATTTGTGCGCAGGCCAAAACTGCGAGAATGGGGTTTTACGACAAAATGGTCAAGTATTCCGATTTAACCAAGCGTCATCTCGATCTGTCCTGCCTGGGGTTTGCGCAAAGCGACCGGGAAGAGGCGTATTACTGCACGCCCAAAGGGGCGCGCATCCTGGGCTGGGCGGGCGTGGACGGCATACACTATTGCACGATCCGGGGGTTCGGCGACCTGATTTTTGCGGTCAACCCCATGGATTTTGGCAGCTGTGTTCACCCCATCGCCAAAAACCTGGAGGACCTTTTGCGCCTCTTGCTATCCTGCGCGGACATGGCGGCACTGGAGCAGTGCTACGCCTGGGACCGCGAACAATTTAACCAATTTTTGGCGGATAACCCCCCGACCACGCAGCAGCAGGCGGCGCTTCGTTCCATCCGGGATGCGTTGGGCCTAACGCCGATGGAGGACGCGTTTGGCTATATAAAAAAGCTACAGGCGGGGTTTGATCTAACAAAAATTCCTTACCAAAGCGTCGATTCCAAAGGGGATGATTGCGCAAAAGCGGCGCAGAGCCCCGCGTCTCGCGAGGTCTATTTTGGCGCGGGCTTTTGGGGCAAAAAGGGCAGGGCCGGAAAGAAAATCGCGATAGAGCGGCAGTTTGCCTGGGGAAACGAGACCTGGCATGTCCCCTGCGCCTACCTTTGCGCGGAGGGCCTGGTTGTGGATTTTTGCATCGAGGTCGACCCGCGGCGCGTAGAGGCGTTTTATAAAAAATGGAACCCAGCGCGGGAAGAGGACGCGGATCTCACCTTGGCGCAGCGCGACCAGCGGGACGCCGAAAACCCGCTGCAGACATCGTTTCGGGCGCATCTGCGCTGCAACGGCAAGCCGCTGCGGCAAAAAACCACCTACTGCCTTACATGGGTACCGCAAAGCCTGCTGCCGCAGGGGGAAGCCAACCCGCAGGAAGCAAGAGACCTGCTAAACGCTTACGCGCTTGACGATACGCGCGCGTGGTCGTTTTGCCGTGCCAATTTTCTCTGGGCTACCAAACGCAAACCGGCGGTAAACCGCCTGACCCTAAAGCTGGAGCGCCACCCCGATCCTTTTGCGGCGGGAACTCTCCGCAACCCCGCCGCCGGCGACGTGATCCCGCTGCGCCACCCGCTCTCCGGGGCGCTTTACACCTTAAAAATTTTGGATTGCCAGCCGCAGCAGATCCAAAGTGCGCAGGCCGAGCACGACCCTTACCAGTATCCCACCTATTGCACAGCCCTGTCCTATTCCCTAGAGCCGGATCTCAGCGCCCGCTGCTTCCGCCTCCAAGACCGCCTTGAGAGCGACGCACCCAAACAGAGGACAAAATTCACCTATCTGCCGCACGCGACCGGCGACTGCTTTACCGTTTGCGTGCCGCGCAAAGAGGATCCAACCGCCCAGGTTTGCGAAGGGGTAAACCAGGATGCGCCCGCGGCGCAAAGCAGCGAAAGCGCCGGCGCCATCGCGATCATCGGCGGCGCGGACGGCCCGGCGGTTGTGACGGCTTTTTTGGCTACGGCGCGGCAAAATACCGCCCACACGGTTTTTTCCTCTTTGCATTTTGAACCGGCCGCGCGGATCGATTGGGAGATGTGCTTTTACGCAAAGCGTTTGCAAGACAAAGAGGTGGCGCTGCTGTAACCGGGCAAATCCTGAGAAATCCCAGGCGCGGCGCCGGGTACCCCGGCGCGTAAAATCCTGCGGGTCGGGTTTGACACACGGCCCCTTCGGGGTGTATGATAGGGGTTGTTATCACGCGGCCCCGCGCGGGCCTCTGGCGCAATTTTACGGGAGTTTTTGCCATGTCACTGCTGGATAAAATCTTTGGAACCTTCTCCGACAAAGAGCTCAAACGCATACGCCCCATCGCCGACAAAGTGCTGGCGCTGGAGAGTACCATGCAGGCGCTCAGCGACGCGCAGCTCAGCGCCAAGACGGCGGAGTTCAAACAGCGCCTCGCCGAGGGGGCGACGCTGGACGATCTCTTGCCCGAGGCCTTTGCCGTCTGCCGCGAGGCGGACTGGCGCGTGCTGGGTTTAAAGCCCTATCCGGTGCAGGTGATCGGCGGCATCGTGCTGCACCGCGCCTGCATCGCGGAGATGCAGACCGGCGAGGGCAAGACGCTGGTCGCCACGATGCCGGCCTACCTCAACGCGCTGACGGGGGAAGGCGTGCACATCGTCACCGTGAACGACTACCTCGCCCGCCGCGACAGCGAGTGGATGGGCAAGGTCTACCGCTTTCTCGGCCTGAAGGTCGGGCTGATCGTGCACGACGTGCCCGCCGCGCAGCGCAGGCAGGCGTACCTGGCCGACATCACCTACGGCACCAACAACGAGTTCGGGTTTGACTACCTGCGTGACAACATGGTTGTGTACAAGGCCAACATGGTGCAGCGCGGCCATGCCTATGCCATCGTGGACGAGGTGGACTCGATCCTGATCGATGAGGCTCGCACGCCGCTGATCATATCCGGCAAGGGTGAGGATTCCAGCATCCTGTACCACCGCGCCGACGAGTTTGTAAAAACGCTGAAGAAAAGCGTCGTCGTGGAGTTAGACGACAAGGTCGAGGCGGAGGAGCAGGTCGACGGCGACTACATCATCGACGAGAAGCACAAGACGGCCAGTCTGACGCAGACCGGCGTGAAAAAAGCGGAGGCGTGGTTCAAAGTGGACAACCTCGCCGACGCCGAGAATATGTCTCTGCGGCACTACATCGATGGCGCGCTGAAGGCGCGCGGCGTCATGCACCGGGACACGGATTACATCGTCAAGGACGGCGAAGTCATCATCGTAGATGAATTTACGGGCCGCCTGATGTATGGGCGCCGCTACAACGACGGCCTGCACCAGGCCATCGAGGCCAAAGAAGGGGTGCACGTCGCCGCCGAGAGCAAGACCCTGGCGACCATCACGTTCCAAAACTACTTCCGCATGTACAACAAGCTCGCCGGCATGACCGGCACCGCCGCGACGGAAGCGGACGAGTTCCGCGAGATCTACGGCCTGCAGATTGTCAGCGTACCCACGAACAAGCCCTGCGCGCGCAGCGATATGCAGGATGTGGTCTATAAGACCGTAAACGGCAAATACAACGCCGTGATCGACCAGATTCTGGAATGTCACGCCAAGGGCCAGCCGGTCCTTGTGGGTACCGTAAGCGTTGAAAAGAGCGAGATTCTCTCCAAAATGCTCAAGCGCAAGGGCATCGCGCACAACGTACTCAACGCCAAGCAGCACGAGCGCGAGGCGGAAATCGTGGCGCAGGCGGGGCAGCGGGGCGCCGTGACCATCGCCACCAACATGGCCGGGCGCGGCACCGACATCATGTTGGGCGGCAACGTGGCCTATATGGCCAAGGCGGCCCTGCGCAAGGAACTGTCCGACTCTCTTACCGCCGATCTGGAACAGAAAAAAGACGAATACGAACACGCCAAAGCGCGCGCCAAGGCGCGCGGCGAGGAGCTGCCGGTCGCGCCCCAGATCGACATTGACGCGCGCTTAGAGCTCTTGATGACGGAGTGCGACGGACACGCCGATACCACCGACCCCGAAATTTTAAGCGCGCGCAGCCGGTTTGACGAGCTGTGCCAGCAGCACGAGGCGCAGGTGGCCGAAGAGGCCGCCGCCGTGCGCGAGGCGGGCGGGCTGTTCATCATCGGAACGGAGCGCCATGAGAGCCGGCGTATTGACAACCAGCTGCGCGGCCGCTCCGGCCGCCAGGGCGACCCCGGCGCTTCGCGGTTCTTTTTGAGCCTGGAAGACGACCTGATGCGCATCTTTGGCGGCGAGCGCGTGCAGAACCTGATGAACGACCTCGGGCTGGAAGAGGACATGCCCATCGAGATGAAGATGATCTCCAACACCATCGAGAGCGCGCAGAAAAAGCTGGAGGCCAGCAATTTCGCGATGCGCAAGCAGGTGCTGCAGTATGACGACGTGATGAATCAGCAGCGCGAGATCATCTATAAGCAGCGCAGGATGGTGCTGGACGGCGAGGATATGTCCGAGCAGCTGCACAAAATGCTGCGCGAGAGCGTGGAGGAGAGCTGCAACACCTTCCTGTCCGGTGACGAGGCGGCCGACTGGGACTTTGCCGCCCTGCGCCGGCACTACGCGGGATGGCTCTGCCTGCCGACCGATTTCCAGTATACGAAAGACCAGCTTGCCACGCTCACGCGTGAGCAGGTGGTCGATCTCTTGTACGACCGCGGCATGGCCATCTTAAAAGCGAAGGAAGAAAAGTACGGCGCGCCCGTCATGCGGGAATTGGAGCGCATCTGCCTTTTGCGCAACGTCGATGCCAAATGGATGGATCACATCGACAATATGGATCAGCTCAAGCAGGGCATGGGGCTGCGCAGCTACGGACAGCACGATCCGGTGGTGGAGTACCGCATCGAGGGCTTTGCGATGTTCGACGAGATGGTCGCCTCGATCCGCGAGGACGCCGTGCACATGCTGCTCACGATCGAGATCCGCCGCCCGGAGGAGCAGCCCAAGCGCGAGCAGGTGGCGCAGGCCACCGGCGACGGCGCGCCGCCGCGCCCGGGCGCCCGGGGCAACGCACCCGTCAAGGTGCGCAAGATCGGCCGCAACGAGCCCTGCCCGTGCGGCAGCGGGCTTAAATGGAAAAAGTGCACCTGTAAAGAATACCATCCGGATATCGCTTAAAGACACGCCGGAAAGGAGAACCGCCATGGACTTGCCGCGCTGCGCGCTGCTCTGGCGCTTTGGACCGCAGGATGAAGCCTACCCGCGCCTTGCCGCCGTCGCCAAAAAGTTCCTTGTGACGCTGCGCTGCCTGCGCGACGGCGACCTGGCCGCCAGGGTGGGGGATCTGTGCCGCGGCGAGCCTGGCCCGGCTTTCGCACCGCTTTTGTACCTGCCCACCCCGCCGGCGCTGATCGTGAGCGGTTTGGCGCACAACACCGGAGAATTGGGCTTATTTTTGGACGGCGTGCGCGCCGCCGGCGCCGATTTCCCGCTGCGCGCGATGGTTACCGAGACGAGCGCGGAGTGGACGCTTTTGCAGCTTTTGCGCGAGTTAGAAGCCGAGAGCGCGGCGCTCAGCGGCCCGAACCTGCCTAACGTTTGACGCTTTCGTACTTTGCCGTGCTTACATAAGGCGATGCCGCATGAAAAACAATCCTAAAATCAAACCCGCGCGCCCGCTTTTTGTGGGCGCCCTTTTGCTGCTGCCCATGTGTATCCTGGCGGCCGCCATGGTGCGCCACAATTCCGCGCCAAAGCGCTATACCGCCACCTGGTTTGACGTGTTCGACACGGTCACCACCGTGCAGGGTTACGCGAAGAGCGAGGCGGAATGGCAGAGGCAGATGGACGCGCTGCACGCGGATCTCATCCATTACCACCAGCTCTATGATATCTACCACCACTATGACGGCGTCTGCAATCTCTATGATGTCAACGAACACGCCGCTAATGGAGCGATGGCGGTGGGCGAACTTTACGACTTTTTGCAATTTGCCGTGCTGCAAAGCCGTGAGACCGGCGGCGCCTGCAACGTGGCGGCGGGCGCGGTGCTGCGTCTTTGGCATGAGGCGCGCGAAACCGGCCTTCTGCCCGCCGACGCCGCGCTGCGCGCGGCCGCCGCGCACTGCGATATAAACGACGTCATCCTTGTGGACGGCACCGTCGCGTTTGCCGACCCGGAACTGAAGCTGGATGTGGGCGCCGTTGCCAAGGGATACGCGCTGGAGGCCGCGGCGCGGTCAGCACAACAGCGCGGTCTTGCCAGTGCCCTGCTCAATGTGGGCGGCAGCGTGCGCGCCATCGGCACAAAACCGGACGGCAGCCCCTGGACGGCCGGCGTTGAGAACCCGTGGCCGGATGAAAACGGAGAATTCCACTTGAGTGACATGACGGCCGCGGTTAGGCTGGATACCTTTTGCACGCTGGTGATCAGCGGCGATTACCAGCGCTATGTTGACATTGACGGCGTGCGCTACCACCACCTGATCGACTTAACGACCCTGCAGCCGGCGCGGTACGCAAACAGCATAGCAGTCCTGGCCAAAGACAGCGGCCTGGCGGACGTATACAGCACAGCGCTTTTCTGCCTGCCGCCGGAAACGGGGCTGGCCATGGTGGAACAACTTCCGGATCTGGATGCGCTCTGGATGCTGCCGGACAAAACAACCCTGCGGAGCAGCGCTTGGGACGATCTTGTACAATAAGATCCTTGTAGACTGTAGCGCCAAACGAAACCGGAGGCTGGCCATGCGGCCAGCCTCCGACAGGTTCTATTTAAATACTTGCAAATTTCGGTGCGCGCTTGGCTACTTGGCGCTCTCGTCATCCACGACCTTGATTTTGGGCGTGCTGCGATCCCCAAAGCGCATGGCAACGTAGAGCACGACCGCCAAAATGGCATAGACGGCGGCGAACACATTGAAGCGCCCAAACACGCCGCTTATGTAAGAGTCAACCAGATCGCGCAGCGCGTAGGAACCCATGTTAAAGCGGTTTAACCCCAGTATGGGCTTGAGGCCGACGCCCACGAACAGGCAAACGAGCGCCGCGCCCAAAAGCGTGAACGAGAGAAAGTTGACCCCGAGGCGCGCGTCGTTTTTGCCAAGGCGAATGAGCAATAGCATCGAAACCGCGGTGAACAGCGCGCAGACCGCGATCGCGATCCAGATCACGCTGTCGACCTTGGATATGACCTGGAAGATCTGCGTAGCCAGTGGGATGTTCGCGACGTTTTGATACTCCGTCTGCACAGCCTCGGACATAAGGCGGAACGCCTTTTCCGTTTCGCCCTCCACCGTGACGCCGCGAGAGTCCGCCTCTTTCTTCATGGCCTGGAAGGCTTCCTCTTCCACCGCGTCATACTCATCATAGGCGTCCTCGCCGTTAAACATCCTGTCCACAGCCGTCTCGAGATCCGCGGCGAGCTGCTCTTTGCTGACAGCGGCGACCATCGTCTCGTTTGAAAAGCCGCCGCCGTTGCCCAGGCTGTACAGATTCTCACACAACGCGTCATACGCCGAATCCACATAGCCGGAAGCGGAGATGCGGTCCTTCATGTAGGACTGACGGCAAACCGTCGTGTACAGCGTCATCACGGCGGCCAAAACAACCAGCATGATGCAGGCGATCAGCGCGATGATGGAAAGCCAGAGGATACTGACCTTTTTGGGATCTTTTGCCTTTTTTTTAGCCATATCGGTAAGCCTCCCTTCCCGTTACGCGGCTGGCGACGCGGTCGCGGCAGCATCGTCTTCGGCATCGGCCTCTACCATGCGCGGCCCGGAGGTGTAACTCGCGTACACAAAATACCGGTCCGGCGTGGAACCCATCTGAGAGAACGGGTAGCAGGTGTAAAGGATGAGGTTCTCATCCGTGCGGGAGAAATCATACGCGTCCGTCCAGGGATCGGTGTGAACCTCGCACTTTTCCACCGTATAGGTGTAGGTGCCGTAGTTGGTCTCGATCGTCACGATAGCGCCGGGCTCCACGTGCTGCAGGTCGCTGAAGAAAGTCTGGTTGTGGCCCGCGATCAAAATCGTACAGCCCTCACCGGGGATACCGGTGCCAAGCGACTCGACGTAAACACCCGCGCCGCGGTTGAGCGAGGCATTATCGTCACCGTAGAAGAGCGGCGCGTTGACGGTCGTGCCGGATACGGAGATCTGGCCAAACTGGTCCCCGCGTGAGGGGTAGGTAAAGTCAGCTTTTGAAACTGTCTCGGGTGGTTCCTCTCCCGGCTCCTGGCCTTCCAGCAGTTTGTTGGCCTCATCAAACAGATTTTTCGGTTCCGAGGTGTTTTTATTTTCCACGAAAACCCAGCTGATCAGCGAGACGTACGGCTTGCCGACGGTGTTAATCAAAATCAGGCAGATGCCGATCGTGACCGCTGCAAGCGCCAGCGGAACCAATAAAAAGGCGAGCGGATTGCGGCGCAGAAAGTTTTGTGCTTTCATACATTCAATACCCTTTCCTTGGCGAATCTGCGCCGCGCGAGAACGGTTTAAAAGCGCAGGCGCTCTACAAAAAACTCTCGCCGCGCGGGGCGCGGCGAGAGATCAGGTAGTCAGAAACCAATTAGAAGAGTTCGTCCTTCTTGCGGATGACTGCCACGCCCAGGATGCTAGCCATAGCAATCAGGGAAACCACAGCCACAGTACCGGCATTGTCGCCAGTGGGCTTGATAACGCCGCTACCAGAACCGGCATTGGATTCGCCATCTGCGGGTTTCTCCGGAGCAGCCTTGGTCAAGATCTTCATGGAACCAATACCATCGACAACCGTTTCACCTTTCTCTACAACCCTGTCTTTATTAGCGGAATGATAATTGAAATAAAGATTCACATATTCGTTGCCTTCCTTGTCGGTAAGAACCTTACCGAACGGTGCAGTAATAACTCCCCCCCAACCAGTATTCCACAAGGCATAGGGGAACGGCTCGACATGTATGCCAAATGCTGACAAGCCAGAAGCCGCAGAATTTACTGCAACGGTATAAGCAATATAATCATTGTCCAAAAGGGCTTGCTTCGCGCTCTCAATATCTGCCTGAAGTCCAGTCTCGTTGATAATCATAGCCCAAGGAATGCCGCCTTCTTCTTTGAGCATATCAACGATTTCCTGATCAACGGAATCAATCGCAGCATTCACAACATCCCGGTAAGTGTCAGTAATGGCAATGCCGTGCTTCGCTGCCAACTGCGCAATATAGTTCGCTGCAAGAGTTACTGCATCACCACTAACGCTTCTGTTTACAGCCGATACGCTCGTGGCGGCAACGGACGTGACTAATGCGCCCGCCAGCAGCGCAGCAGCCAGTTTTTTCATTTTCATAATGTTTCCTCTTTTCTAAATCTTATTTATTTTAGTTTATGTCAAGGCACCTGCCGCACTGACCGCAGCCATACAGGCTTACAAACCCAGGCGGCCACGCCTTTAACATGCCCCTATTATAGCGCCGCCAATCGGGTATGTCAAGCGGTTTTTCTCATTTCGATTGTTGTCATCCTGCTACTTTCGCGCGCCTGTTTTCAACATTATTCGTCAGGTTGCCCAATTTGGGCGGTTTTGGGCACGTTTTGTTGGGTTTTGCGCGGGTAAAATTACGCGTTTTTACAAGGTTTTGGGCGGCGGTGGGTAGCAGGATCGGGGGTATTTTACCATGCGGCGCGGGGCGGTTGGTCGGTTCTGCGGCGGGCGGTTGGTCGGAGCGGCTATTGTTCCATGTGGCGCGGGCTGCGCGCGGGCGGTGCGGGGCGGCGGGCAGTGTGTTCGGATCTTTTACCATGCGGCGGCGGGGCGGTTAGTCAGAGCGGGGGCCAGCTATTGTTGCATACGGCGCGGGGCGCGGGCGGGGCGCGGTATTGCTCCATGTGGGGCGGGGTACAGGTCAAACGGTGCGGGGTGCGGCATGCGCAACGATCGCTGTGGCATGGAGCGTGGGGCTGTGGTTACAGCGCAGCGCTCTGCATGGCGCGGGGCGGTGTTGCTCCGAGCGTACGGCACGGACGATCCGTCGGCGCGCGGGCTGTAAGACACTGCACCAGCGGCGCGGGTGCGGAGCAAAGCACGGAGCGGTTGGTCAGGGCGCGGGGCGGGGCGCGTAGCGTGGCGCAGTGCAAGGCGCGGCGCCCGGGCTGTAGAACACAACGCCAGCGGCGGTGCGGCGGGGCTGTTTGTTGTAGTGCGGCGCGCTGTGGCGGGCGGCAGCCTGCAGGCGGCGGTTGCGCATGGTGCAGAAGCGTTTGATTTTTTCTGCGGTCTGCTGCAAGTAAGCAAGAAGTATCGTACAGGGGATCTGCCGTGGCGGTCATCAGTAAAATCGACAACTGCCTATAGCGCGGGTAAAGCAGGCTATCACCATGTCACCATACACGCTCTTCCCTCTCCTACCCCGCCCTTCGGCATGTCAATCCGCATTCCGGTCACGGCAAACCATTTCCTTCTCGGATATCCATATAACATTCCGGACACGGTATAAAATTTCCTTCTCGGATATCCACATACATGTGAACAGCAACTTCCTTCACTGTCAACATATAGACTGCCGCTTCCTTCACTACCTACACGTAAACTGCAGCTACCTTCACTACCTACACGTGAACTGCCGCTTCCTTCCCTTCTGGGCTTCGTATATACCACGGATCCTGTATCCCTGTGGACTGCTTAAAATAAATCCGTCAGCCTTTCTATCCGCATCTTTATACCTTCTAGTATACCATACTTATGCGATTTTGGGAGTAAACCTTTTTGTAAATTAAAGATCACAAGTAGAACCTTTATGTAAAGGTTAAGCCCACAGTTGACTATTTAGCGGCAGAGCGATTGGCTTTGTCACTTTTTTCAGGCTTAAGAACATTCTTGCAAGGCAAACTGGTCTATTCTGTGCCAGTGATAATCCCATAGGCCTGGTCAATCCTGAAAAAATCAATGCGGTTTGGATGATACATTGACCAAACTCAAGATATGACTGATTTGCGTTTCTAATAAAGGCCACACGCGATTTTTCTTTCTCACCCTGTACTATAGAAAGGCAAAGAGGAACAAGGATACGCAGACCGAAAACACACTTTATTTCGTGAAGCAAGTGGTGAAAAAACGTAAGTCACAGTGGATTTTTCCGATCGGATATGGTAGTATAGCACCAGGCAGCTGATTCCCTGCTTGCCGGTTTTGGCTTCGTTTGCTTAGCCATGTTTTCCCCGAGTTCTGGAGCTTTTTGCTGGTTGCGAATCGGGTAATTTGTTCTAAGAAGGTGTTGCCCATGGAAACAGAATCCACCCTGGCGCAGAGCCTGCTCGCCGCGGATGTGCGCGCCCGCTATGACGCCGCCTGCAAGCGGCTGCTCAGCGAAAAGATCATCCTGGCCTGGATCATGAAGAGCTGCCTGGAAGAATACCGCGACTGCAGCGTACAGGAGATTGCCGAGAAGTACATCGAAGGCGAGCCGCAGGTGGGCAGCGTCCCGGTTGGAATTGACGAGACAAACCCCGTCATTCAGGGCGCTAAAAACGAGGATAAGACGCTCACGGAGGGTACCGTCACCTATGACATCCGCTTTTACGCCACGGCGCCAAAGACGGGGGACCCTATCCGGCTGATCATCAACACGGAACTGCAAAACAAATATAACCCCGGGTATCCCTTGACGAAGCGCGGCATCTATTACTGCAGCCGCATGATCAGCGCGCAGCACGGCACGGAGTTTACCGCCTCGCAGTATGAGAAGTTGGTGAAGGTTTACTCCATCTTTATCTGCATCAACCCACCCAGGAACCGGAAGAATACGATTGCGCGGTACAGGATGGTAGAGGAGCAACTGGTTGGTAAAGTACACGAGCCGGTTGAGAATTACGATCTTTTGAGCCTTGTGATGATTGGGCTTGGCGGGAAGGACGACGACAACTACGCCGGCGTTTTAAAGCTATTGGATGTACTGCTTTCCGAGGATACCGGCGTAGAGGAAAAGAAGCAGATTTTACAAGACGATTATGATATCCCCATGACGCAGGACATAGACGAGGAGGTCGTTGAGATGTGTGATTTGAGCCAAGGCATTTGGGATAAAGCGCTGGCAGCTGGCCTTTCCAGAGGCAGGCAAGAAGGCGAGGAAAGAGGCAGGCAAGAAGGCGAGGCAAGAGGCGAGGCTAGAGGCGAGGCAAGAGGCGAAGCAAGGGGCATCAGCACTTCCATCAGGAATCTTATGGATACGATGAACCTTACGAAAGAGCAGGCCATGAACGCCTTAAAAGTGCCGGAAAGCGAGCGGGCGAAGTACGCCGAAATGCTGTAATGACTTCTGCTTAACCATGTTTACCCTAAGTACCGTAGCTTTTTGCTGGTTGCGAATCGGGTAATTTGTTCTAAGAAGGTGTTGCCCATGGAAACAGAATCCACCCTGGCGCAGAGCCTGCTCGCCGCGGATGTGCGCGCCCGCTATGACGCCGCCTGCAAGCGTCTGCTCAGCGAAAAGATCATCCTGGCCTGGATCATGAAGAGCTGCCTAGAAGAATACCGCGACTGCAGCGTACAGGAGATCGCCGAGAAGTACATTGAGGGCGAGCCGCAGGTGGGCAGCATCCCGGTTGGGATTGACGAGACAAACCCCGTCATTCGGGGCGCTAAAAACGAGGATAAGACGCTCACGGAGGGTACCGTCACCTATGACATCCGCTTTTACGCCACGGCGCCAAAGACGGGGGACCCTATCCGGCTGATCATCAACACGGAACTGCAAAACAAATATAACCCCGGGTATCCCTTGACGAAGCGCGGCATCTATTACTGCAGCCGCATGATCAGCGCGCAGCACGGCACGGAGTTTACCGCCTCGCAGTATGAGAAGTTGGTGAAGGTTTACTCCATCTTTATCTGCATCAACCCACCCAGGAACCGGAAGAATACGATTGCGCGGTACAGGATGGTAGAGGAGCAACTGGTTGGTAAAGTACACGAGCCGGTTGAGAATTACGATCTTTTGAGCCTTGTGATGATTGGGCTTGGCGGGAAGGACGACGACAACTACGCCGGCGTTTTAAAGCTATTGGATGTACTGCTTTCCGAGGATACCGGCGTAGAGGAAAAGAAGCAGATTTTACAAGACGATTATGATATCCCCATGACGCAGGACATAGACGAGGAGGTCGTTGAGATGTGTGATTTGAGCCAAGGCATTTGGGATAAAGCGCTGGCAGCTGGCCTTTCCAGAGGCAGGCAAGAAGGCGAGGAAAGAGGCAGGCAAGAAGGCGAGGCAAGAGGCGAGGCAAGAGGCAGGCAAGAAGGCTGGCGAGAAGGCAGGCGAGAAGGCAGGCAAGAAGGCAGGCAAGAAGGCAGGCAAGAAGGCAGGCAGGAAGGTGAAGCAAGGGGCATCAGCACTTCCATCAGGAACCTGATGGATACGATGAACCTTACGAAAGAGCAGGCCATGAACGCCTTAAAAGTGCCGGAAAGCGAGCGGGCGAAGTACGCCGAAATGCTGTAATGACTTCTGCTTAACCATGTTTACCCCGAGTTCCGGAGCTTTTCGATGGTCACGAATCGGGTAATTTGTTCTAAGAAGGTGTTGCCCATGGAAACAGAATCCACCCTGGCGCAGAGCCTGCTCGCCGCGGATGTGCGCGCCCGCTATGACGCCGCCTGCAAGCGTCTGCTCAGCGAAAAGATCATCCTGGCCTGGATCATGAAGAGCTGCCTGGAAGAATACCGCGACTGTACCGTACTGGAGATTGCCGAGAAGTACATTGAGGGCGAGCCGCAGGTGGGCAGCATCCCGGTT
>CAZLMA010000002.1:0-154824 GCA_964560675.1 uncultured Subdoligranulum sp. | reverse complement strand
TCCCTTCTTGTGTGTTTAGTTTATTTTGGACGTTGCGGCACTGATAACGCGCTGCACAGGCGTTGGTTAAGGGCTTGCAGGGCGTTGGTGACACACTGCCTGTAAGAATAGCACATCACGGAACAAAAATGAAGGGCGGCTTTTGTCGTTCCTTATGGCGATTTTTGACGTTTCTTATAGAGTCTGTACGCGATTTTTTCTACCCCCGTACATAGAAAAGCAAAGAGGAACCAAGGTAGCACAGATCGAAAAACAAGCTAATATCGTGAAACACGTAGTGAAAAGTGTAAGTTACAGTGGATTTTTCCGACCGGATATGGTAGTACAGCACCAGGTGGCTGATTCCCTGCTTGCCGGTTTTGGCTTCGTTTGTTTAGCCATGTTTTTCCAACTACCGTAGCTTTTTGCTGGTTGCGAATCGGGTAATTTGTTTTAGGAAGGTGTTGCCCATGGAAACAGAATCCACCCTGGCGCAGGGTCTGCTCGCCGCGGATGTGCGCGCCCGCTATGACGCCGCCTGCAAGCGTCTGCTCAGCGAAAAGATCATCCTGGCCTGGATCATGAAGAGCTGCCTGGAAGAATACCGCGACTGTACCGTACAGGAGATCGCCGGGAATTACGACCTTTTGAGCCTTGTGATGATTGGGCTGGGCGGGAAGGACGAC
The DNA here is from genome assembly GCA_964560675.1 of uncultured Subdoligranulum sp. GTDB lineage: Bacteria > Bacillota > Clostridia > Oscillospirales > Ruminococcaceae > Gemmiger. Next base: position 154,159 of record CAZLMA010000002.1, on the reverse strand, counting down.
GACAACTACGCCGGCGTTTTAAAGTTATTGGACGTACTGCTTTTCCGAGGATACCGGCGTAGAGGAAAAGAAGCAGATTTTACAAGACGATTATGATATCCCCATGACGCAGGACATAGACGAGGAGGTCGTTGAGATGTGTGATTTGAGCCAAGGCATTTGGGATAAAGCGCTGGCAGCTGGCCTTTCCAAAGGCAGGCAAGAAGGCGAGGAAAAAGGCAGGCAAGAAGGCGAGGCAAGAGGCAGGCAAGAAGGCAGGCAAGAAGGCAGGCAAGAAGGCAGGCAGGAAGGTGAAGCAAGGGGCATCAGCACTTCCATCAGGAACCTGATGGATACGATGAACCTTACGAAAGAGCAGGCCATGAACGCCCTAAAAGTGCCGGAAAGCGAGAGGGCGAAGTACGCCGATATGCTGTAATGACTTCTGTATCTGCCAAAGGCGTAGAGGATATGAAATCCGCATCATGTTCTGCCTCCGCAACTACAACAATAGAGATTGCCTCCTAAAGTTTGGGTTTTCGGATAATACCATTCTATCACGGTATGCAACTCTATGGATTTCTTATCCAATGCTCAACCTCATTTTACAATCAGCCACTGAAGAGTCTAGGGATTGCAATGCCGATATTTCCAGATTACAGCAAAATGCACCGGCACGACAAAAATTCCAGGCGCCGGGTGTTCCATCGCTGAAAAATGCATAGCGCCGCAAATCGGGTATAAATAACCAGCGGACCCTGGCAGCGCAGCAGCCACGTTCGGGAGAACAAATGAAAAGCGGCCCGCGCATTCCGGGAACTCATAACTCCCCTACATGTCCGCAGGCCGCATTGCCTTCGTATTCAGTTTTCCAAAATCAACGAATCCTTGGCATCCTTCTCATCCCTAAAAACCGATACCACCCTTTTGGCAGATGAATGCCCATTGTTCAAATTTTCAAAATTCTTCAGCGAATCGAGATCTGCGCATTTTCGTTGTTACTTTTTGGGGCGGTTTTTCCTCTCTTTGCACACGATGATCAGAACACAAATCGCCGCCACAGAGGCAACAAGCACAGCGACCACCCTTGCAAGCGGGAAAGCATCCGCCGTCATCGGGATGGTGCCCTCATAGCTCTGTACATGTTCCGGCGGCGCCGGCGTGCCAACCGGGAGACCGGATGGCCCGGGTGTGGCGGTCGGCGCGGTCGGCAAGGACAAAACACCGGAACCCGCAGATGAAGAGGTACCGGAGGATCCTAACTTCTCTTTTATCAAAATTTCAAGGGCGGCCGCCGCGTCTTTTTCAGCCTGTTCCTGCTCCCGCGCGCTGCTCCCATCATCGCTTTCCGGCTGCTCACCACCCTGTGCGGAGATGGCAGTCGGCTGCTCTGGCAAAAGAATCTGGGCTATCTCACTTTGCGAAACGGCGTCACCGGTAGCGATAGCAAACGCGGAAAACTGGTCGGAGATAAAATAGACCGCGCCATCCTGGACATAACTCGGCAGCACTTCCACTGCACCATCGTGCGCCCTTACTACCTGCACACCGGGCAAAGAATCACCCGGCAGCGGAAAAGAAAACAGAATCGGGTACGGCGTTTGCGTAACATCGTAAAGAACCTTGCTGTTTGCCCTTACATCAATGCCGATCGATTTGTAGGTGAAGGACACATTTGTAAGCGTGCCTTCCTGCGCCGCCGCAAACAAAAGGGCCGCATCCGCAATTTCAGACTGCGGTACATCCTTAACAACCAGTTCCACATTGATCTGGCTGCCTTTCGCGACTTCCGCCTGCACCAACTGCGCATACTCGGGGTTGCTCTGCGCGGCATACTCCGCCGCCGCCTTTAAAACCTGGGTAACCGTTTCTGTTTCCATCACAACACTGCCGCTCCCGCTGCTGTCGGGGATAACGACCGTCTGCGCAGGCAGAACCTTCCACGTCGTCGGCCATGTGTCGGGCTGCGTATCGGGCCAAACAAACGGCAATTGCGTTGACCAGGGGGTCGGTAAAGATGCAGGCGTAGGCGTAGCGCTCTTCGTCGCCGATGAAGGCGTAGACACAGCGCCCTTTACGGCAGTTGCCGTTTTTGCCGTGGCGGGGGTCGCATCCTCGGCTAAGGCCGAAGGCGACGCACCGATCAGCAGACAAAATGACAACGCCAAAGCCGTTAAGAACCTGCGCATAATGAGCACAACACCCTTTTTAAAGCTTGAAAAACAGAAAAATATTATTGTCTTAACGCGGTAACGATGTGCCGCGATCATCTTTATATTAGCACCCGATAAGGCGCTGTGTCAAACTTTTTTGTAAATTTCACAAATCGCGCGAGAGAGACAATATAGAATACCGCCCAAGAGGCCATACGGAATACCGCCGCGAGAGGCAAAACGCAAGGCCGCGTGGAAAAGAGAATTTCGCGTTCCGGCACGCGGCGAAATCCGCGGTGGCGGCCAAAAACCTGCTGGCGCAAAAAGCGCTTGACATCGGCGCGCAACGCGCCTATAATGGGCTTTGCAAGATTATTGATGAGGTTGAAAATATTCGGACAGTTAGCTCAGCTGGTAGAGCATCTGCTTGACGTGCAGGAGGTCACAGGTTCGAGTCCTGTACTGTCCATGATATGGGCGGGATCCGCGGTACATTTGGTATCGCGGGTCTTTTGCTTTTTGGTTGTCCTTTCGCCTTACGTCAGCGCGCCGGAATCCACATCTTCGCGGATTTCACCGCTCCGGTAGGCCTTGACAAGGCAGAGCAAATCGGCGATCTGTGCCTGTTTTCGCTTACCCTCGTCGGTATCGCACACCAGGATGCGCCGGGGCGCGGTATAGATATACTCACTGCGGCAGGCGATATCTTCGTCGTTATGGATGGCTTTTTCGCGGCTCTCAAACGGCTGGTGGGTGCGCAGGGTCAGGCCGTGGGAGCTGTAAACCAGCGTATAGCCGGCAATACCCGTCTTCTCGTGATAGGCCCGGCAAAAGCCGCCGTCGATCACGATGAGTTTGCCGCCGCCTTTGACGGGACTCTCGCCCTCGATGGCGCGCACCGGGACATGCCCGTTCACGATATGGCAGTTTTCGCCCGCCAGACCGAATTCCCGCAGGATTTTCTCCGCCGTTTCGGGCCTATTGATCAGGCGATAGTAGGGATCCTTGATCTCTTGATGCGTTGCGGGGTCGGCAATGTACAACCTTTCAAACGTCGTCATGGCACTGCGGCCATAGATGGGGCTCAGCCGCCCACACCACAGATACCACAAAAAGTCCTGCCCCGCCAGACGCTCCGCACTGCCCGGGCGGGCAAAATAGCCCTGGCGGGCGCGGCGGTCACAGTAGTCAAACAACGCCCTGCCGCTGTAGGTCTTTGCGCCAAAAGACACCTCGGCGAATGCGCCGTTTTCCGCCATGGGAACAGCGCCATGGTACAAAAGATTGCCGTTTATGATCTTATAAACGGCGCCGCGCGCGTACAAAAACCGCACATGCCGCTGCAACAGCTTGCTGCAGCGAAAGTTCTCCACGAGCTTTTCCACCACGTCGCGCTCCTGCTCTGTCAGCGCGGTGGGGTCGGCGGGGTCCACGGTGGGAAAATCCGTGTCCAGAAGCGGGTAGTTTTTGCCGTTGCAGGTCACGGTACCAGTTACATAGTCAATATGGTTGAGATAATCGCGGCCCTGCATACTGAAATCCGGATTGCGCGCGATGACCTTCGCCTCTAATTTGAACATGATGATGCTGATCGCCTTGTGCATCTCGGCCACACGCCGCAGGTCGCCGGCGTCGCGGTCGGTGCGCGCGTCGGCATGGGGCAGCCAGCGGTGTACGTCACCGCCCGAATAAAACGCGGCGGCCAGGTGGTCCAGCGGTCGCAGGCTGATGCCGTAACCGCGCTCCACTGTCTCGACATTGTTATAGGCGAGCGTTGTCTTTAAAACGGTCGCCACGCACAGCGGGCTGCCCGCCGCCGCGCCCATCCAGACCACATCGTGGTTGCCCCACTGGATGTCGACATCGTGATGTTCGATCAGGCTCTCTAAAATCAGGTCGGGGCGCGGACCGCGATCAAACAAATCGCCGACGATGTGCAAACGGTCGACGGCGAGGCGCTTGATCAGCTCACAGAGGCGGATGATGTAGGCGTCCGCGCGCCCGTAGCGGATGATGCTGTCCACAATTTCGCCATAGTAGAGATCCTTATCGTGATCCTCAAAATGGGCATGGAGCAGCTCATCCAAAATATGGCCGCAGCTCTTTGGAAGGCAGGCGCGCACATGGCTGCGCGTATGCTTACTGGAGACAAAGCGGCATAATGAAACCAGGCGTAGCAGCGTGGTGCGGTACCACGCGGCCAGTGCCTGCGCGTCCGGCTGGGTTTTTTGAGCTCCGGCAGCTTTTGCTCCGGATAGTACACCAGCGTCGCCAGATCGGAGCGCTCCTGCTCCGTGGCGCGGTCGCCCAGCACGATCTCAATCTTTTCGCGGATGACGCCGGAGGCGTTGTTCAAAATATGCAAAAACGCCTCGTGTTCTCCGTGCAGGTCGGACATGAAGTGTTCGGTTCCTTTGGGAAGGCGGAGCAGCGCCTCGATGCGGATGATCTCGCTGGAGGCGGCCGCCACGGTGGGAAATTTTTCCGCCAGCGTCAGCATGTAGCGCATCCGCTCATCGGGCGTATCCATGGAAAGTCTCCTTTTTTGTAGGATGGCAAAAATGCCGCCCCATCATACCGCGCCCATCTCGCGGTGTTCGCGGCGGTACTGCGTGGGCGTCACACCCATCACCTTTTTAAAAATCTTCGTAAAGTAGTTGACGTCTAAGATGCCCACCTGTTCCGCCACGGCTGCAATGCCATCATTGCCGGTCGTCAGGCGTTGAGCGGCACGGCGAACCCGCTGGGTGTTGATATAATCGGTCAGGGTCTGGCCGGTCTCCTGCTTAAAAAGGTTTGAGAGATAACTGGGGCTTATATAGCACATGGCAGCGAGATTTTTTAACGAGAGCTGGCTGTCCATATTGAGATTGATGTGGTTGATGACCTTTTGCACCAGCGGAGAGTAATCGCGCAGAGAATAGCGCTGCACATAGGTGCAGTATTCTCTAACCATATCTGCCGCCAAATTGTTCGCCTCTTCGTCGTCCGCGATACTCTCAATGCGAAGAGCGTATTTTGCGCTGATCCTGTCAATGTAATACGGGTGAACGGTCGCGCGCTCGATGGCTTTGCGCAGCAGCGTGTTAAAAATAATCAGGCTGTTTTTGCGGTCGCGGAGAGGGTTGTGGTCCCGCTTTTGCAAGCGAAAGCGGGTGGAGGAGGACATCGCATTCAGCGCGGCGTGGACATCGCCCAGCGAGACGGCATCCAGCAGGCGGTTTTCGTTCGCATAGCGCTGCTCGATCATCGCGGCGGGCAGCTCCCTTTCAAACGGGGGCTCGCTGAAATAGCGCAGATCGGGGCGGAAATTGAGCGGCATAAACTCATGCCAGGAGACGGTCGTGAACTCTTTGCCAGCAAACAACATGCCGACCAGGGCGTTTAGCTCCGGCACAATGGCGGAATCGGGCAGCAACGGCACAGCGTTATAGTACTCTTGTATCGCGCGGTTCGCCGCTTCACCCAAAAAGCGATCCGCCCATTGCTCGCTCTTTTCGCTGCGCGGGCCGTCGCGCCAAGGGCCAATGCAGAGCAGCGCCTCGGTCTCGTCGGGGACACGGCAAATCGCGTAGCGCAACTCAAATGTGTCCTCTCCGAAGACAAGGGTGTCGGCGGGAACGCTACGCAGCAAAAGATCGCCAAAGTCCAGCCAGTCAAACTGGGGATCCAGCGTCTTGCGCAAGCCGTAATCGAAATTATCCAGCCCCTGGTACGGAGGCGTAACGTGCAGAACCTGGATATTTTTGGCCGCCATCAGCCGTTGAACCACCAACACCAGATCCACCTTCATCCGCCCAGCTCCCCTTCTGCCAAAATCCACCGCCTTTGTCCCTTTGCCCCGCGGCCAGGTGCCCTGCTCATACGATGATCATGCCGTTCTCGTCTGGCTTTTTGGGATAGGCCTCCATCCAGTCAATAACCGAGAGCGCCACCGGTATGGCAGTCCAGCTGATGGCCAGGTATAGTAAGCCCTTGATCCAGTGCTTTGCGTAAAAATGGTGTACGCCGATGGGGCCTAACAGGCACAGCCAGCAGTAGGTTCTTTTTTTGACGGGAACCTCGATATGGAACCTGTCGTACATGCGGATATAAAACTCCAGCAGCCGATCGATAATTCCTTTTTTGGCATATTTTTTGTTGACCGCCGCGACGGCCTCGGGATTTTCTTCTTTCAGTTCATCTAACTCATCATAAATGGCGAGCACGTCCTTAAAATCAATGGATTCGGCTTCCTGCTCGTCTTTTTTGCTCTTCTTGGCCATGCGGGAGATCCCCTTTACTTAAAGCAAATAATTTTCTGATGTAACGTTTCCATTGTAGCACAAGGCACCGCGCCGTTCAACCTCAAAATTGCGGGCGTCGCGCCGGCGAGAGATGCGGTTTTGCATACCGATAGTTCTTAAGCAAAGGCCTTTGCGCGGGGCTCGGACGAGCCTAAAAATTCCGCCCTGCCGAGAGCGGCAGGGCGGCGCTTAGGGGATCTTTTTTGCCGGGGCTTTGTTCGGGCGCCCGGCATTGTGCATCGGGTCAAAGTTCGGATAACGGAGAAAAAGAAGCAAAGCATGCAATTATTAGTGGAAACAGCGGGATTTAGCCCTGCATGGCTTTCGCCTTGATCTCGGCGATCTCACCCTGGATCTCTTCCATCTTCTCTTTGGTCAACGGATAGAACCTCATCGCGACCAGGTTGACGGCACAGCCGATCATGATGACACCGAAGGATAGGAAGATGCCCACAAACTTGAGGGCCGGGGTCTCTGGGGTGGTGACGTTGGGCATTTCATCGGTAAAGCCGATGGCCGCGAAGCAGACGCTGGCGATCATAGGCGCGAAGGAAGAAACCATCTTGTCAACAAAGCTGAAGAGCGTGCCCATCAGGCCGGGCATGTATTTGCCGGAGCGGTAGGTCTCGTAGTCGGCACAGTCGGCGGTCATCGGAATAACGATGTTGCCGGAGATATTCTGCAAGCCCTGGGTGATCAGATAAAGACCCACAAACGCGATGGTGAAGAAGCTGAACCCTTTGAAACCGTTGGGATCGCCGGGAAGGCTCAAGCTCTTGGCGTCGCCGAACCACCACAAGATCATCATCAGCGCGTTGCCAATGACGGCGCCGATGGAACCGACAACCATGGCTTTCTTCTGGCCAAGACGCGTGGCGATGACACCGACGCCGAACAGAAGGAACAGGAAGTTGATCGGGGAGGTATACCCCTGGATGATACCGGACATCGCATAGTTGCCCGCGACGACACCGTACAAAACGACGGAAGCGGCGGACGTGCGCGCCGAGGTACCGAGCTTGTCGGTACTGGCCGAGAGAACCAGCATCTGGATCGCGCGGTTGTGCATAAGCACATCCGCGTAGTCGCGGAAGCCGATTTTTTGTGCCACGCCTGTGCCGTAGTATTTGGAGTTATCTTTGGGGGCGATGGAGAAGACCGCAACGCAGGTGAATACGGCGGAGAGAATGCCCAGGTACAGCTGCATATCATAGAAGACATGGATGTTGGCTATGTCGTTGCCGTATTTGGGTACCAAAGTGCCGGAAATCCACATCTGCCCCAGCGCGAACAGCAGGGTGTTGTAAGTGCCGTCAAAGATCGTGAACAGCGGGCGCTGCTTGGGATCGTTTGTCAGGCAGGTTTGCGCGCTCTTTGTAACGATGCACTGGCTGGTGTAGCCCAGATAGTAGATCGCGTTGATAACAAAGAAGAACGGCAGGCGCGCGCCCATCGGCAGCGAAGGCGTAACGTGGAACATGATAAAACTGGTAACAAACAAAACGCAGTTGCCAATGACCATAAACGGGCGGTTTTTGCCGAAGCGGCCATTCGTTTTGTCAACGATCATGCCCATGAACGGGTCGGTAACACCGTCCCAAATACGCATGATCATAGAGAAAGAACCCGCGAACACGACGGAAACGCCGACAAAGCCCGTCAGGTAATAGGCGATATTGCCCATAATCAGCAAATAGAGGTTGGTGGCTGTGTTGTTCAGTGCATAGCCGCCGATGCGCCAAATCGGTACGCCGTGTATACCGTTTGGCCCATCATAGTTGCCTTTTGAATAAGCCATAACTTTTCTCCTTTACACGCAAGGCCGCGTCGCGCATCCCGTCCCTGCCTCCCGCCGCATTATTTACAAGTGTGACGGACTATTAAGAGAATGGCACAACGCAACCTTTTGGATTGCCGCCGTTGACCGGCGGCGCCGGGGAACATGCCTTGCATCCCGCAGTCGTAGGCGGCTGCACTGTCACATACGACCGCAATTATCAAAAAAATTATGAACAATTTGTGGACATTCCGTTAGTAAATTTTTATGATAAAATCAGACGATTTTGCTGAATTTGAAAGCGCACCGCGCAAAAGGAGCGGTGTTTGCGCGTCTCGGAAAGCCAGGCGATCACCGAATGGGGGAAACCTACGGTTTTGTATAAAAATCGTACTACCCGCCGCGCGGCGCAAACGTGTACAATAAAAACGGCGCGGATTGTATCGCTGCGCACAAAACGAAGGCGCTTTTGTGGTAATGCAAAAACGGCGGCCGCATTTCCACTTTTATGCAATCCCCTCAAAAAGGATGGCCCGGCAAGCCGCGCCGGAACGGTGATCATAATGCAAAATTCCCTGTTATACCCCTGCAATTCTTCCGCCCGGCGGGCCGTATCGCTCAACGGGATGTGGCGGTTCCAATTTGACCCGGACGGCGCGGGCGAGGCCGCGGGCTGGGTGGAAGCCTTGCCGGATCCGGTGTCGATGCCGGTGCCCGCAAGTTTTTGCGACCTCTTTACCGACAAGGACAGCCGCGAATACTGCGGCGATTTTTGGTACCAGACGGACTTTTTTGTTCCGGGAGAGTGGAACGGCGACGAGGTGGTACTGCGCTTCGGCAGCGTGACGCACCGTGCGCGCGTTTTTGTCAACGGCGTGGAGGTGGCGCAGCACACGGGCGGCTTTTTGCCCTTTAACGCCGTTGTCACCGAGATCGTGCGGTACAACCAGTACAACTGTCTAAGCGTACTCGCCAACAACGAGTTGAGCGAAGAGCGGATCCCCTGCGGCGCCGTAGGCGTGCGCAGCGACGGCAAAAAGTTTAACCGCCCCTATTTCGACTTTTACAATTACGCCGGCATCCATCGCCCCGTATGGCTGCAGCGCCTTCCGCGAGAGTACGTGACAGATTTTGAGATCGACACCGCGCAAGACGGCGCTGACGCGCTGGTGACGTACCGCGTTGTGACCAACGGCGACCACGACGTAAGCGTAGAGGTGTGGGACGCGGGAAAACTGGTGAGTGGGTGCTGCGGCAAGACGGGCACGCTGCGCGTGCAAAGCGCCCATCTGTGGGGCGTCGGCGACGGGTATCTGTACCAATTTGTCGTAAAAGTACTGGACGGCGAGCGCGTGCTGGATGAGTACCGTGAGGCGCTGGGCTTGCGCACTTTCGCGGTAAAGGACGGTCATTTTCTGCTCAACGGCAAACCGGTGTATCTGCGCGGCTTCGGCAAACACGAAGATGCCGATTTGCGCGGGCGCGGGCTTGACCTCGTCACGCTCAAGCGGGACTTTGCCTGTATGAAGTGGATCGGCGCCAATTGCTTTAGGACCAGCCACTACCCCTATGCGGAAGAAGTGTACCAGATGGCGGACGAATACGGCATCCTGGTCATTGACGAGGTGCCGGGCGTGGGGATGATGCGCTCTTTCCAAAACTTTGCCGACGCCGGCAGCGGCCGGTACACCTCATTTTTTGAGGCACCTACGGTACCGGCTCTGCAGAGTAACCATCTGCAGCAAGTGGACGAGATGATCCGGCGCGACAAGCGCCACGCCTGCGTGATCGCCTTTAGTCTATTCAACGAGCCGGAGACGATCAGCGAACACGCGCGGCGGTACTTTGCGCCGATATTTGACACCGCGCGCCGCCTTGACCCACAGAAGCGCCCGCTGACGGGGGCGCTGGAAAAGACGAGCAGCCCGCAGAAATGCCAGTGCTTTGACCTGTGCGATTTTATCTGCCTAAACCGCTACTACGGCTGGTACATCGAAGGCGGCTACACGATGCCGGACGCCGAGGCCGCCTTCCGCCGCGAGATGCGCGACTGGGACGCGGTGCGCGGGGATCGCCCCGTCGTGTTTACGGAGTACGGCGCCGACACGCTCTCCACCCAGCACACCCTGCCCAGCCGCATGTGGAGCCAAGAATACCAGGTCGAATACTTAAAAATGAACCACGCCGTGATGGATGACTTTCCCTTTGTGCAGGGGGAACTTGTGTGGAATTTTTCCGATTTCCAGACCACCGAGGGCATCATGCGGGTGGGCGGCAACAAAAAGGGCATTTTTACCCGTGACCGCCAGCCCAAAGACGCCGCGTTTTTGTTCCGCGCGCGCTGGACCACCCTGCCGCTCGATTATAAAACATGTTCCTAACCCGCTTTGACCACATTTTAAAGCAGGGCGCGAAGAGTGTGTGATCGTAGTCCGGCTTAAAACACGTACGCCTGCAGCCGGCGCATCGCCTCCTGCACACGGGTAAATGGCAGGGCAAAGTTCATGCGCACGGCCCACTCATCATGGAAGGGGCGGCCGTCTTGCCAGGCGACGCCGACGTCCCAACCAGCCTTGAGCAGCTCGTCCATCGTTTTGCCGTTTGCCTTGCACCAGTCTTCACAGTGCAGATACATCATGTAAGTGCCCTGGGGCTTCGCGACTTTGACGCCCGTAAAATGGCGGGTGATAAAATCATAGGCGTAGTCAATGTTGCCGGTAAGTGTCTGGCAGAGCTCGTCTACCCACTGCCTGCCCTGCTGCGAATAGGCGCCCAGCAGCGCGTGCATCGAGAGGACGTTCATCTCGTTGTAATGGCTAACCTCGCTTTGACGGCACAGGCGGTCGCGCAGATATTTGTCGTACACGATATGGTAGCTGCCCACAAGTCCCGCGAGGTTGAAGGTCTTGGAAGGCGCGTACACGGCGACGGTGCGGCGGCGGGCATCCGGGCTTACGCTCTGGGTGGGGATGTGTTTGTGGCCCGCCAAAATCAGGTCGCTCCAGATCTCGTCCGAGACGACAACGCAGTCGTTTTGGGCATAGACCTCCATCGCTTTTTCCAGTTCCCAGCGCTCCCACACGCGGCCGCAGGGGTTGTGCGGGGAGCAGAAAATCGCGAGATGGATATTGTTTTGTTTTAAGCGCCTGTCCATATCCTCATAATCCATGCGCCAGACGCCGTTTTCGTCCAGAATGAGCGGGCTCAACTCCGCCGTGCGGCCGGTCGCTTCCAGCGTATAAGTAAAGCCGATGTAGGTGGGGCTGTGCAGCAAAACCTTCTCGCCGGGCGCCGTGAAGGCCTGCAGTGCACTGGACACGCAGCCCAGAACGCCATTTTCGTATCCGATGGCCTCGGGCGGGACGTCCGCCACGCCGTTGCGATCCCTGTGCCAGGCGGCGATGGCGGCAAAATAGGCGTCCGGTGTAGAGAAGTAGCCGAACGCGGGGTGCTGCGCGCGCTCGATGATGGCCTGCGGGATGGCGGGGCAGGTGGGGAAGTTCATGTCCGCCACCCACATCGGGATTAGGTCAAAGCCCTCTTTGGGGGCGCTCGGCGCAAGGGTGCCGCCGGCGGCAGAATAGGGCATATCCACCGCGATGGCGTCTTTGCCGCGCCGATCCATGATGCTGGTAAAATCAAAGTGCATAGGTGCGATCCTTTCTTTCTTTTTGTGAGCTGCGGGCTGGTCTTGCGGTGCGGCCCGGTTTCTCGTTATTACCCTATCACGTCGGACTGGTTTTTTCAAGCGGATTGGTGTATACTAAAACTGTGATTTTCTCCGCGGTCGGTGTGTAAGCTGGCGCGTTTTTGTGGTTATGCGCATCCAAAGCGGCAAAAACAGACAAGAATCCCGCTTTTTGAAAAAGCACCTGGACCCGCGGGCGAACTTTCATTGCGCCAGGCGCAAGCATTTACAAAAAGGAGCTGTTTTTTATGCAAGCGATCGCTACCCCCAACGCCCCCGGCGCCATCGGGCCCTATGTACAGGGTGTGGATACCGGAAGCTGCGTTTTTACAAGCGGGCAGCTGGGCCTTGACCCCGAGACCGGCCTTTTGCCCGACGGCGTCGCGGCGCAGACCCACCGAAGCTTACAAAATCTGGGCGCGATCTTGGCCGCCGCGGGCCTTGGCTACGACAACGTCGTAAAAACCACGGTATTTTTGCAGGACTTAAACGACTTTGGCATCGTCAACGAGATTTACGCCTCGTACTTCACAGGGAAACTGCCCGCGCGCAGCTGTGTACAGGTCGCCGCTCTGCCCAAGGGTGCGCTTGTGGAAATCGAGTGCATCGCGGTGCGCGCTTAAAATGGTAACCGTAACCCTAGTGGGATGTGGCGGCACGCAGCCGCTGCCGGATCGGGCGCTGTCGGTGCTGGCCGTGGCGGCGGGGGGCGGAACGGTGCTGCTTGACTGCGGTGAAGGCACCCAGGTCGCGTGCCGACGCCACGGCATCAACCTGTTCCGCGTCGACGCCGTGCTGCTCACCCACTACCACGGGGACCACATCTTTGGGCTGCCGGGGCTGTGGCAGACAATGGCTGCCATGGGGCGCACGCAGCCTCTGCTCATGGTGGGGCCGCCCGGCCTTGCCGACTTACTAAAATCCTTTTTGCAGGTGACAGGGCACCTGCCCTTTGCGCTGCAGCCGCTTGAGATGGAGCGCTGCCGCGGCGCTTTCGCCGCCGGTGCGTTTACGGTGCAAGCCTTCGCGCTCAAGCACCGCACGGCGTGCTGCGGCTACGCGCTGACCTTGCCGCGCGCCGGCAGGTTTGACCCTGAGCGCGCGAAACAGGCCGGTATACCGCTCAAGCTCTGGAGCCGGCTGCAGAGCGGGGAGAGCGTCGGCGGCTATACCCCGGATATGGTACTGGGGCCACCGCGCAGGGGGCTGAAGATCGTCTACGCGACAGATACAAGGCCCTGCGCGGCGCTGGACAAAGCGGCGCAGGACGCGGACCTGTTGTGCATGGACGCCACCTACCCCGACGATACCTACGCAGAAAAAGCGAGGCTCTACGGCCACTCCACCTGCCGCCAGGCCGGCCTAACAGCCGCCGCGGCCGGGGTGCGCCGCCTGTGGCTGACCCATTACAGTGCCGCCGTCACCCAAACCGGGGAAGATGCGCCCGGTCTTGGCGACGCAAGGCAGGCCTTCCTTGCCGCCGAGGGCGGATTTGACGGCAAAAAAATCGAGCTTTTTTTTGATAACGCCTAAGCGCCGCCCGGCTATTTTAAGGGCGGCCTTACAGGGAAAAACGGTACGCGTGACGCCCGCTGCGCGGGCGCCAGGGGCTGACAACCCATAGGGACGCAAAAGAGCGACCGGTATGGAAAACCGAAAAGCGAACATTAAAAGAAATGTGCTTTTCACCCTCGCGATCGTCGCGGTGGTGGTTTTGCTTTTGGCGGTACAGCGGTTTTTGTACCCTCCCCAGGCGGACGCGGTGCCCTACGCTTGCCTGCAGTACGGCGATCCAGTCAAGCAGATAGATATCCCGCTTGACCAAAACAAAACGTATGACATTGACACTGGCTATTACACGATCCACTTGGAGGTTCGGGACGGTTCCGTCGCCTTTGTAAACAGCCCCTGCCCCGACCATCTCTGCGAGGGATTCGGGTGGCTGGATGAGCCAGGCGACTGGGCCGCCTGCCTGCCGGCAACCGCGATCCTCACAATTGAGATCCCGCGGGAGGATACGCCATGAATGCCGAATACAAACAGGTGACCAAAGCGCGTTATATAAACCGGGTGAGCGAGTTGGCGCAGGAGATCTTTGTGCAGCACTATACGCGCCTGACGCCCAAGGTGGCCGCGGCGCTGGCACAGCACTACCAAAGCGAAGAGGTCACGCTCGACGCCATCCACTGCGGCACGGTCACTTATTTTTTGATCTACCTGGGCAGCGATGCCGTGGGCTACTTCGCCCTTGACCTGACAACACCGGGCAGCCTTTGCCTTGCGCGCCTGTTCTTGTTAGAAAAAGCACGCGGCCAGGGGATCGGGCGCGGCGTCGCCGCCTACGCGCAAAAGCTGGCCGAGGCCGACGGCCGCACACGCCTTTACTTAAAAGTCTGGGCCAAGGACTTAAAAGCGGAGAGCTTTTGCAAGCGCTGCCGCTTTACCAGCGCGGGAACCGCCCCTGTGCAGGTGCTGCCCGGCGTCACGCTGGACCTGACAACCTGGGAAAAACTGTGGCGGTAAGGTACATGCTATATACAATGCGGACAAAAGCTTCCGATTATATTCCATTATGTGACAGAATAATGGCAGCTGGCGAGACGCATGCTGCTACTAAATGGATAAATAGAATGGTATAGTACATTCTGAACGAAATAAGCAGCTCCTGGCGAGATGGCAGATGCTACAAATTGGATAAGAACTACAGTATATTACAAACCGAACTAAAAAAAGTGGCCGCAAGCGAGACGCCTCTGCACATGCCAGGCCACAAGCGGCGTATCTTCCCCTGCCCCGACCTGCCCTATTCCTGGGACACGACCGAGACGCCGGCCACTGACGACCTGCACGCGGCGCAAGGCATTTTGGCTTCGGCGATGGCGCGCACGGCGGCGCTGTGGGGCGCTGGGCAAAGTTGGTACCTTGTAAATGGCAGTACGGTGGGCCTGCTGGCGGGCATCCGCGCCTTGGCGCCTTCTGGCGGTGCGGTGATTGCGGCGCGCAACTGCCACAGAGCCGTGTGCCATGCCATCGAGTTAAACGGGCTCGCGGTGCGCTGGATCGACCCGCCCCAGGAAAAGACGTTTGGGGTATCCGGCAGCGTCACGCCGGCGCAGGTCGCCCTGGCGATAGCGGACTGCCCGCGGGCGAAATGTGTGATCGTAACAAGCCCCACCTACGCGGGGGTTCTCTCGGACATAGGGGGCATCGCAGGGGTCTGCCACGCACACGGCATCCCGCTTTTGGTGGACGAGGCGCACGGGGCACACCTGCTGCCCTTGGCGGCGCGCTACGGTTTTGGAGGCGGCGCGCTGCAGGGCGGGGCGGATGTTGTTGTGCAGAGCGCGCACAAGACGCTGCCCAGCCTGACGCAGACCGCCCTGTTGCACTGCGGCAAGGCGTCACTCGCACACGCTGCGGAGATAGAGCGCCAGCTCGACGTGTTTGAGACCAGTTCCCCCAGTTATGTGCTGCTTGTCTCGCTGGACGCCTGCACCGGCTGGTTGCAGAGCGAGGGGGAGGGCGCGTACGCGGCGTGGCGGAAGAATCTGAACCGGTTTGACGCCGCCATCGCGGGGCTGACCCACATAAAGGCGCTGTGCCACGGCCGCGATGCACAGCGCGCGCACCCGGCCCTGTGGGGGTATGACCGCGGCAAGATCCTTTTGGACATCGGCTGGCAGGGCGCCGCTTTTTTGCGAGCGCGGGGGTTAGAGCCGGAATGGGTGCACGGAGGAAACGTTCTCGCCTACACGACGCTGTGCGATGACCCAAACACCTTTGAGAAGCTGGCCACGGCGCTCCTTGAATTTGACGCGCTTTTGAAAGGCTGACAGCACGGGGCGTGCGACTTGCGTTACAACAAAAAGCCGTAACCCTCCGCGAAGGCGATATCCAAAATCATTTCTCTTGGAAAAGCCTTGACGCCGGTTTGCGCGTTCACGGCCACGAGACAGCATGGGTTTCGATGCCCAAACGCATGTACTTTTGAGGCATAAAACCCATTGCGACAATGGGAGTAGTGCCGTCCATCCCGCCGCACTTGTTGTGCGGCGTATTTTATGTTATACTGATTTGCGGTGACGTTGTTGACTGCCCGTCCGAGAAGGAGTGCGCGCCTATGGACGATTTGCAAAGAGCCCGTGAAGAAATCGATGTCATTGACGAAGAGATGGCGGCGCTGTTTGTCAGCCGCATGCAGGCGGCCGAACAGGTTGCGCGGTACAAAGCAGCAACCGGCAAGGCGGTGTTTGACCCCGCCCGTGAGCAGGAAATCCTTTCTAAGTGCGGCGATCGAATAAAAGACAAGGACTTGCTTGTGTATTACCGCGCTTTTTTGCAACAGACAATCGCGCTGTCCAGCGCCTATCAGCGCATGATACTGGGCAGGGATGTCGCCGCCTACCAGGGTGTGGAGGGTGCGTGGAGCCACATCGTTTTGCGCAAACTGCTGCCGTTTGCGCGCGCCCAAGCGTATTCCACCTGGGCGGAAGTCTGTGAGGCCGTTTTAAACGGGCAGGCGCAGTTCGGTGTGCTACCTTTTGAAAATTCAAACGCCGGCGATGTTTCCACGGTACTGGATCTGCTGTGGAAACGCCCGGAGCTGCGTGTCACCGTGATGGCCGATCTGCCCATTCGCCAAGATCTGCTTGCGCTTCCGGGCGCCAAGCTAAGCGACATCCGAACGGTAGTCAGCCACCAGCAGGCGCTGGATCAAAGCCGCCCGTTCCTGCAGGCCAATAAACTTTCCACCCGCGACTGGAGCAACACCGCCGACGCTGCCCGCTATGTGGCGGAAAGCCATGACAAATCATTAGCCGCGATTGCCAGCGCCGAAACTGCCGCCCTTTACGGCCTGGAAATTTTAGTGAGCGGTGTCAACGAGGACGGAGATAACACGACCCGTTTCATCTTGGTGGAGCGCAACGTGGGCGGTGACAGCCCTTGCGCGGCAAGCGGCGGGCAACGTCTGGGCCTCTTGTTCACGGTGGAGCACAAACCGGGAAGGCTCGCCCGCGCCATCGAATACATCGGGGGTATGGGTTTTAATATGGAGTGCATCAAAAGCCGTCCTTTGCCCCATATCCCTTTTGAGTACTACTTTTACGTACAGCTGATCTGCCAGCAGGATCTACCTGCACAGGCATACGATTCTTTTATGCGCGGCATGGAAAATCTATGCCAAACCATTCGGTTGCTCGGCGTTTTTGATTTGAAGAACGTCGGATGACGGTTTGGATCCATTGCCGATTTTTTACGTAAAGAGAAGCGGCCGATTTTGTCTTTACGCAGCTGCGCGTTTTTACGCCGTCAGCCTGCGTTTAGGCGCGACCCCCAATTAAAAAGGCTCATTACTTTTGCGGCCCGTCGGCACTTAAGGGAGATCGATATGAAACTGACCATGCGGTTGGCAGAACGAAGCTATGATATCATTGTAAAGCGCGGATGTCTAAAAAATCTCCATCATTTTACCGATGTTGTGTACCGGCGCGTCTTCGTTCTTACAGACAGCGGCGTACCCGCGCGGTATGCACAGACTGTGGCAGAGCAGTGCAAGCAAGCCACCTTGTACACCATCGCGCAGGGAGAGGGCAGTAAGTGCCTGAAAGTATATGGAGAAGTCCTGACCGCCATGCTGGACGCCGGTATGACCCGCCACGACTTGCTCGTTGCGGTCGGCGGCGGCGTTGTGGGCGATCTGGGTGGTTTCTGCGCCGCCACCTACATGCGCGGCATAGAATTTATCAACTGTCCCACCACCACACTCTCTCAAATCGATTCCTCCATCGGCGGAAAAACAGCCGTCAATTTGGGCGAGACCAAGAACATCGTGGGCGCTTTTTGGCAACCCAGTCTGGTACTGATCGACCCGGACACGCTAGACACTCTGCCTGCGCGGCAGTATGCCAACGGCCTGGCTGAGGCCATCAAGGCGGGGCTGATTGCGGATCCGGAACTTTTCGCATTGTTTGAACGGGAAAATCCACAAAACAATATCGAGGAAATCATCTGCCGCAGTCTTCGCGTGAAGCAACGTGTGGTGGAAGAGGACGAGCGGGAACATAGTACACGCATCTGCCTAAATTTCGGACACACAATCGGCCATGGCGTTGAGGCGGTCTGCGGGGTTCGAGGCCGGCGCACACATGGCTTCTACCACGGTGAGTGCGTTGCCATGGGTATGCTGCCGATGATAGAAGAGAAGGCGCTGGTCCGCCGCACGCGCGCAATCTACCGCACGCTGGGTTTGCCCGTACGCATAAGCGGCAACAAGCAAAAAATTCTGGATGCGATACGCCATGACAAAAAGGGCGACGGCGATACAATCACGGTCATCCGCGTACCGGAACTGGGCCACTGGCGCGCTGACGCCGTCAGCGTTGACAAACTGGACACCCTGTTTTAGGATCGGCATGCGCGACAACGCGGCAAAGAGAGGTCCGCCATGAAAAATACATTCGGCAGCAGCGTTACTCTGACCATTTTCGGGGAAAGCCACGGCCCCGCCGTCGGCGCCGTGCTGGACGGACTGGCAGCTGGGCTGCCGGTGGACGCGGATTTTATTAAAGCTGCCCTTATGAGAAGAAGAGCACGCGGAGACGGACTTTCCACATCGCGAATGGAGCCGGACGATGTGGTCTATTTGTCCGGGGTTTACAACGGCCATACAACCGGTACCCCCCTTACGCTGCTTGTCAAAAATACCGACGTCCGATCCGACGATTACGAAAAAACGGCACAGCTGCTGCGGCCGGGTCACGCCGATTACACCGCGTTTGCCAAATATGGTGGCTGGCAGGACGCACGCGGCGGCGGACACTTTTCCGGTCGGCTGACGGTCGGGGCGACCGCGGCGGGCGCTTTATGCGAGTTCTTTCTTCTTACACACAACATCCATGTCTATACGCATATCGCCGCCTGCGCGGGGGTTGCGGATGCCCCGCTCGACCCGGTGCATCCGAGCTGGCCTGTTTTACAGCCGGGTCATTTCGCCTTGCTGGATCCGGAGAAGGAAGCACCAATGCAGGCCGCGATCCGCGAGGCGGGCGCCCAAAACGACAGTGTCGGCGGCATTTTAGAAACTGTCGTGACAGGCCTGCCCGCCGGCATCGGGGAGCCGTGGTTTGACAGCGTGGAGAGTGAACTGGCGCATATTTTGTTCTCTATTCCCGCCTGCAAAGGTTTGGAATTCGGCGCGGGCTTTGCCTTGGCTGACATGCGCGGCAGTACGGCGAACGACCCCTTTGCCATAGAAGAGGGGCGTATCGTGACAACCTCTAACCGCAACGGGGGCGTTAACGGAGGAATTACCAACGCAATGCCGCTGCTGTTGCGCACGGTATTTAAGCCGACGCCCAGCATATACCGCGAACAGGATACCGTCGATTATGCCAGCAAAGCACCAGCCCGGCTGCGGATCCGGGGCCGCCATGATCCCTGCATTGTCCCCCGCGCCGCCGTTGTTCAGAACAGTTTGACCGCATTCGGCATTTTGGATTTGCTGAGTGTTCGATATGGCACACTCGGTCAAAAGGCGGGATGCCTGTAAAAAAGATTGGGTTCTCTTTGCACTTGTCTTAGAATACTGTATGCCTTGAAAAAAGAATTTTTGGCACCGGGTAGAGACAACATCGGGAGGAGACAGCATGGAATACGGTTTGATCGGGGCAAAACTCACCCACAGTTGGTCAGAGCCCATTCACCGGGCGGTGGGCGGTTATTCCTATGCGCTGTGTCCCCTGCCCACAGAGAAGGATTTGCAAGCCTTTATGCGCGCAAAGCGGTTTAAGGCGATCAACGTAACCATACCCTACAAAAAAGCCGTTGTGCCGTATTGCGACGCAGTGGATTCCTTTGCTTCAGAGATCGGCGCGGTAAATACCATCGTCAACCGGAACGGAAAACTATACGGTTATAATACCGACTATGCCGGCTTTGACTACCTTGCCCGCCGCCACGGTGTTTCGGTTCGTGGGCGCACGGTGGGGATTTTGGGTACAGGCGGCACGCACGATACGGTATTTGCGTGGTGCCGCGCCAATGGCGCCAAAGAGATCCTAACCGTCAGCCGCAGCGGCGGCATGAATCGCTTAACCTATGCGGATCTTTTACAGCGGCGTGATATTCAGGTTCTGATCAATGCCTCACCCGCCGGTATGTACCCAGAGAACGGCGCCTGCCTGCTCGACGTTGCCCGCTTTGACAATCTGGAGGCCGTTTTGGATGTTGTGTATAATCCGCTGCACAGCGAGCTGGTACAGCGGGCCCGCGCCATAGGCGTGGCGGCTTGGGGCGGTTTTGAAATGCTGGTGGCACAGGCGGTATATGCTGTGCAGCTGTTCACCGGGCAAAAGCTGGACACCGAGAGCACCATCGCCGCCACCTACCGGGATCTGTACCGCCGGCAGTGCAATGTCTGCCTGATCGGGATGCCCGGAAGCGGCAAGAGTACCATCGCGCGGGAGCTGGCGAAAAGATTGGACAAACCGTTTGTTGATCTCGATGCGGAAATTGAAAAACGGACTGGTGTGCGCATACCGGATCTCTTTGCCCAGCAGGGCGAGGCCTCGTTTCGGCGTCGGGAGGCGGCGGCACTGGCCGAAATCACGAAAGAACCGGGGCAGGTGGTCGCCTGCGGCGGCGGCGTGGTAAAAACGCCGGGCAACAATCGCCGCTTACGCCAAAACGGACCGGTTTTGTGGATACGCCGCCCTGTGGACCATCTGGCAATGAGCGGTCGTCCCCTTTCCAGCGGGCGAACAGCTTTGCGGCAGATGGAGCGGGAGCGCGAGCCGCTTTATGCGTCCATCGCGGACTGCGTGATCGACAATACCGGCTCCCTTACAAATTCCGTCGCTTCGGCACTGCAGGCCCTGGAAGAATTGCCGGACTGATAGGCGCCGTGGACCGCCTTTTGGCGCGTCGCCGAGGGCAGGATTTAGTAACGATTGATTGAACCTTTTAACAAGAGCAAGGAGAAAGCACTACCCCATGATCATTTCCACAAAAAAAGGTACGCCGCAAGAGGAAATCGATAAAATCATCGATAATTTTGAAAGGCAGGGACTCTCGGTAACCCTGATACGGGGCACGGACTACAACGTCTTCGGTCTGGTCGGCGATACCACCCGCATTGCGGAAAAGGACGTGCGCGCCAACCCGTGGGTTGAGAACGTGACCCGCGTCTCAGCGCCCTACAAGCGCGCCAATCGCATGTTTCACCCCGAAGACACCATTGTGGACGCGGGCGGCGTCAAGATCGGCGCCAGCGCGCCGGTTGTGGCAATTGCCGGACCGTGCAGCATCGAGGGGGAAGAACACACAAGGATGATGGCCAGAACCGTGAAGGCGTCCGGTGCCGCCATGTTGCGCGGCGGCGCCTACAAGCCGCGCACAAGTCCCTACTCCTTTCAGGGTCTTGGCACAGAGGGTATCCTGGCAATGGTCAAAGCGCGCGAAGAGACGGGTCTGCCCATTGTCAGCGAGCTGATGGACGAGGCGCACATCGATGAGTTTGAAGAGTATGTCGATCTCGTGCAGATTGGCGCGCGCAATATGCAGAACTTTCAACTGCTGAAGGCAGTGGGGAAAATGTCAAAACCGATTCTGCTCAAGCGCGGACTGGCCAATACCATTGAGGAATGGATCATGTCGGCAGAGTATATTATGGCCGGAGGCAATGATCGCGTCGTATTGTGTGAACGAGGTATCCGCACGTTTGAGACCGCCACACGCAATACTTTGGATCTATCCGCCATACCGGTCATCAAAGAAAAAACCCATCTGCCGGTGGTTGTGGATCCGAGCCATGCCACGGGCGATTACAAATATGTCGAGAATATGGCGATCGCAGCCGTCGCAGCCGGCGCAGACGGTCTGGAAATTGAAGTGCATAACGATCCGCAGAATGCCTGGAGCGACGGCGCGCAGTGTCTAAAACCCGACCGCTTTGCCGCTATGATGGAAAAGTGCCGCCTCGTCGCCGCCGCCATCGGACGAACCATGTAGAGCCGCCGCAGCGCGGAGTCAAAACGCTTTGCACGGTTCTTCTCTCATCGCCATCCAACTTTTTGGGCTTGTGACGCCACACGAAAGACCATGCGGCAATGATTAGAGTGCATACGGAGGGATGGAATCTTGACCGTAACGATCCGCCCATCCAAACTGGGCGGCGTCTTACAAGCGCCACCCAGCAAGAGCGCCGCTCACCGGGCCATTATCTGCGCGGCCATGGCACAGGGCGTAAGTAAAATCGAAAACATCGACTTTTCTGCGGATGTTGAGGCGACACTGCAAGCCGTGTGCCAGCTTGGCGCCAAAATCGAACGGGGAAAAAGCGCCATTACCGTTCACGGATGCGGCGGTCATTTTGCTACTGTCACCCACCCTGTCTATTGTGGGGAGTGCGGAAGTACCCTGCGCTTTTTGATCCCGCTGTTCAGCCTGACCGCGCAGAAGGTGACCTTCACCGGATCTGAGCGACTGTTTGAGCGCCCGCTTTCCGTGTACGCCGATCTGTTTGCGCAGCAGGGTGTGCGCTACACGCAGACAAAAACTTCCGTAGCAATCCAGGGGCAGCTTCGAGCCGCAAGGTTTCGATTGCCCGGCGATATCTCCAGCCAGTTTGTGAGCGGGCTCCTCTTCGCAGCGCCCCTGCTGGAAGGTGTAACCGAGATCGAGGTGCGCGCGCCCTACGAAAGCCGAAGCTATGTGGATATGACCCTGGATATGCTGCGCTGTTTCGGCATTGATGTCTCCACACGCAAACTGCCGCACGGCGGCGTGCTTTACACCGTAACAGCGCAGTCTTACCGACCCGCCGATATAACGGTGGAGGGAGATTACAGCCAGGCGGCTTTCTTTGCGGCGCTCGGCGCTCTCACACCGGGCGGACTAGAAATCCGCGGCCTTTCGGAGGATACGCGCCAAGGCGACCGCGTGATATTGGAGCTCTTGCGTCGTTTTTGCGCGGATGTACACCCGCAAAATCCGGTCGGTGAAGTGTGTTCTAGCGGCGCATCCATAACCGTCTCGCCGGGCAACAAGGCGCTGCAGGGCATAGCGATTGATTTGGCGGACTGTCCGGATCTGGGCCCGATCTTGATC
This sequence comes from uncultured Subdoligranulum sp., assembly GCA_964560675.1. Taxonomy (GTDB): domain Bacteria; phylum Bacillota; class Clostridia; order Oscillospirales; family Ruminococcaceae; genus Gemmiger. The sequence continues at coordinate 131,170 of CAZLMA010000002.1, read as the reverse complement.
GCGCTGGCCTGCTTTGCGCAAGGCACCACAACCATACACAATGCCGGACGCCTGCGCTTGAAAGAGTGCGATCGCATTGCCGCGATGCAGCAGGAGATGGGCAAATTCGGAGCCGCTATCAAGGCGCAGGGAAATACCGTCACAGTGACGGGAACGGATCTGCACGCGCCGCGCCTGCCGTTGGAAGCACACAGGGATCACCGAATCGCCATGAGCCTGACCATAGCGGCTCTTGCGGGGCAGTTTGAGGCGGAATTGTACGGCGCCGAATCGGTAGGAAAAAGCTGGCCAGGATTTTTTTCCGCTCTTCGAAATCTGGGCGCCGTGATCACGGAGGAAAAGGTGTGAAGTTATGTCTCGTTATGATTTTCTGATTGTCGGCGCGGGCCTTTTCGGCGCTGTGTTCGCTCGCCAGGTAACGGATGCCGGCAAAACCTGCCTTGTCGTGGAGCGCAGACCCCATATGGCCGGCAATCTGTACACCGAAGAGGTCGAAGGCATCGCAGTACATCGCTACGGCGCGCACATTTTCCATACGAACAACTCCACAGTATGGGATTATGTCAGCCGTTTTGCAACCTTTAACCGATATACCAACGCGCCAGTGGCGAATTATAAGGGCGAGATCTATAATCTGCCTTTTAACATGAACACGTTTAATAAGATGTGGGGTGTCGTCACACCGGCTGAGGCGCAGGATGAAATTGCGAAGCAGCGCGCCGCTCATTACACCTCGAATCCGCAGAATCTGGAACAGCAGGCGATCAACCTCGTCGGCGTAGACATCTATGAGAAACTGATAAAGCATTACACCGAGAAGCAGTGGGGCCGGCCCTGCACACAGCTGCCGCCCTTTATCATCCGCCGCCTTCCGGTTCGCTTTACCTACGACAACAACTATTATGACGCGCTCTACCAGGGCATTCCCGTGGAAGGTTATACGGCGCTGGTGGAGAACCTGCTTTCCGGTATTGAGGTAAGACTGGGCGTGGATTATCTATCAAACAGAGCAGAACTGAACCGTCTGGCGGATACCGTGGTCTACACTGGCTCCATCGATGCCTATTTTGACTATCAGCTGGGTGCGCTCGAATACCGCCGTGTCCGCTTTGAGACGGAAGTCTTGGACTGCCCAAACTGGCAGGGAAATGCCGTCGTCAATTATACCGATGCGGATACTCCTTATACGCGCATTATAGAACATAAACATTTTGTGTTCGGTTCCACCGAGCCGGGTACCAAAACGGTGATCAGCCGTGAGTACAGTGCAAAGTGGAATGTAGGTGATGAGCCCTATTACCCCGTCAACGATGCAGCCAACAACGCGCTGTACGCGCGCTACAGAGAGCTGGCGGATGCGCAATCGCATGTAATCTTCGGCGGGCGCTTGGGAGAGTATCGTTATTACGATATGGACAAGGTCATCGAGCGGGCACTGGACTGTGCCCGGGCTTTGGAGCATTGATTTTTCTGCGTGTATCCGCTACAATAAAGAGGGTTTTATGGCTTGATCGGGTGCTTGCCCTCCCTGTATGAGCCCCCAAGCAACGGCGCCGAGAGCCCTTAATAGACCGTAAGGCACTGTCAAAAACAGAAGGGGATCCTGCTTTGCATGAATCGAATCAGCGCTTCTTTGCTCACCATGGATCTGGCGAATTTAGAGAGTTCCGCCCGCCGCTGCCTGGCAGTGGGGTGCGACTGGCTGCACATCGATATGATGGACGGACATTTTGTACCCAACATAAGCTACGGCCCCCCGGTTCTCAAATGCCTTAAAAAAGCAATTCCGAATGCGTTTTATGACGCACATCTCATGTTCAGCGAACCGCAACGCTATGTGAAAGCCGTGGCTGACGCCGGCGCTGATTTGATCACTTTCCATGCGGAAGCGCTTCACGATGCCCTTGACGTGCGCGATACAATCGCAAGGATCCACGCCGCCGGGTGCAAAGCGGGGCTTGCCATCAATCCAGCGACGCCTGTGGACACCGTTGTGCCCTTTTGGGACGCGCTTGACATCGTGTTGGTAATGAGCGTTGAGCCCGGATTCGGCGGGCAGCCTTTCCTGCCCGACACGACAGAAAAACTCATGAAATTGCGTGAAATGCGCCGGCTGCGGCATGTGGAGTCTGTTTTATTGGAAGTGGATGGGGGTATCGATGCCAAGACGGGCGAGCGCTGCCTTCATGCGGGGGCCGACGTTCTTGTCATTGGCAGCGGATTGTTCCGACCCACGGACCCCGTCACTTTCGTCAAGAAACTACAGGCGGCCGGATGACCATTTTCTGAATCCCTTCTGCGGGAAGGAGCCGATATGCCAGCCACTTCCAAATCCGTAAATTACAAGTATTATACCGATGTGCTTTTGTGCAGCATCCCCCTGCTGGGACTGAGTTTGTGGTACTACGGTCCGCGCCCTGCTGCCCTGATGGCGGTCGCTCTTGTCGTTTCTTTTTTGGGCGACTGCCTTTTCACACCGCTGCACGGTGCGAACTATCGCGTTCGGGAACCGTCCAGCGCCTGCTTCGCCGCGCAGATCGTGTTGCTTATGCCGGCAAGCGTTCCATACTATGTAGTAATTGTCGCTGTGCTGGCGGCGATCTTGGTCAAAGAGGCCTTTGGAGGTGAAGGGCACTACCCGTTCCATCCCGCTGCGGTCGGTGTAGTCGTGGCAGGGCTGAGCTGGCCGGAGCATGTGTTTCGCTATCCTACGCCCGGCACATCCTTGCCGATCTGGGGCAACGATATGCCCAGGCTCGTACCTGGCATGAATGTCACGCTCTTTGCCGGCGGCCTTCCTACGGCCACCACCACGAATCTGTTGATCGGCAACGTGGAAGGACCGTTGGGTACCAGTGCGGCCATCGTAGTGGCCGCCTGCGGCGTATACATGCTGCTGCGGGGTCATCTGCGCTTATCTACTTTTTTGCCCTATCTCATCGTCTGTACAGGCCTGCCCTGGTTGTTCCCACATCTCAACGAACTTCCCCGCTTTAGTCTTCCTTGGACATATATCAATCAGCGACTTTACCTAGAAAAGTACATATTGCTTGCCGGAAGCACGCTGTACGGTGGTTTGTTCCTCGCCAGTGAGCCAGTTACCCAACCGAACCAAATGCCCAGCCGCCTTGTTTACGGGTTGGTACTCGGCGTGGCGACCTTTGCTTTCCGTCGCTCCAGCGCTTACGAGACCGGCGTCTGCTTTGCCATGCTGATCGCCGGCGCGTTCCCGGAGTGGTTGGATCGCATCAGCCGCCAGACTGAGAGAATTTATCTGCGCAGGAGGGAGGCGAGGCGACGTGCCAGAGCCGTATAAGACTGGAAGTGCATCGGAACCGGGAAGCGATCCTTCCAAAAAGATTCCTACGCTATCGCAGGAACGCTGGGAAAAAGATCGTGCTGCCGCGAGGAGCATGGGGCGAGGCATTCGCAGGTCGCGCCCCGCTGCCAACGTGGATCCGACTGGGTCGGAATCTTCTGTAGAACAGCCTCCGATGCCCGTGCCCCCCTCCACCGTTGCGCCCGGGGAGGATTTGGGCGTGTCTTCCGTAACGGTGGAATTTTCCGCCGACATGGTTCGTCAAGAGGCGCAAAGGCGCGCACAGAATGTCGGCACGGCCGAAGAGCCAAAACCACCTGAACCGCAAGTAGAAGAGGCGACCAACGCCACCCTGTTACTGGATGCAGAGAGCTTGCGCCAGACCCTGCAGCCGCAGGCGCAGGCATCGACAACCGTCAAAGCCACGCATCGCCCACATCTACCCGCAGCCAGGCGCCAACAGCGCCGCACAACCGTGAAATCTGCGCCGAGGCAAGCGTCAACGCTACAAACCACCTCACCGCCTTCCGCGCCGACTGTGCGAACCCGCAGCGAGGCGGAAGCGGAACTGTATCAAAGTGTACACGACGATCATCTCTTTTTGAATAACCCCATTATGGTTCGAGGTCTCGGTCTGGCGCCAGCCATTGTGGCAGCAGTCAACGGACATACGGCGGCGCTGCTCAGTGTGGCAGCGGCACTGCTTCTCACCGGCACACGCGTGCTGGCGGTATCGCTGTGCCATTTGCTGGGGCATAGGCAGCGCCCCCTCCTCTACTTATTTTCCGCCGCCTTGCTCTACATACCCACCTACTGTCTGCTCAACCAGCTGTTTGGCAGTGAACTGGCTGTTTTGGGTATCTACCTGCCGCTGCTGGTAACGGATCCGCTGGTTATCAAACGCATGGAGGCGCCGGATTTGGAGAGCGTGCGCGAAGCCTTTGGGCGGGGTATCAACAATGCGCTCGGGGCGACACTCTCGTTACTGCTGATCGGTTCGGCTCGGGAACTGTTGGGCGCAGGCAGTATCTTCGGCATAACCGTTCTTTCCGCGGCACCGCTGCCCTTGGCGGTGCAACCGGCCGGAGGATTTCTGTTTGTCGGCTTGCTGGCAGCCGTATGGACAGCGCTCGGCGGCGCGTACGTCCACTATAAACGGGAGGAGGTGCGCTACCTTTATGTTGACCGCAAGCTCTGAGCTGACCATCTGGCAGGCTTTGGAACAGTTCGTAAGTTATGCCGTTTTGGCTATGTTTGCGGAAAATATCGTCTTTACACGTGCGCTGGGTGTCTCACGCCTGTTAAAGCTTGTATCCGACAGGAAGGTGCGTACCTGGCAGTTCTGCCTGCCGGTTATCCTGGTTCAGGTTTTCAGCGCCCCTTTGAGCTGGTTGGCTAGCACCCGTCTACTTTCTCCTCTTTCCGAGGTGCTGCCCGACTGGCTGCCGATACAGGCCTTCCGTCCGCTGACTTATGTAACCTGTTCGATCCTGGCTATGGCTGTCGTTTGGATTTTGCTGGGTGTTTTGCCCAATCGCGCGCTGTACCGCGCGCAGCTGCCGCTGGCAACCGCCAACTGCAGCGTGTTAGGCACCCTTCTTATTTGCGCCAACCAAAATTATACGCTTGTACAAACTCTGGCCTTCAGCCTGGGGAGCGGCATAGGATATCTGATTGCCGTTGTCGTGGTGGAAGAAGGACGCCGGCGCCTGCGCAGCAAAGATATCCCCATTATTTTCAAAGGCCTACCCAGCTCGCTGATCTACATGGGGATCCTGTCTTTGGCGCTCTACGCCCTGCTGGGAAGAGGCTAGCGTCGTCATACCGTGATTTCAAGCACGGCAAAGTGAAATCCACTCTTCGTACTTTTCTTTCCTTTTTGGACTTTTTCAAGACGCCTTTTACGACCGCCCTATCGCCGCTGAAAAAGTGCAAATTTTAACGGCTGTGTTTTTGGGGAAATTTTGTGGTCGTGAAGCGCCAACAAAGGTGAACTTTATGCCCAGGCCTTGTTTTGGTCCCGCCCGCATTTTATTGCCAGAACCTTCGATACCGCTTTCCACATGGGCTTGTATCGCGGTTGACCAATTTACCTCGCAGCCGGACTACTGGCATGCAGTCGAGACGCTTACCGCCGGTGTACCTAGCACACTCCACATCGTGTTGCCTGAAATTTTTTTGGGCGGTGACGATGAGCCCAGCCGTTTGGCCGATATTCATGACGCGATGGTAAACTATCGCCGGAATGTTCTCACCCGCACTGTGAACGGCTTTGTCTATGTGGAGCGCACACTGCAAAACGGCAGTGTGCGGCAGGGACTGGTCGGCGCCGTCGATCTGGAGGCTTACAGCTATGTGGACGGAGCTCAAACTGCCATTCGACCCAGTGAAAGCACAGTACCGGCTCGCATACCGCCGCGTATGGCGGTTCGGCGCGGCGCAGTACTGGAAACCCCGCATGTGCTGATGCTCGCAAAGGATCCCGATGATCTCTTGATTGGTACCGTGGCGCGCGCCAAAGCGTCTTTGCCAAAGCTTTATGAGGGGAGCCTGATGCTCGGGGGCGGAAATATTGCAGGCTGGGCTGTAGAAGACGAGGCCATCTTACACGATTTGGCAAGACAGATAGAGCGTCTTTCGGATCCAGTGGCAAATGCCGCCCGTGGCCTTCCTACCGATCAATCCGAAACGCCGATGGTACTGGCAGTGGGCGACGGAAACCATTCTCTGGCAGCCGCCAAGACCTGGTGGGAGGAGTTGAAACCGAACCTTTCTGCCCATGAGCGGGAAACGCATCCGGCACGCTACTGTTTGGTAGAGGTATGTAATCTGCACAGCCCCGCCATCGAGATAGAACCGATCCACCGTGTTTTGTTCGGGGCGTCTATGAGGGCCGTGGAAGAATCTTTCGTCGCCTGGCTTGCACAACAGGGTTCCTCGATCGATAAAGGGGCAGGCCAGACACTGATGCTGTCCGACGGCCAAAATGCGGAACAGAAACTCTGTATTGCCAATCCCCCTAAACCTTTGTGTGTCGGCACCGTTGAGGACTTTTTACAGGCGTATTTACCGCATCATCCCGAAGTAACAGTAGATTACATACACGGCGCTGCGACCGCACGGGATCTTGCCGCGGGAACTGGCAATGCGACGGCCTTGCTACTGCCCACTGTCGACAAGGATGCCTTATTTCGCAGCATGATGCATGACGGCGCGCTCCCCCGCAAAACCTTCAGTATTGGTCGCGCGGAGGAAAAGCGCTATTACATGGAATGTCGTGCCATCGTACCGTGACAAAGGGTGCTAAATAATCGCGGAAGACGCCGACGATCCCTGTAAAGACGCGCTTTCGGTCCTGGCACAAAATCCGCTCCGAGCGGTTTCCTATTTTTGGGTATACGCTTTTGAAAACGAAGAATTCTACGGCATTCGTTTTCTTTCTTCTCTTTAGGCCGGAATGCCGCGCCGGCTCGGTGATGGTATGCAAAAGAATCTTTCTTCGGCCGCGCCTGTACAAGACGGGCGTGAAACGCGCAGCCCCGGTTCTGCAGGCAACCAGCGCAGAAGCAGCGCCGGAAGGCGCAAAAATTTCCGTGGCTCCAGACCGCGTCCGGCAGCGAAAACGCAGACCGGAACCGCCGGGGCACAGGCATCGAGGGGCAAAAACGGCAACCACGTCCAGCAAAATCCCTCGGATGCAAAGCGTGAAGGCCGTGTCTCCAGGCGCAGCCACGTTGTTGAGGCAACGCCCCAGACCTCAGAAGTTCCCGCCGCCCGCCAAGCACAGCAGCGTCATCCCGATTCCAAAACCGCGCCGCGCAACATAAGACAGCCCGCACAACGCCCACAACCCCAGAAGCGCCAACAAACCGCAAAGGCCGCTGCAGCACCGCAGCAAGAAGACCCTGGTCTTCTTTTGATCTCGCGCCGCCCGCCCAAGCAGAAATTTGCAAATTTTGAAGAATATATAGCGGCGCACGGCGGGGTCACTTCGCCCGTTGGCGACGCGCCGGATACATAAAGGCTTCACCGCACAAAGGTCGGCAATCCATTTGCGGTGCAGCCTGGGTCTCTTGTGCGCTGGCGTGCCGTCCTTCCCTGGATGTTCAAACACAATGACCACAGCGACGGAAATTCTGTCTTAAAAATTACAGAACGTAATAACCAAAATAAAAACAACAAAATGGAAACTGATCAAAAAGGATGATGACCATGACAAAACGTTTGCAAACGGCATTTTTGGCTCTGGTTATGCTATTGGGCATTTGCATACCCGCCGCATCGCCTTGGCAGAGCAGCGCAGCGGCACAAGGGGTTACACGCTGGTACGGCGACCAGCTAAATGAAAAGGCAAGGCTTATCTATGATACACTGGAAGATATGGCGCAGGGCGGCAGCCTGATGAGCGGAACCGCCAGTGTGGATTTGTGCGAGAGGGGCCTCGACGCAAGCGCGTATGTAAACAATTCGTCGCTGTTAATCCAAGATTATGGGGCTGCGCGCGATGCGTTCTGCATGGATCACGCCGGTTTGTTTTATGTCAACTGGTCCAATTTTTCGGTGCGCTTAACTCAGGGCAGCGACGGTTACCACGCCATTTTCGGGCCGGGGAGCACAGGAAGTTATGCGCAGGCTCCAGACCAATTCCCGGATTTAGGCGCTGTACAGGCGGCAGTAACCGAATATGCCAACAAAGTAAAAGAGGTGGCAGATGCGGCACGCGCCGCGGGCGATACTGCCGTGAAGCAGGTCACCTATGTCCATGATTACCTCACCCAAAATGTTGAGTACAAATTGGAGACAGACTGCAACTTGGAAAACATCCATCTTGTCAACACGTCTTACGGCGCGCTGATCCGCGGCCAGGCTGTCTGCGAGGGCTATGCCCGCGCGTTTAAAGATATCATGGACGAGCTGGACATACCCTGCCTGCTGCAGGTGGGCGTATATCGCATGGGCAAGGATGAGGCAGAGCCGCACATGTGGGCACTTGTAAAAGTGGCGGCAGAGCCGGATGCCGCGTTTGAGTTACCCAAAGCCGCCAGTGATAAACTGGACGGCACCATCGTCGACGAGGGTGCCGAGGTCAACACCGTCGCAGCTCCCCAAGAGCAGTGGTATGCCGTCGATGTGACGATGGATGATCCCATTCCTTATGACGGCTATGGCAAAGGCGGCGTAAAAACGGGCCTTGAAAATCAGGATCATCTGATGATCGGCTCTGCCAAACTGTCCCGCCATCACCAGGCAACCGGTGTGATGTCAGAGTCCGGGTTTACATTCCAATATCCCGAACTGGCCGAGATCGATGCCGGCATGACCCGAAAGGAGTATGACGGCGGCCTGTTTGTGGAATATGATCCCAACGCGCATGACGGCGCCGACAGCGCCGGCATTTACAAAGTCAATTTCCGCGGTATGGGGTATGCGAAAGCCGCCGAGCAGGGGTATTATCTGCTCATTCGGCATTATTACTACAACAGTGAAATACTGGAAGGCGATTGGGAATTTACGCCCTGGATTTATCTGGACCCGACCGTTTATGAAAATGACGCCTTCGCCGACAGGGGCGATTGTGTTGAGTTGGTGATGGCACATATGGAATACACAGAGTTTGCCGTCACCGACCGAGCGCCCGGTACGATGGAATTCGGCGGCCAGGTGATACCGGACAGCTTTTACCATGGCAAACTCTCCGATCTTCTTGCAAGGACCGGCATGCTGCACAACATCAGCGGCGGGTATGAGCCACCGCCGATGATTGCCCGCTGCTCCCCTTCTCCCTGCGGATCGGTAGATCTTAACGAGGGAACGCAAAAGTCCTATGACTATGTGGTTCGCTACACACAGCCCTTGCAGCGCAGTTTAAAACTGGACGCAGCCGGGAAGCCCATCGCCGGAGAATACGAGGATCTGTCGATCACGATCGATTGCACCGGCCCAACCGGCGCGGAGTATGCCAAAATCGACAACCTGCAGTGGAGTGAGGACGATCCCTACACGGTACGTTTTACCTTCACGCCCAGCAACAAGTACGCGGACGACAAGGAATTTTATACCTTCACCATAAACGGCTTGTGTGCCAAGAACAGCAAGTATGCCGACGATCCTGACATGGAATACTTTGAAAAATACCAGCGTCCGGCTCCCGTGGGGGCGGCGGCGAGCTATCCCTGCTCCACCTTTGCCTATGCGCACCGCGGCATAGACTGGAACGCCTACGCCAAACCGCAGCTGCTAGAAAATCTACAGGATCTGGACGTTTCGGATTGGGAGTTCGCGGACGGCAAAGTGATCGGGAAGGATTCCAATGCCGCCAAGTTGACCGACCGCATGGTTCTGATGGTCAGCGACGCCTCGGGTGAGCAGCGAGACGGGATGCAGGATCTGATCAACGGGCAAGGAGAAGCGATCGAGAACAGTGAAAAAATCCAATATTATGACATCAAGCTATCGCTTTGCAAGGTTCAGATTGTCAAAACCGGACAAAAAGTACGCATCATGCTCGGTTTCCCGGAGGGTTACGGCCCCGAGAGCGCCGGTGTAACCTTCAAGGCCTATCATTTTACGTCCGATGAAAAGACGGGTGAGGTGATCGGCATTGAAGAGATGGAATGTACCATTACGGAATATGGCCTCGTGATTTTGTGCGATTCTTTCAGCCCCTTCGCGCTGGTTCCCGTTAAATCAGACGATACCACCGCGCCCGCAAAGAAAACCATACTGGTAACAACGGACGGCCCCGGTGTTGTCACAGTCAACGGGGAACAAAACGGCCTGTTGACTTTAGCGCCGGACGAAGCGTGTACCCTAAATGTGAAGGCCAGCGACGGATACGTCATTGATGCCATTGCCGTCGGCGGCAAAACGTACGCGGAAGGGATCGGGCAAACCAGCGCGGATGTTACCGTCCGCTACGCAGATCTCGCGCAAAAGGTTTCCGGCCTGGTAGATGTAAGGTTTGTCAAGGCGGACATCAAAGAGAAGGAAGAGCAAGCTGGCCAAAAAGTCGTTTTGCCGGGTGTTGAGCAGACGAACGAACCGACGCAGCCGGAACAATCACCAAAGCCTGATGCTGTTCCTCCCAGCACCTATCTACCAGACCTACCGCCGTATCCGGATACCTATCCAGGTTTTGCCGGCGGGAGCTGGGAACAGCCGGGCAGCACACCGCAGCCTGCGCAAACCACAGCACCCACCCAGCAGCCTGCCCAATCAGCCGCACCCGCGCCGCAGCCAACGGCCGCGCCAGCCGGCAGCGGTTCGGGAACAGGCGGCGGTACAGCGGGAGGAGGCACAGCGGGAGAAAATACGACACCCACCCCCACATCTGCGCGCCCCACGACAACGCCCAATTATACCACAAAGCCCACCCAGACACCGCCAACGCCCACCATCGCAGCGACACCATCCGCACAGCCTGCGGAAAGTGCGGGCAGAAAGGTTCCCCCTCTCGCGATTGCCGGCATCGTTGCAGCCGTTTGTTTGATGGTTGGCGGCATCGCCTGGATGTTCTGGCCGCAGCGTAGGCATCACAGAAGATAACGCCCGTAAACGGGAAAGCACCCAATCAAAAAACGGTTTTAAGTACCACGCAAGCGCCCGATGCGCCTTGTACAGCTTGTACATGGCGCACCGGGCGCTTTGAGTAGTTCTTCACTCCATAAAAAGTTTTTAAGTGGTTCTAATCAACTATCAGGCTGGTTCCCGTCATCTCGGGGGGAACAGGCAAGCCGATATAGGGCAGCATTGTAGGGGCAATATCGGCCAGGCAGCCGCCCTCGCGCAATTTGACATCACCGGCACCGATGACAACGAAGGGTACCTGATTGGTGGTATGCGCAGTGAAGGGGGATCCGTCCGCGTTTTTCATCTTCTCGGCGTTGCCGTGATCCGCTGTGAGGAATACGATGCCACCCTGCGCAAGGACCGCATCCACGACTTTGCCGACACCGGCGTCCACGGCCTCTACGGCCTTGACGGCAGCGTCAAATACTCCGGTGTGGCCGACCATATCACAGTTGGCGAAGTTCAATATAATCACGTCGTACTTTCCGCTCTCGATGCGGCGCTTGCATTCTTCGGCAACCTCGGGGGCGCTCATCTCCGGCTTGAGATCGTAGGTGGCAACTTTCGGGCTGGGTACGACCTTGCGATCTTCCCCCGCATAGGGAGCCTCGATGCCGCCGTTAAAAAAGAATGTGACATGTGCGTACTTTTCTGTCTCTGCGATGCGCAGCTGTGTTTTGCCGTTGTCAGAAAGATATTGTCCCAGCACGTTTGTCAGTTCCTCGGGAGGATAGGCAACCTCTACATTGGGCATGGTGGCATCGTACTCCGCCATACACACATAATGTACCGGAAAGCGTCCGTAGCGCCTGACGAAACCATCAAACGCATCATCGACGAAAATGCGCGTCATCTGCCGCGCGCGGTCGGGTCGGAAATTCATAAAGATGACGGTATCACCCTGCTGCACGCGTCCGCCCTCGCAGGTGATAACCGGAACCACAAATTCATCGGTTACACCGTTGTCATAGCTTTGTTGAATGGCCTGTTGCGCATTCTCGGCCCTGGGAGCCTCGCCATATACGAAGGCAGCATACGCTTTCTCCTCGCGATCCCAGTTTTTGTCGCGATCCATCGCATAATAGCGACCGGTCACCGTCGCGATTTTTCCGATACCGATCTCATCGAGTTTTTTCTGGACATCCGCCAAATAGCCTTTGCCGGAATGGGGATCGGTATCACGGCCATCCATGATGCAGTGCAGGTAGAGCTCTTTTACACCCATGGCCTTGCACATATCCAGCACACCGAACCAGTGATCCACATGGCTATGTACGCCGCCGTCCCCGGTCAGGCCCATTAGGTGAACCGCCTTGCCATTGTCAATCGCGGCCTGAATGTTTTTTCGCAACACAGGGTTTTGCAGCATCTTGCCCTCGCGGATGGATTTGGTGATCAGCGTGAGCTGCTGGTAAACAATGCGCCCCGCACCCATGTTGGTGTGGCCGACTTCGCTATTGCCCATCTGGCCGTCCGGCAAACCGACCGCCATACCGGAGGCGCGAATTGTGGTCATGGGGTAGTTTGAGAATAATTTGGTAAGGTTTGGTTTGTTCGCCGCGGTCACGGCATTGCCGTAGGTCTGCTCCGGCGTCCAGCCGAAACCATCCATAATACAAAGCAGAATCGGTCTTTTGGCCATTTTGTATCTCTCCTTTACGCGTCTTCGCTGGCAGCCTTGACAATGGCAGAGAACGCATCCGCCTTCAGACTTGCGCCGCCGATCAGCCCGCCGTCAACATCGGGTTTGCTGAGAAGCTCCGCAGCGTTAGAGGCGTTCATACTGCCGCCGTACTGCACGGTCAGACCCTGCGCCGTATCGCTGTCATATAGCGCAGCGACCACCCTGCGAATCGCGGCACAGACCTCCTGGGCCTGGTCGGCCGTAGCGGTACGTCCCGTTCCGATCGCCCAGATTGGCTCATAGGCAATGATGACATTTTTCAGGTCATCTCGGCTCATTCCTCCCAGCGCGATTTTTACCTGCAGGCGAACAAATTCTTCGGTTACGCCCTGCTCACGCTGGACAAGACTTTCCCCCACACAGATAATGGGTTTTAGACCCGCATCCAGCGCGGCGCGGGCGCGCTTGTTCACGGTTTCGTCTGTTTCCGCGAAATACTGGCGACGCTCGCTGTGGCCAACCACTACGTATTCCACACCCAGTTCCTTCAGCATGGCAGCGCTGACTTCCCCCGTGAAAGCGCCGCTGTTCTCATAATGCACGTTCTGTGCGCCGACGTGAAGGTTCGTTCCCTTTGTTTTTTCTAAAGCGACCACGAGATCTGGGTAAGGCACACAGATCACGACTTCACAGTCGGCGCCCCGCACGGCGCCAATCAGGGAATCAATGAGCGAAGCCGCCTCTTTGGGCGTTTTGTTCATTTTCCAGTTTCCGGCGATAATCGCCTTCCGATGCTGTTTATCCATACTTTTTCGCTCCCATCTGTTAAGGATTCGGTGCGGCGGCAACGCCGCCGCACCGAGCCGTAAGTCTAAAGGGTTATGGCTGCGCCAGTCCGGGCCTTAAAAGCAGTGTCCTGTACTGAAGAAAGCGGACACGCGGACAGACTTACCTGGTCTTTACAGCGTTTACGCGTTCGCAATTGCCGCGATGCCCGGCAGCTCCTTGCCCTCTAGATATTCTAAGCTTGCTCCGCCACCGGTGCTGATATGGGTCATTTTGTCTGCCAGTCCCATTTGTTGTACCGCCGCTGCACTGTCGCCGCCGCCGATCACAGTCGTGGCGTCACTTTGCGCCATCGCCTGTGCCACGAACAGGGTACCCTTTGCCAAATTCGGGTTTTCAAAGACGCCCATCGGTCCGTTCCAAACGACCGTTTTGCTCTCTTTAACAGCGTCCGCAAACAGCGCCATTGTTTTGGGGCCGATGTCGCAGCCCTGCATATCAGCCGGAATGGCGGTAATGTCCACAATCACGGTTTCAACCGGCGCGTCGATGGGATCCGGAAATTCCCTGACGCAAACCGTGTCAACGGGAAGCAGAAGTTTAACGCCATTGGCTTTCGCCTTTTCCAACATCTGCTTGCAGTAGTCCAGCTTTTCTTCGTCGCACAGGCTTTGGCCAATTTCGTAACCCTGTGCCTTTAAGAAGGTATATGCCATGCCGCCGCCGATGATCAGTGTATCCACTTTCTCAAGGAGATTGGATATGACATTGAGCTTATCGGCAACCTTCGCACCGCCCAAAATCGCGGTGAAGGGGCGCACGGGGTCGTTGACAGCGTTGCCCAAGTACCGGATCTCTTTTTCCATCAAGTAACCGACCGCCGTGTCGGACAAAAACGCGGTCACCCCGGCGGTAGAGCAGTGCGCACGGTGGCAGCTGCCAAATGCATCGTCAACGTAGGCATCGGCCAAACTAGCGAGATCTTTGCTGAAGGATTCAAGATTTTTGGTTTCTTCTTTGCGGAAGCGGGTGTTCTGCAAAAGCACAACATCGCCGTTTTTCATCGCGGCGACGGCAGCCTTGGCATTTTCACCGACGACTTCCCCGTCATCGGCAAACACGACCGGCTGGCCCAGCTTTTCGGTGAGGCTTTCCGCGACGGGCGCCAAACTGAATTTTGCCTCCGGCCCGTTCTTCGGTTTGCCCAAGTGACTGCACAAAATCACTTTGGCACCGTCTGCGATCAGCTTTTTGATGGTGGGCAGCGCCGCGTTGATGCGGTTGTCGTTGGTAATCTTGCCGTCTTTCATCGGAACATTGAAGTCACAGCGAACCAGCACCCGTTTGCCTGCATAGTTCTCATCGTCAATGGTTTTTTTGCCAAGACCCATACAACATTCTCCTTTCCTTTTGCGGTTTACACAGAGTGCCCGACTGACAGGCACTTCCAAATCGATACGGGACCTGTACCCATTATAAGCGTTGCGCCGCCTTTGTGCAAGCCCCGCTTGCAAAATGCAACAGCACAACGAGACAAAATATCAAGAGAGTATTCCCCACTCCACGGTTTCCCATACTACGGACGTGGGGGAAATAGAAACATGGCAGGGCGGCGATATTGTCATCTTTCAAAGCATATTGGAATTGTGTCGGATCGAAGAAACGCAGACGGCATACCTTCTGTGATTCATCACGCCAGTCCGTGGCAGAGAAGTTACGAAGAAGATATTCTGGGAAAAAGGTCGGATATCACGGGACACTACCGTATGTCGCCATGACGGAGCCGATTGTGGAACATCACCCGAACGCCTTCCTTGCTGTACACCGCTTCGTAATTCATCAGCCTGCCGCTGCATCATCTTCCGGGACAGCCGCTTTGCAGGCAACCACGCATAAGTTCAACATCGGAGAAATTTTCAAGATGCCCTCGTCGGACACAAGCGTCAAAGTGACATACGGATGAGCCAAAAGGTTCGCAAATAGGGAAAAATATCCAAAATCTGAGGGACAATTCCCCCGAAATCGCGCGCTTTGCGTCTGGTTTGCGCAGTAAAAACCTGCTATACTGTCAGTGTTCCCCTATTGGGGCGTATCGTTTTCGTATGCAAAAGTAAGGAGGTATTTTATGGCGAAACAGGCGGATGCCGGTATTCTGGAGAAAACCTTCCATCTGCAGGAAAATGGAACCAATGTGCGCACAGAGATCATGGCGGGTGTAACGACGTTCATGACAATGGCCTATATCATCGCGCTCAATCCCAACTTGCTGACCAATTTTGGTGCTAACGGCGGTCCGGAACTGTGGAACGGAGTGTTCATGGCGACCTGCATCGCGTCCGCAATCGGTATGTTGTGCATGGCATTCTTAGCCAACAAGCCCTTTGCCATGGCGCCTGGTATGGGTCTGAACAGCTTTTTTGCCGTGGTAGTTGCCAACCTGGTCACCATGACCGGTACCGATTACGTAAAGAGCTATCAGGCCGCCCTGTGCATCATCCTGATCGAAGGCATTGTGTTTATATTCCTCTCTTTTTTCAACATCCGGGAAAAGATCGTGGAGGCCATTCCCCTCGGCGTGCGCATGGGGATCGCGCCCGGCATCGGGCTTATGCTGATGAATATCGGTCTCGGTTCCAACGCGGGCGTATACTCAAGCACCGGCGGTCCTTTTTATGTCATGCGTGACTTTTTTGGCGCCCTCACACCCAGCGTAAACGTAAACAACATGGGCGACGGCTATACCAATATGATTTTGACCGTCGTGACCATGTTCGTGGGACTGTTCGTCATTGTCATACTGGCGCGCAAAAAGGTGCGCGGCTGTGTGCTGGCGGGCATGCTGGTTTCCTGCGTGATCTACTGGGGCGGTGAAGCGCTCTTTTTGGGCATCAATCCGTTCGCCAGCCTGATGACTGCGAGTTTTATCCCGCCAATCGGCGACATGGTGCAGACGACCCTGTTCAAACTGGACTTTTCCACCTTTATGGATATGGGCATTTTCACTGCTATCACGCTGGTTATCACGTTTTGCATCATCGATATGTTCGATACGATCGGAACGTTGGTGGGAACCGCATCCCGCGCGGGGATGGTCGATAAAGACGGCAATATGCCCAAGATGAAAGAAGCTTTGTTGTCGGATGCGATCGGCACCGTCGCGGGCGCCCTGACGGGCACCTCTACCGTGACTACTTTCGTGGAATCTGCTTCCGGCGTAGAGGCAGGCGGCCGCACCGGCCTGACCGCTTTGGTCACCGCTGTACTCTTCCTGGCCTGTATGTTCATCGCACCCATCGCCGCGATCATTCCGGCAGCCGCCACTTCCGCCGCGCTCATTTACGTAGGCGTGCTGATGTTGGGCGGATTGAAGAAGGTGGACTTTGATGATCTAACGCAGGCCGTTCCCGTCGCCTTGATGCTACTGGCTATGCCAATCTCCGGTTCTATCGGTCACGGCATCGGCTTGGGTCTGATTTCTTACAGCGTTATCCAATTGTTTACCGGCAACGGCAAGAAGGTATCGGTTGTGACCTATGTGATCTCCGCCATCTTCTTGATCAAGTTCTTCCTGGTAGCGTAAGCGCGCCTTTCAAGACAAACAACCGTAACGGCGCCTCGTTCCGTCGACGAGGCGCCGCGCCTTGTTTGTAGTTGTTTATCGTCGATTTTGTTTTTGTGGTTCACGCACCCAGCGGTGCCATACGGCAGGGAAGTTCCAGACCGTTTTCGTCCAAAAAGACGAGATTTTCCGGACCCACCAACGCAAACGGCGCATCCGGTTCCAACACCGCATAGGATTTACCGTCCACTGTCAGCGCCTGGACAGCTCCAGCTCTGTTCATACTGAAGTAGGCACGCTCATCACGCCGCGTAAGCGGTGCGTACCAAACGGTCGTATACTCTGGCGCCGTGGTATCTGCATTATCAAAATGGTGATCGTATCCAGGAAACCAACCGAACTTGAAGTAGACACCTTCCAAACCGGTCCGGTTTTCATACACGCGGACTTCAAACGCTTTTTGATCCGGCGCATAAAAGAGAAGTGAAACGACGCTATCGCCATAGGCAGAAGCCAGCGGCCAGTCAGTTGGCAGTTGCGCCGCGCTTCGCGCTTTACCCGCGACCATGCTTTGCTGTAAAATTCCTATATCTCCGTGGCCCCACATCGCACCGATCACTGCGATGAGGCCTACCAAAACTGCTAAGAGCAGTTGGTTGGCCCGATTCTCGTTACGGCCCCTGCCGGAAGCATACGCCTGTGCCATACGCGCTGCCTCTCTTTCCCTTTTGTCGATTTCAGTATAGCAAAAAAGACCTTCGGGCGCAAGCGGTATCGATCTGGAGGCTCCTACGCGAGACGCCATGCGGAATACAAAGCAAAACATCCGGAGGCAAGAAGAACGGCCATATGCAAAAAATGCCCTTTCTTTGGGTCGATGGTACCGAAAGAAAGGGCACTGCACGCGATAAAAATAGAATGTCGTGCACTCGAATCGCACAAATTGATGCAAAAAGAGGCAAAAACCATGAATGGATTCAACCTTTTGCAACGGTTTACCGAGTGCAAAGCGATGGTTTACAGCTCAGCGAAATACTTGATGGTGCGAACCATCTGGCTCGTATAGCTGTTCTCGTTGTCGTACCAAGAAACGACCTGCACCTGATAGGTGTCATCATCGATCTTGGCGACCATGGTCTGCGTGGCATCAAACAGGCTGCCATACCGCATACCGATTACATCAGAGGAGACCAGCGGCTCTTCAGTGTAGCCGAAGCTGTCGGACTGCGCTGCTTTCATGGCGGCGTTGATGGAATCCTTGGTGATATCCTTGCCCTTGACGACAGCAACCAAAATGGTGGTGGATCCTGTGAACACCGGCACGCGCTGCGCGCTGCCGATCAGCTTTCCGTTCAGTTCCGGGATCACCAATCCGATCGCCTTCGCGGCGCCCGTGGAGTTCGGGACAATGTTCACGGCGCCCGCACGCGCGCGGCGCAGGTCGCCCTTGCGCTGCGGTCCATCCAGAATCATCTGATCGCCGGTATAGGCGTGAACCGTCGTCATGATGCCAGATACGATGGGATAGGTCTTGTTCAGGGTGTTTGCCATAGGCGCCAAGCAGTTGGTGGTGCAAGAGGCGGCCGAGATAATCTGATCCTCTTTGGTCAGTGTGTTCTCGTTGACGGAATAGACGATGGTTTTGAGATCGTTACCCGCGGGTGCGGAGATGACAACTTTTTTGGCACCTGCATCGATGTGGGCCTGGCTCTTTGCCTTGCTGGTGTAAAATCCTGTGCACTCCAGCACAACATCCACACCCAGTTCACCCCAGGGGCATTCCGCCGCGTTGGTAATCTTATAAATTTCAATCTCGTGACCGTCCACGACGATGGAATGGTCGGTACTCTCAACGGTGTGCTTGTTCTCGCCGATATGGCCTAAGAAGGATCCCTGCGCCGTGTCATATTTGAGCAGATGGGCCAGCATCTGCGGGCTGGTAAGGTCATTGATGGCGACAACCTCGTAACGATCATCTTCGAACATCTGACGGAACGCCAAACGACCGATGCGTCCAAAGCCGTTGATAGCAACTTTGACAGCCATAAATACATTCCTCCTAAATCGTTTTATCTTGATCCTTGTGCGGTTAAAACCGCTTCCAAGCTTGAATTTATTGTACCGTATTCACCCGCAAACTGCAAGAGTCTTGGTACCTTTTGAGATAAAATTTGCGTCTACATCACCGGCTCGGCAGCCTCATCCTGCAAGGATTCCGTTTGTTCTGTGCGCTCCACGGTCGCAAGCCATGCGCAATACAAGCCACAAAGGCCCAGCGCGGCCAATGCGCATGCCGTAAAGATCGAGACCGCATCGGCAAAACCGTGCAGAACCTCATCAAGAATTTGCGGCAACTCCAAGCAAGTGCAGAACAAAAAGCAAATCATACCTGCGCGGTACAGCCCGCGTCCGTCTGGCATTGTGGGAATATAAACGGCATGGAGTAAAGAGGCCTCAAACACAAGCAGTGCAGCGGCGCTGAGAATGCGCATGGTCGTTGGCAGGCGTTCCACCGAGACGGGGTCGAGCAAAAACCGTTGTATCATCATCCAAACCGGCCAGGGCAATAGCAAAAGACCTGCAGCAGCGCTGGGCAGTTTTTCACTTGAGATCGCCCTAGGGCCTAGCCATAGCATCCAGACGGAAGAGAGCAAAACCATAAGTGCCGAGCAGAGTGCACTGGGAACACCGGGGATGTGTATTACAATCGTTATCATACCAAGGCTCATATCCAACCCGAATGCGTGAAAGATCTCTAACACAAGTTGCCAGGCAGAAACCAAATGCGCAACCCCCAACGCAGCCAGCACCAATCCGACCACGCGCATAATCGAAATCCACCGCTTTCCCTCGCGCTGCGATACAGCAAAACGCTCCTGGGCTCCGCGCCCCAGCCAGCACAAAACACCCGCACACACAACCGATCCGACAACACGCAGCATTGCTGGACCAACCTGCGCAAAGCCGGTTTCTGCATTGATAAAAAGCGCCAGATCAACCCCATGTAGGCAGCCTGTCAAAAGGCACAAGAGAAGTCCCTGCCAAAACGCGGCATGCTCGGTTTTAGAAAATGATCGCACCCAAAACACCTCTCCTTCTATCCCCTCTCGCCGTAGCGATATCCCGTTTATCCCCGGCGCAAGGGACCGCGATCTTTTTGAAGCTTTGTTACCGTTCTGCAGATACCTTCCCGCTTTGCAAGGTTCCGATCCTTGTCATAGGCACACGCGAATTGGACGAGCGGATCTTCTCAGCGGATCTCTCTCTGCTCTCTTTTTTTGCGTCAGGCGCCACAAACTCTTTGCGTTGCAAGGAAGTATCGTTACGGTTATCCTGGTCAACCGGCTTTTTGAGAAGTCCCAACAGCAAGGTTGTCGTCAAGGAGCCGGCAGCCAGTGCCGCCAAAAAGCCCAGCGGCTGGCCCATCACGGGAAGCAAAAAAACACCGCCATGCGGGGCCGGCACCGTACAACCCAACCATTCGCTGAGCGTGCCGGCGACTGCACTGCCGACAACGCAACTCGGTATGACACGCAGCGGATCCCGGATCGCAAACGGCAATGCACCCTCCGTCACAAAAGAGGCCCCTAGCACGAAGTTGCTGGGCGCGGTACGCCGTCCTGCCGGTGTGAAATGATGGGGGAAAAGCAGGCAGGCGACGGCAATGCCCAGAGGTGGCGTCATTCCACCGATCATCACGGAAGCCATCAAGTCAGGCTGGCCATTCATTAAGGCCATAGTACCGAACACATAAGCCGCCTTGTTGACGGGGCCGCCATAGTCGATGGCCATCAGACCGCCCAACACGGCACACAGCACAAGACGGCTGCCACCGCGCAAATCAGTAAGCAACAGCAAGATAAAATCATTAAATCGTCCCAGCGGCGGGTTGACAACATAAATCATCAACAAGGCCATACAGAAAAGTCCTGCCGTAGGGTAAAAAAGGGTGGTCTTTACTTGTTCGATACTGCGCGGCAGGTGTCGCCCAAGCCAGGCAAAGCCCTTTAAGAGAAGCCCGGCCGCAAAGCCAGCAGCAAGCGCACCGCAAAAACCGCTGGAAACCCATTCAGACAGCGGCGCCGAGGACATACCCACATAGGCCATGTAGCCGCCCACCGCGCCTGGTAAAAAAGCGGCCGTATCCCCGATGCTGACAGCAATAAACCCTGCCAGCACAACATACATCATGGCAAAGCACGCCTGCCCCACGCTGTACAGCAAGCCGGCAAGATCCGGTTGCTGCACTGTTTGCTCAACAAGAGGGGCGCCGCCGTGGAGCAGATACGACAGGGCTATCAAAATGCCGCCACCCGTGACAAACGGCAGCATATGGGAGATACCGCTCATCACATGGCCATAGATGCGATGGGCAAGCCCGCGCAATCGCGCAGAAAGCGGCGCGCCAGCCGTAAACAAATCCGGCATCGGCTGTTTAAAATCAGGCGCTGTCGCGGATAGCGCCCGGTGCAATAGTTGCTCCGGGTCGCGTATCGCCTTTGAAACCGGCACACGGATAAGTGGCTTTCCGACGAACCGCTCGGTATTGACCGTGCGATCCGCCGCAACAATGATGCACTCCGCCTTCTCGATTTCCGTCTGTGTCAGCGCATTTTGTACACCGTCGGCGCCGTGGGTCTCCACTTTGAGCGATACGCCCATGCGCTCTGCCTGCCCTTGAAGCGCTTCTTTTGCCATGAAGGTGTGGGCAATGCCCGTGGGGCACGCTGTCACCGCCAAAACGCGGTAAGAAGGGGGCTCGCGCTCAGGCTCCGGCAAACGTTGCTCCCCGCAATGAAGCGCTTGCACAAACGCCTCCGGCGTTTCGGCGGCCAAAAGCGACGTATAAGCCTTATCGTTGAGCAAGGCAGTCGCAAGGGCGCCCAGCGTCAGTACATGGGTATTGTCCTCGCCGTCAGGGCAGACAGCCAAAAACAACAGGCGCAGAGGCTCCTCATCTTGACTGCCTGGATCCAGCGGCAGGGGCGGATCCAACCGCACAGCTGCCATCGCCGGGTACCGCACAACATCGCTCTTGGCGTGTGGAACCGCAGCGCCACGCCCAACATCGGTAGAGGCCAGCGCTTCCCGTTCCATCACAAGGCGTTCCAGAATGGCACCGTCCTCCGGGCTGCGCAACGCGCCGGAGGCGGCCAGCAGTTCTATGCATAGATGGATAGCCGCAGCTCGATTTTGAACCTGCACCCCCAAACGGACACAGGCAGGCGAAAGAGGAAGTGCGCTCATACCGACGGCTCCTTACCAAGCAAAGCAACAGCCGCACGTCGCTTGGACAGCGTCGGGACTGCTATTATAAAAACCAAATCGCTTTTGTCCATCCGGATCTCCAATCGCCTGTGCATCGGGACTGCCGCGGTGTCTTTCTGCCTCTTATTATACAGCATGCCGCGGCGTTGTGCAAAGCAAAATGCGTATCCGATCAAAAAACAGGCGGCGCAATGGTAAAGGGCAAACCGTCCTGTGTATAAAACAAACCCTGCCTTGCGGCAGGGTCGCGGAGCCGTTTAAAAGGTTCTAGATGTAAACAAATCCGGACAAAAAATCAGTTCATGATGACCAGTTCCGTGGCAGGATCAAACAAATGAATCTTGTTTTCATCCACAGCAACAGTAACTTTATCGCCGCGCCGCGCCTTAGAAGTCGGCGCAACACGAGCCATAACGTTCTGGCCTTTGTAGTTCATGTAGAGGTAGATCTCGGCGCCCATCAACTCGGAAACTTCGACTTCTGCTTCCATCTTGGAATTCGGATGCTTCGCTAAAAACTCCGCGTCGTCTTTGATGTCTTCCGGGCGGATGCCGACCTTGACGGTCTTGCCGACATAAGCGTCCAGCTTGCCGTCCGCCGTCTTTTCGGTGGGCAGGGAAAGAACCGTGCCGTTTACATCTACGCTGTATGCATTGCCGTTCTTCTTGACAGTGCCATCCAGGAAGTTCATCTGCGGGCTTCCGATAAAGCCGGCAACAAACAGGTTGCAGGGATAATCATACAGGTTCTGCGGGGTATCGACCTGCTGGATAACGCCATCGCGCATAACCACAATGCGGTCGCCCATCGTCATGGCCTCGGTCTGGTCATGCGTGACATAGATAAAGGTGGTGGCAAGGCGCTTATGAAGCTTGGTGATCTCGGTACGCATGCTGGTGCGCAACTTGGCATCGAGGTTGGACAGAGGCTCGTCAAGCAGGAAGACGGCAGGATTACGAACCATGGCACGGCCCAGCGCAACACGCTGACGCTGACCACCGGAAAGAGCCTTCGGCTTGCGGTCAAGCAGATGCTCAATCTCCAATATCTTGGCGGCCTCATGGACGCGCTTGTCAATCTCGTCCTTCGGGGTCTTGCGAAGTTCCAGACCGAACGCCATGTTCTTGTAGACAGTCATGTGCGGATACAGAGCATAGTTCTGGAACACCATGGCAATGTCGCGATCCTTCGGCGGGACATCATTGATCAGGCGATCACCGATATACATCTCGCCCTTGGAGATCTCTTCCAGGCCGGCGACCATGCGCAACGTGGTGGATTTGCCGCAGCCGGAAGGCCCGACGAAAACGATAAACTCTTTATCCTCAATCTCAAGGTTGAAGTCCTTGACGGCCTCAACATTGCCGGGATAAATCTTGTAAATGTGGCGGCAACTGATACTTGCCATGGTCAATACCTCCGTTATTTTCATTTATTGATACGTCCAATCACGTATCTCTTGACATTTGCCATTATACCAGCTTATAATGGGTTTGTGAATAGCATTTTATTGATATAAAGTAGCGGATTTTGACAAATCCGTCGCAATTGCGCAGCGGCCCGCATCCGATAAAGACGGATTGCGCTACACCTAAAGGGAACCGAGATGAAAGGGGTACGGCTGATGATTTTTGATTGCAGAAAGGCATGCTGTGTCGCTGCCTGTCAAGATTGGGAAGGCGAAGACCCCTTCACGCTGCCACAGCCCGGATTGTGGGTGGGCATTTTGTCAGGGGGTCGCTGTACCATACAGACAGATCCGACCTCCGACGGCACGGCGGGTTCAGCGCCGGCAGCCGGAGGCGATGGCGATCTGCTACTGGGAGCGGGGCCATTGCTTGTGCGCCCGCTGGAACGTTGTCATTTATACTGCATACAACTGCAGGGGCTGGTACCGCAAGCGTTTTTACAGGGGCTCCCTTCGGCGCGTTTTGTCAAAACCGCCGACTGCCACGCCGCGGCGGAACTGCTCAACCGACTGGACGCCACCCTTCCGGCAACGGAATCCAGTCGCCTTGCTTATGAGCTGCTCTGCCTATTGGGTGCAGCTGACGAACCCGCGAACCCGTTACCGCCGCTCGTCGCGCAGGCGCTGGAAGCCATTCACAGCGGTTATATGACGCTGTATGGCGTAGAAGAGCTCAGCGAACAGCTGGCCGTGAGCAAATGTCATTTGGTTCGAACCTTTACCGCCGCCGTGGGCATATCACCGGGCAGATACCTGACCAAAATGCGCATAGAAGCGGCCAAAAGTCTTTTGCTTGCGGGGAATCACAATCTGGAAGCGGTGGCGGCTCTGTGCGGATTTTCCGGAGCCAATTATCTGTGCCGGGTTTTTAAAAGAGAGACCGGCCTATCCCCCGCCGCGTGGCGTGCAGGAAACACAGAAGCCGCGCGTCGGTTCCCATCCCTGGCAGCCACCCAGCAGGATGAGATCTATGTATAATCGTTGATGTTGACAGCAAGGATCCACCCCCAGGGCTAAGAGCTTTTCATATTCTGCCAGCGATGTTCCACAAATTCATCGTCATAGGTTTCATCGATGAACTGCTCCACAATATTGGCAGGCTCCGGGCGAATTTGGCGCGTGTTATACCGGTTTAACACCAAAATCGTGAGCAGTGCATCAAACACCATCAGCACCGCGACCGCCCACGTCGTCAATTTTGCGGCAAGCGGCGGGAACTTTTCAATCAGGTGCTCAAGCGGCGGATAGGCAATCTTCACCCAGACAACCCCCAAAATCCCCCAGCAGAACATAAACGCCACATTGGTCCGCCCGCCGATGTTGAGCGGCATATGACTGTAGTCCCAAAAGATCTTCCCGAAAACAATTTCCGTAAAAACGCTGCACATATACTCAAAGACGCCGCCCAGTATACCTCCGACGAGAAGGATCCAGAGGACGTTCTTGTCTTTAAAGCGCATCAGGGCGATGGTCAGCAAAACAGCGCCGATGCCCCACACGAAGCTGAACGGTCCAATGATCACGCTGGACCGGCTCATCCATACCCCGCTATCAAAGCGCACATAGAATGTCTCGATGATGTCACCCAGCAGGGCGGAGATCAAAAACACCCAGACCAGCTTGTCAAGACTCATCCCCTTGGCAAAGACCAGTTTGCTGCGCTGGTTCTCGTCACTGATTCCGGGATAAGCCTTCTCCAGGCGCCGCCACACAAAGCGTGCGATTGCGTCTGACATCTCATCGGTCTTTCCCTTTACCCTGCGTTTTTCAAACGCAGCCGATCCTTTTCTCACCGCAATCAGAACCGTGACAAAATCCGAAAGGATCAGGACCCACGCCACGACAAAGATGACCCGCTGTACCGTATCGGACAAAAAGGATTCCAGCAGGATCATGATGGGTTGAACCAGCAGATAGATTAGCAAAATTCCCGCTGCCGCAACCAACTGCAGCACAAGATTGTGCGCTGTGGCGCTGGGCGCGGCGTAGAGCCACGTCGCCCTTCTGGTAATGCGAGAGCGAAAAAAGCCGGTAATGGCGCGCACCAAAATTAAGTTGCCCAGCGTAAGCAAGTACATGCCCAAGTAGTTGCGCCCCATCGTGGGCAGAACGACCGTGATATTGGCAAAAACAAGTCCCATCTCTACATCGATGGGAAGCGTCAACAGACCCCGGTTGACGAACTGCTTGCGGGTAGCGGCAAAATATACCGCCTCAACGCACCAGGCGAGGAAGCCGTAAATCAATAAAAATAACATCTGCCGGTAAATACTGAATTCCATACGATAACCCCTTTTTTGCAAATCGGCCGCAACTTCGTGACGAGTGGTACCCATCACGGCAAAATAGGAAAATGAAATCTTTGTGTCCACAACCGCTTACAGCCCCTCAGCGCGTGTCACCGCCCTGCGGGATGCAGTCTTTATAAAGTCGGTTTGGTGGAAAAGTTCGCCCCTAAGCACCCGCCCTATAACCGTTTGGATTTTGGCTTTGCCAGTTCCAGCTGTCACGGCACATTTCGTCAATGCCGAACTGCGCCTGCCATCCCAGCTCCCGCTCAGCCTTGCTCGGATCCGCCCAGCAAGCCGCAACATCGCCGGGGCGGCGCGCCTCAATTGTATAGGGCAATTCCTTTCCGCAAGCTTTGCCAAAGGCACGGATCACTTCCAGCACACTGTAGCCGCGCCCCGTTCCCAGGTTGCAGATAAACAATCCGGGGTTGGTTTCCAATTTGCGGATGGCAGCCACATGACCGCGCGCAAGATCCACCACATGAATGTAATCCCGAACGCCGGTTCCGTCCGGCGTGGGATAATCGTTGCCAAAGACGTGAATTTTCTCAAGTTTGCCCACCGCAACCTTGGCGATATAGGGTACCAGATTGTTTGGAATCCCGTTCGGATCTTCCCCGATAAGGCCGGAAGGATGCGCGCCGATGGGATTAAAATAGCGCAGCAGCGCTACGTTTAGCGTCGGATCCGCCTTGCAGCAATCCTTTAGGATCCGCTCTGTAAAAACTTTGGTCGCACCGTAGGGGTTTGTCGTGTTGCCTGTGGGAAAATCCTCTGTGATAGGCACGGTCGCCGGATCCCCGTAAACGGTCGCGGAAGAAGAGAATATAAAGTTGTGACAGCCATGGCGGCGCATTGCATCGAGAATTGTCAGCGTACAGCCCAAATTGTTGGAATAATACGCAATCGGTTTGGAGACGCTTTCCCCCACCGCCTTGTAGGCCGCAAATTGGATCACACAGTCAATGTTGTAGTTAGCAAATATGCGCTCCACCGCATCTTGATGCGTCATATCCGCTTCAACAAAAGGAAAATCTCGACCGGTGATGGTGCGCACCCGATTGAGCGCCTCCGGACAGGAATTATAAAAATTGTCAGATACCACGATTTCGTAGCCAGCCTGCAGCAATTCCACACAAGTATGGGTGCCGATATACCCGGCTCCGCCGCTTACCAATACCGCCATAGCCCAACGTCCCCCTTTTTTCGTATGCAAACTCCATAAAAGTCTTTGGCTCGATCGTTTTTCCGCTGGCCCAGACAACAGGACATTTTGAGAGAATCATTTTCAACCCGCGCCAGGATTTTGTCTTGAGGTACTTTCGCCTTTTTCTTATACTGCAATTGCCCCACTGTCAAAAGGATACAGGGCGGCTTTGTCCGGGCTTTCCGAAAAAGCGCCGGGCGGCACAGACGCAACGTCCGGATACTCTTCCTGTTGTTCAAAATGCGGGATTAAGCCCAAACGATACGCCGACAGCGGACAGAGGGACTTCGTCACCGTATTTTGTCGGGTTTCTCCGTTTGCCTCATAGGTGCTCAGCATGATATCGTCCGGCCATGTCTGCTTGACAAAGTCCGTCAGTTGCTGCGTGACAAAGGTATCTGCACTGCCCTCGTACAGATCCGCTGCGCCGAACAGATGCAAAATCTCGTGGGCAAAAACGGTGGGCGTTTCCGGCTCGTTGCGATCGCTGTAAGCGTCATAACGGTAGAGGGTGGAATACTCATGATAAAAGTCGTTTGTGTCCTCCAGGTAATGCACAACGGTGAAGGAAACACCCGCTACCGGCAGGAAAAAGAGGAAACCGACGCTTGACGTGCCGTAGCGGTTATGCAGAGCCTCGGTATCGAGCTGCGCACACAGATCCTCAATCGCTACGTAGTACGCTTCACTCTCATCATTGTCAGTGCCGCCTACAAAACGCGCGGGATATTCCTGATGAAAGAAAAGATCGCTGTCCTGCGTACCATCGTCAAAATAGATATGCGGCGCCGCGCAATAGGCCGCGCACGCGTTTTGAATCCAGTCAACAGCTATAGCCAGCTTGTGTCGGTTTTCTTCGATGGCGGCATCATTCCATTTTTCTCCGTCGCGCTCGTCGAGATAGACACTGATCAAGATGCTGGACCAACCGATCAAACCCGCGGATCCGTAAACACACTGATACGAACTGTGCTGCCCTTCAAACGGAAGTTTCGGTTGCCAGACGCCCAACCGGTTCGCATCGCCTTCATAAAGGCAAAAGCCGTCGAGACGGGCTTGCCATTCCCGGGATCGGGAAGCAGCCGGTTTGGTATCGTATCGGTTGTAAAATCCAGAACTGGCAAGCGCTGCGCAGGCACAAAAAAGGCAGGTCGCTAACAGCACAGCGCATAAACGTTTTGCCATCGGCGGCCTCCTTACCCTTCAAGTGAAGACGCGCGAATCGGGACGTCTATACAAAAGAGTTCAAATAAAAATCAACACGGGTTTGCCGTTTTCGGCATCCAACATAACACGGGATCCTTCTTTCAGTCTGCCCTCGATCAAGCCCTGCGCAACCGGATCTTCCACTTCCCTGCGGATGGTGCGCCGTAACTCGCGAGCGCCGAATTTCGTGCTGCTCTCGGACACAATGGCGCGGAGCGCAGCCGGCGTGTACTCTAATTTGATGCCGCGGTTCTCCATGCCGGGGCGATATTCCTCCAGCATCAACGCTGCGATCTTTTCAAGATCCTCGCTTTCCAGCGGACGGAACGTGATCACCTCATCCACGCGACCCAAAAATTCCGGCCGCAGGAATTCGCGCAGCGCTTTCAGGCTCTTGTCGCGGCTCGCCTGCTCCTCGCTCTTGCCGAATCCAAGTCCCTGCACCTCATCGGTACTGCCCGCATTGGATGTCATACAGATCACGGTGTTGGAAAAATCCACCGTTCGGCCCTGCGCATCGTTAATTTTGCCCTCGTCCAAAATCTGCAACAAAATGTTCATGACATCCGGATGGGCCTTTTCAATCTCATCGAACAGAACCACACTGTAGGGGCGCCTGCGAACTTTTTCGGTGAGCTGACCGGCCTCATCGTAGCCCACATAGCCGGGCGGGGAACCGATCAGGCGCGATACCGCGTACTTCTCCATGTATTCGCTCATATCAATGGAAATCAGAGGATCCACCGTATCGAACAACTGGTATGCAAGCTGCTTTACGAGCTCTGTTTTGCCCACGCCGGTGGGACCAACAAAGATGAAACTTGCCGGCCTGTGTCGCCCGGACAGATCCGCACGACTGCGTTTGATCGCCTGCGCCACGCTGTGCACGGCTTCATCCTGCCCGATTATATGCTTTTTGAGTTCCTCTTCCAGACCCAACAGACGGCCGTACTCGGTTTCTTTGATCTTAACGGCCGGAATCCCTGTCCAGAGTTCCACAACCTGCGCCACATCGTCTAGGGTAACCGTGATATCCGCTACTTTCAGTTCCAGAGCCGGCAACTTCTCGCGCTCCCGCGCGAGCTCCGTCTTGAGAGCCGCCAATGCCTCGTAATCGATCGCGGCATTCTCGCCGTTTGCGGGGGCTTCGGGGTTCTCCAGCGCGTGTTCGCGCTCCTCTAATTCCTTCAGGCGCCGCTGTAGGTCAATATATTCCGTAATTTCGGGGTGACGCAGGTTGCAGCAGGCACATGCCTCATCCAGCAGATCAATTGCCTTATCCGGCAAAAAGCGATCGGTGATATACCGCTCTGACAACTGCGCCACTGTAACCACAATGGGATCCGGGACGCGCACACAGTGATGCTTTTCGTAATAGACGCGGATCCCTTTAAGCACCTCGATGGTGTCCGCCATACTCGGTTCTTCCACCTTCACGGGTTGAAACCGTCGCTCCAGCGCGGAATCTTTCTCGATATATTTGCGGTACTCTGCAAAGGTCGTAGCGCCGATAACCTGCATCTGCCCACGCGACAATGCCGGCTTCATCAGGTTTGCCGCATTCATCGCGCCGTCCGATTCACCTGCGCCCACGATGTTGTGGATTTCGTCGATAAACAATATAACGTTGCCGGCGGCGCGGACTTCGTTTACAAGCCCCTTGACGCGCTGCTCAAATTGGCCGCGGAACTGGGTGCCTGCAACGAGTGCCGTCAGATCCAGCAAATAAATTTCTTTATCTTGCAAGCGCGCCGGAACTTTGCCCTCGGCGATGCGCTGCGCGATGCCCTCGGCGATGGCGGTTTTACCGACGCCTGCCTCGCCAATCAGACAGGGGTTATTTTTTTGGCGACGGCAAAGGATCTGAATGGTGCGGTAAATCTCACGATCCCGCCCGATAATGCGGTCAGTCTTGCCGTCTCGGGCGCGCTGGGTCAGATTTTCGCAGTACGTGTCAAGGTACTTGCGCTGCGGCCTTTTCTCGTTTTTGTTTTTATCCGCACCGGTGCGTGCGGCGTTATTATCCTGCTTCCCGCTGTCCCCCTGCGCTAAGGCACCGAATCCAAACGGAAAGGCTGGGCTCCCGCCCGGAACAAAGTCCTCTTCTTCCGCGGGAACGATGTCGCCGGGTTGACCAGCCTCCTCCAGGAAGCTGCTCATGTGTTCTTCCATGTTCTCAAGATCTTGATCCGACAAACCGAAGCGCTTCATCAAATCATTGACGGGTCCGATATTCAACTGCTTGGCGCAGGTAAGGCAATACCCTTCCTGTGTGGGCTTCCCATTCTCCATGTGTTGAATAAACACCACTGCAGTTCGCTTTTTGCAACGCACACAAAGCATTCTGTTTTATCCCACCTTCCGGACACAATATAGCGGCATCCGCTAATAAGACAATCAACCGTCTAAAATTATTATCCGCCCATCGGACGTTTTTTGCAATAGGGCAGCGAAAAAGTTTCTCATAATATTTGCAATTCTTTAGCAGATCGTTCAAATAACGGCTTGTTAAACCTACACTGCGAAACACAAAGCAGGATCGCAGACCCTCCGTTACCCGCTTGCGCCAAACAGGCTGAATCGCGAAAAAAGCCGATAGGCGGCGCTTAAATTCAGCGTTTCTTCGCGCAGAAAGCGAATAGAACCGTTCGTCACATAGCCCGCGAGCCACAACCCCTGCGCCAGGAGCCAACAATCCAAAACTCCCGCTGCAAAGCCAAATGCAAACCCCAGCGCTTTATTGAGCCCTCCCAGAATCGGCAGACGGTTGAGCTGGCGAAAAGCAGACGATAGAGAGCGCACCAACAAACGCACCGTGAGGCAGACCAGGATAAACAGCATCGACTGTACCAAAGGCAGAATAACCGGCTCCAGCGCGCTGATCACGCTGGGCACCATGTCATCGGCAGAGGAAAGCAGTGCGGATTCCAGCCTGTCATACAGGCTGCTCGGCAGAAAATCCAGATCCTGCAGTGCGGCAAAAAGATCATTTCCGTATTCAGAAATTTTTTCCGCCAGTTTTTCCCCCACCGTCTTGCCGATGCTGTCGCGATAGAGCGGCTGCGCCAGGGTATTCGCCGCCCACGTTCCCGCGGCAAATCCGGCGAGAACACCGACCAGGCGAAGGGCACCCGATACAAAGCCGCGCCGCATACCCTGCACGGATACCCAACACAAAACCGCCAGAAAAACTAGATCGAAGACAATACCGATGCTGTTCTGCTGCATGGCACTTTTCTCCGTTCTGCCCGCATGGGCGCACTACGGTGCTGTCAGCGGCTGCACGGTTCCGCCGATGACCAGCAGAGGAAGGGAGGCATCCAGCACCGCCTGCGGTCGTGCGCTGTAACTTTGCTGCCAGATCCTTTCACCGGTATAGTCAAAACAACTTACGGCATCTGTGTCCAAAAGATAAAGTGCATCCTTTGTGACGGCCAGGGACACCGTGCGCGAGGCGGGTACTTCGGCAAGCGTATGCAAATTCTCATCCAGAGTGACTACGGTATTGTTCCCGCGGACGGACTGCAGAATCGCCAATCGGTTGCCAACGCTCTCGATCTGACACAGCACAGCGCCGCCTAGATCGTAGCGCGCCGTTTCTTGACCGGAATCGGCGTTAACCACCATCAGGTAATCATCACATACCACCAGAACCCGGTTACTCGAAAGCCACTCTACACGCAGCACGGTACTTGCCGCGTCACACTGTAAACAAGTACCCAATGTCTCTTCCCGCGTGTTAAGAAGATAGACAAGACTTTGCATCTGACCACCCTGCGCCGTCAGGGCACCCACGGCAAGGTGCGTACTGTCCGGGGCAAAATCCGCCGCGACGGGAACGCCGTCTTCCTGCACCAAAGAATAGGTAATTTCCGCGTCCGCGGAAGTATTCAGGACCTGTAAGACGGCAGGATACCGCTCCGTCTGCGTGACGACCGCGACTCTGCCGTTGTCAGCTACGGTGCAGAGCAAAATACCGCCTTCAAAGGTTTTTTCGTAGAGGGTCTCGGTGCGACTCTCCATGCGCAGATCCTCACCCGCCCGGTTGTATAGCACAAAATGGTTTTTGCCCACAGCCAATGCCGGCCTGCCATAACCGGGCTGGAACCTGCGGATGAGTGCGCCATAGTCAGAAAAGACAGCGACATCCTGTGTATCCATCAGCAGGAAACCTCCACCCAACGCCTCAGCATGCAAAGGGGTAACGATACCGGTAGAGACGGGCCAGTCGGCATTCCCGCGCGAGAGAAATAAGATCGCGCTGTCCGCCGCGTCATGCAGCGTTGATCCCAAACCGGAGAGCGCGCCGGAAACCACAAGGAGAAAAATGATAATGGCCACGACCAATGCCAAGAAGATCAGTTGGCGACGTCGCCTGCGGCGCCGTAAAAGCGGACTCAAGGGCTTTAGGTTGCCGACATTCTGATTGGGTCGTGGTATCTCCGGAGAATCTTTTTCATCGCTGCGACGCACTTTTTTTGGTACGCGTACACCGGCGCCCGTATCGGTTCCGGGTTGTGTGTCACCCGGTATCCATTCCCTTCCCTGTTCGCGCGCCAGCATGCGCTGTCTGCGTTCCTGGCGTTGTCTCTCGGTCTGGTTCACAGGTGGACGGATCCTTTCCTATAAAATGATGCCCATTACAGCTGCAAATCGGCAGGATTGTAATAGACCTGCTCCAAAAACAGTCCTCTGGCGGGCAAGGTCGGCCCCGCGGCGGCGCGGTCCTTTCCGGCGAGAATGCTCCGTACAGCGCCAGGATCCGTTTTCCCGCGGCCGACTTGTACAAGCGTGCCCGCCAAGATGCGAACCATGTTATAAAGATAGCCATTGGCCGTAACCGCGATCACGACATTTTCGTTTTTTTCTCCCCATGCGCGAACATCGCAGGATTGTACGGTGCGCACGGTATCCCCGCGAGAAGCGGCGGCACAGCGCGCTGTGCAAAAAGCGGAGAAATCGTGTGTTCCCACGACGCTCTGGGCGGCGCGGCGCATAGCGGGTACATCCAGCGCGGCGCCGACACGGGTATAGGTGCCCACCGTAAAGGGATCGTCGACGGGCGTACAGCGCAGATAATACCCATACGTTTTGGCCAGCGCGGCGTAACGGGCGTGAAACACCGCCGGTACTTCCTGTGCCTCCAGAACGCGCACATCGGAAGGCAGATGCGCGTTGAGGGCCAGCACCAGCCTGTTTGGTTCCGGTGTGCCGCTATACCGAAAATTGACGGCAAACCGCCGCGCGTGTACCCCGGCATCGGTGCGGGAGCACCCCTTGACGTCGGGGCGCACACCCAACACGCTTTGTATCGCGTTTTGCAACACTTCACAAATGCTTAAAGCGTTGCGCTGTACCTGAAACCCCGCGTAGGATGTCCCCTTGTAGGCAAGCCAGAGAAGCACATTCATCCCTTTACAGACCCCTTACGAAAAGCCGAGTCGAAATGATGATCGCAAGCATCCCCGTCATCGTCACCGCACACCATACATCCGTGCTGTGGAACTTGAGCTCCTTAAGGCGCGTACGACCCTCGCCACCGCGGTAACAGCGGCATTCCATAGCGGTTGCCAGTTCCGCCGCGCGATTGAACGCGGAAACAAAGAGCGGTACCAGCACCGGAACCAGCGCTTTGACACGCTGCGGCAAACTGCCTGTATCCAACATCGCGCCGCGCGCTTTCTGCGCATTCATGATCTTTTCAGTCTCTTCAATCAGTATGGGGATGAAGCGCAGCGCGATGGTCATCATCATCGCCAGCTCATGGGAGGGAAAATGAAGCTTGGAGAGAGGGCGCAAAATGCTCTCCAGTGCGTCTGTCAGCACAATCGGGCTCGTCGTGTAGGTCAGCAGGCTGGTACCTGCAATCAGCGCTACAACCCGCACGGCGATGATCAGCGCATACCGGACACCCTGTGGATAGATGGTAAAGATCCACCAGTGAAACAAAGGCTGCTCACCCTGTCCGGTGATAAAAAACAGATTGAGGAGCGATGTGAGTAAAATAACAGGTAGAATCGGTTTCAGACTTTTTAGTATGAGCCTGTACGGAATGCGCGCGATGCCGTACAAAAAAACGAGCAACGCTAACGCCAGCGTCAGACCCAGCCAGTTAGAGGCCATAAACAAGGCGGCGATGTAGCCCACTACGGCCGCCAGCTTGACACGCGGATCACAGCGATGGATAATCGAATCGCCGGGAAAGTGCTGGCCGATGGTGATATCACGAAGCATCGACGCCCTCCTCGCGCGCAACAGTGCCGTTCTTTTGTGCCAGCGCTTTACAGATCAGTTTGACCGCATAAGGCACTGTATAAACATCGGTATCAATCTCAATACCCATCTGTCTCAGTTTTAAAAAGATCTGGGTGATCTGCGGCACAGAAAGGCCCATTGCAAGGAGCTCCGGCGCGCGGGCAAACACCGCTGCGACCGTGTCGTACATGGCAACTTTGCCGTTGTCCAGCACCAACACACGGTCGGCATATTTGGCGATGTCCTCCATCGAGTGGCTGACCAGCACCACGGTAGTTCCGGTTTTTTTGTGGTAATCGTGGATCTGTGAGAGAATGGCATCCCGCCCCTCCGGATCCAGTCCGGAGGCGGGCTCGTCCAAGACCAGAACACGCGGGCGCATGGCCATCACGCCGGCGATGGCCACCCTGCGCTTTTGCCCACCGGAAATCTCAAAGGGGCTGCGCGCAAGCAGCTCCTGATCCAGGCCAACGAAGGCCGCCGCCTCTTTTACACGGCTTTGGATTTCGGTGGAAGAGAGTCCCATGTTGCGCGGCCCATATGCGATATCGGCGGCGCAGGTTTCCTCAAACAGCTGGTACTCCGGATACTGCATGACGAGACCGACCAAAAACCGATATTCCCGCAGATTTTCACCTTGCGCCCACATGTCGCGCCCATCCACCAAAATTTTGCCTGACGTTGGCTTATTGAGACCGTTAAAGTGCGCGATCAGCGTCGACTTCCCGCTTCCCGTAGAACCGATGATGCCTACAAATTCCCCCTGGCCGATCGAAAAACTAATATCATCCAGCGCCGTTGTCTCGTCCGGCATACCGGGGTTGTAGACGTAGCACAGATGTTCCGCGGTCAGAATATCCTTTTCCGGCATGAGATGCAAAACCTTCCTAAAGTGAAGTGAAATCTGTAAAATCCGTACAGTTGATGGGCTTCTACCGCAACAAAGCGTACAGGGCATCGGCACAGGCCTGCGGCGTTATGGCATCCCCGGGCAGCACAATGCCCACTTTCGCGAGTTCATCCCGCAACACCGCAGCCTGGGGTACGTCCAGATGGTAGCGGTGTAAACGCTGCGTTTGCTGAAAAATCTCGTTGGGGGGCCCCTCCATCACGACGCGGCCCTGACTCATCACCAGCACGCGATCCGCCAGGGCGGCCTCCTCCATGTAATGGGTGATGGAGATAACCGTGATGCCGGCGCCGCGCAGCGCCTGTATGGTCTCCATCACGGCCGCGCGGCCGCGCGGATCCAACATCGCGGTAGCTTCATCCAAAACCACGCAGTCTGGGCGCATCGCCACGACGCCGGCTATAGCCACACGCTGTTTCTGCCCGCCGGACAACTTGTGCGGCGCACTCTTGCGCTTGTCCCAGATGCCGGCAAGACGCATGGCGTCGTCGATCCGAGCGCGCATTTCTTCTGTCGGAACGCCGAGATTTTCAAGCGCGAAGGCAACATCTTCCTCTACAACCGTAGCGACAATTTGGTTGTCGGGGTTTTGGAAGACCATGCCGACATTTTGCCGGATGTCGTAGAGGTACTTCTCTTCGCGGGTGTCCTTTCCTTCCACCAGAACTGTCCCGCTCTCCGGCAGCAAAATGGCATTGAAATGTTTGGCCAATGTAGATTTTCCGCAGCCGTTGGCGCCCAGGATCGCGACGAACTCTCCCCTGTGCACCGTCATGCTGATGCCGTCGATCGCATACTGCGGTTGCTCCGGGTCATAGCGAAACCGGATGGCAGTGGTACTGAGCATGGTTTGCGCGCACAAGAAAGATCCCCCCCTCGCGTCTTTTTTTCGTCGTCTCCCCCGGGTGTCAAACGTTCCGGATTGTCCCCCAAACATTTTTCGTCATACGGCAGATCCCGTGATATTTGGCACCGCTCGAATCCTTGCCTTTACCTGCGGTTCTCACTCTCCCACACGGCGGATGATCCACAGGGAATTACACCGCCGTTTACGCGGACAGGCAAGCCGATTTCATCGCACCAAGTTCTGCCGCCAAGCCTGGGGCAGAGCGTGCGCTGTAAGATATATTCCGTCACGGCAGGACTGATTCCCTCGGTGTAGCCATTGACGGCAAAAAACAGCGGTTCGTCAGAAAGAACACCCGCGCAGAGCTTGACAAAGTCATAGATATCGTCCGCAAATTTCCACACCTCACCGCCCGGTCCGCGTCCGAAACTAGGCGGATCCATGATAACGGCATCGTAACGGCTTGAGCGGCGGATCTCCCGCGCCACAAATTTGGCGCAGTCCTCCACGATCCATCGGCAGGGTCGATTTGACAAGCCACTTGCCTCGGCATTCTCCCGCGCCCATGTCACTATGCCCTTGCTGGCATCAACATGCGTCACACGCGCACCCGCAGAAAGGCACGCCAGCGTCGCGCCGCCGGTATAGCCGAACAGGTTTAAGACGCGCACACTCCGACCCGCCTCGCGAATAACCCGACGGTACCATTCCCAGTTGACGGCCTGCTCCGGGAACACGCCGGTATGCTTGAAACCGGTCGGACTGACGATCAGGTGTAAATCTTGCCATGCGATGCGCCAACGCGGGGGAATGGGCCTTTTTTGCTCCCAACTGCCGCCGCCCCGGGCAGAGCGATGATACACGGCGTCGACATTTTGCCACAGCTCGCTCATGGGCTCTGTTTTCCACACAACCTGCGGATCCGGGCGCACCAAGAGATAGCGCCCCCACCGCTCCAGCCGATTGCCGCAGGTGGCGTCGATGAGCTCATATTCCCGCCATGTATCCGCAATGCGCATTGTACTCTTTACAACAAAGCGGCGGCTGCATACCGAACGCAGCGAACGCTTTTGTGAATATCCATTTGACTTTTCCTGCCTTGAAAATGTACCCGGCATAGGATCTTACAACGACGCGTTTTGACCGCTTGCCTCCGTTTTGTCAGGCAGGCGTCAGCGGAAGACTCGCTTTCGGATCATCTCGGCGATGCGCTCGGCGCTGTTGGTAATCGCGACCCTGTCCTCGCCTTCTACCATCACGCGCACCTTGGGTTCTGTTCCGGAAGCGCGCACCAGAACGCGGCCGCTTCCCATCAGGTTCTGCTGCTGGCTTTCTACAAAGCCGGCGATGTATTCGTCCTCGCGGTAAGCCCTCTTTTGTTCGTCGTTCATCTCGATGTTGATCAGCACCTGCGGGTACTTGGTATAAACAGCATTGAGGTCGCTCATCTTGCGTCCTTCCCTGTTTTTGGCAGCGAGCAGTTTTAACAACTTGCCGGCCGTCAATTCCCCGTCCCCGGTGGTGGAATGGTGCGAAAAAATGACATGGCCGCTCTGTTCGCCGCCGATTGCAAAGCCGCCCGCGCGCATGACCTCCAGAACATAGCGATCCCCCACGGCGGTTCTGACGGTTTCGATCCCCAGCTTTTCCATGTATTTCATAAAGCCCAAATTGGACATAACCGTCACGACCGCCGTGTTGCCGTCCAACCTACCCCGATCCTTCATGTCTTTGGCGAGCAAGGCTATGATCTTATCGCCGTCGATTTCCTCACCTTTTTCGTCGCAGGCTAGGCACCTGTCAGCATCTCCATCGAACGCGATGCCGCAGTCGTAGGTGCCGGACCGAACAGCGTTTTCCAACGTCTCAAGATGCGTTGTACCACAGTGATCGTTGACGTTAAAGCCATCGCTTTGTGTATAAATAAAATCGCATGTACACCCCAACCGCGGGAAAAGTTTCGCCGCTACGGCGCCCGAAGCCCCATTGGCGCAGTCGAACAAAACGTGCAGGCCGGTCAGATCCGCGTCAATATGGTTTTCCAGGGCGTCGACATAATCGTCAAGAGCGGTTGCGCTGATGCGAATGCGGCCGATATCGCCACCCTCGACCAGCGGAATATCCCGGCAGCCTTTTGCAATGTGCGCCTCGATCTGCTCTTCTACCTCATCGGGCAGCTTGTACCCATCGCCTTTAAAGATTTTGATTCCGTTGAATTCCATCGGGTTGTGGCTGGCGGAGATCACGATACCGGCATCGGCACCGTATTTTTGCACCAGATACGCGACACCCGGTGTCGGGATCACGCCCAGCAATTCCACATCCGCGCCGACGCTGCAAAGTCCCGCCGCCAACGTGCTTTCCAGCATATCGCCGGAAACACGCGTGTCCTTGCCGATGAGAATTTTGGGGCGCCGCCCGTCGAGGCGCGTTAAGACGGCCGCCGTTCCGCGCCCGATATTGAGAGCCAGTTCGCAGGTAAGATCCCGTCCCGCGATGCCGCGTATGCCGTCTGTTCCAAACAGTTTACCCATAAGACGCCCTTTCCTTAATCACCGCTCCAGGTGAGCGTTATGATACTTGGTTTTGCCTTATCCAAGTCCGCCGCCGACCCTTGCAGCCGTTCGACGCAGCCTTATTCGTACAGGCTCTGCTGCGCATTTTCCCCGTCTTCTTCCAATCGGCGAGGCACAGGCAACCGAAGATGTTCATAGGCAAGGCGCGTAACACAGCGTCCGCGCGGCGTGCGGGTCAAAAAGCCCATCTGCATCAAGTAGGGCTCGCAGACATCTTCCAGCGTAACACTCTCCTCGCCCAGCACAGCGGCCAGTGTATCCAGGCCAACTGGTCCACCGTTGTACAGTTCAATCACGGCGCGCAACAAATTTCTGTCCAGTTCGTCCAGACCTTGATCGTCAATGTCCATCTGACGGCGGGCCGTCGCGGCAATCTCGGCATCGATCGCGCAATCACCCTGTACCGTCGCAAAGTCTCGAACGCGTTTTAAAAGGCGGTTGGCAAGGCGCGGTGTCCCGCGGCTGCAACGCGCCAACTCGAGCGCGCCGTCCGGCGTCACTTCAATACCCAAGATGCCGGCGCTGCGCAGGATGATTTGCGCGAGCTCATCTGGGCTGTATGGTTCCAACTTTAACAGAATTCCAAAGCGATCCCGCAGCGGTCCTGTGATCTGCCCCGCGCGTGTGGTGGCGCCGATCAGGGTAAAGCGCGGCAGATCGATGCGAATACTCTGCGCACTGGGCCCCTTGCCGATCATGATATCAAGCGCATAATCCTCAAGCGCTGGATACAAAACTTCCTCCACCTGGCGAGAAAGGCGATGGATTTCGTCAATAAAAAGGATGTCACCCGATTGAAGGTTGGTAAGCAAAGCGGCTAAGTCGCCGGGTTTTTCGATAGCGGGGCCGGAGGTGATGCGGATCTGAACGCCCATCTCCTGCGCAACAATGCCGGCCAGTGTGGTTTTGCCAAGTCCGGGCGGTCCATAGAGCAAAATGTGATCCATCGGTTCGCCGCGCTGCATGGCGGCGCGCAGATAGACGCGCAGATTGCTCTTGACCTTCTCCTGCCCGATGTAATCCTCCAGCGTCCTAGGGCGCAGGTTGTTCTCTTCGGAATCGGCGCTTGTGGTATGGGGCGTGACCAAGCGGGTGGGGTCAACGGTATATTCCTGGTTTTGCGCCATCTCTCTTGTTCCCTTCCGTTACACTTTGGACAATCCTCGCAGGGCAATCTTGATGATTTCTTGCACCGGCAACGTCTCGTCCACGCGGGCGACGGCGGCTGCCGCCTCGCTGGCTGCGTATCCCAACGAAACCAATGCCGCCACAGCCTGGGCGCTGGCGGTGGAGGCGGGCACAGCGGCCGAATCGACAAAAAGGCCGCTGCCTTGCCCCAGTGTGCCGCTGACTTTGTCTTTTAATTCCAGCGCAATGCGTTTGGCAAGTTTGGGGCCCACACCGGGCGCGGCGGTAAACGCCTTATGATCGTCGGCAGATGCCGCAAGCGCGACCTTTTCCGGCGTCATAACCGATAAGATCGACAGGCCGGCTTTGGGGCCGACGCCAGACACCGATGTGAGCAGGCGAAAACAGTCACGCTGCTCCTGCGTTGCAAAGCCGTAGAGCGCAATCTCGTTCTCAGAGAGGACAAGTTCGGTATACACGGTTGTCTCCTGCCCAGCCGCGGGCAGTTGCCCGATAACAGAGGTGGGCATGCGCACCGCATACCCCACTCCCGCGCATTCGATCACGGCAAAGGAAGGTGACTTTTTGACAAGGATACCGGTCAAGCTGTAGATCATGCAGGTCTCCTTTCAGCTTTTCGGCAGGCGGCTGAGCTGATTGGCGCGACAGTGACAGTGCGTAATGGCCATCGCGAGGGCATCGGCGGTGTCGTCCGGTTTGGGAATCGCATCTAGATGCAAAAGAGCTCGTGTCATCTCCTGAATCTGCTTTTTGGCCGCCTTGCCGTAACCGGTAACCGCCTGTTTGACCTGCATGGGGGTGTATTCACACACCTCCAAACCGCATTGAGCGGCCGCCAACAAAATGACGCCGCGCGCTTCCGCTACGCCGATTACGGTCGTCTGATTGTGTTGATAATAGAGCTTTTCTAACGCCAAAACCTGCGGTGTGTAGCGGCGACAAATATCCGAGACAGAGTCGTAGATTTCCAGAATCCGCTTTTCAAACGGGGTTTCGCTGTCGGTCTGGATGGCGCCATAGCCGACAGGCGCAAAGCGTCCCGGGTAATATTCTAACACGCCCCACCCGACGATCGCATAGCCGGGGTCGACGCCCAATACCCGCATATACCCCGCCCCTTTTCGCTCCCCTGATAAAAAGCTCTATGCCCCCGTGCGCTCAGGGACGTCTGCGCAACAGCCCACCGGCCCTGTAAAGCGGTTTTGTGCAGCAGGCCTTTCCTATACTACGTTGCGTTGCGCGCTCCCGACCCTATCCTTTGACGGCAATGCTGACCAGTTTGCCTTTTACATAAATTTCCTTGGCGATGGCCTTCCCGGCAATCGACAAGCTGACGTTGGGATCCGCTTTCGCGGCAGCAATCGCAGCTGCCGCATCGATGTCTGCCGAAACCGCTATGTGCGCTTTGATGCGGCCGTTGACCTGCACAGCAATTTCTACCGTTTCTTGTGCGCATTTGGCCTCATCGTACTGCGGCCAGGCGTGGTATGCCAAGCGCTCGGTGTGGCCCATCCGCTCCCACAATTCTTCTGTTATGTGGGGGGCGAAGGGGTTGAGCAGCTGCAGCAACACCTCAAACTCGGCGCGGTTGGCGCCGCCCTGATCCGAAAGAGCGTTTACATAAATCATCAGCTGCGCAATGGCCGTATTGGCCTTGAGCGTGTCGATGTCCTCGCCGACTTTTTTGATGGTTTGATGTGCGATGGTCTGCAGCGCCGGGCGGATGTTCTGTATGCCGCTTTGCCCGGCAAGCAAATTCTCGCCCATGTTCCAAACGCGGTCCAAAAAGCGCTTACAGCCTTTGACAGAAGCGGGATTCCAGGGCGCCGCCTTCTCAAAGTCGCCGATGAACATCTCATACAAGCGCAGCGTATCGGCGCCGTAGGCTTCTACCATCTCGTCGGGATTGACAACGTTGCCCAAACTTTTGCTCATTTTGACAACGGGGTGTTCCGCCATCTCGCCGTATGTCTCAACCAGGTACTTTTTGGCGCCCTCCTCGCCGCCGTACTCCGCCGACAATCTGCGCTGCTCCTCAACCGGAAGATTTGCATAGCTGTGCGGGTTAAGGCCCAAAACCATGCCGTGGCTTGTTCGTTTGGCATAGGGCTCTTTCGTGGGAACCACACCGATGTCATAGAGGAATTTATGCCAGAATCGGCTGTAGAGAAGGTGCAAAGTGGTATGTTCCATACCACCGTTGTACCAATCGACGGGGCACCAGTATTCCAGCGCTTCTTTGCTTGCGATGGCATCGGGATTGTGGGGATCTAGGTAGCGCAAAAAGTACCAGCTGGATCCCGCCCACTGCGGCATCGTGTCGGTCTCACGCACGGCTGG
Organism: uncultured Subdoligranulum sp.; assembly: GCA_964560675.1. GTDB lineage: Bacteria > Bacillota > Clostridia > Oscillospirales > Ruminococcaceae > Gemmiger. Next base: position 88,796 of record CAZLMA010000002.1, on the reverse strand, counting down.
ACCCTGGCAGCACGGGCAGGTGGTTTTGATCCATTCGGTGTGGCGCGCCAGGGGGCTCTCGCCGTCCGGGCCCGGCTCAAAGTCCGTAATGGCAGGCAATTCCAGCGGCAATTCACTTTCCGGGATGGGCTGCCAGCCGCATTTTTCGCAATATACCATCGGGATCGGCTCGCCCCAATAGCGCTGGCGACTGAAAACCCAGTCGCGCAGTTTGAAATTGACTTTCTTGCGGCCCTTGCCGTTGGCACAAAGCCAGTCAGCCATCTTTTCTTTGGCATCCGTGACGGAAAGGCCGTTCAAAAAGCCGGAGTTGACCAGTGTGCCGGTGGCGACATCGGTAAAAACAGCCTCGTTGACATCGACGCCGTCGCGGTTATGGACAACCTCAACAATGGGCAGATGGAATTTTTTGGCAAACGCCCAGTCGCGTTCGTCATGCGCCGGCACACCCATGATGGCCCCGGTGCCGTAGGTTGCCAAAACGTAATCAGACAGGTAGATGGGAAGCGGCTCCTCGCTGACTGGGCTGTGTGCGGTAACGCCCTCGAGGCGCACACCGGTCTTCTCTTTGTTGAGTTCGGTTCTCTCAAAATCGCTCTTGCGAGCCGCCTGATCCTGGTAGTCTTTGACCTGCTGCACATTGCGGATTCGTCCTTCCTCCATCCACTTTTGCAGGTAAGGATGTTCCGGGCTCATGACCATATAAGTACAGCCATACAAGGTGTCGCAGCGCGTGGTATAGACGGTCAGTGTATCCCCCGCAGAGGTATCAAAATCGATCTCGGCGCCGTAGCTGCGGCCGATCCAGTTCTTTTGCTGGGTGGATACGCGTTCAATATAGTCAAGGCCGTCTAAATCATCAATCAGTCGATCCGCATAAGCCGTGATTTTGAGCATCCACTGGCTCTTTGTTTTGTGCACAACAGGACTGCCGCAGCGCTCGCAAACGCCGTTTACCACTTCTTCATTGGCCAAAACCACCTTGCAGCCCGTACAATAGTTGACAGTGGTCTCCTTTTTGTAAGCAAGGCCGTGTTTGTACAGCTGCATGAAGATCCACTGCGTCCATTTGTAGTATTCCGGGTCGGTTGTGTTGATTTCGCGGTCCCAGTCAAAGCTGAGCCCGAGACTCTGCAACTGTCCCTTAAAGCGCGCCACGTTGTTTTTGGTTACGATGTGGGGATCCACATGATTTTGCAGTGCAAAATTCTCTGTCGGCAGACCGAACGCGTCCCAGCCCATCGGGTAGAGAACATTGTATCCGCACTGGCGTTTTTTGCGCGCCACAATATCCAGTGCCGTATAGCTGCGCGGATGGCCCACATGCAGTCCTGCACCGGACGGATACGGAAATTCTACCAAAGCGTAGAACTTTGGCTTTGTGTAATCAATGTCTGCGTGGAAAGTGTGTTCTTCTTGCCAAATCTTCTGCCATTTCTTCTCAACGGTCTTGAAATCATACTTCATGAACGCTGCCGCTCCCCCTTATTTCAACAAGTATTCCTTCCTCGGTTTACAGTTCGCCATCTCTCCACATCGATTCGGGCAATGGTTGCGCATCCGCCCACAGGTGTTCTAAATCATAAAAGTCGTGTGCCTCCTGGGTGAAGACATGTGCAATCACGCTGCCGTAATCCAGCAGGATCCAGCGCTTTCCGTCGTGTCCCTCGGTGCGAAGCAGCCGGACGCCCAGATTGTGAAGTTGATATTCTGCTTCGTCGGCCAACGCCGCCACATGCGTGGTGGAGGAGCCGGTAGCAATCACAAAATAGTCGGTAACGGTTGTCAGATCCTCTACGTGCAACACGCGCACATCCAGCGCTTTTTTGCCATCGAGCACGCGGGCTAAGGTCACGGCAAGCTGTTTGGAATCCATAGTGTTCTCCTTTTTTGGTATCCGCACGGACAAAGATGTCCGAAAATTCCTTTGCTAAGTGGTACTGCCGGCTTCCTGTGTGGGGATCGGGGCTGTTTTTTGGGGCTCTTCTTCAAAATAGTCGACACCGGAACCATCCAGGTTGTCATTTTGCTGCGCGTGCTGATGGTCACGCATAATGTCCCCCATGAACTGGACATTGGGGTCTGTGCGCGGCATCGAAGAGATGTCAATCGGGCCGTAGGCATGGCTGGTAACCTCACAAAGCTCCAACTGACTGGCGTCCACAGGGCCGGTATTCTCGCGGAAGTACTCGTTGAGCAAGTCCGCATCCTCTTGGCGGGCGGGATAGACGACCGCCTGTTCACTGCCGCCGTCCGTCGGGCAGTACATCCCGCCCATGGCAACAGGCATTTGACAAATCATGATGTTGTCCGCTGGCATTTTCAGCACACTGACCGCAAAACTAGCCAGATCCGATACGGACAAGTCCGTTTCCATCCACTCCAAAAAAGTCGGCACATTTTTAAACAGCTCGGTCACCGACATCTCTTTCACGCGGCGAAAGAGAGCCGCATAAAACTGCCGTTGCATATTGAGCCGTCCGATATCCCCATCGGGATAAATGTGGCGCGATCGCAGTAAGAACTCCGCCGCCGGGCCGTTCAGGGTTTGGTAACCGGCACTGAGGTGGCTGCCATCATAATCCATGTCAAACGGCACATTCAGCGAAACACCGCCGAACGCATCCACCATGTCGGTCAAATCCTCCATATGGATGGAAATATACCCGTCAACGGGAATGCGAAACATTTCCGCCACCAGTTCGCAGAGTGCCGACATATTCCACTTGCCGGCATCGTCTTGACCGCTGCCCTGCGTCTTGGCCACATTGTTGAGACGAAAATTGGCAGAAACGCTGCGATCCGTCGTGACCATGTAGTCGCGCGGGATTTGCAGCATGCGCATGGTATCCTCGTTTTTGTTAAAGTGTACCCACAGCACCATATCGGTGTTGCCGTCGCCGACATCCTCCTCGCTCTGGCTCCATGCGGATTTTTCCACGCGGTCAATACCGATCATCAAAAAGTTAAACTCATCGCGTTGGAACTCTTTGGGCGTATTGATCAGTTCACTTACGTTATGCGCCTCGGGGTTTTCCGGCCGAATGGAACGCGAAACAAAATAGAACCCAAGGCCCAAAAGCAGAGCAGCCACCACCACCGCAATCAGCAAAATCTGCCACCAGCGCAGGCCTTTTTTTCGTTTGCCGCCCTTGCCTCCGCTCTTTTTTTTGGCAGACGATTTTTTCTTATCGCCTTGTCCGCCTTGCGCCGGCGCGCCCTTCTTTGCATGGGAGGCATCCTTGGGGGCCGTTTTGCCTGTGCTGACAGCCTGCTGCGCTCTGACCGATGCCGCGGGCATACCGCGCTGCATTTGTATGTTGCCGTCGGCTGCCTGTGCGGCGCCTCTCGCCGCAATCCCGTCGCCGGAATTCTGCGGCTGCGCCTGTATCGCCGCCCGCTGTGCAAATGCTGCGTCCTGGCCCGGGGCGGAATATGCGTGCGCATTCTGTACAGGTTGCGCGGTATACGACGGCCACTCATACACCTGGCGCTGCTCCGCTTCACGCGCAAACTGTTCGGCCTGGGCGGATCTCTGCGCCTGTTGCGCCTGCTCGCGCGCCTGGCGCATTGCCTCCAATTCGGCGCGGTCAATGCCGCTTGTTGTGTAAGCGGCGTAGCGATCCGCGCCACGATTCTGGCTCCGTGCCTGGCGCAGCGCCATTTCCTGCCTTTGAGAGGGGTGCAGCTGGCGCCCTGTAGTAAGACGGCTTGCACCGGGTTCGGGATACACAGGCGCGACGTTATTTTCGGGCACATTGTATTGCGTCGGCGCAGAGGATGGTGCGGCGCTCTGCCCATACGGCACACAACCGGGCAAATCCGGTTCGCCATATGGCCGGCCAGCATTTGCAGATGCGCCAAGGGCATCTCGCTGCACCTGTGCTTCACTTGCCGCAGGCGGCACGGAATCAGGCGTCGGCTCTTCGGTGCGATACTTTCGGAGCGCATCGGCCGTTCGCAGCCTTCGTGGCTCACTCATCAGGATTCCCCCATTTGTTTCTTTCGGATATCTTGTTGCCGGCAGCGTCTTTTTGCTCTCCCCTGTAACCGCCTTCGATCCTTATCGTGAGGAAGCTACAAAGAGTCTTATTTGAAGCCGATGCAGAATCTGCAAAAGGCGCGGCCCGGTTGTTCGTTTTACGGCTGTGATAGCGTTGGGTGCTCACAAGACGCATCCGTCGTGCCATGCACAAGCCAGTCGAGGGCAGCCACACTTTCGGGATCGAGAGGGTCGCCCTTTTCGCGCACGAAATCGATGCTGCGGCGCAGCGCCAGCAGGAGGGCCGCATCGAGGTCGCGCATTTCAAGTTCACGCAGCTCCTGCACACCCGGCCAGTCACGCTCTGCACTGGTCATATCGGCCAGATACAAAATTTTGTCCAAAAGCCCCATGTTCGGTTTGCCGGTCGTATGGCACGCAATCGCGGACAGTATCTCCTCATCCGTTTCTCCCCACTCGGTTCTGGCCAAAACGGCGGCCGCAAGGCCATGCCATACGGGAGAAGGGCGCAGATATCCATAGTTGCATATTATAGCATTATCCTTTAGAATCTGCAACAATTCCGCCCGTTTGTATTCCTTCGCGGAATCATGCAAATAGGCCGCTGTGGCGGCCTTTTCTTCGTCTGCGCCCCATCGTTTGGCGAGTTGAACGGCCATTTTTTTTACATTTTTTGTGTGTTCCCATCGCTTTTTGCTCAAATTTTTCTTTGCGATGGCACGCGCCTGGTCGCTGGTCACGATGATATGTTCCTTTCCCTCTCAGGCATATTGGCACCGCGCGTGCCGTACAACCCGTTTTTGCGGATGACGTCTGCAGCCGCCGGCGGTAGTTTGGTCCAGGCAATGGGATTCTGTGCGCGCAGCAAAGCGCGGACCTGAGTGGAAGTACATTCCAAAGGCTGCGCGCCGGTAAAAAGAACCCTCCCGCCCTGCTGTGTCAGGGCGCGGGCGCAGTCTTGCAGCGCATCGATCTGTTCTCGGCTGCGGGGCTGCACCACCAATGTGGCCATGCGCAGAATGTCGCGCCAGCGGTACCACTCGCAAAATGTGCGCAACATATCCCCACCCAGGCACAAATAAAGCTGCGCTGCCGGATAGGTACAGGAAAGCATTTTGAGGGTGTGCACCGTGTAACTCCGCCCGCCGCGGCGTATCTCCCAATCGCTGACTGAAACGCAAGGGCTCACATCGCAAAAGCAAGCACACATCGCAAGGCGCAGCGCCGCCGGCGCGGCCTGATCGGCTTTATGCGGCGCCATGCCGGTAGGCATAACAAGTGCGATATCCGGCTGCACGACCTCGATCGCATGGCGCAGATTGTACAGATGCCCTATATGGGGCGGATCGAATGTGCCGCCAAAAAGCAGGATTTTATTCGCCTTGCCATGCTCATGTGCCGATTGCCGATGCGTATTGCTCGCGATGCCTCGCTCTATCATAAGCCGACGCCCCGTCTTCTTACTAAACCTTAAGTCTCCCGCAAAAAGCTTTCAAGCTGCGCCGCCAAATTCGCAAGCGCTCGACCGCGGTGGCTGATGGCGTCCTTTTGGACATCGGTCAGTTCCGCATAGCTGCGATGTGACTCGTTGGAAACCGTAGCGCCGCCGGGCAAACCGATGCGATCCGGTATAAAAAGCGGGTCATAGCCAAAGCCGTTTGCACCCTGCGGTGAAAAGCCGATCCTGCCTGCACACTCTCCGGTCACGATCTGTTGCCGACCGTCTACAAGCAGAAGACAAACCGCTGAGACAAAGCGCGCATCACGATCCTGCCAAGGAACACCGGACAGCGCCTCTAACAGTTTTTTGTTGTTGGCGGCATCATCGCCATGGCGCCCGGCGTAGCGGGCGCTGTATATGCCGGGCGCACCGCCGAGTGCCCGAACGCACAGCCCGGAATCATCCGCCACTACGGGCAAGCCGCATTCCGCCATATAGGCTTGCGCTTTTTGCGCGGCGTTTGCGGCGAACGAATCGCCAGTCTCTGCGGGATCCAGCACAATGCCGAGATCCTGCGGACTTTTCACCTCATGGCCCATCCGCTGCAAAATGCGGCGCAGTTCCCGCAGTTTGCCAGGATTGTTGGTTGCGGCGCAAAAGATCATGCCGTTTCTCCCTCCTCATGCGTGGGGAGGCCGGGCAGCAGAGCCTCGGCAAAATCCGTCGCGGAAAAGGGGATGAGATCGTCCATCTGTTCCCCCACGCCGATAAAGCGAATGGGCAAACCCAGTTTGCGCTTTACGCTGATTACGCAGCCGCCCTTGGGCGTGCCATCCAGTTTTGTTAAGATAATGCCGGTCGCGCCGGCCGCCTTGCAAAACTCCTGCGCCTGGCTGACTGCGTTCTGACCCGTAATGGCGTCCAGTACCAGCAAGACTTCCAAGCTGGCATCAGGCGCCGCCTTATGAACGCTGCGCACAATTTTGCCAAGCTCATCCATCAGGCCTTTTTTGTTGTGCAGGCGACCGGCGGTATCCGCAATTACCATGTCATAACCGCGCGCACAGGCAGACTGTACCGCGTCGAAAACAACCGATGCGGGATCCGCGCCCGCCTCCGCTTTGACAAGCGGCACCCCGGCGCGCTGCGCCCAGAGGGCGAGCTGCTCCGTAGCGGCGGCGCGGAAGGTATCGGCGGCGGCCAGCATCACCTTGTAGTGCGGCGCATAAAAATGCGCCAACTTGGCGATGGAAGTCGTCTTGCCGACGCCGTTGACGCCGATAACCAAAATGACAGCCGGGTGCCCGGAGAGATCCATGTCCTGCTCCGGGCTGGTTTCCTGGCGTATGATCTCGCGCATGGCGCTGAGTGCCTGTTTTCCGGTGCGCAGGCCCTGCCTTTCCACCTGATCACGAAGCGCATCCACCAGGCTGATGGCGGTCTCGGGTCCGACATCCGCCAAGATCAGCTGCTCTTCAAGATCGTTATACAATTCATCGTTGATTTCGCAGTTGGTCAACGTGTTGAGAATGCGGGTAAAAAAACCCGTGCGGGTCTTTTCAAGCCCATCCTTGATTTTTTTGCCAAAGAGTGACATGCGCTACCTCCTTGCCGAAACACCCAGAGGATTCCAAGAACCCTTTGCCCGTCTGCGATCAAACGCTCGATCGCCGCTCTACGTCACCAATTGCGCCTCGGCGCTCTCGAGATCCAGGCGAAGGATCTTTGACACCCCGTCCTCCTGCATGGTAACGCCGTACAGTACGTCCGCTGCCTCCATTGTGCCTCGCCGGTGTGTGATGACGATAAACTGCGTGCTCTGCGCCATGCGGCGCAAAAACTGTGCGTAGCGTTTTACATTGACGTCATCCAGTGCGGCATCGATCTCATCTAGGATGCAAAATGGAGACGGGTTGACGCCTAAAATCGCAAAATAGATGCAGATCGCAACCAGCGCCTGTTCGCCGCCGGAGAGTGCGGAAAGGTTTTTGATCACTTTTCCGGGCGGGTTGACCTCGATCTCGATGCCGGCGTTGAGGGCATCGCTCTCATCGCTAAGATAAAGCCGTGCGCTGCCGCCTCCGAAAAGTTCTTGAAAAATGGAACCAAAGTTCTCGTTGATTCGCTTAAAGTTCGTCTTAAAAAGCGCGTCCATCTGTTGGGTAAGGTCACGGATCATGCGCAAGAGCTCCGCCTTGGCGTTCTCGGTATCGGTGAGCTGCGCTTTCAGGGTATCGCGGCGCTTTTTTACCGCACGGTACTCGTCGATCGCGCCAACGTTGACATTGCCCAGCGCCCGAATTTTGGCTCGCACTTCCGTCACCTGGCGGCGCAGGTCGGTTAGGCTTTCAAATGGAACCATGAGGTCTTTTGCCTCGTCTTCGGTGAGCTGATATTCTTCCCACAGCTTTGCGGCGGTCGTATCCAGTTCATTCTGCGCCGCGGTTTTTCTCTCTGCCAAGCGCGCCATCTCGCCGCTCATTCGATCGCGATCATCGCTCAGCGCGCGGCTCTGCTGGGTAAGACGGGAGATTTCACTCTCGATTTGTAACCTTTCCTGGTTTGACCGGTCAATGCTTTTCTCCCGCTCCGCAATCCGTAGGCTGTTCTCTTTTTGCTCCTTATCCATCTTTTGCCGCTGAAGCTTGTTCTCTTCGATGTGCGCAAGAGCCTCCGCTTTTTCAGCCTGTAACTGCTGTACGCGGGCCTGTTCTTCGCTGCCGCGCCTTGAGAGCGATTCCAGCGCCGCCTCTTGGAGCCGGATCTCGTTTTCATCGCTGAGGTACTCAAAACGCATTGCATCATAAGCCTTGAGCAGATCGCTGTGCTGCCGGTTTCTCTCGCTGTCACTCTCTCCCAACTCGGAGAGTTGTTTTTCAAGCTGATTCTGTTCCCTCTGCGCTTTTTCCAGCTCTATCTGAATCGCGGAGCGCTTGATCTCGTTTTCTTTTAGGAAACCCTGCTGCTGCTCCAGCTCATCGCGCAGCGCGTCGGCGTTCTTTTGCGCCGCATCGGCATCTGCAGTCAGGCGATCGAGCTCCATCTCGGCGCGCAGCGCATCGGCCGCGGCATTTACGCACTCGCTCTCGGCGCCGGTAAGCTGCGCCGCCAGGGTATCCATCTGCGCTTTGCGTGACAGAGCCTCGCGCTCGGCGGCGTCTCTCTCTGATTCCCGCTTTTGAACACGCTTTTGCAATTCCTCCAGTTCTTGCCGGCGGCTGAAAACGCCGATCCCGCGCGCCGTGGAACCGCCGGTAAAGCTGCCGCCCGCGTTGATGATCTGCCCGTCCCGTGTGACAACGCGGCATCGATACTGTAACGCTTTTGCCGCTCTGCCGGCCTCGTTCAAATCTTCAACCACCAAGATGCGGCCCAACAGATTGTTGACAATTGTTGCGTACTGTGGCGCGGTTTGCACCAGATCAGCCGCCAACACAGCGTTATCGGGAAGCGGGGCAGAAAATCGGTTGCCCTGCACGGTGTCCAACGGCAGAAAGGTCGCGCGGCCGGCGCGCTCGCTCTTCAAAAAACGAATGGCGGCGCGAGCGGAGGCCTCATTTTCTACCACAATGTTTTGCACTGCATACCCCAGCGCGGTCTCGATGGCGGTTTCGTAGCCTTTTTTTACCGTCAAAATGTCCGCAACCGGCCCGATGATTCCGCGCAGCCGCTTGACATCGGCGGCTCTCATCACCGCTTTCACGCTCTGCTGATACCCGTCTAAGCTCCGTTCCAGATCCTGCAAAAGACGAATGTGCTGCTGATCGGCCGCCTGCACCTTTTCTAACTGCTGCAGCACCTGCGTTGCCTCGTCTGTTTGTTTTTTCCGGCTTTCCAGCTTTAGGCGCACACCATCGCGAATGTTTTCGGCGCGGCGCACAGCGTCTTGCGCTTCTTTCCGTTTTTGCTTTGCAGCCAGCGCCGATGCCGCGTATTGACGCTGCTCGGCATCGGCTGACGCAAGGGCACTTTGCATTTGCTCACAACGTTCCCGGACGGCCTGCGCGGCGGCATCCAGAGCTGCTAAGCGCACACGCGCATCGGCTCCGTCCGCTTGACGGCCTGCCGACGCCGCTTCCAACGCCTCTTTTTGGGTTCCGCTTTGCTGTGCCTCTTGCTCCAAATCCCGGATCTGTTCGCGCAGCTGCTCGGCCATCCGCTCGCGCTTATCCAGTTTCTCTCGCAGTTCGGCAATGGCCTGGCGATGCGTCTGTTCCTGCGCTTCCAGGCTGTCACGGCCGAGATCGGCGCGCTGCAATTCCGCGTCGATCACCTCAAGACGTGTCCGGTAGTTATCGTCCTCGCTTTGCCAAACCGCCAGTTTGCTCTGCGTATCAGCGAGAGCTTGCGTTAAGACCCTGATATCGGCATTGGCCTTTTCGATATCCACCATCCGCTGCTGCGTCTGCCCACGCAGCGCTTCGATCTCATCGTCTGCCTCGGTCAGCTGGCGGCAAATGCGGTTATATTCGGCCTGGGCGGCCTCGTAGCGGCGGAGTTGTTCGCGCGCGGAACCCTGCGCGCGGCGGATGGCGTCCACCCACAGCGTAACCTCCAGGCTCTTGCGGCGCGCAGATAGCGCCAAAAACGACTGCGCCTTCTCGCTGTCTGTTTTTAGCGGACCGATCCGACTTTCCAGTTCCCCCAAAATATCGCCCAACCGCTCCAGATTGCCCTGAGCGTCCGCTAAACGGCGCTCCGCTTCGTTTTTCCGGAAACGATACCGGGAAATACCGGATGCCTCTTCAAAAATTTCGCGCCGATCCGAGGATTTGGCGGCAACGATCTCCGCGATGCGCCCTTGCCCGACGACCGCGTATCCGTCACGGCCGAGTCCGGTGTCGAGCAGCAGTTCATACAGATCGCGCAGGCGGACACTTTGACCGTTAACGGAATACTCGCTCTCGCCGCTGCGGTAGTAGCGGCGCCCGATCGTCACCTCGTCGGCCTCGACTGCCAAGCCGTGATCCTGGTTGTCAATCGTCAGATACACGGCCGCAAAGCCCATGGGATTTCGCGACCGTGTGCCACCAAAAATGACGTCTTCCATCTTGCCGGCGCCGCGCAGTCTGCGGGAGCTGGTCTCCCCCATCACCCAGCGGATCGCGTCCGCGATATTGCTCTTGCCGGATCCGTTGGGTCCCACCACACCGGTGATCCCGGCTCCAATCAAGAGCTGTGTGCGATCCGGAAAGCTTTTAAAACCTTGAATTTTCAGTTCCTTTAAGCGCATGTGCTTCCTTTTTTGCCATCCATCAACCACACCGAAAAGCTTACCCGCTCAACCTTTGGTTTCAGCGTTCCCGGCACCACGAGCTCCAGCAAAGCTATTCCGGAGCGAGGCTTCGCAAAGCCATTTCGGCGGCGCGCTGTTCGGCAGATTTTTTGCTGTGTCCGTCACCCTGCGCCAGTCGCACGCCATTGAGATAAACGGCAACGGTAAAGCGTTTGGAATGTTCAGGACCTGTTTCGCCCTCTACCCTGTATTCAAGTCTCGCCTCTGGGTCATGTTGCACAACCTCTTGCAGACGTGTTTTGTGGTCGGTGTCCCCGTGGCTCCCCTCTTGCAAAAACGGCAGAAGAAACGCCCGCGCGGTCTCGAGGCCACCATCCAGATAGAGCGCGGCGATCAGTGCTTCAAATGCATCGGAAACAATACTGGGTCGTTTGCGCCCGCCACCCAGTTCCTCACCGTGGCCCAATCGCAAATATTCCCCCAGCTCAATCTCCTGTGCAAAACGAAATAGCGCCTTTTCGCTTACGAGATTGGCCCGCATACGGGTCAGTTCCCCCTCCGCCTGTGCACTGTGGCGAAACAAATAGTCTGCCGCCACCAGCGAGAGCACGCTGTCGCCTAAGAATTCCAGCCGTTCGTTGTGCTGGATCGGTATGCGGGATTCGTTGGCAAAGCTCGTATGCGTCAGGGCGGTGCGCAGAAGATCGGGATCTTTAAATTGATAATGCAGCGTCTGTTCCAGCTGCTGTATGCTACGGTGCGGCATCGTAAACCTCAAGAAAACAAAAGAAGCATATGGTTCTGGGTGTTTTTTGGTTTGATCTTTGCGATCGAAAAGGCGAGGCCGGGGCGGCGCCTGCCCACCATCTTTTTGCGATGTACGCCTCTAGGACCGGGGATTAGATTCGCACAGATCATTTTTTGGCTCCGGGAGCTGCGCCAGCGCCTCTGCCATGGCGCCGCAGAGATCCCCTTCCACACTGCGTTTTGCCTGGCGGATGGCATTTTGGATCCCTTTTGCGTGGCTGGATCCGTGTGCCTTGATGACAGGTTTCGCGGCACCCAGCAGCGGCGCGCCACCCACTTCCTCGCTGTCCATCCTGCGTTTGAGTCCCGCAAGACCGCCCTCGACGCCCAAATAACAGATCTTCGTAAGCAAGTTCGCCTTAAAAATTTGCTTTATCATACCCAGAAGCGTACGAGACACGCCCTCTGAGAGCTTGAGTACCACATTGCCGACAAACCCATCGCAGACTACGACATCCACTTCGCCGTCCATGACATCGCGTGGCTCTATATTGCCGACAAACCGGATGGCGGGATTTTGTTTTAAAAGTTGATGTGCCGCCCGGTATACCGGCGTTCCTTTTGTTTCTTCCGCGCCGTTGTTAATCAGTGCAACCGAGGGGTCGCTGCGATCCAGAACCTTGTGCGCATATACGCTGCCCAAGGTTCCGAATGCGTTCAACATCTCGGGGCGGCACTCTACATTGGCGCCGCAGTCCAACAAAACCCAGTTTTGTTTCGCGCCCGGCATAACCGCCGCCAACGCTGGGCGCTTTACACCCGGAAGTGTGCGCACAATCAGGGAAGTGCCCACATGCAGCGCCCCTGTGGATCCTGCGCTGACAAAGGCGTCCGCCGCGCCGTCTTTGAGCATCGTCAAGCCTTTGACAAGGCTGGAATCCGTTTTGTGGCGAACACTTTTAACGGGGTCATCGTGCATGTCAATGACCTCTTTGCAGTCTTCAATCGCAAAGGTGGCAAGATCGATCTTTTCCGCACTGGCGCAGTCGCGCAGCACTTTTTCGTCGCCTAGCAGCACAAGCTCCATACCGCCGCCGAATTCGCGCATGGCTTCCGCAGCGCCCTGCAGCACAGCGGCCGGCGCATGGTCGCCGCCCATCGCATCGAGTAGTATTTTCATTTTTTGTGACTCACCTTCCATCCCACATCACAACAGGGAAGCCCAATCCCGCATGGCGTCACAGGCGGTTTGGCTAAGTAGCCGGTTTCGCTCCCGTTTATCGCGCAGCGCAGAGATCGTTTCGGGGCGCGGCAGAAGGCCCATGTTGGCACCCATCGGCTGAAAATCGAGGTTCGGTGACGTGATATACGCGACCAAAGAGCCGCACATCGTCTGCCTGGGCAAAGGCGGCAACACCTTACCCTGCAAACGCGCCAAAATTTGCCGTGCCGCCAGCAAGCCGCAGGCTGCCGATTCCATATAGCCTTCAAATCCGGTGATCTGGCCTGCAAAAAATACGTTTGGATGTTCTTTTAGGCACAATTCCGGGCGCAGTATCACCGGCGAGTTCAAAAATGCGTTGCGGTGCATTACGCCATAGCGTGCAAACTCGGCCTGTTCTAAGCCGGGTATCATCCGAAACACCCGCTGCTGCTCACCGAAGGTCAGGTTCGTCTGAAATCCAACCAGGTTATAAAGGGTCCGCTCTCGGTTTTCCGCGCGCAGTTGCACGTTGGCCCAGGGCCGGTGGCCAGTGGCCGGATTGAGAAGGCCGACCGGTCGCAGCGGGCCGAAGCGGATGGTGTCGGCGCCGCGCTGCGCCATCACCTCTATCGGCATACAGCCCTCGTAGACGGCAAAGCGATCCGCTTCATGCTGCACAGCGCGCTTTGCGTCGCGAAGAGCCAAATAAAAGGCCTCATACTCCGCCTTATTGAACGGACAGTTGAGATAATCCGCCTCACCGCGATCGTAGCGCGAGGCCGCGAACACTTTTCTGAAGTCCAGGCTTTCCGCCGTCACGATAGGCGCGGCCGCGTCAAAAAAATACAGACTCTGTTCACCGGTCAGCCTTGTTATCGCACGGGCCAATTCCCCTTGCGTCAGGGGCCCCGTCGCGATGAGCACCGGCGAAGAAGCATCGATCTCGCAAGCCTCGGCCCGCTTCAGTGTGATGTTGGGCTCAGCCTCCACCGCTTCGGTCACGAGAGCGGAGAAAGCATCGCGATCTACAGCAAGCGCACCGCCCGCGCCGACCCGAACACGCTGCGCGATGGGCAGCAAATGACTGCCCAGCAGGCGCATCTCGCACTTTAAAAGGCCCGCCGCGCTGTCCGGTCGCTCTGCCTTGAAAGAGTTGGAACACACAAGCTCCGCGAGATCGCAGCTCTTGTGCGCAGGCGAGAAGCGCATCGGTTTTTGTTCCCACAACACAACCGACACGCCGCGCTCCGCCAGCCAGAGCGCCGCCTCACAGCCGGCCAGGCCCGCGCCGTAAACGGTGACGCTCATTTCTCGGCTCTCGGCGAGGGCTGTGCGTAACCGCACCCCTCTTTGAGGCACACCAACTGCCCACGACGCTTAAAAAGCGTGCCACCGCACTGCGGGCAAAGCCGAGGTGTCGGCTCGTCCCATGTCATAAAGCGACATTCTGGGTAGCGGCTGCAGCCGTAATAAACGCGCCCCTTGGCACTTTTGCGCTGTAACATATTGCCGCCGCACAGCGGGCACTTGCCGCCGGTATCCCGAACGATCGGGTGGGAATAGCGGCATGCAGGAAAACCGGAGCAGGCCACAAATTTCCCATAGCGTCCCGTCCGAATGACCATCGGCTTGCCGCACTGCGGGCAAATCTCGTCGGTAGGGATATCCGCCACCCGGACCCTTTTGTCTTTCATGTTGATCTCGGCTTTTTCAAGGCTCTTTTCAAGATCTTTGTAAAAGCCGTCTACGGTTTGCACCCAGTCGGCGTTTCCGCTTTCCACCACATCGAGCTTTTTCTCCATCTCGGCACTGAAGGCGATGTCCACAATATCGGGAAACTGTTCCAGCATCACCTGGTTGACGGCTTGTCCCAGCGGTGTGGTCTTGAGTTTTTTCTGCTCCCGTTCCACATAGCCGCGATCGATGACGGTGGTGATGGTCGGCGCATAGGTGGAAGGGCGCCCAATACCGTTTTCTTCCAGCGCACGGATCAGGGTTGCCTCTGTGTACAGGGGCGGCGGCTGCGTGAATTTCTGCTCCACATTCAGTTTCTCAAGGTCCAATACCTCTCCGACGCGCAGCGCAGGCAATGCCGTCTCTTTCTTCTGCTTTTCGTCGGTTGCTTCTTCATACAGGGCGGTAAAACCGTCGAACGCAACGCGGTAGCCACTTGCACGGAAGCGATACCCGGCAGCGTCCACATCCACAGACATGGTATCCTGCACGCAGTCCGCCATTTGGCTCGCCATAAACCGGCTCCAGATTAGGCGATAGAGCTTCGCCGTGTCACCGGAAAGGCTGCGCTCCACCTGTTCCGGCGTCAACGAGACAACGGAAGGCCGGATGGCTTCGTGCGCATCCTGCGCTGCCGTGGCGGATCGGGTCTTCCAGCGGCGCTTTGCCCGGTAAACATAGTTGGAACCAAAGCGTCCTTCGATGTATTGTTTGGCCGCTGCGACAGCTTCATCGGACACGCGCACAGAGTCGGTGCGCATATAGGTAATAAGGCCCAGCGTGCCCACGCCTTCAATGTCGACGCCCTCGTACAGGGTCTGTGCGGCGCGCATCGTGCGTGTAGCGGAAAAACCGAACCGGCGGCTGGCCTCCTGCTGCAGCGTAGAGGTTATAAAGGGCGGAGCCGGTGTGCGGCGGCGCTTACCCGTCTCAACGCGAGACACGGTGTACACAGCGCCGTCCAGTTCTTTTTGGATGCGGTGCGCCGTCTCGCTGTCGTGTATTTCCAGCGCCTCGCCCTCCGTTGAGGCATTTAAGCGTGCGGTAAAGCGGTCTTTGGCATCGGCGCCTTGCGCGCGCAGGCAGGCGTCCAAATTCCAATATTCTACGGGCTGAAAGTTCTCGATTTCCAGCTCGCGATCGCGGATGATGCGCACAGCCACGCTCTGCACCCGGCCCGCCGACAAACCGCGCCGTACCTTGCGCCACAAAAAAGGACTCAGCTTATACCCGACCAATCGATCCAACTCTCGGCGCGCCTGCTGCGCGTTAAACAGGTTGAGATCGATGACGCGGGGGTGTGCCATGCCGTCCTGCACGCCTTTTTTGGTAATCTCGTCAAATGTGACGCGGTTTGCCTCTGTGAGGTCCAAGCCCAGAAGCGTCGCCAGATGCCAGCTGATCGCCTCGCCCTCGCGATCGGGGTCGGTAGCGAGCAAAACCGCATCGGCTTTTTTTGCCTCCGCTTTCAGCTCATTAACCAGCTTTTGCTTTCCCTTGATGGTCACATATTGCGGCGTATAGTTGTGGTCCACGTCAATGCCCAAACTGGACGGCGGCAGGTCGCGCACATGTCCCATGCTGGCCGTAACGCGGTAGCCGCGACCCAGATACTTGCCGATGGTCTTGGCCTTTGCCGGTGATTCGACGATGATGAGTTTCGCCATAACAGATTCGTACTCCTTGTAAATCGGTATGCACCGCACACCGGCATTGGCCGGCAGAGAACATCAAACGGCACGATACCTTTGTCCCGGTTCCTGTGCGGCGGCGCCGGCCATCTCCAGTTCCAGCAGTGCAGCCAGCACAAGACCGGCAGGCAAATGCACGCTGCGAACAATGTCGTCAACCGGTTGGGGCGATTGGCTCAGTACACGCAGCACGGCGCGGGCATCTTCGCTGAGATCTTCCGGGTTCGGAACCTCACAAAAAGCCGTATCCAGCGGCTTCTTCGCTTCCAGACCGATGACCCTACCTACATCCTCAGCCGAGCACAGAACCCCCGCCACACCGTCACGAAGCAGTGCGTTGGTTCCGGCGCTGTTCTTGCTGTAGATGCTGCCCGGCACAGCCAAAACCGGCCTTCCATATCGCTGCGCATGACTTACGGTATTGAGCGTACCGCTTTTTTTGCGCGCTTCCGCCACGCAGAGCACTTCGCCCATTGCGGCGATGAGGCGATTCCTGGCTAAAAAGGTGGCCGTCTGCTTTTTGTCGTAGCCGGGCGGATACTCGCTGAGCACACAGCCGCTGCAATTCTCGATCTCTAAGCGCAATCGCGCGTTGGCAGCCGGATAGGTAGTGTCGATCGGTGTACCCAAAAACGCGATCGTCTGCGCGCCCTCTGACACGGCGGCGCGGTGGCCCTCGCTGTCAAGGCCGTCCGCAAGGCCGCTCACGATGACAACACCCTGTTCCGCCAGCGCTTTTGAAATATCATAACACGCCTGCTTGCCGTACTGTGTGGGCCGCCTTGTGCCCACCATACCCACATAGCGCCTGCCGTTTAGGCAGGCGGTACGCCCCGTAGCGTACAAGACAAGCGGAAGATCCGGCACCGCACGCAGGCGGGCGGGGTAATCGGGATCTTCCGGCGTTAAAACAGCTATGCCAGCCTTCCGGCAGTGCTCCAGCAGCGGCTTAAAGTCCGCAGGACCCGAGGATTGCAAGGCGAGCGCGGCGCGGCGGGTAACGTAAGCCGGCAGGCTCTGCCCAGCCTGCAACGCCTCATACAAAAGGCGGGGATCTGGCCATTGTTCCAACATCTTGGCCGTATAGCCACATCCGGAGGTAAGCGCCTCGGCGAGCCAGATCCAGTAAAGGGCACTGTCCATGTCAGCGCTACGCCTCCCCATCCGCCAACCCTACGGCGCAAAAATGCCACATGATAACACTGCCTGCTGCGCCGGCGTTCAGGCTCTCTACCCGATCGGTCATCGGGATGCGCACAACGGTATCGCAGGCCTGCAACACCGATTGAGAAAGGCCCTTTCCCTCGCTGCCGATCACCACGCAAAGACCGCCGGGAAACGGCCCCGATACGGTTTGCAGCAATACGGCGTCGCGCAGCGCGGCCCCGAAGCACCGCATGCCGTGCGCGCGCAAATCCTGCAAAACAGCAGGCAGATCCAGTGCATACACAAGCGGCAGACGCGCAGCGGCGCCCATGCTGGAACGAAGCGCCTTGGGCGAGAAAGGAGCGGCACAGCCCGAACCCAGTACCACCGCGTCAAAGCCGAAAGCGGCGGCACTGCGCAAAAGCGTACCGACATTGCCGGGATCCTGGACAGAGTCTAACGCCAGCACTCGCCTGGCACCTTGCGGCACGGCATCGGCTGCCTGTGGGGTAAAAAATATACCGAATACCCCTTGGCTTGCCTTTGTACCGGCCAGCTTTTGGGCCACAGAATCCGTAATCGGCACCGTCTGCTCCCTTTGGGAAGCGAGCGCCGGCGTACGCCGAAGGGCCAACGGCGTAGCGTACAGGGTATGCAGACGGCAACTGCGGCAGAGCTCTAGGCAGAGCTTTGCGCCCTCGGCGAAAAAGAGACCTTGCTCTGCGCGGGTGCGGGAATCGTCGCGCAGCTTGCAGGCAGCTTTTACGGCGTCGTTGTTGCGGCTTGACAAAAGTGGCTGCATGGCGCGGCTCCTCTTCGAGCAAATTGACACAAATTTGACGCCCGCGCGTGATTGCGAGGCGTCATGATTTTAACGATTTTCAGCCCTTTTGCACTTTGGCGACCAGAGCGTTAAAACTGGCTGGGTCGTTGATGGCCATTTCGCTGAGCACCTTGCGGTTGAGTTCAATACCGGCTTTTTTAAGGCCGTTCATGAAGGTGGAGTAGTTCATGCCCTGGGCACGCGCCGCATTGTTGATGCGTGTAATCCACAGTTTGCGAAAATCGCGCTTTTTCTGTTTGCGTCCTACGTAAGCATAACCGGCGCTTTTGAGTACAGCCTGCTTCGCCATGCGGAAATGTTTGCTCTTGGCGCCATAGTATCCTTTCGCCAATTTCAGGGTTTTTACGTGACGCTTATGCGTCATGGTACCGCCTTTGATACGTGCCATGGTAATCTATCTCCTTACTTGATCGCAGTTTTCCTGTTTGTTTTGCCAAAAGGCCTAACTCAACCCCCGTAGGGCATCATTTTGCGCACGGTGGCTTCGTTTGACTTGTCGACGTAATGCGGCATACGCAGCCCGCGTGTGAGTTTGGTGGTCTTTTTGGTCAGGATATGGCGCCGTTTGGCGGTATTGCGCTTAATCTTGCCGCTCGCCGTCATTTTAAAGCGCTTTTTTGCGCCGGAAAGTGTTTTTAGTTTTTGTTTGGCCATGTTGCGTTTCCTCCCGTTCCATCAATCATTACTTGTTCGGCGCCGGGGATAGGAACATAGTCATGCTCCGCCCCTCCAGCTTGGGCTGTTTGTCGACGACGGCACTCTCTTTGAGTTCCTCGGCAAAACGCTTTTCTACGTCCAACCCCAAGTTTGTGTGCGCCATCTCGCGGCCGCGGAACCGGATCGTCACCTTGAGCTTATGCCCTTTCTGCAAAAATTTTTCCGCCTGGTTGCGCTTTGTGTTAAAATCATTGGTGTCAATGTTTAAAGAAAGGCGGATCTCCTTGACCTCTACGGTCTTTTGGTTTTTCCGCGCCTCCTTCTCGCGTTTTTGCATGTCGAAGCGGTATTTTCCGTAATCAAGGATTTTGCATACCGGCGGTTTCGCCTGCGGTGCCACCTTGACAAGATCCAAATCCTGCTGGGCGGCAATGCGCAACGCTTCCCGCGGGCTCATGATACCCAACTGCTGTCCGTCGGCACCAACCAGGCGAATCTCTTTGTCGCGAATATGCCCATTAATCTCCAGTTCCTTGTTGCTGTTGCTGGCGATTGTCATACACCCCCATCAAATATCAGTCCCACAGATAAAGCAAGACGGCCGCAAAAGCAACCGCCACCCAACGCACACACCCGTCCCCACAGAGGCGACGGGAATGGCCTGCGCTATGACCCGGGGTCTTGCAGACAACACCCACAAGGTGAGCAATGCGACAAAATGTCGCGCGGCTGCTTTATTTACGTCGCATATCTTATCACAACACACAAAGACTTGTCAACCTGTTTTTTTAGTAGATTTCGCTCCATAAAATCTCCTGAAAAACTTTTTTACGGCAAAAGGGTGGCAGGAATGGCGCTTCTATGGTATTATGGTAGCGCATTGCGCGGTGGGAAAGGGTGGTGTTCGGCATGACGCTGACTAACAGAGCGCGTGTGGCGCTTTTTTTCGGTGGCGTTTCCAGTGAGCATGAGGTGAGCTGTGTCTCGGCGGCTGCCTGGGTGCGGGCGCTCTCGCAAAGTCCATGCGCTGAAAAATACGACTTGATAACGGTCGGTATCACCAAGGCGGGTCGATGGCTGTTAACGCCCGCCGACGCGCAACGCATCGAGAACGGCGCCTGGAAACACGACGCCGCCAACGCACCCTGTGTGTTCAGTCCGGATCGCGCGGACCACGGGCTTTTGCTTTTGCGAGAAGAACGCGCGGCGCGCATCCGTGTGGACGTCGCCGTGCCGATGTTGCACGGCAAAAACGGTGAGGACGGTACCATCCAAGGACTTTTTACGCTGGCGGGCGTTCCGTTTGTAGGCGCCGGCGTTTTGGGAAGCGCTGTCTGCATGGACAAAGCGGTCGCCAACACGCTGATGGACGCCGCTGGCATTTTGCATTGCCGATGGTGTAGCGCGCAGCGCGCCGAGGCTTTGACAGCGCCGCAGGCGCTGTGCGCACGCGCGGAGCAACGGCTTGGCGGCTATCCCATTTTTGTCAAGCCCGCAAACGCCGGTTCCAGCGTCGGGGTGAGCAAAGCTATGAACCGGTCTGACCTGCTAACCGCCATGGAGACAGCCCTGCGCGAAGACGACAAGGTCGTAATGGAAGAGTTCATCGACGGACAGGAAGTGGAGTGCGCGGTACTGGGCGATCCCGGCAATCCAGACACACTTTTCGCGACGCTCCCCGGAGAGATCCTGGCGGGGGACACATTTTACACCTATGACGACAAGTACAAAAACGGCGTGTCAAAAACCGTGATTCCTGCAAAATTAGAAGACGAACTGCTGAGAAAAGTCCGCGATACGGCCCTGTTAGCCTACCGCGCACTTTGCTGCTCCGGTTTGGCGCGCTGCGACTTTTTTGTGGAGCGAGGATCCCGGCGCGTGCTGTGCAACGAGATCAACACACTGCCCGGCTTTACCGCCATCAGCATGTACCCCAAACTGATGGAAGCGGCGGGGATTCCTTTTGCGGACCTAGTTGACAGGCTCATCGCGGCGGCACTGACAAAGCGGAGGGGACTTTACTGATGGATACGCGTCCGATTGGCGTGTTTGACAGCGGCCTTGGCGGGCTGACGGCTGTACGCGAGCTGCGCAGAAGCCTGCCCGGCGAGGATATTGTTTATTTCGGCGACACGGGACGCGTGCCCTATGGGACACGCGGGCGAGATACCATCTTACAGTACGCGCGCCAGGACATCCGCTTTCTCATCTCAAAAAACGTCAAGTGCATACTGGCCGCCTGCGGCACCGTAAGTTCCGTCTTTCCGGCACAAGAGGCCCAGCGCCTGCCGGTTCCCTATGCCGGTGTAGTTGAAACAGCCGCGCGCTGCGCCGCACGGGCGACGAAAAACGGCAAAATCGGCGTCATCGGCACGGCGGCAACCGTGCGCAGCGGCAGCTACGAGCGCGCGCTGCGCGCCTTCCTGCCTGAGGTACATATTACCGCAAAAGCCTGCCCGCTTTTTGTGCCGCTTGTGGAGAACGGTTTTATCGCCAAAGGCGACCCCGTGACGGCTCTGGCGGTGGAGCGGTATTTAAGAGAAGTCCGGGACGCCGGCGTTGACACGCTGATCCTGGGTTGTACCCATTACCCACTGCTGCGCCCCGCGATTCACGCTTTTATGGGCGACGGAGTAACCCTGATCGACGTGGGGCAGAGTACCGCCCTCTCCGCTGCCGAGATGCTAAACCGATTGGGGCTTTTGCAAGACGGCACCCACAAGGGAAGCGTACACTACTATGTCAGCGACACACCGGACGATTTTGCCGCTCTGGCAACCATTTTTTTGGGTCCGTATGCCGGCGGAGAGGTAGAACGCGTCGCGATCGAAGATTTCTAGCCTGTTTGCTCTCCTGGCGCTGGCATATGCGCAGACGACGAGGAAGGGTACACGTTCTGCGCAATGACGGTTCGCCGCTATAGGACTCCCCCGATGCGGGACCACAACAACGACGTAAAATAGCGGTTTACACAGGTAGTGCAGAGTTTTTATGGGAGAAGACCCTTTGATATTTGTGTGAGAATGCCAAATCAGCGGCCGCATTTTCACGGGTACAGGCGCCGGTGAGCCGTGCCGGCACGGGTATTTTAAATGGAAGAAAACTATTTGATCACGATAAAGGGCACCATGGAGCAGGGGGGAGACAGCGATACCGTTGAGCTGATGACACGCGGCAGTTTGATTCACAAAGACAGCGCTTACTATATCGTCTATCAGGAGACGGAAGCCACCGGCTATGACGGCTGTACCACGACGGTGCGGGTGGCGGACGATGCCCGCCGCGTGACCATGACCCGATTCGGGCGGGTGCCCAGCCAACTTGTGATCGAGAAGGGGACTCGACATCTGTGCCATTACGAGACAGGTTACGGCATTCTATCACTGGGCATAGCGGCGGACGAAATTGAGCCCTCCCTTACCCAGGACGGCGGGCGGCTCAAGTTCAGCTATATGCTGGATACCGGCAACGAGTCTATCATCAGCCGGAACCTGGTGGATATCACGATCAGTCCGTTGCCTCCACGACCTTAAATCGTTTATATCTTCGGACTTTGGGGAGAAATGCCATGCCAGCCAGTACCCTTTTCCTGGATCCACGCGCTGCATTGCAAGCGCAGGCGCGGGATCTTTTGCAAAAAGCTGCTTCTAGTGCGATGGAGCAGGGCCTTCTGCCAGAAGGACCACTGCCTGATTTTATTACGGAAACCCCTGCTGATGCTGCCAACGGCGATGTGGCAGCCAACCTCGCCATGGCGGGCGCGCGTGTGTGGCATATGGCGCCGCGGCGTATCGCCGATATTTTGACGAGCTGCCTGCCGGATCTTTCCCTAAGCGACTTTTCGCGATGCGAGGTGGCGGGACCAGGTTTTATTAACTTTACCGCTTCGCTGCCCTGGCTGCAGCGTGTGGTGCGCGCGGCGAGCGAACAAGCGGATTATGGTCGCAGCTTCGTCGGCGCAGGTAGGCGCTACAATGTGGAGTTTGTGTCGGCCAATCCCACAGGTCCCATGCACATGGGCAATGCGCGCGGTGGCGCTTTGGGCGACGGTATCGCAGCCTGCCTGGAGTGGGCAGGATACGCGGTAACGCGGGAGTTCTACATAAACGACGCGGGCAATCAGATCGACAAATTCGGCAGGAGTCTCGCCATACGCTACCTGCAGCTGTACAAGGGTGAAGAGGCCTGTATGCTGCCGGCGGATTGTTACCAGGGCGAGGACATCGTCGAGCACGCAAAGGCTTTCGCAAAAGAGCACGGCGATGCCTATGTAAATGCTGACTTTTCTGCGCTGCAAAAGGACATCACGGCATACGCGCTGCCCAAAAACATAGAAGGCCTTAAGAGGGACCTGACAAAGTATCGCATACAATATGACGTTTGGTTCCATGAGAGTGACCTACACAAGAACGGCGCGGTGAAAGCTGCGGTGGACCGGCTGGTGGAAAACGGTGCCGCCTACCGCGCCGCGGATGGCGCAATCCTGTTTCGCAGCGCGCAGTACAGCGCCAAATACGGCGTCGCCAACCGCAAGAAAGGCGAAGAGGATACCGAGAAGGACGAGGTGTTGGTGCGCGCAAATGGTGTGCCCACATATTTTGCCGCCGACATCGCCTACCACTACAATAAGCTATCACAGCGTGGATTTGACAAAGCCGTCGACGTGTGGGGAGCTGACCACCACGGCCATGTAGCGCGCATGAAAGGCGCGATGGACGCCATTGGGTTGGACGGCGACCGCCTGGACGTTGTTTTGATGCAAATGGTCAACCTGATGCGGGACGGCGTACCGGTGCGTATGTCCAAGCGCACCGGCAAAGCCATCACGCTGACGGATCTGCTGGAGGAAGTTCCCATTGACTCCGCGCGTTTCTTTTTCAATATGCGGGAAGCGAATTCTACCTTGGATTTTGATTTGGATCTGGCTGTGCGCAATGACAGCGAAAATCCCGTCTATTATGTGCAATACGCGCACGCGCGCATCTGCACGATGCTCAACAAGCTGGCGCAGGAGGGCATCGCGTACAAGGGCTTCACCGCCTGGAGCGCTTACGCCTTCCCGGAGCCGGAAGAGCAGGCGCTGATCCGGCTGCTCGCCGATTTCCCGGGCGAAATCGCGACGGCGGCGCAGCGTTATGACCCGGCGCGCGTCCTCCGCTACTGCATGGGCGCAGCGGGCGCATTCCACCGCTTTTACGGAGCATGCCGCCTGCGCGGTGCGGATCCGGCGGCACAACAGGCGCGCCTGGCGCTGTGCCTGGGCGTGCGCGGCGTGATCCGCAACGTGCTGACGATGTTCAAAATTCATGTGCCGGAAAATATGTAAGAAGCCAAAAAAGAGCGGGATTCGCGTTCAACACTGAGTTTGCAGGCGATGTTCCTTGCATATTGGCACAGCGCGCTTTATAATGGACAACAGACACTAGGCACTTTGGGGGAGTAGGCATGCAAGAGGCAAGCCGCGTTTTGCCGCGGCAACAAGCAAGACCTGTTCTGGGAATTTTAGGCGGGATGGGACCGGCCGCCAGCTGCTATTTATACGAGATGCTCATTGCGCATACGCCGGCCAAAAGAGATCAGGACCACATCGACATTATCCTCTCTTCCCGCGCGTCAACCCCGGATCGCACGGCCTACATTACCAAAGAGAGTGACGTGGATCCCCTGCCGATTTTGCAGCAGGACGCACAGGCCCTGGTGGCATACGGCGCAACGGTACTGCTCATCCCCTGCAATACAGCGCACTATTTTTACAGCGGTATTGCGCAAAAAGTTTCGGTACCGGTTTTGCATATGCCGGCTCTCGTCGTCGCCGATGCCAAAAAGCGCGGATGCAAAAAGCTCGGTATTTTAGCGACAGACGGTACCCTGCGCGGTGGTGTATACCGGCAGGCCTGCCTTGCGCAAAACCTGCCCTGTGCAGAGCCGTCGGCTGCACATCAGCGAGACGTTATGCGCATCATCTATGAGCAAATCAAACAGGGCAAGCGCGCCGACATGGCTGCTTTTTCTGAGGTCGCCGCCGATCTTACGGCGCAGGGCTGCACCCATGCTGTACTGGGCTGCACGGAGCTCAGCCTTGTAAAGCGCGATGAGCATTTGCCGGATGACTTTTTTCTTGACAGCACCGAAGTGCTGTGCCGCGCAGCTCTGGAGGCATGCGGTGTGCAGCCCGTCGGCTTTTGAGTAAGGGGCAACGTACAGAACACCGCATGCGGTTCTATCCGCCTGTTGCCTGCAGTGCGTCGGTGCAAAAGACCAAGGTGTTCGCTCACTATTTTTTGCGCATACCGCAAAGGCATGGCGACGCACAACGGGCCGCTCCTAAGTCAAGGAATGCATTGGGAAAGGAAACACGATCCATGGAAAACAAACATTTTTACATCACAACACCTATCTACTATCCCAGCGCAAAGCTGCACATCGGCCACACGTACTGCACGGTGGCGACGGATGCCATGGCCCGCTACAAGCGCCTGCAGGGATATGACGTGTTGTTCCTAACTGGCACCGATGAACACGGGCTGAAGATCGAAGAAAAAGCGAGGCAGGCTGGAATCACCCCTAAGCAGTTTGTTGACAATATCGTAGAGGGAGAGCGCGGCGTTAAAGATCTGTGGCGGCTGATGGACATCCGCTATGACCGGTTTATCCGAACAACGGACGACTACCATGTCTCGGCGATACAAAAGATCTTCAAAAAAATATATGAGAAGGGCGACATCTATAAGGGCATCTATAAGGGGAAATACTGTACGCCCTGCGAGAGTTTCTGGACGGAGAGCCAGCTCGTAAACGGCTGCTGCCCGGACTGCGGTCGACCCGTGATTGACGCACAGGAAGAGGCGTACTTCTTCCGCCTTTCCCGCTATGCCGACCGTGTGCGCGATCTGCTGGTCAACACCGACTTCTTGCAGCCGCGCAGCCGTGTAAACGAGATGGTGCAAAACTTTATCGACCCAGGTCTGGAAGATTTGTGCGTATCTCGCACGAGCTTTACCTGGGGCATCCCCGTCGATTTCGATCCCAAACACGTCGTGTATGTGTGGATCGACGCACTCTTTAATTACACAACCGCGTTGGGCTTTTGCAATGATCACTACCCCGAAAGCGATTACGAGAAATACTGGCCCGCGGATGTGCACTTTGTGGGCAAGGAGATCGTGCGCTTTCATTCCATCATCTGGCCTGCCATGCTGATGAGCATGGAGATGCCGCTGCCCAAACACGTATACGGACACGGTTGGCTCAATTTCGGCGGGGAGAAGATGTCAAAATCCCGCGGGAACGTGGTGGATCCCTATGTGCTGGCAGAGCGCTACGGCGTAGATGCGCTGCGCTTCTTCTTGCTGCGAACTTTTCCGTTTGGCTCTGATGGCAATTTCAGCAACGAATTGCTGATCCAGACCATCAACACGGATCTCGCCAACGATCTGGGCAACCTGCTCTCGCGCACCACCGCAATGGCGGAGCGCTATTTTGGCGGCGTACTGCCCGCCTCGCAGAAACCCGGCCCCGAAGACGAAGCGCTACAAAACCTGGTAAACGGGCTGCGCGACGCCTACGAAACGCAGATGGAGCAGTACGCTTTCCAAAACGCGCTGGCAGAGGTATTCGGCGTCATCACGCGCGCCAACAAGTACATCGACGAGACGACCCCCTGGCTTTTGGCTAAAAACGAGGACGATAGGCCGCGCCTGGCCCGCGTTCTATACAATCTCGCCGAGACGCTGCGCATTTGCCTCGTGCTGCTCACACCTTTTATGCCCAGTAGCTGCCAAAAAGCGTTTGCCCAGTTGGGCGTTGGGCCGGACCTGCAGAGTTGGGAAAGCGTCGCAACGTTCGGCGCACTGCCCGCCGAAGCGCACCTGCACAAAGGCGAAAGTCTCTTCCCGCGCATTGACACCGCCAAGGAACTCGACTTGCTGGAAGAATTGAACCAACAACAGCGCTCTGCCGCACAGGCGCAACAGGCTGACAACGCGTAAAAACCTGTTTCGGCGCGCAGGATAACGATGATTTTTGCCATAACACACGTTGCCAGTACGCCATATGGCGCAAGGAAGCAAAATGCCGCACTCTGGGCCCGGGCAGAGCCCCGAAAACCGCGACGAAATTCAGAAACATACGGGATGATCCCCCTTTACCAGGATGAAAAATCTGTTTGATACGCACGCCCACTACGCCTCTCATCGCTTTGACACCGACCGCACGGCGCTGCTTTGCGCTTTGCCCGATGCGGGCGTATGCGGCGTGCTGGAGTGCGCCACGCACTCCGGCGAGGCGGAACAAGTTCTTGCTCTTTCGCGCCAATATCCCTTTGTACACGCGGCACTGGGCATCCATCCGCAGAGCCTGATCGAAGAGGATGCCGCTACCGTAGCGGTTTACCACGGCGACTGGCGCGCGGAGCTCCAGGCGATGTTGCCGCTGTTTGACGATCCCGCAGTCGTGGCTGTGGGTGAAATCGGCTTGGATCACCATTGGCCGGTTCCCCACGACGAGCAGCTCGCGATGTTCCAAGCGCAGCTGGAACTTGCTGCGCGCTTGGATCTGCCCTGCTCCATCCACGACCGCGAGGCACATGGCGAGATGTATGAACTGCTGCGCACCTACAAACCGCGCGGGGTTCTGCACTGCTTCAGCGGCAGTGCGCAGGACGCCGTCCAACTGTTGGAACAAGGACTGTATTTCGGCTTTGGCGGGAGCTTGACATTTAAAAACGCGCGCCGCGCCAAAGAAGCGCTCGCTGTCATCCCGCGCGACCGGGTCGTGCTGGAGACCGACTGCCCTTATCTCGCCCCAGAGCCTGTGCGCGGCACACGCAACGACAGCCGAAACATCGTATACGTCGCCACTGTAATGGCAGAAATCCGGGGCACAGATCCACAACAGATCCTGACGGAGACGGCGCAAAATGCCTGCCGCCTGTTCGATCTTGCGCAGGCTGATATAGTGACGGTTTGATGGGCGACGCACCGGTACACAAGTGCCGGATCCTGGGCAAACCGCCGCGTATGCTGCGCCGTAGAATTTTGTACACGCCCGATAGCGGGATTTTCCTATCCGTTCTATTGCAGAGAATGGTATAAACATAATGTAGTGTATAATTATATTAATACAATCTGTATTACAGTAACAGGAGAAAGCGCTATGAAAGCGAGAGTTCCCAAGCACCGCGAATTCCTGATTGATTTCCCCAAGGGTACGCCCAAAGACAAAGAAGAGGAGGGGTGGAAGAAGCTCAACGAGATTGTGGATACCTACAAAAAGGCTCACAATGGTCAGAGTGTTTTTGAGCCCACCTTTATCGAAGACTGCGAGCCGGAAGTAAAGAAACTGCAGCAGGAATACGGTTTTACCTACCAGGTCAAGGAATTTAAGTGAGGTCGGGATGAGGCAGGGCAGCAAAAATACGCCTGTGAATTACCAGCGCGAGATGGAGACCGTCATCGCCGCACTGCCTGCGCAGGGGCCAAAGCCACGCCTCTTGCTGCACGCCTGCTGCGCGCCCTGTTCCAGCGCCGTGCTGGAGCGCCTAGAACAAAGTTTTCAACTGACACTTGTCTACTACAATCCCAACATTGACCCGCCGGCGGAATATCTTCGACGAGAGGTGGAACTAGAGCGCTTTGTAGAACAGGCGGGCTATGCGGACAAAGGCATTGATGTGGTGGAACTGCCCTATGAGCCCGCCGTGTACGAGGCCGCCGTTCGCGGTCTGGAGGGGGAACCGGAGCGCGGCGCGCGTTGTACGGTTTGTTATCGCCTGCGCCTGGAGCGCACGGCGCGCTATGCCGCCGAGCAAGGGTACGCTTGGTTTTGCACCACGTTGTCGGTGAGCCCCCACAAAGACCCCGTTCGCCTCAATGCACTGGGCGAGGAACTGGCGGCGAAGTACGGCGTGCGCTGGCTGCCCAGTGCTTTTCGCAAAAAAGACGGATATAAGCGCAGTTTGGCGCTGTCGGAGCAGTATGGGCTGTACCGGCAGGATTACTGCGGATGCCGATTCAGCCGCGCGTCGCGACCATAAAAAGCGAAACGAACACAGAGGCAAAAAGACCGCCGGATCGGCAACGGGGGAAGAAGGCATGGACCGATTTGTAGGCTATGGAGTGAAAGGCGTGCCGGACTTTACCGCGATTGAGTTCACGAGCCGCAACAGCCGCTACTGCCTGCTGATTCCGGTTTTCAACGAGGGCGCCCGCATCCTGACCCTGCTGGGGCGTGCACAGGCGGCCGGTGTCGATAAAATTACGGATGTTATTGTGTGTGACGGCGGATCTCGCGACGGCAGTGTGGAGCCGGGTACGCTGGAAAGTTATGGCGTCAACACACTGCTTATAAAAAGTGGACCGGGGCAAACGAGCGCAAGGCTGCGCATGGGGATCTGGTACGCTCTGCAGCGGGATTACCGCGGAATTTTAACCATAGACGGCGCCAACAGGAATTCCATCGAGGATGTCCCCCGTTTCATACGGATGCTGGAGCAAGGGTATGACTTTGTTCTGGGCAGCCAGTTTTGCAAAGGCGGCAAGAGTGTGAATATGCCGATTTTACGCTGGATGTTTGCACGCCTTGTTCACGCCCCGCTTTTAAGCCTGACGGCAAGACACTGGTTTACCGACACTACCAATCCCTTTCGCGGTTACAGCCGCGAGTACCTAACCCATCCCGCCGTACGACCGCTGCGCGATATGTTTATGGGCGAAGAGCTGCTCCCCTACCTGGGTGTGCGCGCTACACAACTGGGTCTTAAGGCATGCGAAGTACCAATCAGCCACTGTTATCCCGCCCAGGCAGGAACACCGGCCGCTGGTGCCGAGACGAATTCTTTTGAAATGTTGCGGAATCTATTTGCCGTTATGGCAGGGAAATACAACCCTTGAGAGGCGGCAACATGACGGATCTCCTGATCGTGGGCGGTGGCGCCGCGGGGCTGATGGCAGCGGGCGCAGCAGGGGCGCTCGGCGCCTCGGTAATGGTGTTGGAGCACAACCCCAAAGGACCGGGGCAAAAGCTGCTCATCACCGGAAAGGGGCGCTGTAACCTCACCAGCGACTGCGATGTGCGGGGCTTCTTGCCCTTTGTACAGCGAAACCCGCGCTTTTTGTATTCTTCCCTCACCGCCTTTCCACCGCGCGCGGCAATGGATCTGTTTGCTTCGCTCGGTGTACCGCTCAAGGTTGAGCGGGGCGGACGGGTCTTTCCGTGTTCGGATCGCGCCGCCGATGTTCGAAAAGCCCTTCTGCGGTATGCCCAAAGGGCCGATTTTGTGGAGGCTGATGCCGATGCTCTGCTCTTGCGGGATGGTGCCTGCGTCGGGGCGGCGAGTGGAACCCGCGCGTACTACGCCAAAGCGGTGCTTCTTGCAACGGGCGGTGCAAGCTATCCCGATACCGGCTCTGACGCGAGCGGCTACCGCCTGGCGCGCGATGCCGGGCACAAGATTACCTCCCTGTTGCCGGGACTCTGCGCACTTGAAAGCGATGACCCAGATTGTAAGCGCATGGCTGGGCTCAGCCTGCGCAATGTGCGCCTTACGCTACTCAGCGACGGCGAGTCGCTTTACAGCGAACAGGGTGAGGTCTTGTTTACGCATTTCGGTCTGTCCGGGCCGCTAACGCTCACAGCGAGCAATTATGTAGAGGATGTGCGCGCGCACCGATATCTCTGTGTGCTGGATACGAAACCAGCTCTCTCAGAGAAAATGCTATATGACCGACTGACACGAGAGATTGCCACACTGGGCACCAAAGGAGCTGCTGCGCTTCTGGAAAAGCTTCTACCGCGCAGCATGCGCGCCCCGGCGCTGGACCGTTGGGGGATTGACCCCGAGATCCGCGCCGCGCAGCTGACCCGGTCTCAAAAGATGGCACTGGTACAACTTTGCAAAAACTGGCGTGTGCCCATCACGCAACTGGGGGATTTGCAACATGCAGTGATCACGCGCGGCGGTGTGGATGTGCGGCAGATAAACCCAAAAACCATGCAGAGCAGGCTTTGCCGCGGTCTCTTTTTTGCCGGTGAGATTTTGGATGTGCATGCAAAAACCGGCGGTTATAATTTACAGATCGCCTGGAGTACCGCGCAAGCGGCGGCCAAAGCGGCTGTCGCTGCGGCACAATCCGGGGGAAAATGAGGCATGTATCCCATGATTTCCGTTGCCATTGACGGCCCTTCCGGTGCCGGCAAATCCAGTATGGCGAAACGTCTGGCCGCCCAGCTGGGTTTTACTTATGTGGACACAGGTGCACTGTACCGCGCCATTGGACTTTTTGCCCTGCGCCACGGCATTGACCCCGGCGATTCAGACGCTGTCGCGTCCGTTTTGCCACAGATCACCTTAGACATCACCGTGCAAAACGGGACCCAACGCGTCTATTTAAACGGTGAAGACGTGAGCGAAGCCATTCGATCGGAACAGGCAGGTATGGCGGCGTCCGCGGTGGGCACCTCGCCCGCCGTCAGGGCATTTTTGCTTGATCTGCAGCGGGATCTGGCGCGCAGCCGGGATGTTTTGATGGACGGGCGCGATATCGGCACCGTGGTTCTGCCAGACGCCACGTTAAAAATCTTCCTGACAGCAACGCCGGAGGCGCGCGCGATGCGCCGTTACAAAGAATTGCTGCAAAAAGGGCAAGAGGCGGATTACGATACCGTTCTTGAAGATATCGAGGCGCGCGATTTCCAAGACACACACCGCGCCGTGGCTCCCCTGCGCCGCGCCGAGGGTGCCGTGTTGGTGGATACCACCGAGATGGACATCGAACAGAGTTTTGCGGCGCTGCGTACCCTAGTGTGCGAGGTCATAAATCGCGAGCGGGGCGCACAGGATGCTAACAAGAAGATAAGGGACTGAAGAAATCATGGTGCTGTACTGGATATTCCTGGTCATAGGATGGGTGGCGGTACACTGCATATGGCGCTTTGAGGTGCGCGGGAAGGATAATCTGCGAATCTTACGCCAAGGGCTGCCCTGCGTGATCGCGGCAAATCACATCTCGTATCTCGATCCGGTTTTTCTTGTCGTCGCGGTCATGGATTGGCGGCGGCTTGTCATCGTCGCCAAAAAAGAGCTGTTTCGCAACCCTTTGTTCGGTTGGTTCTTGCGCTGCATGGGCGCTGTCGCCATAGACCGCGGCAAGGCTGACAACAAAACCCTGCGTTTCGTGACCGAGGCGTGCAAGCAGGGAAAGGGCCTGTTGATCTTTCCGGAAGGAACCCGTTCCAAGCGCGCCAGTATGGGGCCCATCAAGGGCGGTGTATTCCTGATCGCCGGACAGGCGGGCGCCGACCTTGTGCCCTGCCGCTTAATCTACCACACAAAGGACGGGCGTCCGCACGTCTTTCACCGCGTGCGCGTCTGCTTTGGAGAGCCCATCCCGGCCAGTGCGTTTGAAATATCGGATCCGAGCCATAAAGTTGCCGCGCTGCGCGCCATGAAGCACAGCCTGGCCGACACGATGGAAGCGCTGCTCACCGAAAATCATTTTGAGGCGTAAAGACGGGCGATCCGCGAAGAGATCGTCCCCGCAGCTGCTCTCTTGACGTTGGCCTTTGCGCCGCAGAGGCAAAATAGATTGTACGAGATACGGAAAGGGCTTGCGCCATGCAGATTCTTCTTGCTAAAACGGCGGGATTTTGTTTCGGGGTGGATCGCGCCGTCAAGTTGACCTACCGCCTGCTGGAAGAAGGACGCAAAGTTGCAACACTGGGTCCCCTGATCCACAATCCGCAAGCGGTTGAAGATTTGGAACGGCGCGGCGTTTTGACCTGCGACCGGGTAGAAGACGTACCGCCGGAATACGAAATTGTCATCCGCAGCCACGGGGTTCCGCGCGATATTTATGATAAAATCAGCACACGCGGCCTGGCGTATCATGACGCCACCTGCCCCTTTGTCGCCAAGATTCATACCATTGCGGCGCAGGCGGGTAAGGACGGCGCCCTGTTGCTTGTCGCAGGGGATCGCACCCATCCCGAGGTGGAAGGCATTGTGGGCCACGCCACCGGTTCCGTAGCAGTTTTTGCCGATCGGGAGCAGTTGGAGGAGCTGGAATCCGTTGTGCGCGCGGCCAAACAGGTATATGCAGTGGCGCAGACTACACTGCGTGTGGAAAATTGGGAAGGGTGCAAAGAACTTTTAAAAAAATGGTGTACAAATCCAAAAATTTTTGATACAATATGTAATGCAACGTGGACTAGGCAGCGTGAAGCCGAAGAATTGAGCCGTCGGTGCGATCGCATGGTGATCATCGGGGGGCGCCACTCCTCCAACACCCAGAAACTGCTGCAAGTTGCGGCCGCCCATACACAGGCGATCGCCGTAGAAACAGCGCGGGATCTTGACCGCGAATGGCTTCGGGGCGCGGAGAAGGTTGGGGTGACGGCGGGAGCTTCCACACCTTGGTCTATAATCGAGGAGGTACTTAACACTATGAGCGAAGAAATCCGTGACGACATGAGTTTTGAGGAGATGCTGGATGCGTCGGAGTCAAAGCCCCTGTATGTGGGCAAAATCGTCAGGGCGCAGGTTGTCAGCATCACGCCGACGGAGTGCAACGTCAGCATCGAGGGCTCCAAGCACACCGGTGTCGTCCGATTGTCTGATATGACGCGCAATCCCGATGCCAAGATGGAAGATCTTGTCAAAGTGGGCGACGAGTTGGATCTCGTCGTCGTCAAGACAAACGATCAAGAGGGGATGGACACGCTCTCCCGCGTCCGCTTTGAAGAGCAAAAGGGCATGAAGGACGTGATGGAGGCATTCGAGAACGGCACCGTGATGGAAGGCGACGTGACCGAGGCCAACAAGGGTGGCGTAGTAGTAAATGTGAAGGGCGCGCGTGTTTTTGTGCCGCGCAGCCAGGCGACGATGCGCCGTGATGAGGATTACACCAAGCTGGTCGGCAGCCATGTGCGTCTGGTCATCACGGAGTGCAGCGGCAGGAAAATCGTTGGCAGCATCAACAAGGTCACGGCGGAAGAAAACCGCGTCAAGCGGGAAGAATTCTGGAAGAACGTTGAAGTCGATAAACACTACCAGGGCGTCGTCAAGAGCCTGACGAGCTACGGCGCTTTCGTGGATATCGGCGGGGTAGATGGTCTGTGCCATATCAGTGAGCTCTCCTGGTCCAACATCAAACACCCGTCCGAGGTCGTGAATGTGGGCGACACGATTGACGTCTATGTCAAGAGCTATGATCCCGAAAAGCAGAAGGTCTCGCTCGGTTACAAGAAAGAAGAAGACAATCCCTGGGTGAAACTTCGCGAGGAAGTTCCCATTGGCACTGTGTTCACCGCGCCTGTCGTCTCCATTACCAAGTTCGGGGCCTTTGTGCGCATTCTACCCGGTGTGGACGGGCTTGTTCATATCAGCGAGATTAGCAACGAGCGCGTGAACAAGGTAAGCGATGTCCTGAAGGTGGGCGATGAAGTTCGCGTCCAATTGTTGGGGGTTGACTTTGACCGCAAGCGCATCAGCCTATCCATGAAGGCCTGCGCCGATCTGGAACCCGAAGAAGATAAAGCCGACAGTGCACAAGAGGAGTCTGTAGCGGCACAACCTGACCCCGAAGAGCCGGCAGAGCCTCAGGCTGCACCGGAGGAAGAGTCTGAAGCTGCGGAATAAGCCAAAGTCTTCCTAAAAATGCTCCGCGCGAAATCCGACGCATCTTATGAAGTTTCAAGTGCCACCGGAGAATGGCACGGGATCTTTGCAGCGATTCTAAAGCATACAGAGCCTGCCTGCCGAGCGGACAGGCTCACTTTTGTAAAATGGCAACCGAAGGCGGCGCCGCACAAGGGACTGCTGACGCCTTTTGGCGCCTGCGCGCACCCACCTTTGTGCGGTGCCGCGTGAAAAAGGCACACTATGCAAACGATCAAAGCGTATCTGGTAAAATATCGTGAGCAGGTTTCCTATCTGCTTTTTGGCGCATTGAGTACATTGCTCAACTTTGTCCTGCTCAATGTGTTTCAGGCTCTGTTTGGGGTCTCTTTCGCGGTCGGCATAGGCAACGCGTTGAACAATGCCCTGTGTATTCTTTTCGCCTATTGGACCAACCGAACGTTTGTCTTTCGGAGCAAGAGCCGGGGCAGTGCGGCCGGTAAGGAGTTCTTCCGGTTTATTGCGGCACGTCTCTTCACCGCCGTACTCGATCAGGGAATCATGTGGGTCGGCGTGGAAGCCATAGGACCAAGGATTTCCTTTGTCAGCGCAGCAATTTGGAGCAATTGTATAAAGCTGTTGAGTCAAGTTGTAGTCATCGTCTCTAACTACATATTCAGCAAATGGCTCATTTTTAAAAAAAGATCCTGAATGGAGGAAATAGCATGAAAGTCAAAATTCGCGGCGCCGTGTTCCGCATTGCTGGCCTGGTGTTGGGCATCCTGGCGACGGCGTTTGGCACGGTCGCCATTGTATTCTCGGCGATCGGCATGCACCAGTCCCACCTGTGCAAAAAATGCGAAAAGACCGCCCTTTTGCACTAAGTGAACATTCCTTTCCCGCTCTGCACCAGAACATGCGCCTATTGCAAGACAACGCAATCAAAAAGCGCTTGCGTGAGGTGCCGGTGGTCGCTATCCTGTCGGTCGCCCTGCTGTTGAGCGGCTGTTCGGGCACTTTGGGCGGCAGTGTAGAAAACTTGCTGCGCGCGACGCAGCTCTCCGGCGAGACAAGCGCCGTACAACGCGCGCTGTCCGCAACCTTGAGCAGCCCTGTCACCTTCAAGTATCCCGCCAGCGGAGATTTTTTGTCCCCGTTTCTCTTTGGTGACTGGGACGGCGACGGCACGCAAGAGGCGGCTGCTCTGTACACCACGGCCGATGCGGCCAATGCTTCTTTTGCCGTGCTGGAACCGGAGGGCGAGGACAGTTGGCGTGTGGAGCAGACTGTGGAGGGCCTTTCCGGAGAAGTGGAAAGTGTGACCACAGCGCATTTGCGCGACGCTGCATCCCTGCAGGTCCTGGTTGGGTACGGCAGCGCACAGGGAGATCGCTATATGGTCGTTTACGACTATAGCGATTCTTTTCTGCAAACCGTTTTAACGCAGACCTATACCGACATGCTGCTGACCAACATTACCGGTAAGCAGGATACGCAGGATCTGGTTTTGGCCCTGCCCGGTGAGGGCGAGTATGCCGGTATCAACCTGCAGCTTCTCACCAATACGACCGAAGGTTTTCGCAATGCGCAGACTTTAAAGATCGGGGAGGGCATTTTTACGGCCTGCACGGCGCTGCATGCGGGGAGCTGGAGAGACATGCCGTATCTCGTTGTAGACGGTTGGTCGGGTCCTGCGGCGACAAGTCTGCTTTCCAGCTTTGTCACCTACAACAGCGAAACCGGCTTTCTCGACACCTATCTGCCCGACGGTCTTTTTGATCCTTATGCCGATACGTTGCGCTATGACATCTCCCTTACAAGCCGCGACCTTGACGAAAACGGCACTGTCGATATCCCTGTCGAAATCAGCGACGGCGGCACCATCTCGGACGCGCTGGGACGCAGTGTTCAGTTTCTGCTCTGGCGGGATTTTGCCACACCGACGGGAGGCGTTACGATTTTTGGCGTGTATGACAGCGAAAACGGCTTTTTCTTCTCGCTGCCCCGTTCGTTGCGCGGCAAGGTACGGGTTATTGCAAACGCGAGCCAGAACGGCTGGCTGCTATTAGGCGAGCGCGGCGGTACCTATTGCGAGCTGCGCCTGATCGACCCCGGCGATACGCCGGCCGATGCGCGTTACCAGCGCGTTGCCACCATTGGCGCGCGACAGCTGCAGGCAAGGGTGTTTAACGAATACCCCGGCCTGCGCGCGACGGACATCCCGCAACGGATCTTTTTGCTCCAGGACTGACCGCTTCCTAAAGGTTTGAGCCGAAACACCGAGGGAAAGGGGAACTGCCCCATGAAGCGCATTCTGATCGTGGAAGACGAAGACAGCATCCGAGAAGTGGAAGCGCTGAATCTGCGACGCAGCGGCTGGGAGGTGACGGAGGCCTCCAGCGCGGAGCGCGCACTTGCGCTTTTGCAGGAAAGCGGAGAATGTCAGGTTGCCCTTTTGGATATCATGCTCCCCGGCATGGACGGACTTTCTCTGTGTGAAACCATCCGGCGCTCCAACGCCACCATCGGCATCATCATCGTATCCGCCAAGGGTCAGGAAGCCGACAAAATCCGCGGTCTTTCCATCGGGGCGGACGATTATATCACAAAGCCCTTCTTGGTGTCGGAATTGGTTGCGAGGGTCGAGGCTTTGGCGCGCCGCGTAGGGCGTGCCATACCGGGGGCTTCTGCATCCGGTGCCGCTGTGCCGGATCAACTGATCAGCGGGTCGTTTGTTCTAGACGAAAGAAGCCGCATCCTTTACAAGGCCGGAAAAGCCATCGACTTAACACAGGTGGAATTTCAAATCATGGAGTTGTTTTTCCGCAACCCCGGCACGGCGCTGGTGCGCGAGCGAATTCTAAAAGGCGTGTGGGGCGAGGACGGTTATGTCGACGCCAAAATCGTCGATGTCAACATCCGAAGGCTGCGCATGAAAGTGGAGGATGAGCCCAGTAACCCGCAGCATATTTTGACCGTGTGGGGGTACGGTTACCGTTGGAATGCCTAAAGAACCGCGCAACTTTCAAGAGGGTCGCCCGCTGTACAAGATCCTACGCTCTTAACTCTTTCCAGGGGGGATAACGCGCCATGACGAGCATCACCCAGCGCTGGCTGCGCGGAAGTTTGCTGGTCACGGTGCTGGCGCTTGCCATCGCAGAGGGCGTTTTCCTATACACAAGTTATCAAAGTCTTTACGGCGGTGTGGAGCGCGCCATCTTAAGCCGCTTTTCTATGATTGAGGGGCGTTTGCAGGCAACCGGAACCGCGCTCTCCGAGAGCGACAATGCCGCCGCTCGCGCACAGGTGCTGCGCAGAACCGTAGAGCAGTTTGACGAGAAGGACAAGTTTGAGTTTATGCTATTGGGCAACGGCGGAGTCGTACTTGCAACCAGCAGCGGTAACCGCAGCGGCAGCCTGACCGTCGGCAATGACCTGGCGACTGCGCTCAACAGCGCCGAGGGCATCGGCACGGCAACCTTTACCACACCGGAAGGTGAGCGCGTGATGGCTGTCACTACCCTGGTTCCCTATGCCGCCGGCAGCATCACGGCCATGCGTTTGGTCACTTCTTTAACACTCGCGGACGGGCGTTGGAACCAGTTGGTTCTTATCTCTGTGGGGCTTGTTGCCGCGGCTCTTCTACTTTCAATTTCCAGCGGCTTTTTCTTTGTGCGATCCATCGTAAGACCTCTGGGTCAGGTGGAAGCGACCGCCACAAAAATCGCGCAGGGAGACTTGGAGGTACGCCTACCCGCTACCCGTTACAACGATGAGATCGGCCGCCTGTGTACCACCATCAACCAGATGGCCGCCGATCTTGCGCGAACCGAACAGTTAAAAAATGAGTTTATATCCTCTGTCAGCCATGAACTGCGCACCCCCCTTACTTCCATACGAGGTTGGGTAGAGACCATCGCTACGCTGGATCCTTCCGATGAAAATTTTCAGCGCGGGTTGCAGATTATCGGCTCCGAAACGGATCGGCTGTACACCATGGTGGAGGAGCTTTTGGATTTTTCCCGACTGCAGAGCGGTGTAGAGCTGAAATGTACCGCGTTAGATCTGGTGGCGGAGGTCACCGACGCCGCGCTTTTTGTTGAGGCGCGTGCCGCACAGAAAAGCCTTACCCTGCAATATGAGGAACCGCCTGAGCCTTACCCCGTCTGGGCGGACGCCGGTCGGCTACGCCAGGTGCTGGTGAACATTTTTGACAATGCCATCAAGTATTCCGATCCGGGCGGTGTAATCCATATCCAATTTGACCGCACAGATTCCTGGCTGACCGTTGCCGTGCGCGACGACGGCAGGGGGATCCCACCGGAAGATCTTGCCCATGTGCGGGAACGCTTCTATAAAGGACACAATGCGGTGCGCGGTTCCGGCATCGGGCTCGCCGTAGTGCAAGAGATTGTTACACGGCTAGGCGGAAACTTGGAAATTCAAAGCACCGTCGGGCAGGGCACGACCGTACGTGTCTCGTTGCCGGTTTACAGCCAGACACATGCGCAGGTTGCTCCCAACACGGAGACGGTATCAAAAAGCGTACAGGAGACTTAAGATCCATGCAAGCACAGGAAAAATTTCGCACGAGCGTCGGCGGCCAAGCGCTGATGGAAGGCATTATGATGCGCGGCCCTGAGAAAATGTGCTGTGCCGTGCGCCGTCCGGATGGTACCATCGATATCACAGAAAGCAAAGTTACGCAGCACTGGTACAATAAAGTGCCGCTTGTGCGCGGCGTGTGCAATATGGTGCAGAACCTTTACCAGGGATTTTGCTGTTTGGAACATTCCATGGATGTCAGCCTGACCGAAGAAGAGCAGCAGGAAGAACAGACAAAATTCGATAAATGGCTCGACGCGCATACCACCCCCGCGGTTCAAAATGTGCTCACGGTACTTTCTGTCGTTGCCGGCGTAGCGCTGGCGCTTTTCTTGTTTATGTTCCTGCCGACCTTTTTGACGGATCTCATCGGTCGCGCCATACCCTTGGGACACTGGCCGCGTGTTTTGCTGGAAGCCACACTAAAGCTGGCTCTGTTTGTCGGGTATCTTTTTTTGGTCACCCGCATGAAAGAGATCCACCGCGTTTTTGAGTATCACGGCGCAGAGCATAAAACCATTGCCTGCTACGAGGCCGGTGAGGAACTTACGGTGGAAAACATCCGCAAACATTCCCGCTTTCATCCGCGCTGTGGCACCAGTTTTTTGATTTTGGTCGTATTGATCAGCATCTTTCTCTATGCCGTTTTGCCATGGACAAGCACCGGCCTGCGCGTGGTGTACAAGATCGCAACGCTGCCGCTTCTGATCGGTGTCTCGTATGAAGTCATCAAATGGGCCGGGCGCAGTCACAGCTGGTTGTCGCGCGCAGTCAGCAGGCCCGGGCTGTGGCTTCAGCATCTGACCACCTTTGAACCGGACGATTCCATGATAGAGATCGCGATCGCTGCGATAACCCCCGTGCTGCCCCAAAACCCGGAGGAGGGCGCATGGTGATTTGTCTGCGGGGCAAAAGCCCACGGGACGCGCTGCGCGCCGTAACTGCGGCTTTATCCGGCTGCGGCGTACCGGATGCCGCCTTTGACGCGAAAGAGCTTTTGCGCTATGTGCTCAAGACGGATACCGATCCACGGCTGCTGACAACGCCCTTGACGGATGATCAAGAGGCTTTGTTACAGACTGTGACCGCCAGGAGATGCGAACGAGAACCGCTGCAGTACATCCTGGGTACCTGGGATTTTATGGGTCTGACCCTATCCGTAACTCCGGGTGTATTTTGCCCAAGGCAGGATACCGAAGCCGTATGCGAACAAGCCATTGCGCTCTTACAGGGCGCAAAGCACCCCGTCGTGTGGGATCTCTTTGCCGGCACCGGCTGCCTGGGCCTTCGTATCGCGCACGCGATTCCCGGCGCGCAGGTTACCTGCGTGGAAAAGGAATTGCCGGCTTACGCCTGTCTTAAAAAAAATACAGCCGGCACAC
This sequence comes from uncultured Subdoligranulum sp., assembly GCA_964560675.1. Classification (GTDB taxonomy): domain Bacteria; phylum Bacillota; class Clostridia; order Oscillospirales; family Ruminococcaceae; genus Gemmiger. Next base: position 48,493 of record CAZLMA010000002.1, on the reverse strand, counting down.
AGGTCACACCCGTTCTGGCGGACGCGCTTGTATGGTGCACGGCAAGAGCCAATGCCGGGGTCGATATGATCATCGCAAACCCGCCCTATCTAAGCGCTTCAGATATGCAAAATCTGCAACCGGAGGTAGCGCGTGAGCCCGCCGCCGCGCTGTACGGCGGTGAGGATGGTCTTGCCTATTACCGCGCGCTGCTGCGCGACGGTTTGTCGCCCCTGCGCCCCGGTGGCTGGCTGGTGCTGGAGATCGGGTCCACGCAGGCCGGCGCCGTGTGCCAAATGGCACAGGGCAACGGCTGGCAAGGCATTACCTGCATACGCGACACCGCCGGGCAGGATCGATGTATTACGGCACAAAAGCCTTCCGTTGCGCAGAAGAGTGGCAAAACCGGCTAATTTGTGCTACAATAGACAAAGTGATTCGGTGACGATCCCCCAAGAGGATGCAAAGGAGTATAAAGGATGGCTTCCAGAAAAGAAACGGTCGTTGCAACACCTGCCCCGGCAGACGACAAAAAAGCGGCTCTGGATACGGCACTGGCCAAAATCGAAAAGCAATTCGGCAAGGGTGCCGTGATGAAGTTGGGCGCCAGCGTCACGATGCAGGTGGACGCAATTTCCACTGGCAGCTTGGGGTTGGATATAGCGCTCGGAATCGGCGGGGTGCCGCGCGGTCGCATCGTGGAGATCTTCGGACCGGAATCCTCCGGTAAAACAACACTCGCGCTCCATATCCTGGCACAGGCACAGCGCAACGGCGGCGAAGTGGCCTTTATTGACGTAGAGCACGCGCTGGATCCCTCTTATGCGAGCGCGTTGGGCGTGGACATCGACAACCTCTTGGTCAGCCAGCCGGACACAGGTGAGCAGGCGATGGAAATCTGTGAAGCCCTGGTGCGTTCCGGCGCGATTGATGCCATCATAATCGACTCTGTCGCCGCGATGGTTCCCAAGGCAGAAATCGAAGGGGAAATGGGGGACAGCCATGTCGGTTTGCATGCGCGTTTGATGAGCCAGGCACTGCGCAAATTGACAGGCGTCATCGGGAAAACCAACACCGTCTGCGTTTTTATCAATCAACTTCGTGAAAAAGTTGGCGTTGTATACGGCAACCCAGAGGTGACCACAGGGGGACGCGCTTTAAAGTACTACTCTTCGGTGCGCATCGACGTGCGCCGCGTCGAAGGGCTCAAAAACGCAAGCGGCAATTTTATCGGCAACCGCACACGCGCCAGGGTCGTCAAAAACAAGGTGGCGCCGCCCTTCCGGGAAGCCGAATTCGATATTATGTTCGGACAGGGAATCTCGAAGACCGGCGAGATATTGGACTTGGGCGTCAAGCTGGGAACGGTACAAAAGAGCGGCGCGTGGTACACCTATGGCGATATCCGCTTGGGGCAGGGCCGCGATAACGCCAAGGCCTATCTGGAAGAACATCCCGAGATCTCAAACACCATTGAAGCGGCGGTTCGGGAAAACGCCGACAGCCTTCTCTCCCTCGGCAAAAAGAAGACAGTTTCAAAAGCCGCCACGTCCCAGCCAACTCCACCGGCTTCCCCTGATAAGAGCTATTCCACCGGCGGAGACGTCAATCCGACAACCATCGAGCAGACTGGCAGCGAGCTTGACCTTGACATCATGGTCGATGAGTAACGCCCTATGCCATACCTAACCGATGTAAAAATTACGAAAGACGGCCGGTGTGCGCTGTTTTTGGATGGCACATTCGCGTTTTCCGTCTCACAGCAGCTGTTCGCCGACGCCGGTATCCACACGGGTTGTGAGATCGATGCCGATCGGTTAGAACAGTTGCGCGGGCAAAGTGATGCAACCCGCGCGCTTGAGAAAGCGCTGGCACTTTTACGTTATCGCGACCACACGGCGGCGGAGTTAACCCAAAAGTTATGCCGAACGTTTGACGAAGAAACCGCTGCCGGCGCTGTTCAAAAACTAACCGAAATGGGATATTTGGACGATGAGCGCTTCGCGCAGAGCCGCGCCGAAGCGCTGTATCGCAAACACAAGTCCCGACGCGAAATTCTGTGCGACCTGCGCGCAAAAGGCGTCGATCCTGCATGCGCCGGTCGCGCGGTGGAGTCCCTTGGGGATGCTGGCGCAGACAAACAAGGAGATTTCGATCCCGAACTGTCCAGCGCCGTAGCGCTGCTGCAGGGCCGCTACGCGGACAAGTTGGCGCAGGGCAGGCGCGATTTGGTTGCCGCGGCGCTGCAGCGCCGCGGCTTTGGTCGCGCGGTCATTCGGGCGGCACTGCGGATGATAGAAGAGGAGTCGGGATCCGTATGAAGATTGCGATTATTTCGCTGGGCTGCCCAAAAAATCAGCTGGACGCTGATGTCTTTTGCCACGCTTTGATCAAAGCCGGGCACGAGACCGTAGAGGACACAGCCGAGGCAGATGTAATCATCGTCAACACCTGCGGTTTTATAGAGCGCGCCAAAAGCGAGGCGATCGAAACGATTCTCCTCGCCTGTGAGCAAAAAGAACAGAACCCGAACTGCAAGGTCATCGTCACGGGATGTTTGGCAGAGCGGTACCGATCCGAAATCCTCTCCGAGATGCCAGAGGTGGATGCCGTAGTCGGGCTGGGTTCCAACGCTGCGCTGCCCGCTATCGTAGAAAGGGTTTATAACGGCAAGCAGACGCATCTAGAGAGTTACGGCGCCAAAACAGCCCTTTCCTTGGGCGGCGCGCGCGTCATCAGCACACCGCGTCACTATGCCTACTTAAAAATTGCGGAGGGTTGCTCCAACCGATGCCGGTATTGCGCAATTCCGCTCATCCGCGGACCGCTGCGCAGCCGACCCCTGGAAGACTGTGTAGAAGAGGCCCGGTGGCTGGGTGAGGAGGGTGTGCGGGAGCTGATTTTGGTCGCGCAGGATCCCACCGCCTATGGCGAAGATCGCGCGCATCCGGGTGAAATTTGCCAACTTCTGGACGAGCTCAACAAAATAGAGGGAATCCGTTGGATCCGGATCCTGTACGCTTACCCGGAGCGCATCAGCGATGCATTCATTGCCGCCATGGTTCGAAACGACAAAGTACTGCCCTACCTGGACCTGCCGATCCAGCACTGCAATGACGAAATTTTGCGCAATATGAACCGACGCAGCACAAAAGCCGGGATCGAGAGCGTCATTGCGCGTCTGCGCGCCGCCGTTCCTGACCTGACGCTGCGTACCACCCTGATGGTCGGCTTTCCCGGAGAGACGAAGTCGCAATACGAGGAACTGTGCGATTTTGTGCGATCCATCCGCTTTGACCGCCTGGGCTGCTTTGCCTACTCACAGGAAGAGAACACGCCCGCCGCCGAGATGGACGGCCAAATCGACGAAAATACGAAACAAGAGCGCGCCGACACGATCATGGATATACAAGCGCAAATCAGCCGGGAACTGATGCGGCAAAAAATCGGCTCGACCTTAGCATGTATCTGCGACGGTTTTGATGCAAAAAGTGGGTTGTACCTTTTGCGCAGCCGAGGAGACTGCCCGGAAATCGACGGCAATGTGCTGGCAACATCAGACGCGCCGCTGCGGGAGGGAGAATTTTACCGCGTAACCGTAACCGGCGCCGATACATATGACCTGTACGGCTCTGTTTGCCCCGAGGAGGAAGCGCCATGAACATTCCCAACAAATTGACGCTGCTGCGCGTCGCCCTCGTGCCCGTATTCATGGCATTCGCGGGTCATTGTGACATGCAGGCGGGGTATCACAACCGGACGATGGCGCTGCTCGCCGGCATTGTATTCGCCGTTGCGAGCTTCACCGATTTTTTGGATGGAACGTTGGCGCGAAAGGAAGGACTGGTCACCTCATTCGGCAAGTTTATGGATCCGCTGGCCGACAAGATGCTTACGACGGCAGCCTTCCTTTACATGATGCTGGACGGCGTTTGCCATCCTGTTGTCCTGGCGATTGTTCTATTCCGGGAATTCGCCGTGGCTGGTGTCCGCATGGTAGCGGCGGAGCGCGGCGTTGTGATCGCCGCCAACCGGTGGGGAAAGATTAAAACCGTACTGCAGATGTTTACCGTTCTGTTTTATTATTTCTCCGCCGCCTTAACCGATGCACGCGGTTTTGCGATCCCCCGCACCGTCACATTCTTTCTGTGCTGGGTGGTCGCAGCCATCACGGCTGTATCCGGTGGAATTTATCTATGGCAGAACCGGGACTGTTTTTTGTACACAAAATAGGGGTGAATCGCATTTATGCAAATTTATAATACCATGACCCGCCAAAAAGAGGAGCTTACCCCCCAGACACCAGGTGAATACCGCATTTATGTATGCGGGCCGACCGTTTACAATTTTGTCCACATCGGCAACGCCAGACCGATGGTGGTATTTGACACGCTGCGGCGGTATCTGGAATACCGCGGCAACCGGGTGATTTTTGTCTCTAACATCACCGATATTGACGACAAACTGATCGAGAAGGCCCGGGAAGAGGGAACCTCAATGGCCGAAGTGGCGCGCCGGTACGAAGCGGAATACATTCGGGACAGCGAGGGCCTAAACGTAAAGGAACCCACCGTGCGTCCACGCGCCACGCAGCACATCGCGCAGATCCAGGAGTTGATTGCGGATCTTTTAGAGAGCCGGCATGCCTATGTGGCCAAAAACGGAGATGTCTATTTTCGTGTCAAGTCCTTTCCGGAATACGGCAAGTTGAGCCACCTGCGCCTGGAAGAACTCGAGAGCGGCACCCGCACGCTGCGCCATCAGACGGACGATGATGTAAAAGAAGATCCGGCGGATTTCGCAGTCTGGAAGGCCGCCAAGCCCGGTGAGCCTTGCTGGGACAGCCCTTGGGGAAAAGGCAGACCGGGCTGGCACATTGAGTGCAGCGCCATGGCGCGCACACATCTTGGCAAGACCATTGACATCCATGCAGGTGGTCAGGATCTGATTTTTCCCCACCACGAAAACGAAATTGCGCAGAGCGAATGCGCCAACGGTTGCACCTTCGCCAGGTACTGGGTTCATAACGGCTTTTTGAATATCGACAACGAGAAAATGTCCAAGAGCGCCGGCAATTTTTTCACCATCCGCGATGTCGCCGATCGCTACGGCTATGAACCGATCCGCTATTTTTTGCTCACGGCAAAATATCGCATGCCGCTCAATTACACAGTAGAGCTGATCAAGAGTTGTCAAAGCGCGTTAGAGCGCTTGTACACCTGCCGCGACAACCTTGATTTCGCGCAAGAGCACGCACCGCAATCGGGTGAACAGGACAATGCCCTTGCCGCCTGTGCCGAAAAAGCACGGGAGGCCTTTATCGCTGCCATGGACGATGACCTAAATACACCGGACGCCTTGGCGGCGCTGTTTGATTTTGTGAAAGAAATCAACACGCTCTCGGCGCAGGCGGGGCGCACGGCGCTGGCCGATGCCGCCCAGGTTTTGGATGAGCTCACCGGCGTACTGGGGCTTTTATACAATCGCAAGGCGGAAAAAATCCCGACCGAGGTAACCGATCTCGTCAAAGAGCGCGCACAAGCAAAAGAAGAAAAAAACTGGCCACGCGCCGATGCCATCCGGGATCGACTTGCCGCTATGGGCTGGGCTGTCAAAGATACAAAGGACGGCGCGCAAATTATAAAGCTGTAAGTGTCCGCCTTCCGGCCGCGACAGGCCGGATCCCGCAGCCGCCCGGCAGAAAAGATGGGAAGATGGATCTGCCGCGCCGGCTGTTTGGACACAGGCATGGCGACGAGAGGGGTTTTATAGAACCGGTACACGCCAAAAGGTAGGAGACATTCTATGAAAAGAAGACAAGTTTCAACGCGCCCGGCCCTTCCGTATGCGCTGGGCGCTGCCTTGTCGGTGGCGCTGCTTTTGCGCCTGATCTTAGCCGCCTGCACGCAGGGGTACCCGTACGATCTCAGCTGCTTTTTTTCTTGGGGAGAACATCTGCTGGACGTGGGGCCGCGCGCCTTCTATTCTCCGGACTACTTTGCCGATTATCCACCTGGCTATCTATGGATATTAGGTCTAACGGCGCTTTTGCGCCGCGCCCTTCACCTGCCGTACGGTGGCGCCGCCGCCCGCGTTCTGCTGGCTATTTTTCCGGCCGTTTGCGACTGCGCCATCGCCCTTTTGTTGTACAGCGCCGGGCAGCGTTGGCTACCCGAAAAGCCTCGACTGGTTCTTTGTGTAACGCTGTTCACGGCTTTTAACCCGATGTTTTTATACGCAACGGGCGTTTGGGGACAGGTGGATAGCGCTTTTCTTCTGCCCCTGCTCTTTTGCTTTTATCTGTTAGAACAAAAGCGCTATCTCCCGGCGGCCTTCTTTTACGGCTTGTCCCTCGCCGTGAAACCACAGGCGCTTTTTGCCGGCCCTGTATTGGCTGTATGCTTTTTGGTTGCGATCGCGGACGCGGTGGCGCAGGGGGCACGGCGCGTCATGGCAGCGGTAGGTAGAATCTTTTTGGGCGCAGCGCTGGCTCTGGCACCGGTCATCGCGCTGTCACTGCCCTTTTTCGGCGTATCAGGCCTTTGGGAAGGTCTGCTGGAGAAGTATTTGGGAACCGGCGGCAGTTACCCATACGCCAGCGTCAATGCCTTTAACTGGCTGGGCGCACTGGGCGGCAACTGGCAGGCGCTGGACAGCGCCTCTTCTGTATTCGGCGTGCGCTGGCGGACACTTGGCTTTGCCAATCTCGCGGTTCTCACCGTGATGTTGGTTTGGCTGGCCGTCCGCCTGTACCGGCGGGGCTGCTTTTCGGCACTGGTGTTGGCTGCTTTTTACACCGTAGGTGTTTTTACGCTCGCACCGTGTATGCATGAGCGCTACCTTCTGCCCGGTGTGGCGTTCACCCTGTTTGCCGCGCTATCCGTTGGCAGCCGGAAGTTCTTCGCTGTTGGGTTTGGGCTTTCCTTCGCCGGCTTTTTGAACCTGGCCGCTGTTTGCACAACCGTTGAGAGCTCCGACCCCTGGTTCTTTGACGAAACCAACGCACTGTTTCTGCTTGTAATCGGCCTCCTCGTGACGGCGCTGTTTGTCTGCCTTACCATTCTTGTGCTGTCAAGAAAGGCAACAAAGATCGGGGAGGCTTACCCGGAAGCCATTCCAGCAGAGGAGGAGCCTACCACCCCGCGGCAATATCTGCCTACGCCTTTGCAGGCGACGATCCGCTATGCCCAGCCGCGCTGGCACGTCAAAGAAATCGTGGCTCTCGGTTTGCTCACAGCGGCTACGGCTGTTTTCAGTTTTGCCTATTTGGGGGACACAAAGGCCCCGCAGAATGGTGCGGACGCAAACGACGGCACCTATGTGACAACCGTCGAACTGTTGCCCGGCAAAACTGCCCCTGCGGAGCTGTGGGTTTACCCCGGAATCTCAATATACAATAACGGACTGCTTACCGTAACGGATCCCAGAGGCGCCGAGGTGGCGAGGCTGGAGCTGGACGTTGGCGCACCCTTTTTGTGGCAAAAGCTGGATATACGCAGCGCGGGAGCAGGGCCATACACCGTCACCATCACAAACGGGCAGGTTATGGAATTGTGCTTTCGCGATGACGAAGGCGGAAAATGCCCGCTGGGGCCCACAACAGTGATTTATTCCGACCCGCTTTTTGATGAGCAGACGCTTGTACCCGAAACCATAAGCCAGCTCAACGGTTTTTATTTTGACGAGATCTATCACGCGCGCACCGGCTATGAGCAGCTGCACAAAATGCCTGTGTATGAGACCACTCACCCGCCTTTGGGCAAAGATCTGATCATGTTGGGAATTGCAATTTTCGGCATGACGGGATTTGGCTGGCGCTTTTCCGGTACCCTGTTCGGCGTGCTGATGGTGCCGCTTATGTGGTGCTTTGCCCGCCGCCTGACACGCCGCCGCTGGCTGGGCGCCGCGGCGGGCTGCCTGCTGGCGCTGGATTTTATGCGCTATGCCCAGAGTCGGCTTGCCACCATTGACGTTTACGCAACCTTCTTTATTTTGCTGGGCGCGTACTGTATGGTATGGTATTGCCAGAGCGTATTGCAAAAAGGCGTGGCGGATTCGTTGCTGCCGATGGCGCTGGGCGGGGTGGCGTTTGGGCTGGGCTGCGCCGCCAAATGGACCGGCATCTATGCGGGTGCCGGTTTGGCCGTTTTGTATTTCGGTGTCTTGTGGGCGCGGTACCGCCAAAATCAGCCGCACTTTCGCAGAGAAGTTCTGTTCGCACTGGCGGGCGGTGTTCTGTTTTATATTCTGACGCCGCTGTGTATTTATCTCGCCAGTTACCTGCCGTATGTATGGCGCGATCCAGGCTTTAGTCTGGGCGATTGGTGGGCGGCTCAAATCAGCATGTTCCGATACCATGCCACGCTGGAGGCAACCCATCCCTATGAGAGTCGCTGGTATACCTGGCTCTTTGGGCTTCGCCCCGTATGGTATTACAGCAACGGGAATCTGCCCACCGGCTTGCGAGGTACCATTGCCGGTCTGGGTGGGCCGGTCATCTGGCTGGCGGGTCTGGTTAGCATTGTTGTGTTGTTTTGGCGCCAGGTCAGCGGACGGCAAAGCACAGAGGGCGGCTCTGTGTTGGTGCTCTATTTGGCGCAACTGGTTCCCTGGATGCTAGTGCCCCGCTGCACATTCCTCTACCACTACTTCCCCAGTTCTCTTTTCTGCTTGGCGGCGCTCATCGTGGTCTTGAGCAAGATGCGCAGCGAGAAGCGTGCAAAACAGGTGGGCGTGGGTCTATGCGCTGTATCGCTTTTGTTGCTGGCGCTCTATTACCCAGCGCTCAGCGGTTTGCCGGTCTCGGAGCGCTGGATTAACGCTCTGCGAATTTTGCCGAGCTTCGGATTTTAAGGGGCCGCATGTTTTTTAAAGCCCGACGGAGCGAAGCTTGTTCATGTTCTCGCGCTTTAAGTCCCTCGACGCATGCACATAGCGATTCAGCGTAATGTTCGTATTGGCGTGGCCCAGAATGGCAGACAGGCATTTAATCTCAAAGCCGACTTCTACGCACCGCGTCGCGAAGGTGTGCCGGATGGTATGAAAATGCACCCCCTCCAGGTCGCAATCCGCCGTAAATTTCGCCAGTCTGCGTTGAATGCGACGTGGTTCCATAAACTGCTCCGTTCCGGTCAATACAAAGGCGGCCGGGCAATGCGGATCGAATTGACCGCAAAGCCCGGCTGCCGTTTCTGTTAAAGGAATCGTTCGTATCGAGGTTCCGCTTTTGGGTGTGCTGAGAACCAGTTTCGTCTTGTAGGCGCCCGCACCGTCAGCCGCCCTGAGGCGCTGGAGCGTTGCCTCTACATAGATTTCTTTTTTTCGCAGGGATACGTTCCTCCAGCGCAATGCGCAAAGTTCCCCGATCCGCAGACCAGTCAACAGCGCAAGAAGAATGCCGAATTTACAGGTATCCATATCGGTTCGAAGATACGAAACAAACAACTTTTGTTCTTCTACGCTTAGAACGCGCGCCTCTTTCTTCTCTTCTTTGGGATAGGCAATATCCACCACGGGAAAAACGCAGGCAAACTGTCGGTCGGTATATTGCAGTATGCTTTGCAAAACGACCAGAATATCCCGCACGGTTTTTGCGCAGAGATTCTCCTGCAAGAGTTTTTGTTTAAACTGCTCTACCACCCATGTCGTGATTCCCCATGGGAAGCAAGTGCCCAAACCGGGCAGAATATGATTTTTCAAAATCGTCTCGTATTTCACATAGGTCGATTCCTTTACCGCGCCGCGTTGCCTTTGCAGCCACTCAATACAGTAAAACGCGAAGCGGTGCCCATCGTTTGTCGGCTGCAGGGGCGGCAAGCCGCGCGCTATATCTGCCTTGCAGCCCACCACCTTCTGTTTGGCCTCCTGGTATGTCCTGCCATAGCAGTACCCGTACTGGATCGTGCCCGATAATGCGTAGCCCTTGACATACCGTGCCTCCCAGCGACCATCCTGACGCTTGTGTATATTTTCACCTTTCTTTGCCATCGTAAGCCCTCCCTGCCACAACGAGGCACGCAAGAACCGGGGCACCTTGAACCGCCGGCTCGTACAAAAACAGACAGGGCGCTGCACCGGATGGCACAGCGCCCCAAAATTCGGGCTGCCGACCGTCGCGGTCCCCGCCCCAACGAAACAAAAAAACAAGCGAAATTATCATTCCAACCGGCGTACAGCCACCAAAATGCGCTTTTGAAACACACTGCGCATGGCCGCAACCGCCGCGCGGAGCCCAGGTCTTCTGTGCAAGGTCCCATCAAAAGCTTTTGTCGTTTAATACGCGACGCCCCAAACCACCATATGCTTAGCAGGTCTGCCGCATACCGGGCAGGTATCGGCAATATGCTCTTGTTCAAACGGCATATTGCGGCTGGAAAGACCTGCCTGTTCCTTCATGGCTTCCTCACAGGCCGGGTCTCCACACCACATGGTTTTGATAAACCCGGTTCGCGCAGCCGCTTGCGCCTTCACCTCTTCCATCGTAACCGCGCTGGTCGTGCGCGCTTTCCGGTTGGCATCGGCGCGCGTGTACAGGTCTTTTGCCAATGCGTCTAGGGCAGCGGGAATGGCTGCGGACAGGTCGTCCAACTTGACGATTCGCTTTTCGCGCGTATCACGCCTTACCAGCACGCACTGGCCGCTCTCCAGATCCCGCGGCCCCACCTCAACGCGCAGCGGTACACCCTTCATCTCCCACTGGCTGAATTTCCATCCCGGCGCCTTGTCAGAGTCGTCTAGCTTGACGCGGGCGTACTTTGCGATTTGGGCCGCCAGCTCTGCCGATTTTTCCGCAACACCGGGTTTGTGCGCCGCGATCGGGACTACGACGACCTGGTAAGGGGCCACAGCGGGCGGCAAAATCAAGCCGTCATCATCGCCATGCGTCATAATGATCGCGCCCATCAAGCGGGTGGACACGCCCCAGCTCGTCTGGTAAGGATACTGCAAGCTGTTATCACGCCCCGAAAAGGTAACGCCGTAAGCGCGGCTGAACGTATCCCCAAAGTAATGGCTTGTGCCGCTCTGCAGGGCCTTTCCGTCCTTGCACATTGTTTCAATCGAATAGGTCGCTTCTGCGCCCGCAAATTTTTCTTTTTCGGTCTTTCTGCCGCGCAAAACCGGCATACAGAGATCCCGCTCACAAAAATCCGCATAGCAGTTTAGCTGGCCCAGCGTTTCCGCCTGTGCCTGCTCCGCCGTTTCGTGAATGGTATGCCCCTCCTGCCAAAGGAACTCTCGGCTGCGCAAGAAAGGACGCGTCGTCTTTTCCCAGCGCACAACACTGCACCACTGATTGTACAGCATCGGCAGGTCGCGCCAGCTGTGCAAAACATGCGCAAAGTGGTCACAGAACAGCGTTTCGCTCGTGGGGCGCACAGCCAGGCGTTCCTCCAGCGGTTCGTTGCCGCCAGCCGTCACCCACGCCACCTCTGGTGCAAAACCGTTGACGAGCTCTCCCTCTTTTTTCAGCAGGCTCTCGGGGATCAACAGCGGCATACACACGTTCTCGTGCCCGGTTGCTTTAAAGCGCGCATCCAATCGCTGCTGCATATTCTCCCAAATCGCGTATCCATACGGGCGGATCACAACAAAGCCCTTGACACTGGAGTACTCCGCCAGTTCTGCCTTCGTGCAAATATCGGTGTACCACTGCGCAAAATCTACCTCTTGCGCGGTGATCGCCTCCACCCATTTTTTTTGACCTGCCTTCTCTTTTGTCTTCTTCTCGTTGCCCATACGGCGCCTCTCTATTTACTTTTTATTTTGGTCTTGTGTTCCCAAAAGATCCGGGATCCGGCCCAAAGCCCATTTTTGACTGCCGCTTTACAAAGGTCAACATAAAGCGGAGCCGCGAGCGGCTCCGCCCGTCCGTTTTGTTTTGAATCGTCACGGGATGACCGGAAATTTTGTGAATGGCCGTAGCCCGATCCCGGGATTGCTGGCTGCCATTGTTGCAGGTGCCGACTGTACGGCTTGTTTGCGAATTTTAAGAGTGTTCCTCCAGATAGGCGACTACGTCGCCAACCGTGTTGAAATTCTCAATATCCTCGTCCGGTATGTCCACCCCGAACTCATCCGACAGGGTAGTAATCATATCAATCACATCCAAACTGTCAGCGCCGAAATCATTGACAATGTCGCTGTCCAGCGTAATCTTGTCCTGCTCTACATCCAACTGATCCGCCAAATACTCTTGGATGCGATCAAAAATTTCGGATTCCACCGCGCATCCTCCTTTCGTTTTATTTTGACCGTGCGGCGTTGAGCTCATGCCAAGCACAGGCCGCGCCGCCGTGGGAAGCACCCATTCTTACCTTTTATAATATAACTGTCCTACAATGTCAAGGCAGAAAGCCGCTTTTTTTGCGCGCTGCCTGCAAAATACACGCTCGCTCTGAGAAGGGCACTTTGCGGCCTTCGATGAGCTGGTATTCCTCCTGTCCTTTGCCGGCAAAAAGCACAATGTCGCCTGGTTTCGACTGCATAACAGCGGTTGTGATCGCCTCTTCACGCGAGGCGATGCAGGTATACGCTGCGCCAGGCAACATGTCGGCGGCAATCTGCGCCATAATCGCACTGGGATCCTCAAAATCCGGATTGTCCGACGTGATGATGGAATAATCCGCGTACTGGCTGGCGGCCAGCGCCAGTTCCCTGCGCCGCAGCTGGGTGCGCCCGCCAACCGAGCCAAACACACAAACCAGGCGGTGCGGTTGGTACGCACGCAAGGTCTGTAGCACCGCACAAAGGCTGGCCCCATTGTGCGCGTAATCAATCAGAAAGGTTCTGCCCGGCACCGCCTTGACGACCTCAAACCTTCCACGCACGCTTGTGTGGGTAAGCACCGTAGCGCATGAATCGACGCCGATCCCCTGCGATGCACACAGCGCGATGGCACACAGGGCGTTGTCGACGCTGAACGCGCCGGGGCTTAGCAGCCGTATTCGTTTTTCCCGCTCCCCAAAGCGGCAAGTAAACGCTACACCCAGCGTCGTCTCGTCACGAAACGGGCGCAGATCCACGCCGCGGTAGTCAGCCTGCCTGTTGCGCGCAAAACCGATCTGCCGGCCCAAAAATCCGGCGCGCATCTGTGCCGATACGGGATCGTCCGCATTATACACCATCACATTTGCACCATGCTCCGTAAAGAGCCTGCGCTTGCTGGCCTTGTAGTCATTTAAGTCGGGGTGTTCACCCGGCCCGATGTGATCCGCAGAAAAATTCGTGAAAGCAACGGCATCAAACGTCAAACCGTCTACGCGGTGGTGCGCCAGCGCCTGGCTGGAGACTTCCATCGCCACGCAGCGAATCCCGTCGTCTACCATCATGCGAAAAAACCGCTGCAATTCCAGACTCTCCGGCGTGGTGTTGACGGTCTCGTAATGCTTTTGGCCGATTTGCACTCCATTTGTGCCGATATAGGCGCAAGGCACACCGCTTTCGTTTAGGATAGCGGCCGTAAGGCACGCGGTCGTCGTCTTGCCTTTTGTGCCGGTAATTCCCAAAAGCCTGAGTTTTTGCGCCGGTCTGGCATAAAAGTCCGCCCCGATGACCGCAAGGGCGGCGCGTGTATCGGGCGTTTGTACCTGCACGGCATCGCTCGGCAGTTCCAACGCCCGCTCGACCAAAAACGCACGGCATCCGTTTTGGTAGGCGCTCTTTGCATATCGGTGGCCGTCCGTGCGCGCGCCCGTCAGACACACAAACAGACTTCCCGCCTTGGCGCAGCGAGAATCATAGGTAACACCGTCAATTTCCCGCCCGTCCGCACCCGTGTGGGGAATACCGTCTACGAGTTCGCAAAGCCGCATAACCGCATCCTTTTTATCGTGGTTCTATCGGGTAATAACGTCTGAACTTTTTGAATTGACGAAACTGTTGGGCTGCAACCATCAAAACGCGCATCGGGTTGCCGCGCAGATCGGCCTTATAAACCAGCGGGCAGCTCGATTTTCCCTCTTTTTTGAGCGCTTCTGCCCGGTGAACCAGCGCCTTATCCTGTGTATATCGGTAGGCGATGCGCGCTGGGACGTGGTGCCAGAAATGCGGCGCTTCGGCGCACTGGCACACAACACCTCCGTCGGACCATTTTTCCACCGCGAGCTTCGCGAGATTGAGTCCGCTGCCCGTCATGTAGTAATTGCTGCGCCCCTGCCGCAGATTGATTTCAAACACAGAAGCGCTGCCGTCCGGCGCGCATTTGATATCAAAATTTGCAAAACCTGTGTAGCCGCAGCTCTCCAACAGATCCCGGAGTTTGAGCGCCAGGGGGAAATCCTGGACAGGTTGTGTGACAATCGCGGCGTGGTTACCGAGGCCCTTGGGCGTATGTTCCTCTACCATGGTGTGTCCTAAACACATGGCGCGCACCCTGCCATATTGATCACTGAAGGTGGTGAGCACGCGCATCGCGCTGTCCGGGCCGGGCACATATTCTTGCAGCAGGACTTTGTCGCGGTAGCCGCTTCCATAGATTTTCTCAATCACCGCGCAGGCTTGCTGCGCCGAATCACAGAGGTAAACTTTTTTCATGCCTTCAAAGGGCGTTTTCCAGTAATCGACGCTGGACGAGGGCTTTACGATTACCGGATAACGAAAGCCCAGTGCCGCCTCGCCGATATCCGATTCACGAACGGGTGTTTGGATCGCGACCGTTTTGGGGTAAGGCACCCGAAACCGATCGCAGAGGGAGTAAAAATCAGCCTTTTTCTGCAGCTTACTGTACAAATCTTCCGCAGGGCCGGGTGCAATATAAGAGGGCAGTTGCGCCTTGCGGCGGATGATCATCGCGGCGTAATCATCGGTACAGCCGAAGAGATACAACCGCTCGCCTTCGTGGCGCTGTGCAAATTCCGTCAATACCCGCATCATGGTTGTCTCGTCATCGAGGTCCGGCACGACGGTGAAACGAATAATCTTGGAATACTTCGTCGGCGCCATCGCATAGCGTCCAAAGGCATAACTGATCACACCGTATGCCTCGTGAAAGGCTCGCGCAAAACTGTAGCAATTGAGATCGGCGCCCAAAAAGACCGGGGTCAAGCCAGACGGCACGGCATCGGCACCACCTTTCTCGCGCAAAAATCGCTAGACATACCGCGAACTTTCAAAAAACTGTTCGTGCCAGACCAAAAACGTATAGGCAGTCCAAACTTTGCGGCGTTCGTGCCTGGGGTCATCCAGCATGGCCAGCAGCTTCGCCTGGTCAAAGTACTCCGCGGCGACGTCGCCCGCAAAGGATTTGCGCACCTGACCGGCAAAGTCCGGATCCTCTAACCAGTGCGCAATGGGAACCGGGAACCCCTTTTTGGCGCGGTTGGCCCATTCATTCGGCAAGGTGAGATTGGCGGCGCTGCGCAAAATCGCCTTGGTGTCCTGGCGCAGTTTATAATCGTCTGGATAGCGTGCCGCCTGCGCCATCACCTCGCGGTCGAGGTAGGGCACGCGCAGCTCAATGGAATGCGCCATGCTCATCTTGTCGGCCTTGAGCAAGATGTCCCCCGGCAGCCAGAGGTTGAGATCCAGGTACTGCTTTTTTTCAAGCTCTGTCAGATCCTTCACGCGGTCATAAATCGGCGCCGCGACTTCCCGCGCGGCTGGCCCTGTGCGGTACTTGGGTTTGAGAATCTGATAGGCCTCTTTTTCCGGGAACACCAGCGCCTGCCCGATAAACCAGTCTTCCGGTTTGCCGGTTCCATGGATAATAAAGTCATGTCCTTTAAAGTAAGGCAGATGCTGTGCGGCGTCTTTGGCGAGATTCCTCAGCGGTGACGGAATTTTTTTGTACTTTTTCATCAGCGGCGTCTCGGCATACCACTCATACCCGGCGTAGATCTCGTCAGCACCCTCGCCGGACAGTACAACCGTCACATGTTGGCGGGCCAGTTTGCACAAAAACCACAGCGGAACCGAGCTGGGGTTAGACTGCGGCTCGTCCATATGGTACTGTATATCGGCAAACGCTTCCAGGCAACGCTCCTTAGTGAGCATATCGCGGTAGTTGGCAACGCCCAGGAGCCTGCTGAGCTCCTCCGCTTCACTCGTCTCGTCAAACTTGTGATCCTGTCCGCTCTCAAAGCCCACCGAAAACGTGTCGTCCGGCATCAGACAGGCCGTGATATAACTGGAATCTACGCCACCGGACAAAAACGCGCCCACTTCCACATCGGCAATCTTGTGCGCCGCGACGGATTCTCGCACGCAGTCGTCCAGCTCTTGCACACATTCCTCATAGGATTTTGTCGTTTTTCCGTGAAAATCGCAGTCCCAATAGCGCTGCACCGTCATGTTTCCGTCCTTGTACAAAAACCAGTGGGCGGCGGGCAGTTTGAAAGTACCTTTAAAAAAAGTCTCGTCCAGAGCCGAGTACTGAAAAGTCAAATAGGGGCGCAGCGCCTCGGGGTTGAGCAGGCGCTGAAAATCCGGATGTTCCAGCAAACTCTTGATCTCACTGCCAAAAATCAGATTGCCAGACGCAGTACGGGAATAATAAAAGGGCTTGATGCCAAAATAATCCCGCGCGCCGTACAATGTACAGGTTTTTGTATCCCAGATGGCAAAAGCAAACATGCCGCGCAGTTTGGCAGCGAGAGCGGTTCCCCACTCTTCATAGCCGTGGACGAGAACCTCGGTATCGCAGCGGGTCGTAAAAACATGGCCGCGCGCGGCCAAATCGGCGCGCAAGTCCATAAAATTATAAATTTCGCCGTTGAAAACGCACACAACTGTGCGGTCCTCGTTGTACATGGGCTGAATGCCGGCCTGCAGATCGATAATGCTCAGGCGGCGAAACCCCAATGCGATGGCGTCGTGTTCGTCTGTGCCGCCCAGGTGATAGCCCTCCATATCGGGGCCGCGGTGTACGATCCGGTTCGCCATGCGATGCAAAACAGTCTCACGATCCCGCCGCATACCGGTAAAACCGACAAATCCGCACATGATCAGCGCCTGCCTCCCCGCACACAAAACTGTTCGTTTCGCCCGCTTTTTATCCAACGTTGATATCGTCTCGGGCATTTGTCATTTTATCATATGGCAGCGCAAAAAAAAAGAGCGGGGGCAAAAAACTTCCCGTTCCTCTCTTTTACGGCGCGGGAAAATATGCTATGATGAATGTATGTGAGTGTGAAGAAGGCGGCTTTGCGTTGTAACATCCGCTCAGCGCACAGCCAGGCGAGGTTCTGCGCGGAAAACAGCTCTATTAGGAACGCGGCCTCGTTCCTCTTTGTCGTTTCAATTCCCGAAAGGATGGTACCGAACCCATGCGGCTCAATCAACACTACGCACAGCTCAGCGAGAATTACCTCTTTCGCGATATTGCCCACCGAGTACAAGCCTACCAGACTGCACATCCGGACGCAGACCTCATCCGTCTGGGGATCGGGGACGTCACGCTGCCGCTTGCGGCGCCGGTGGTAAAGGCACTGCATACGGCTGTATCGGAGATGGGCGTGCAGGAGACTTTCCACGGGTATATTCCCTCGGAGCAGGGATACCCGTTTTTGCGCGAGGCCATCCGCGATTACTATGCACAGCGCGCTATACAGCTTACCATCGATGACATCTTTATCTCTGACGGCGCCAAAAGCGACCTGGGCAATATCCTGGATCTGTTTGACACCTCCAATACCGTGCTGATCCCCGACCCGGTTTACCCCGCCTATGTCGATGACAACGTGATGGCGGGGCGCAAAATCGTGTATCTGGCCGCTACTTCCCAAAACGACTTTTTGCCCATGCCGCCCACAGAGGGCGAGGGGGCTAACGCCGATATTGTGTACCTGTGCAGCCCCAACAATCCGACTGGCGCCGCGTATACACGCAGCCAGCTTCAAGTCTGGGTGGACTGGGCAATTTCGCACGGCGCCGTCATCTTGTATGACGCCGCCTATGAGTGTTTTGTACAAGACACCAACTGCGCCCGCAGCATCTACGAAGTGTCCGGCGCAGAAAAATGCGCGGTGGAGATCTGCAGTTTTTCAAAAATGGCCGGGTTTACCGGCACGCGCTGCGGCTGGTCCGTAGTGCCGAAAAGTTTTGTGTGCAAAGACCCGCAAACCGGCACCCTGCAGAATCTAAATCAGATGTGGCTGCGCAGACAGACGACAAAGTTTAACGGTGTAGCGTATATTATTCAGCGTGGCGCACAGGCAGTTTTCACGCAGGAAGGCCGTGAAGCCATAGAAAAGAGCCTTGCCTATTACCGCAGAAACGCAGCGGTTATCGCATCGGCGTTAGAAGGTGCTGGTGTGTGGTACTGTGGCGGCACCAACAGCCCCTACCTGTGGATGCGCTGCCCCGCACGCATGGACAGCTGGCAATTTTTTGATTGGCTTTTGGAAAACGCGCAGGTTGTGGGCACACCGGGTGCCGGGTTCGGGCCCTGCGGGGAGGGCTATTTCCGCCTGACCGCGTTTGGTGACGCGCAGCGCACCGAACAGGCTGCCCTGCGGCTTAAAAGCGCGCTCGCGCGGCTGTAAGTGGGTCTACAAAGAGGCGGGCATGACAGCTTACGCCGTCCGTGCGCCAAAAAGGGTGAGTGCCGAACCGAACCCATCCGCCGCCCTGTCGGGCGACGCGGGGCAAACAGCAACAGCGTGACATAAGGGAGGGCTGAGTTTTAAAGATGGATCTTGCCTTGGAACAAAACAAAGCGGCCCAGCTGCGTGCAGACATTGTGCGCATGCTGTATATTTCGAAGTCCGGCCATACGGGGGGATCTTTGTCCCTAGTAGAGATGCTGATGGCGCTTTATTACCATGTTGCGCGCATCGATCCCTGCAACCCCGACTGGGAAGACCGGGATCGCATCATACTGAGCAAAGGTCACGGGTGTCCCGCACAGTACGCCATCTTAGCGGATCTGGGCTATTTTCCGCGGGAGGAATTGTGGACGCTGCGGCAGTTGCACAGCAGGCTGCAGGGTCACCCGGACTGCACCAAAACCCCTGGTATCGATGTGAATACCGGTAGTCTCGGCCAGGGGATCAGCGTCGGCGTCGGACTTGCGATCGCTGCAAAATACCTCAAAAAGGATTACAAGGTTTATGTCATTGTGGGCGACGGCGAAACGCAGGAAGGTCAGGTCTGGGAAGCGGCGCAGAGCGCCGCCAAATACCGGCTTGACAACCTGGTCGTGATGCTGGATCACAACGGTCTGCAGATCGACGGCACCAACGAGGAAGTGATGCCGCTCGGCGATATTTGCGCCAAGTTCGCCGCCTTCGGCTTTGACACAGAAACGGTGGACGGCCACGATCTGCAGGCGCTGGTCGAGGCGCTGCAAAAGCCCGCCTGCCCCGGGAAACCGCGCTTTTTGCGCTGCAAGACCGTAAAGGGCAAGGGCGTATCCTTCATGGAAAATCAGGTGGGCTGGCACGGAAAGGCACCGAATCAGGCGGAGTATGAGCAGGCCATGCAGGAATTGGGGGTGGCGATCGATGGCGGAGAGTAAATCTCTGCGTGTTGCCTACGGTGAGGCGCTCGTAGAACTGGGTGCGACCAACGACAAAATCGTTGTGTGCGATGCCGACCTTTCGCGCGCGACGATGACGAACGCGTTTGCGCAGGCGTATCCAGATCGTTTTTTCAACTTCGGCATTGCCGAGGCCAACATGGTGTGCGCGGCGGCCGGCATGGCACACGCCGGGCTGATTCCCTTTGTGAGCACCTTCGCACTGTTTGGCGCGGGGCGCGCCTATGAGCAAATTCGCAACAGCGTCGCCTATGTGGGCGCCAACGTCAAGCTTGCCTGCAGCCACAGCGGCTTAAGCGTCGGTGAAGACGGCGGCAGCCACCAGAGCATAGAAGACATTGCACTGATGCGCGTCATTCCCGGCATGACCGTATTCGTTCCCTGCGACGCCCTTGAAACCAAAAAGGCGGTCGCAGCGGCTGCTGCCATGCGGGGCCCCGTATATCTGCGCGTTGCCCGCCCGGTCTGCGACATCTACACCACACCGGAAACGCCCTTTGTGCCAGGCAAAGCCAACGTGATGCGCCAGGGGCAGGACGTCGCCCTGTTCACAGCGGGCCTGATGGTGCCCAAGGCCTTAGAAGCCGCCGACCTTCTCGCCGAGAAGGGAGTAAGCGCCGCGGTCGTCAACTTCCACACCATAAAACCGCTGGACGAAGAAGCGGTGCTGCGCTTTGCCGACACCTGCAAGGCGATTGTCAGCGTTGAGGAGCACAGTATCATCGGCGGCCTGGGCAGTGCTGTTGCGGAGGTTTTGGCTGGCCACGGCACGGCCAAATTTGATCGCGTGGGCATCCGAGATCGGTTTGGGCAGAGTGGTACCCCGGCGGCTCTGTTTGAAGAGTACGGCCTGACCGCGCAAAACATTACCGCCAAGGTGCTGGCGCTTTTGGGTCGGGAACCCTAACCCGCGCTGTGCGTTGCCGATTTTTGTCGATACAGCCAATTTTGCCCCCGCAGACAACGGGCGCACGCAGAAATTTGCGCCAACCGGCCCAAAATCGCCGGTTGGCGCAAAACAGTTAACGCAGCGCGGTCAGCGGCACGCGCTTGCCCAAAAGCCGATCGGCCATGGCTGCGACGGCGCGGTAAGCCGCATCGCCAATTGGCGGCGCCTCGCCGGAGAGTGTGGCACGCTGCAGCGCCGGGCTTTCGGGAACCACGGCGAGCAGCTGCACACCAACGGTATCAATACACGCATCCAGGTCCAGTACCGCGCGTCCGAAACTTTGCCGGGTTGTACGGTTCAAGACCAGGCGCAGATCCTCTTGCCGCTTGCCGCTTTCTATCAGGCGGTCAGCCACAATGCGCCCGTCCCGCAGCGTTATCGGATCCGGGGTTAGAACCAGCAGCACTTTCTGGGTACAGGCCTCGGCCGCCCGGAACGGCGCACCCATACCGGCCGCCGTATCCAGCAAAATTTCATCATAACAGGGGCGCATCAAGGTACACAGCGCAGCGAGCGGCGAAGCCTCCACGCGACCGCCTTCATAGGGGGCGCTGATGACAGACAGGCCGCGATAGATAGGGCTTTCCACCACGGCTTTGTCGCCGTCACAGCGGCCGGTAAGAACGTCCTCAATATCGTAGACCGTGCGGCCGGACGTTCCGGCGATGATGTCTACGCTGCGCAGGCCAGAGTCTAACTCCACAAGCAAAACTTTTCTGCCTCGCTCCGCCAGCTGTGCGCCCAACAAAACGCCGATCGTGCTCTTGCCGGTTCCACCTTTGCCGGAACACAGCATAAAAATCCGCGCGTTCACGGCTTTGGCCTCGCAAACGGGCGGCGATCTGAAACTTTAAACGGGAACAGCGACCGGTACCCTTGCATTTTCTTGCGCACCCCCTCTTAGCGGCCTTTTATCACGAGAACGAGGAATATACCCCCGCGCCGGCATTGACAAACTGCATCCAACAAAGACGGAGCAAAAAAATCGCAAACAAAATCCCGCACAACACCGCCAGGAAACGAAGTCTTCCGTTGTGGTTCATCGCTGCCGCCCCCTCCCGGCCTATTGCGGCAAACCTTCGTGTTTGCCCGGTCCGTTGCAAAACCGCTATGTAGTATAAAGCTCCCTGAGCAGCGCGGTGAAATCTTTTTCTTCCGCCCTCTCGCTGGGAGCAAGGGTGGGTTGTTTTGCCTCAGACGGTGCCGCAGGCGCATAGCGGCGCGTCACCGGCCGGCGGCGATCCACCTTTTGTTTCGTACCCGCGTTATGCAGATCCGGCAGTTTAAGGGAACCCAACGTAGTGCATCCAGCGCCGATCACGGTCGGCGGCGGGTCAAATTCTGTGCTGTCCCCCTGATAGCCCGTTGGGGCCGCAACCGGAAGATCCAACGAGAGCTCCTGCCCAACGGGGGTTTTTGCCGCCACCCGACTTTCTACTGGAACATCAACCGGGATGTTCGAAGGGAAAGGTCTGGCTTTTTCGCGATCGTCAAAAAGGGCGGCAGCCGCAGCGGCTGCGCCGGGCGCATGTTTCGAGCTGCTTTCTGTCGCTAAGTTCAGCGTTTTGATCAACATCTGCATCGCAGCACAGTCTTCCGGAACATCGGTCAGCGTTTCGCCGTAGTGGCAAAAGCGCACAACACTGTCAGCGTCCAGAATCAACGTCAGGGGAAGCTGCTGCACATTGCCTTTGGGGGGACGATACCCGTTTCGGCGGGCTTTGCGCAGGATATTCCAGCCCTCCAGCGAACACGTCGTAAGGGTACCGCTGCGCTGCGGGATGGATAAGTAGTCATACAAAGTGCCCTCCGCGTCACACAAAAGCGGATAGGGCAAAGTATTCTCAAAAATTTTGCCGGCGAGTTTGCCCGGCTGAGAGCGCACGACAAGGGCCAGGCTGCCGGCGGTCAGGGCGATATGTGTATCCGCGTAGCGCTCCGCAAAGGTGCGGGTGATCGGGTGGCCGAAATTGCCCATAAATACAAGCACCAGAGGCGGTTTTTTTTTGAGCAGTAAGCGGCTGCGGTTATTCGTGCTGTAAGGGGTGTCATAGCGAAAGAAGGGGAGTTTCTCTCCTTCTTCAATGCGCTTTGCCATTTAGCTTCCCTTCCGATACCGATTGCAACTGTTTATCGAGGCCCTCGCATTTGCTTAGAATCCCCGCATCAGCCGTCTGCGGTAAATCAAAACCTACCACTATGGCAGGTGGGTACCCTGCGGCGACGTTCGCGCTCCCTTCGTCCGTCACACCCTGCGGCGCAGCGGGAGGTCTGCAGTCCGGCCACCGACGCGGATTCCCTGATTTTGATTAGTAGGATTTTTAAACCGCAACAAATCGTACTGTGCAGGGTTTCGGGTTCTTTATTCTAGCTCGGAATCGTCGATATCATACATCTCACGAAGTCGTTCTTCAAACACTTCGGCGACGGCGGCGAGCTCCTCTTCATCGTCCACGATATCCATGTACTCACCGGCCTCATCCTTGCCTACGCGCATGATCAGCAAATCGCTTTCTTCTTCTAGGCTGTTGGGATCTTCTATATAAGGGATGACCGCCACATAGCGGATATCGCCGATCGTGGTGTCATCAATCACCTCAAAGGTGCATTCCTTCCCGTCCTCATCCTCAAGAGTGAGCAGTTCGGGTTCTTCCTCCTGTAAAGGAAATTCTTTTTCTTCGTCCGCCATAATAAACCAGCTCCTGTAATGCGTTTCGGTGCTTCTTTGTGTTTATAGTTTACCGTTTTTTGCCTCCCGCGTCAAGGGCGTTGAAAATTTCGGGGTGCATGCTATAATGATGCAAGAGGTTGTGGATTTCAAGAAGGGAGGTGTCCCGCCATTAAAAAGTGGACCTGGATTCGCCTGTTGCCGATTCTTGCCGTGTGCCTCTGTGTGCTCTGCGGCTGCGCCGGCCACACCCCGCCCCGCCGCAATGCCGTGCAAAGCGACGAGCGGCAGTTTGCCCAGCCCAAAGACGGCGATTGGATTGCCATCTTTGATACCAGTCTCGGCGAGATTCGTGCCGTACTTTATCCCGACGCGGCGCCGATGGCGGTGGAAAACTTTACCGGCATGGCGCGCACCGGTTACTATAGCGACACACCGATCTGGCGCGTAGAATACGGCTTTGCCGTACAGGGCGGCGATGCCACCGGCTCTGGCAGCGGCGGCGCGACCATCTGGTCCAACAATCCCTATCCGATAGAGCCGGATCCCAACCTGCGCCATTATGCGGGTGCGCTGTGTACGGCCCCCGTCGCGGGCGCCTCTCCAGGAAAGAACGGCGCAAACAGCCAATTTTATTTTGTGTGCGCCCTGCCCAACAGTGTAGATCGTACCCTGCAAGACCAGATGGAAGAGAACGGTTACAGCGAAAGTCAAATCAGCGCTTATGTGCAAGCGGGCGGCCTGCCCTATCTGGACAACACCGATACCGTATTCGGTCAGATCTACCAGGGTATGGACGTTGTGGACAAGATGGCATGCGTCAAAACCCAGCAGGACGAGGCGGGCCATGACACCCATCGACCATACGAAGATACCGCCATCACGATCGAAGGCGTGACGGTAACCACCTACCCGGGGCCGACATCCGAGGAACTCACCGCCACCGCCACGCCCCTTCCCGAACAGACGAGTGCGCCGTGACGGTCGGCCAAAAACGAGGCATTCGGTTTTGTGCGGTGTGCCACGAATATTTACTGCAGATGAGGCGCCAGGTACCGCTCTATTTCGCGCTGTTGCCGCCCATGCGGCGATCCCGGCGCGCATATTCGGCCAAGGCCTCATCCAGGCAGGCCTTGGTGAAATCCGGAAACAGCACCGGTGTAAAGTAAAATTCTGCGTAGGCACACTGCCAGAGCAGGAAATTCGAAATCCGCTCTTCCCCGCTTGTGCGTATGAGAAAATCGACGGGCGGAAGCTGGCGATAAAGGTTTTGCTCGATCGTCAGCTCATTGATCTGTTCGGGATCCAAAGAGCCGTCGCGCACTTGCGCCGCGATGGCGCGCACCGCGTCAACGATCTCGGCGTGGGAGCCGTAGTTGAGGCAAAAGTTGACAATGCCCGTTTTGTTATTCTTGGTGAGATTCATCATATAATCCATGGCATTGATCACGCGCTGCTGCAATCTGTCGCGCCGACCGCTGAACAGTACCTGGCAGTCCCGCTCGTTCATTTCGTCGGCGATCGATCGGAAGTTGTTGGCAAACAGATCCATCAGGTAGCCAACTTCCTTCGCGTCACGGGTAAAATTCTCAGTAGAGAAAACATACAGGCTCAGCACCTTGACCCCGCGATCCCCCACCGCGTAGCGAGTGATCTCTTTTAAGCGCTCAAATCCTGCCCGGTGGCCAAGGCTGACCGGCATGTTGCGCTGGCGTGCCCAGCGGCGATTGCCATCCACGATGATGGCGGCGTGGGTTGGAATGCGATCAGGCATTTTCGTTCACCTCGTTTTGCGTCGGCGGTTGTAGGATTTCCGGTGCGTTTTGGCCGCGATGGGTACGGCGCCAGCTTAAAAAGTTCTCTAGTAGAACGGCCGCGGAAACGGCGTCCAGTCGTTCCTTCCGCTTTTTGCCAAAGGTTTCGTTTTGCGTCAGGATCGAAGCGGCCGTCACGGTGGTCTGCCGTTCATCCCACAGGGTGACCGGCAGACCACTTTGTGCTGCCAGGCGCTGTGCAAAGCGGCGCGCCGCTCTTGCCTGTGCGCCCTCGCTGCCGTCCATATTTTTTGGCAGGCCACAGACAAGTCCCTGCGCACCGCGCTTTTGGATCACGGCACAGACCGCGCACACGGCCCGGTTTTGGCTTTTCTCTTCAATCTGCGGCGCAATAGGCGTGACCACAGTCTCGGATTCATCACAGTCGGCAAGGCCGGTGCGCGCACTGCCGTAATCTACTGCCAGCCACCTCAACAGCGCCACACCCTCCCATAAAGCCCGCAAAACCGCACGCCGACGGCAAGCCATGCAAAAAATCGTTTTGCCCTTTTTCAATTGTCAGTATACCTTGACAGGATGGGGTTTGTCAATGTTAGGCCGGGTTCCATCCGTCTTGGCCGGGTTCTATCCGCCTTTTCATGCTGACGGGACAGGCAGTTCTCTCTCTACCCCATCCCCTTTTTGTTGCTGGACGCATGAAACCGCGTGGAGCTGCCACGGTGGCGGGCGCGTCGCGGAAAACGGTGCACGAACACCAAAACAGCCGGGGCGAACTGCTTTGGCAATTGCCCCCGGCTTGATACATGTATACGGGTTTCCCGTTCTCTTAGCGCTGAATGCGACCGGATGCGTCGCCGCCCGCGAGCTTTTCAACCTCATCCACTGTGACCATGTTGAAGTCGCCCTCGATGGAATGCTTGAGCGCACTTGCCGCCACCGCGAATTCCACGGCGTCCTGGGTACTCTTGCCGGAGAGAAGACTGTAAATCAGGCCGGCGCCGAAACTGTCTCCACCGCCCACGCGGTCTATAATGCGCAGCTCGTATTTTTTGCTGAACGCGTACGTATCCGAGGCAACATCGTAGAGCATCGCGCTCCAGCCATTGTCAGAGGCGGAATGGCTCTCGCGCAGTGTGATCGCAACCTTCTCAAATCCGAACCGATCCGCCAACTGCTTGGCAACGCTCTTGTAGCCCTCGCGGTTTAGGGAGCCACCGTAGATGTCCGTTGCCTCCGCCTCAATGCCGAAGACGTCTTTGGCGTCCTCCTCGTTGGCGATGCAGACATCAACGTACTTGCACAGCTCGCTCATGGCGGCACGCGCTTCCTCACGCGTCCACAGCTTGCCGCGGTAATTCAGATCGCAGCTGATCTGAATGCCTTTCGACTTCGCTGCTTTGCAGGCTGCCAGACAGCTTTCGACGACATTGGGGCCCAGCGCCGGGGTAATGCCGGTGAAATGGAACCATTCTACACCGTCCGCGAAGATTTTATCCCAGTCAAAATCGGCGGCCGTAGACTGTTGCATGGCGGAATATTTTCGGTCATAGATGCAAACGGATCCGCGCTGCGATGCGCCCTTCTCGTTGAAGTAGATCCCCACACGGTCGCCGCCGCGCACAATTTTGGAGGTATCCACGCCGTACTTGCGCAGCGCATTGACGCCCGCCTGGCCGATGGCATGCTTGGGGAGCTTGGTCACGAACGCCACATCGGCGCCAAAATTGGCGAGTGATACGGCCACATTGGCCTCGCCGCCGCCGTAGGTATACTCTAAGCAGTCGGTCTGCACAAAGCGCAGGTTGTCATAGGGCTGAAGACGGATCATGATCTCGCCGAAGGTAACGACTTTCATAAGAAATCTCTCCTCTCAATCTTTTCTTACAACGGTCTGTGGCGTTTCCTTTCGGAATCGTCGGCGGCTCGCGTGTGTGCCAGCGCCCACCGCCTTGCACGGCAGAGCGCTGCCTGGGGCAACCGAAGGTTGCCAATCTGACGCTTCCGGAGCGCAATCTTTTTACTTTTGTACCAGATGGATGGCAAAACCTGCGACTTCGTCAGCAAAATAGATGGCTGTGTTCTTGCCGTTTTTGGTGACCATGCTGGCGGTGTCAAACTGAATGCCGCGGCGACCCAGGTGATAAACGGCGCGATCCACGTTGTTGCATTTTACAGCGATGTGGCCGTGTGTGCCGCGCCCGGGTTTCTTCATGATCTCGAATTCTTTGTTGCCCACAAAGATACTGGAATTGCCGGGCACGACCTTCTTGTTGAGCAGGCAGCCCAGCGTCTGGGCGGTCGCCGCCGCCTCGGTCTCGTCAGCGCAGTTGATACCGATGTGACCGAGCTCCAAGCCCAGCATGACATCGACGGCCTCTTTGCACATGGCGGTGATTTCATCCCAGGCACCCGCCTTGATCTTGTCCGCCTTGCACATCCAGGTACCGCCCACGGCAATGATCTGGTCATAACCCAGATAATCGTTTACGTTCTTGGCGTTCACGCCGCCGGTGCACATCCATTTGGCGGTCTTGAGCGCCGCGCCGATGTTCTTGAGCATGGAAACGCCGCCGTTGGCCTCAGCAGGGAAGAATTTGATGACATCGCAGCCCATGTTCATGGCCTGCTGCATTTCGCCTGCGCTAGACGTTCCGGGGCACATAAGCCCGCCCTTGTCCAGAACATGTTGCGTTACAACGGGGTCAAAGCCAGGCGCCACGATGAAGGTAGCGCCAGCCGCCATGGCGCGATCCGCCTGGTCGGTGGTGAGAACGGTTCCGGCACCCAGCAGCATCTCGGGCACCTCGTTGTGGATCTTTTTAATACACTCTTCCGCGCAAGAGGTGCGGAAGGTAACTTCGGCTGCGGGCAGTCCGCCAGCGACCAGCGCTTTGCACAGCGGGACCGCCTCATCCACGCTGCTGAAAGCGATAACCGGGATGATGCCGATCTCGTACACGCGCTGCATAACTTCGTTCATAGCACATATCTCCTTTATGCTTCGATGGAAACGATGGAAAAGCGTTCTTCCACCTGTTACACCTATTATAAAACGCCGGTAGTGTGCCGTCAATAAAAGAATCCGCCGCCGCACAGCATTTTGGACGTTTTTACAGTACAGCAATTGGTTTTTTGTACAAATTTCGTTTTCCGGCACGCAAACCCGCAAGCGCGTCTGTTTACAAATTCTTACTAGGTTTTCTCCTTGCGCAGAGCAAAGAAAAGCCGCTTTTGTTTTGTTACGGGAATTTGGGCACAAAGCTCTGAAAAACCTCGCCATACGTGGACATTGCGCTTTAAAACGGATATAATAGGGCTGAAAAAGCACGTTTTCGCACAGAGCAACGTTCATGGTATAGAGGCGATTTAAGATGGAATGGACGGATATCGCGATCACGGTGTCGGATCACGATGCGGACACAGCGCAGGATATCGCGACATTTGTATCGGGCGGCGGTATTTATATCGAAGATTACCGCGACCTGGAAAAACAGAGCTGGGAGATCGCGCATGTTGATCTGATCGATCCAGAACTGCTCAAAAAGCCGCGCGACGTCGTGACAGTTCATCTGTATCTCGCACCCGACGAAGAACCCATGGAAATCCTGGCGATCCTGCGCGAGCGCCTCGAAAAGGCAGGTATCCGCTATACCCTTAAGACGCAGGGTGTGCAACAAGAAGACTGGGAGAACGCCTGGAAGCAGTACTATCACCCGATGGAGATTGGAAAGCGCTTGGCGATTGTGCCCGGTTGGGAGACGTACGACACGCGCCGCGTGAAGATCCTGTTGGATCCCGGCATGGCCTTTGGAACGGGTACGCACGAGACGACACGCCTTTGCCTGGAAGTTCTGGACGACCTTGTGAAGGGCGGCGAGCGCGTACTGGACATTGGTACCGGATCCGGCATCTTATCCATCGCGGCCCTGAAACTGGGCGCCGCCACGGCGCTGGGTATCGATATAGACCCCATGTGCGTGCGCACAGCACGCGAAAACGCGCAGCGCAACGGCGTTGCGGATCGTTTTTTCGCGGAAGAAGGGGACCTGAGTGATAAGGCGCAGGGAACCTATGATATTCTCACCGCCAACCTTGTGGCCGCCGCGATCTTGCGGTTGGCGCCCACCGTGCCGACGCTCTTGGCCCCACATGGCTGCCTGATTGCCAGCGGCATCATCGACGAACGCAAGCAGGAAGTGATCGATGGGCTGACAGCGGCGGGTCTGCGCATTGCGCAGTGCAAAGAAGAACGCGGCTGGGTCTGCCTTGTCTGCAAAAGCGCCTGATAAAAACGAGAAAAGGGGGATCTTCCGGGGATGCCGCACCGCTATTTTACCCGCGAACTAAGCGGCAGTACCGCCGCCCTGACGGGCTCTGACGCACACCATCTGACCCATGTCATGCGCGCCGACATCGGCACGCAGGTACTGCTCTGCGGCCCCGACGGGCGGGAATATACTGGTACCGTTACCGCACTGCTGCCGGGAAGGGTGGAGTTTACCGTATCAGAGGGACGACCCGGTACGGCGGAGCCCAGCGTGGCGCTGACGCTTTTCGCCGCAGCCCCCAAAAGAGGTAAGATGGAAGAAATTATACGCCACAGTGTAGAATTGGGCGTCGCACGCGTCATCCCATTTTACAGCCGGTACTGCGTATCCCAACCCGGCAACGAAGAGAAAAAGACAGAGCGTTATAACCGTATCGCCGCCGAAGCCGCCAAACAGGCGGGGCGCGGTCTCGTCCCACCGGTGGAAAAGCCGCTGGCGGGGTTTGCGGGCGTTTGTGAGGCGCTGCCCCGCTACGACCTGGCGCTATTTTTCTATGAGAACGGCGGCGCAGCGCTGCGCAGCGTATTCAAACAGGGGGAATACAAAACGATCGCGCTCATCACGGGTAGTGAAGGCGGCTTTGCGCCAGACGAGGCCGATGCCGCCGTACGAGCGGGTGCTGTGGCAATCGGTCTGGGCCCGCGCATCCTGCGCTGCGAGACGGCGCCGCTGGCGGCGCTTTCTGCCGTATTGACGCTGACGGGAAATCTCGAGTGAAATCCCGCTCGCCGGCAGCACAGAAGTGCTGTTGACGCGGTACTATACCGCAACGCCATACAAGAACTGCAACAGCGCTTCACAACAACTCACCCGCAGCCTGATAGCTTAGGTTGAAACGAAACGGACAAAGACAAACTGCATAAGCAGGAGAGGTCTTAATATGGAATGGCAGAGTCTTGCCGGTGAATGGCAGTGCAGCATACCGGGGCAGTGCGGCATGATCCGCCTGCCTGGCACCTTAGACGAGTACGGCTTTGGAGGCGTGGATCGCGTCGCGGCGGCGTGGCATCCCGATTTGGCGGACAACCATGTTCCATTGGCGTCCTCCGGGCCCATCACAACACGGCTGACGCGCCGCCATACCTTTACGGGGCAGGCGCGGCTGGAGCGCCGCGTCGCGGTGGCCCCTGGCCCGGGCAGACGGCTTTTCTTTTATGCGGAGCGGGCGCGCGCGCTGCGCCTTTTTGTGGACGGGGAGGAAGTGCCCGACGCGGTACCGCCCACGCTGAGTACGCCGCGCCTTTTTGAGTTGCCGAAGCTGCGCGCCGGGGAGCATCTTTTTACATTGCTCTCCGACAACCGATATCCGGGCTGGCCGGCGCAGGATATCCTGTATTCTTCTGCAGCCACCGATGAGACGCAGACAAACTGGAACGGCGTTTTGGGCCGTATCGGCCTTGTTGAAAAGCCTTCTGTTTTTTTGTATGCGGTGCGTGTGTATCCGCACGGCGACACGGTGTGTGTTCGGCTGGTATTGGATTCTGACGCCGCCTGGCAGGGTCGTGTTGTCATCCGATCGCCGGCGCTGGAAGAAAGCATAACGTTAGCGGTAGACGCCCTGAGCGGTCGCAGCGAAATCACAGCCGACGCGCTGCGGCTAAAGCGCGATGTTGCGCGCTGGGATGAGTATGAGGGACGGCTCCATGACCTTACGGCAACGTTAGAATGCGAAGAGAACGGCGAAGCGCGTGTGATTGACAAAGCGACCGTAAGGTTCGGCGTGCGGGATTTCGGCGCCAAAGGCGGGCGACTGACCCTGAACGGGCGTGTGTTTTTTCTGCGCGGGGAGGCCAACTGCGCGGTCTTTCCTGAAACCGGATATCCCCCCATGGACGCGCAAGCCTGGCGCGATGTGCTGAAAACCTACAAAAGCTACGGGGTAAACTGTGTGCGCTTTCACTCTCACTGCCCACCGGAGGCCGCTTTTGTCGCCGCCGATGAGGCCGGTATGCTGCTTGAGCCGGAATTGTCACACTGGAACCCGCGCGACGCGCTTGTGAGCGAAACGGCGCAGCGCTACTATCGGCGGGAGCTTGCGCAGATCCTGTACACCTACGCGAACCACCCCAGCTTTGTCATGTTGACATTGGGCAACGAGCTCGCCACCGACGAGCGGGGGCTTTTGTGCATGTATGCCATGCTGGGCGAGGCGCGCGCCATAGACGACACGCGCTTGTACGCCTGTGCTTCCAACGCGTTTTACGGGGCGCGCGGCGCAAACGGCAACGACGATCGCTACGCGGATTGCCACAATGATTTTTACACGGCCATGCGCTATTACGACGCGCCGCTTCGCGCCACCTTTAACGCGGGCCCGAACGACGACGGCATACAGGGTAATTTGAACCACCGCGAACCGGACGGCAAAGCCAACTATAACGACACCCTCGCCCGGATCCGAGAGCGCTACGCGGGACCCGTATTTGGCTTTGAGGTGGGCCAGTTTGAGATTCTGCCGGATTTTGACCAGTTGGCCGACTTTACGGGTATAACGGACCCCGCCAACTTGCGGCTTGTACAGCAGCGCGTACAGGAAAAGGGCATGGAGGGCATCTGGCGCCGCTATGTGCAGGCCAGCGGCGAGCTGGCGCTCTTGTGCTACCGTGAAGAAGTGGAGGCGGTTTTGCGCACGCCGCAGATGTCCGGTTTGTCACTGCTGGGGCTGCAGGACTTTCCCGGTCAGGGCACCGCGCTCATTGGCATGCTGGATGCCCATCTACACGCAAAGCCGTATGCCTTTGCCGATCCGCGCCGTTTTGCCGCCTTCTTTCGTCCGCGTCTGCCGCTGGTGGAGCTGGATCGCTACACCTGGACGACGGGTGAAGCGTTTGTCGCGCAGGTTCGGTTCGCAAACTACGGCCGCGGTGCTGTGCATGCCACACCGATGTATTGCCTGCGTGGGCAGGGTGTCTGCCAAACCGGTTTTCTCCCGGAGCAAACCTTTGCGCAGGGAACGCTGCGGAATGCCGGCTTTTTGCGGCTGAGACTGCCCCAGACACCGGTCGCGGCGCGCTATGATCTTAGCGTAACCATCGGCGAGGATACCAATACTTACCCGCTTTGGGTATACCCGGAGAAGACGCCGCGGTGCCCGGAGACTGTCTATACAGCGCATGAATGGAACGATCGCGCGCGGGCGGTATTGGCCGGCGGCGGCACCGTGTATTTAACCCCGCCTTCCACCGAAGAAGCGCTGCCGCACTCCATACGCCCGCAGTTCACAACGGATTTTTGGTGCGTGGGATCGTTTCCCTGCCAGGAGGGGACGATGGGGCAGTACATTGAGAGCGATCATCCGCTTTTTCTCGATTTCCCGACCGAAACGTATACCAATTGGCAGTGGTGGCACATGGCGCGTCAGCGCGCCGTGTTACTGCCGGTGCCCATAAAGGCCATCGTCACCGTGATGGACAGCTGCACCAAGCTGCGTTCCCTGGCCCAGCTGTTTGAATGCCGCTGCGGCGGCGGGCGGCTGTTGTTCAGCTCGCTGGGGCTGGAAGACTTAGAGGCGTATCCAGAAGCGCGGGCGCTGCAATGCTCCATCTACCGCTATCTGGCAAGCGAGGATTTTGACCCACAGCAAACCTTGCCGCTTGCTGTGCTGGAACGTCTGTTTTGCAAAGAATAAGCACGCTGTTGCGCGAAGCAAGCAATGAGGGAAATGGGAGGAACTGGACAGGGAAAGTACGCTTTGCCCAGAAGGGGTTTGACTCTTGAGATTGGTAGGAATGAATTTAAGAAAACGATCAAAAGGAGCATTTTCTCGCTGATTCTGCAACAGCGGTGAAAACCGGGAGGCATGTATGACGCAATTGCCAAGAAATGAATATCCCAGACCTGATTTTCAACGGAAGGACTGGCTTTGCCTAAACGGTGAATGGGATTTTTCAATAGGGGACCAAACTCTGTCTCAAAAAATCAGAGTTCCCTTTGCATGTGAAACCGTTTTGTCCGGCATCCATGATGTCGGTTTCCATAAAGTTGTCTTTTATCGCAAAACCTTCCTTCTTCCGGATTCCATGCGCGGAAAAAAGATATTGTTGCACTTTGGCGCGGTAGACTATGCCTGCGATCTGTGGGTCAACGGAAAATTTATACGCAGTCATAGCGGCGGGCAAACCGGTTTTTCAGCTGACATAACCGAATCCGTGTATCAGGATAAGAGCAATCAGATCGAGCTGAAAGTTACGGATGATTACTCTGATTTGGAAATGCCGCGCGGCAAACAATTCTGGGAGAAAACGTCACGGAGTATATTCTACACCCGTACGACTGGTATTTGGCAGACCGTCTGGCTGGAAGCGGTTGACCGGTTCTATCTGGAAAGATGTTATATCACACCGGATTATGACAATCGCTGTGTTCGGTTTGATTATGTGTTGAGCGATACCGCGTCCTGGGTGGAATTTACGATCCGGTTTGGTGAAGTGAAAGTAACCCGAGTGCGCGTCAGTGCCGCTGGCAGGAAGGGGAGCGTCACCGTACAACTCGATCAGACGCGGATCGGTGCATGGAACTTTCAGGACGATATGGCCTGGACACCGGAACATCCACATCTTTTTGACGTCACGGTGTGTGTCTACAAAGATCAGGTTGAAACGGATCGGGTAGAAACATACTTTGGAATGCGAAAGGTCAGCATTGAAAACGGGAAGTTCCTGCTCAACAACAGAGAGTACTATCAAAAGCTGGTTCTGGATCAAGGATATTGGGAAAATTCTCTTTTAACCGCTCCGACGGACGCGGATCTGATAAAAGATATCCAGCTCACGAAAGCGATGGGATTCAATGGAGTTCGCAAACATCAAAAGGTCGAGGATCCACGGTATCTATACCATGCCGATCATCTCGGATTGTTGGTGTGGGGTGAAATCGGATCCGCCTATGTGTATTCAAGGGACTATGCACATCGCATGTACGCGGAATGGCAGGAAGTCTTGGAACGAGATTACAACCACCCGTCCATTGTAGTATGGACCCCGCTAAACGAGTCCTGGGGTGTTCCGGAAATCAAAGTCGATTTGGCGCAGCAGGCGCATTGCAATGCGTTACGCAATATGATTCGCTCCTTCGATACCAGCCGAATGATCGTAGATAATGACGGCTGGGAACACACAGCGGGAGATCTTTTGACAATTCATGATTACACGGTGTCGGGGGATCGATTAAAAGAACATTATCAGAGTCAAGATTCTATCCTGCATTTAAATCCAGGAGGCAAAAGTCTTTTTGCCGATGGTTATGGCTATTGCGGTCAACCCATTCTAGTTACAGAATTTGGGGGAATCAAATATGCCCCGAATTCTGTTCATGAAAATTCATGGGGTTATACTGAGAGTCACAGCGCGGCCGGTTACACCGCGAAATTGGCAGAACTGTTTGGCGCGTTACAGGCTTCTGCGGTGCTCCAGGGGTACTGCTATACGCAACTCACCGATGTGGAGCAGGAAGAGAATGGGCTACTTACCAGTCAGCGACATGCCAAGATCCCACTGGAAACAATTCGAAAAATAAACAGCGGTCAACTTGAAGTGGTAAACTAAAAGCGCAAAACTGGTACAAAACTGGTATAGAAAATCCCCGATCCGGAGAATGTCCGAGTCGGGGATTTGATTTGAATACGGTTTTATGGGGATTCAGTCCATTCGCTATAAGTATCATTCGGCAGGGGGCTGCTTGCCGGACTTCTTTTTGCGCCGGACCACAAAAGCAGCCGTTGTGCCCACCAAACCGACCGCCGCAGCTAGGGCCAATGTAACAATGAGTCCGATGGGAGCCTCGTCGCCGGTCTTGGGAGGCAACTCATGATCGAGCGTCGGTGCCGGCGTGCCACTTTGGGCGGGTGTGGGTGTGGAAGTGGGCTCTGTCGGCCACCAAGGCCACCAGGGGATCGGCGGGGCTGTGGGAGGTGTTGTGGGAGGTGTTGGGGACGGTGTAGTAGACGGCGTAGAGGGCGGTGTTTCTGTCGGTGGCGTAATGGGAGGTGTTTCGGGCGGATCCACGGGATTTTGCGGGATATCGGTTTCCTGTTCCGGGTTGTTGCCGACTTTTACATAGGCCTGATTGAACACGATCCCGGCCGGTACCGCGTTTGCATTGACGCGCACGGTGAGTGTCACCGAGCCCTCGGCTCCGGGCTTCTGCTCCCCGAGGTACCAGGTAACCGTATGCGTTGCGGCGTCATACACGCCCCCATCGCTCGCGCTCACAAAATCGACGCCCGCGTCCAAGGGATCCCGTATGGTCACGACTGCCGGTACGGCATCAAAGTTTTCCCAGGTGATTCTGTAGGTAATTTCGTCCCCGACCTTGACGGTCTGCCCATTGCCAGGTGTGGTTTCTTCCTTATTGGGTCCGTCGCCGAGCCGATTGACAAACTCAGATTGTACAACTTCCCCTTGCAGAATCTCGCCTACGTCACCCACAACATGGGTTTCGTAGTACTCCTGATTCGCCTCAGCTTCCTTGACTGTGTAGGTGGTATCAGCGGGCAGACC
This sequence comes from uncultured Subdoligranulum sp., assembly GCA_964560675.1. Taxonomy (GTDB): domain Bacteria; phylum Bacillota; class Clostridia; order Oscillospirales; family Ruminococcaceae; genus Gemmiger. The sequence continues at coordinate 12,823 of CAZLMA010000002.1, read as the reverse complement.
TGTGGCAGTCCTGCTCTCGCCATCTTTCAGCGTGAACTCTGCAATGCCGTCAACGAACTCCATATCTCCGTATGTGCCGCTGATATTCGGCTTGCTCAGTTTTACTGTAAAGTGGAATTCCTTCGTTCGATCGGCATCTTTACCGCTTACCGTCTTGCGTACCACAAGACCGCCGTCATCGCCGACCGGATTTTCTACCCGGTTTGTGTGCTGCTCTTCGTTTCCGACCTTGACGGTCGCCTCGTTGATGACAAGACCGGATTCCACCGCCTTCTCATTCACACTGACAACCAATGTCACAAATCCCCAGTCATGCGGTTTTTTGATCCCGAGGTTCCAGGTAACGGTATGCGACGCTGCGTCATAAGTGCCGCCATCGCTGGCGCTTACAAAATCTACACCGCGATCCAGAGCATCCGTAATGGTTATCTCAGCATCCGCCAGCTGGCCGCTTTCATCCGGCGCATTGTTCTGCCATGTAATGCGATAGGTTATGCGATCCCCGACATTTACGTCCGGTCCGATGTAACCGTTTTCATCCGCGACCAGGTCACGGCTGACATCCTGATCATCGATTTCCGTCTCGACCTTCTCCGGTTTGGTCGGATTTTCAACGATGGAGGTTTTGATCTCCGGATTGTTGCCGACCTGCACGCCAGCCTGGTTGCGCACATGGTCATCGTTCTGATTTTCAGACGGACCCCATCCGGGATGATCGTAGTTCCAGTCCTTTTCGGCGTTCTCGTTTACGAGAACGCTCAGGCAGACACGGCCCTCCGCTCCAGGTTTACGGCTCTCCAGCACCCACACAACCGTATGGGATTTTGCAAAATAGTATACCGTGACCTTTCCGCTCTCATCTTGATAATTCGCCTCTTGCGTAGGTGTCTCGTCGTTAAACGTTACTTTGCCGCTCGCGTCTTTTTGATAACCGGTTTCCGGCTGTTCGGAAATCCAGCTGGGCAGCGTTGAATTCTCCTCTCCCCCATCCGGCTCGGGCACTTCCGACTCCGACGCGGGCAGATCCTCACACTCAGCGGTTAAGACGTATTCGAGATGGTCCTCCCCTAAAACCTCAGGCGAAGGGGCTTGGGTAGGTTCTGGTTCCTTGGTAGGTGTCGGTATCGGTTCCTCTGTCGGCGCGGCAGAGGGCGAATCCGACGGCATCGGTGACAGCGTGGGTTCGGCTACCTCTTGGTCCGACGGCTGCGCGGGCGGTGTGATTGGATCATCTGCCGCAAATGGCACGGCATTTGGTCTTGTATGTAGGAACCGTGTTCTAACGCGCAGCGCAGCAACGCTGCTGTTGTTTGCCGTTGCTGTTTGTCCCGCACTGGGCGGCATACTACCGCCGCTTTCATTGCCATCCTGCGGCGATGTCTGCGCGGCGTCAGCCACCGGCGACGGTTGCCCACCCGGAGTAGGCTCAGAGGTATCTTCCGGCGACGGTTCCTCACCCGGAATAGGTTCAGAGGTAACTTCCGGCGTTGTCTCCGGCTCCGGCTCCGGCTGCGGTGTGGCAGTTGGCGTAAGCTCCGGCGATGGCTCCTCCTCCGGGATGGGAGTAGCGGAGACTACCGGTGTCGTCTCCGGCTCCGGTGCGGGCGTTGCGGTAGCTTCCGGCGTCGGCTCCTCTTCCGGGATGGGAGTAGCGGAGACTACCGGTGTCATTTCCGGCTCCGGCGTGGGCGTTGCGGTAGCTTCTGGCGTCGGCTCCGGCGTGTTCAGTGGGTTCGGTGTTCCCGCGGTTTTGACGGTGGCATACACGGTTACCGCGCTGCCGTACATCCCCAGCTTTGCATTTTCTACAATTGGCTCATCACCCTGCCTGCGCAGCGTAAACAGCGTGCCGACGGGTAGATCCTTAACAGTTACGTTAGTGCCAGGTTTGAGTGTGAGTAGATTGTCAGCGGGTGTCCAGGTTCCTGACACGGGACTTTCCTCGTCCGTCGTCCACTCATAACCATCCGGATTAAGTTCCTTTCCCTCTGGAGCGGTCAACATAAGTTCCAGCGTGATCGGTTCTGCGATTTCACCTTTCAGCGTGATAACCAAGTTCGCGTAATCGGGCTTTTTGGCCTGATCATTGGACTGTAGCAAAGCATCGTTTTCCGACACGCCGGCTTTGTAGAAATCCGCTCCCGGGTCGAGCCTGTCAACTATGACAACATCGGCAGGTTCTTCCTCATAATTTTGCCATTTGATCTCGTAGTCTATTTCATCGCCCGACATGACCTGCATGCCCTCGCCAGGGCTTACTTCGGTCTTCTCCACAACGGGCGTCGGGTTTTCGATAACCTGCGTATCGACATACGGATCGGTGCCGACCTTGACCTGCGCCTGGTTTTCTACCGTGCCTACCAGCGTTGCCTTCTCGTTGACCCGAACCACCAGCGTTACCACGCCGGAAGCGCCCGCGGGCTGTTCCTTAAGCGTCCAGGTGACACAGTGTGTTTTATCGGAATATACGCCGCCATTATCGGCGCTCACAAAATCAACGCCGGGGTCCAACGTATCGCTGATGAGCACATCCGCCACTGCATCGTGGCCGTTCTTCCATCCTATCTTATAGGTGATCTCGGTGCCCTGGAAAACGTACGGCCCGGTATAGGTGTTATCCGCTCCAGGATTTGCTTCCAGTGTCGGATGATTCTCAATCTCCCCGTTTGGATGTTCTACCTGTGTCTCTTCTTTATCCGGTACAGGATTCTCTACCTTGTTCGTCTTAACTTCCGGATCATTGCCGACTTGTACGCGCGCCTGGTTGAAGACCTCAAAATCGTCTTCACCGTCGGTAAACGCGTCGGCCTGGCCGTTATAGCTATGCCCTTCTTTGGCTTTCTCATTGACCGTTACGTTGAGCTTTACCTGCCCCGCCGCGCGCGCCGGAACCGGAGCGTCTTCGGTACCGATGATCCAGGTTACGGTGCGTGTGCCTTCCTCATACAGGATGGTGACGGGGACATCTTTGTTAGCAGCCGTTGCGTCCACATTTTTGTATTGGACATTGCAGGTGCCGGAATTTGTGCGTTGGGTAGTGTTGATCTCGGCGATACCGGCGCTGGCGCTCACAAAATCCACGCCGGGGTCCAACGTATCGCGGATGGTTACAACAGTTTCTTCTTCTTTGTAGTTCTGCCAGTTGATGTCATAGTGAATAGGTTTCCCGATCCCCAGCATGACGCCGTCGCCGGGGGTCTCTTCGGTTTTCTCCTCGTCCGGGGTGGGATTCACAACTTCGTTTGTGTATGCGCTGTGGTCGTTGACCGACACTTTTGCGCGATCTACAACTCTGCCGTCCTTCCCGCTGCCCGGTACCCCCGTGTCCGAGTCGTCTCGGTACGACCATTCCTGCACGGCCTTTTCGTTGACGGTGACGGCCAAAACGACATAACCGCTACATCCTGCCGGGAGTTTTTTATCCTCATTGCCAATTGTCCAGGTTACTGAGTGTGATTCTGCATCATACCGTACAGCGAAGTGATAAGACTCTTTACGGCCTTCTACCTCAATCGTGATGGTACCTGCATTTGCAGGGCTTTCAACGGGATCCTTCCCGTAAATCGCAATCCGGTTATCACTGCTGCTGGCGTAGAGTAAATCGACACCTATATCCAGCGGGTCGGTTACAGTGACCACGGAAGGATCCGTTAAACTTGCCTCCCAATGAATCTTGTAGCGGATCTCATCGCCAATCCCGGTGAGCTGCCCTTCACCGGGTGTCTCTTCGGTTTTCTCTGGGACGGGGTTTTCAACGACATTGGTAAAGCTGCTGTGGTCATTGACTTGCACCTGTGCCCGGTTGACAACCTCGTAATCTTTTTCACCCTCATTGCCTGGAGTGCCGCTGTTTTCATGTTCCTCATAAGACCATGTGGTCAGAGCCTTTTCATTGACTTTGACAGTCAGGGACACTTCCCCCGACGCGCCGGCCGGAACTTTGATTCCATCTTGCGCAGCGCTGCCGATTGTCCAGGTAACGACACGTTCGTTGGGATCGTAGGTTACGGTTACGGGAATGCCAACGATACCGTTGATTGTGGCGGTGCCCTCAGCGCTTAGCGTTTGTGTTACGGTCTCCGACTGCTCATCGGTTTGGATCTGAACATCGCCATAAGAAGCCTTGACAAAGTCAACGCCGATATCCAAAGGATCTGTTACCGTTACTACAGAGGGATCCTTCCGATCGCTTTCCCAGTGGATCTGATACTGGATGTTATCACCGACGCCGATGGGATTACCGGAGCCCGGGTTTTCTTCCGTCTTGCCGAGGGTCGGATTTTCAACCGTATTGGTAAAGTACGATTGATCGTTCACCGTGACCTGCGCGCGGTTCTTGACTTCGTAATCTTCGCCCTCGCCCAAAGAACCTGCGTTCTTGTCCTCACTATAGTTCCAGTTCTTTACGGCCTTTTCGTTGACGGTGACGGCCAAAACGACATAACCGCTACATCCTGCCGGTAACTTATTGCCTTCACCTTCACGCCCAATCGTCCAAGTTACCGTGTGTGATTCTGCATCATACCGGACAGAGAAGGGACAATCCTTATCTTTTATCTTGATGGTACCCGCATTTGCAGGGTTTTCAACGGGATCTTTCCCATAAATCGCAATCCGGTTATCACTGCTGCTGGCGTAGAGTAAATCGACGCCAACATCCAGTGGGTCCACAATGGTAACAATGGATTCATCCTTGGCATTACTCTCCCAGTAAATATTATAAGTGATCTCTTCACCCAGTCCGACGACTTCACCCGCGCCGGGGGTAACCTCCTCCTTCATTTTCTGGACATTGATGTAATTGACCGCTTCTTCATATAGTTCCGCATTTCCGAAGATGGAATAGGCGCGCGGATCTTGGGCCGCAGCCTTGGGATCCTCAGCATTTTGTGGGTTTTGCGTAAAGTGCGCGGTAGCGCCTAAAACTGTTCCCATCTCCTCAGGCAGATTCCAGTTGTCGCCCTGATATTTCTTATCCAGTTCCACGCCGTCTTTAAAATAGTAATGCCGAACACTCCCATCGGGCCTTACTTCATCAATGTGCTGCGCATCTACGCTGCCCCCTGCCTCTGGTGTTTGACATAGAGGATTCCCGCCCCCATGGTGGTTGCCGGTCTGCCCGCTCTCAAACGTGGCATAGGCATCCTGTACATGAGCGTTTGTAGAGGCGTAGCCGGTCTCGCCTTCCTGCAATTCCGTATAGGTGATGGAACTGCCGTATTGCTGGTTGTGCTCAACACTTTGCAGGGTATACCCCTGCTTTACATCATCTTGCGTCAACTGCTCTGTAACGCGGTACTCCGTCTTGTTGTCAAGGCCCGTGAACAGCAGGCCATACCCGGACTTGAGCGTAAAAGTACCGGTACGGTCAGCGATGTACTTTGCATCAATTGTTACTTGCTTTTCTGTGTCGGGATTGCCATCATGAGCTGCTTGCAGCCTGGCAGGGATCTCTTGATCATATAAATCGTTAAAATCAGTCACAGCATCAAAATCCACTTGCTGGGTAAGATAGTGGGTTTCCTGCGCGTAAGCACAATCTACCGTGACCTCGGTACTTTCCGCGCTGGCGGGCGGGGTAACGGTAAGGAGAGAGAACGATTCTTTTCTGGTGCCAACGGTAGATTCAGCAGGTACAGACCCGTCGCCAGGCAGCGATGCCAGCTGATCTTCCGTGACCAGCCAAACACTTTTTGCTGAATATGTTGTACCGTTATTCGGTGCCTCGGCTGTAGTTACGCTTGTATTCTCGCTGAGATTGGCGTTATATACCCGGAAAGTTTGCCCTCCATCGGAATGATTCGTGCCCAGGTATACATAATACTGACCGGTACCAGAAACCTGGCCGTTAATATCTACCTTTATTGGCTTGTTGTTTGCACCCTGCAGACAGTAGTGGGCGTCCAGCTGCAAATCGATGTATTCAAACCGCCGCTGCCACAAGTTGTTATTTTTGGGGTTGCGCCAGAGGACGATGGCATCCAACTTCCCGGTACGCTCTTCTTCAGAATCGAGGAAGATCTGATAGTGGAACTCTCTGCTGGCATCGGCTGCGTTGCCGCTGCCGTCATCCACAATTTTGGTTACGCGCAGCAAGGCATCCATGTCATAGAGACGGCCGTTGTTGCCAAGGTAGACGTCGACCGTTACGTTGCTGCTTTCAGCGTTCGCATTGATCGTAGGGAGGTAATAGTAGTTGGCAGTGCGCGTGTTATTGCCTGCAGCAAAATTATTGGTGGCTGCCGGACTTGTAGAGCCCTTGTTACCCTTATCCTTCGCGTTTCTAGAAAGAACGCCTGTGCGCAGTCCACCTTTTTTGACAGCGACAACCCAGTTGGCTTTTTTGTCATTATCATTATCATTATCAGTTGGTTTGCTATTATCGAGATTCTCTGTCGTTTCTCCAAAAGTTTCTGATTGTTCGCTGGCGTCATACCAGCACAGGTATTCACCGGGTACGCCACCATCTACGCCGGAACCGAATTCACTGCCCTTGCGTGCCACTGCAACATATTTATGCTCAGCGTTACCGTCTTTCGGTGCATAATAATCCAAGACAGCGTAATACCAGTCGCTTGGAGACATCTGATCCAATTCAGTAACGAGGGTAGCTCCTAACGATTCCATGAGCGTTTCGTTACTGAGTTTACCATTTTCTGCTGGTGTAATACTGATATCATCCGGCAGTCCATCAGAATCTGTATCTTTGATGCTCTGCGAACCGCTGTCGCCATTTATCCGGTACAACGGGATAGCCCGTTGGAACATATAATAGCGATTCTCTGTACTGGGTGAGTAGCTTACTACAGCATCGCCGTACGATCTGCCACCCACATCTGTATCGGTCGCATAGTTGTATGTACCTTCACTGTACCAGTTTGTAAAGAACTCTACATTGCCCGGATCAATACCACGATCCTCGAAAGTTCCATCTGTTACCTTATATTTTTCCAGATAACTCGCGGTTATCTTTGGGAGATCAATATTCCGCTCCTCTGTTAAAACATCTTCCGCCATGCCAACCGTGTAAAACACACGCATGGGCAGATCCTGATTTTTAAAAGCGGCGCGCCATACCTCAGTACGCCAATCTGTTACATCAGTACTTACTTCTGTATTGGTATTGGTTTCATATTTGAGTTGTATATTACCATTTTCTGCAACTACTGTACTGATGGCAGCAGTACGCAGCGGTAGCATATTTGCCGGTATGTTGATCCATAATGCCTCGTCAAAATTGGTATTTGACAGGGTATCACTGACGGAACTGTCATTGTAATCACCGGTATCTTCTACCCAGATGCGCAGGTCATTGAGCGCATAGACACCTGGAAATAGCGTCGAATCAAGGTGTGCAGAGTTAGAATTATCTTGTTGCTGTCTGTCTGCTTCTTTAGCTATACTCAATCTACTTAGGTTTGCATTATTTCCTTCCTCTGTGTCCCCACTGCTGTATGCCGGGTTGAGTTGCAGTTCACTTCTATCTGTATCTTCTATACGGTAAAATGTATACACGGTATTCTTCATTTTTTCGGTGGCAGCATCCTCACTTGGTGTAACATTGATATCTTGCAGTGAGGGTACATACATACTCGCTGTCTTTGCGTTTAGTCGGTATACCCAACCGTCAGCCCATGCTGAAGCGTTATCAATAGAAGTTGGATCCCCAGTCGGCGTAGTTCCCACCCCTCCGTATGTGACATTACCGTTATCATCCTCTTTATACCAGCCCTCTGTTAGCAGACCAGCACTACTGTGGACATTCATATGCTTCTGGTTCCAGCTATAACTGTATACGCCCGCCTTGGCTACAGAATAATTTTTACCAAAAAGTACTACATTCTTTACGTCTTTGACCTCCATATACTCGCCGATTGGATCCATGTAGGTAACAGAACTATCTACACCAAGGTCGTTTGCACCATTTACAGGTACAAACAAGCTCTGTGTTATGGATTCAAAGATTTGATCGAAAATTCCACTGTAATCGTTGCCGGTAGCAGAAAAATATTGATTTGTATAATTTAAGTCTAACTGATTCAGTTCGACTTTATATTTGTTGTAATATTCACTCTGGTTCTCTTGTGTTGGTGCTTCGTATTTATACTTTGTACTACTCCGACCTAGGCTTGTTGGGTTACCTTTAGAATATCCTCCATGTGAACCATCTGTTAATTCAATAGAATCAGTATTATTACCATTTTTCCAATTTTGAACCTTCGCATAATAATCATGAAGGTAGCTACTACTATCAGTAAAATAGGTCTTTGGATCCAGTACAGGATAAGTACTCCCAGCGTCAGCAGTTATGCCAATCGTGTAAACAGGGACTTCCTCAACTTTCATTTCATACTTATTTGCCACGGCAGCACGCCAGTATGCTCCCTGCAACACACCACCGATGACTGCAGATTTATTATGCGGCTGATTTCCATCAGAAGTAGCAGTTGCTGCTGATTTCATCATGCCATTATTATTTTTATATACGTCCCACCATTTCCCCCCAATTGTAACATTTTCTTGTGCTCCACTTGGAACAAAATCGCTATCGCTATCACCTGCTTTAACCAAAGTGTGATTTGTATCACCATCGCCCAAAATAACAATAGCGGGTATACGATTCTTTTCCTCATCATTGTTATCTTTGTAATGTATGTCTTCAACATCAGCCACAGCTTTTAATGCCGTATAAACGCCTGCCTCTGTACAAGTACCTCCACCTAAGTCGGATTTCGTTCCTTCTCCAGTACCGGGTACGTTTGTAGCATTTCCTGATCCCCGCTTTAGTTCACCCGTGTCGTAAAGTTCATATTTTGTTGGGTTGCTTGCATCAACGCCACCATCTCCAATTTTATAATCGTACCAATACAACTTTTCATCTGTCTCATCACTTTGTGGTACATCATTTTCAACCTCATATCTTAGATGTGTACCATAAACAGGATCGTAAACGTAAAAGCCGTTTGCATCGGATTCGACTGTACCTGTTGATGGATCATCTTTAACATCGGAAATCGTATAGTGCAAGACCGCTTCCGGGTTGCCAGGTCGCAAATCAGTTACTTCCTCATCTTCTTCAATTTGTAAGCCACCACTCTCATTACTTTCTTTATATACTTTATCAACCGTCTCTCCTTCTTTAGCACCATTGCGACGTGAAGTAGTATCATATCGAACAGAATAACCCGTGAAGTTAACATCACCTTTAACAAAAGGTATCATTTGGTACCCAGTACCCCAGTACACTACTACACTGATACGAGATTCATCTGAATATTGTCGCATCCTACTTATCAGCGTATTGGCAGCATTAAGTACTTTGCTTAAATTACTACCATTACTTAGACTACCTGCCCAATTATTCCTATTCGCACTGTCATTGACACCGTTGTTAGCACTATTAATCATAGATGCAGTAATGTCAATGGAAATCATTAAATCAACCGGTACCGGTTCATTGATGACATCACTGGACCCTAACGCGCTAAATACTGTCAAAAAATCTGCGTCATTTGTGATCGTCTCACCATCCACGCCATCTAGATCCTCTCTTAGCGTAAAAGTATCACTACTATATTCACCATTGGGGGAGGTCTGCCCTTTTGCAAACACCGTCTTATCCGTCCAGAGCCTGCCCGCGTAGCGGGAGCCATTGGTCGGATCATCCAAATTCAGAACAGTGGTATAGTCATCCATAGTGCTGGGATCTGCCTCTCTGGTTACACCGGCTGTAGAGGCATCAGGGTCACCCGCCGCATATGCAGTTGTAGTCACATTTATCCCGCTAAAGATGCTGGTTAAAGAAAACGTCATGCATAGGCTCAGAAACGCCGCCGCTACTCGGCTCACAAAGCTATGTCTCCTAACGTGTTTCATCGGTTCTTCCTCCCGGATTGATGGCAATGCGCACTTTTTTGTTGTATGTCTTAAAGGTTATGCAATTTTAAATTACGCATAGATCCAGCGGTTCATTTGGGGTCGGTTACTCAGTTGGCTTAACAGAAAAAATAAAAATCGTATCCACACCGTTTATCTATGCGTCCGAACTGTTTCCCAGTTTTCTACCGCTGCATCTGCTTGGTAGGGGCTATATGCTATGGTCATATTCTTTTGCCTTGCGGTTTACCTCATCCCAGAACCCTCTGCAAGCCTTAAATTCCGGCTTGTAACCGGGTTTTATCAGATACGGTTCCTTCGTCTTGGGGTTTCGTACTTCGCGCTCATTGTCCCTGCGCAGCTGAAAGATCCCAAAACCGGTAAGATGAACGGCTGTTTTTTGGCAGAGATACTCCTCTATGATCGCCAAAAACGTGTCCATGACCTCTTCCGCTCGCTTTTGCGTCATCCCTGTTCGCTGGGCGAAAAGTGGAATCAGGTCTTTCCTGTACACATTTTTTTCGCTCTTCATAGACGTTCCCCCTGCCGATGTCGCTGGAATGGGTTCCGGTTTCTGCCTTTTTACAAGACAGGCAACTGCCTGTGTGAGCATGGCAAAAGCCTTTTCCCGGCGGGTAAATCGCCTATAAGATAAGTCTTTTACGCCGGTTACGATCCCCGCAGACCGTCGCAGAGTTACATCCTCTGCGACACTTTTGCTTTTTAAGGGCAGTTAGAAAAATAATATAACGCTATTACGTTGATAATTTTCTTGTAACTTGTCGCATTTCTGTCATTTTCACCCGTTTGACCACTTATTTGACTGCTTATAGATTGCGTTCGTTCTTTCTCGGCGGTCATATATACCAGTTTTTTCAGTGTCCAATTTGTATAATATCTATCGTATTTGCGTTGTTTTTATGGGCCAAAACAGGACGCAGAAGCCTAACTTTTCGCCAGCGGTTTTGACTGCTTATTTGACCCCTTATAGCTTTCCATGCGCCTCAAATAGGTGCAAGGCAGCCATTTGTCCTGTATTTTTGGCCTAAAAATGGCACCGAATGGCCTGAAAATCTTTCACATTTCCCATTTTTCTATTGAAAATTCAGTTTTCAGGTGCTAAAATTCATGCATAGAAAGGTGGATTCGGTGTCGCAGAGGATGTAACTCTGCGACAGTTTTTTGTATTAAGAGTACGTTATTACGTTACTTTACTGCTTGCTATGTTCCCAGCGCAGTTACGCTGTGGCGAATGTTGGATGGCGAATGTTGGATAACGATATGTCCTCTGGTCAGTCGTTGGAATCCGAATGCGCTAATTCCACGGTCTGATCATCAATCTGCACGGGTTCACCGGTTTTGCTATCCGTTACGGCTCGTTAGGCAAACCTTGCGCTTGTCATCAAGTAGATCAGGGCCTTACTCGTATCAGAAAATATTGCCCTGTTTTGTGTGACGGGTTATACTATACGGCAAGGTAGGCATTAGACGATCGGGCAGGATACTGGCCGTTCGTTGGCCTGCCGACCTGCCACAGAACCGTACGTGCCGGTCTGGTACACGGCACTCCCCCAGTTTATGCTGTTACAGACTTGCTATCGTAGGAATAGAAAAAACTGGTATCCAGCCCTCTCAAGCCTTTGGTTTGTGAGGGCTGTGTTCCTAATCGGGCTTGCCGCTATGCGCCAGTACCCCCACATCCGGCTTTCTTCCAGTTCCACGTTACCGTGGACACCCTTGCCTTCGGCTGTATCCTTCCCGCTACCGGGCGGATTCGGGACTTTCACCCGTTAGAAACACGGCGCCGCCGGGCGCACAGAAAAAGCCCTTGGGCAGGAATGCGCACAGGCTTATGCTTGTGCGCCGCCAGCGCAAAAAGAAAACCCGGGGCCGTGCCGTGTGGCGTAACTCCTGGTTCTGTATAAAAACGGATGGTATTTCGCGGGAATTTTTAAAATCACTTGATACGGCCGCTCGTTATGGGGTATAATGACGATGGTGGTTTATGCGAAATACGGTTCCTATAACGCAAGGAAGGAGGGCGCCAACATGGAAGCGAAAAAGATGCTCCCGATCGGGTATGACAGCTTTGAGGCGATACGAAGTGATGATTTTTACTACGTTGATAAAACCGGACTTATCAAGGAGCTGCTTGCCAGCAAAGCGCAGGTCACCCTGTTCACCCGCCCGAGGCGCTTTGGCAAGTCCTTAAACATGAGCATGTTGGCGAGCTTTTTCTCGTTGGACGGGGACAAGTCGATTTTTGACGGGCTCGCGATCGCAAAAGAAAAAGAGCTCTGCGAGAGGTACATGGGCAAGTACCCCGTGATTTTTCTCACACTAAAAGGCATTGAAGCCTCTGACTACGAAATGGCCTATCGTAGAATGGTTCGACTTCTACGTGAGACTGCCCAAAAAGCAGATTATCTGAGAAACAGTGACAAACTGAACGAGGAAGATCGAATCGATTACCGGGCGCTTTTAGACCTAAATATGCCAGAGGATGTGCTTGGTGACAGCTTAAAGGTACTCTCAAAATTGCTGGAAAAGCACTTTGGCAAAAAGGTCGTATTGCTCATCGACGAGTATGACGTGCCGCTTGCGCGGGCCCACGCGAATGGGTATTACGACAAGATGGTCTCGCTGATGCGCAGCATGCTGGGCGCCGCGCTCAAGACCAATGCAAGCCTCGAATTTGCCGTGCTGACAGGGTGCCTTCGCATCTCTAAGGAGAGCATCTTTACGGGGCTCAACAACCTGAAGGTTTTTTCGATTACGAACACGTCCTTTCAGGAGTATTTCGGATTTACGAACCAGGAAGTACGGGAACTCTTAGATTATTATGGATTGGATCCTCTCTATGCCTCTGTGCAGAAATGGTATGATGGATATCATTTTGGCAATGAGGACATCTATTGCCCATGGGATGTGATCAATTATTGTTTTG
>CAZLMA010000001.1:0-186792 GCA_964560675.1 uncultured Subdoligranulum sp. | reverse complement strand
GAAACTGTCCGCGCGAAAATTCCTGTCGGACAGATCGTAAGTCTGTACCTCCTCACCAAGCGATGAGCAGAGAATCTTCGCGGCCTTTTCCGTTCCGCCCGTGGGGCTGAATAAAATAAGTGAACATTTCATATGGCCGTTCCTCCTCAAATAGAATTTGATGCTCATTTAAGAATGCAGTTTGTCCATGTGTCACGTTATTTCTTCGCGGATAGCGGCAATACAATCTGCCAGCGCCCTTTCCGGAAAACGAACAGGCAAAAGCCGCTTCCATATCCGCGAACATTTCCTTGAGCACAGGCTTGATATGCCACCCTACAAGGCACGGATCAGACGGATTTTGATGGATGTCCAAGACAGGGATACTGTCCTGCGTTGAGAAGTCGAAACAATCACATATTCAGCGAACGTGTGTTCAATCTATAATCACCGTGAATCATTCAGAAGACTGATATTGCAGGACTTTGTCAATAAGGTCGTCAACATCCGCAAAGTAAGTGAGCGCGGCGCACTGCCGTCGCAGCGCCGCGGCGCCACGCAACCCCTTGATGTAATACATGGCATGGGAACGGGCCTGCAGCATGGCAGCATGTTCTCCCTTATCCTCACACATTTGATAAATCTGTACGCGCATGGCTGACATTTTTTGGGAAAGCGTGGGCATTTGCGGTATTTCCTCCCCGCACAATGCGGCGCGCACACGGTCAAACAACCAAGGATTACCCAGTGCAGCGCGGCCGATCATCACGCCGTCACAACCGGTTTGGGCGATGATACGAAGCGCTTGTTCGGGGCTGGAAATGTCGCCGTTCGCTAGGACAGGAATTTTAACGGCACGCTTTATTTCCGCAATCGCTGCATAGTCAACTGGTGGTGCAAACATCTGCTGCTGCGTACGGCCGTGAACGGTGATAAGATCGGCACCGTTCTCGGCACACTGTTCTGCGACCGCAACGCCGGTTTTGTGTGCATCATCCCAACCGATGCGCATCTTGATGGTGAGCGGCACGTCGTCACCCAGGGCTTTGCGCGCAGATGCCGTTATCCGACCGCAGTGCGGCGGATCCAAAAGCAGCTTGCTTCCCGCCCCGCCAGACGTAATTTTGGGTGCTGGACAACCCATGTTGATGTCCAAAATATCGAACAGAACGTGATTTTCCTTGAGAACTTGTATGCCGTCGTCCAGCGTTTGCGGATCTGAGGCGAAAAGTTGAACGGCATAGAGCCCATTGGCACCGCCATTTAAGGTGTCGCGTGCGATGCCAAGAGACTTTTTATCGCCGTATGTCAAGGCTTTGGCACTGACCATCTCACTGACGGTCCAGGCAGCTGCGTGCTTTGCCATCATGTGGCGGCAAGCAGAGTCCGTAAGGCCTGCCATCGGGGCCAATACCGCACCTGCAGGCACGTCTAATCCGCGTAGGCGCATACGCAACCTCCTTTACCGCAAGCTACGGTTTCAATTGCGCCAAAGCCTTGTGCAGCTGCAACACCGCCGCCAAAAACAGGCACTGCCCCGTAAGATTCACGCCTTCGGCTGCCCAGTTGGCTGCGGCCGCGGTAAAGTCACGGCTTGAGAGGTACCCCAAGGCCAAACTGCACATAAACGAAAGTGCAAACAACACGCAGACGCCTATGCGACGGCCTTTTTTATAAGCCAGCCACGCAAGTCCCGCATCCATGGCGGCAAGGCCCGTTATCATGAGCCCAACGAATAAAAACGTTCCGCTGAAAACAACCGGAGCTGCGACCGTGAACGCTGCGTTTCGCGGGCGAATCAGCAAGCCCAGAATTCCCAAGCCGGTTAATAGAAAACCGATCGACTGCACCGGAAAGAACATCGCGTTGAGAGGTTCAAAATCACATACGCCGGTGGCGTACAGAAGTTTGTACAACGCTTTGAGCGCACCAGCACAGATCACATCGATGTTGCCGGCGGCGAATAACGCAAAGGAGGCTTTATTCATAACGGCGTAAAGATCCCGCTGCAAAATCACGGTCGCGGCGGCGAATAAAAGCACAGGCACAAAATCAACGAGCGCCATGGCAACGCTAAAATCTTTCATGGCGGCCTCCTGTTTACTTTTGTTTGTTTAGATGATAGAGTGGCACAAGCGGAATCAGGATAGGGGTTTTATTCACATAGGCATTGTACTCCGTGGTGACGCCGTATCGTGCCATCTGCCGTTTCTCTAGACGTTGTGCACCGTTAAACATGATCAGGATGATGAGAATCCAGGCTACCAGCACGGTAGCCCACTGCCCTATGCCGGTCAGCGTGTCCAGGGCTGATAGCGTTAGACCGGTCCAGAATAAAATTTCACCCAAATAGTTGGGGCAGCGCACGATCTTGTAAAGTCCCTGCGTCGCCACCATGTCGGGACGAGCAGCCTTTTGTGCACTTTTTTCCCGATCCGCCTCTGCCTCTAACACAATTGCGCAAACACAGATGACAATGCCCACCCATACCAGCGCACTGGTTTCTCCGCCATTGACCATGCGGAAGGTGACGGGGCTAGTCTGTGCTACATAGTACACGCCCATGCAAAGCCACATGGCAACCTTGACAAAAAACGGCATGGCACTTTCTTCTCCGGTGGCTTCCTTCAGGGTTTTGCGGTAGGCCTCGTTTTTCATCTCGCGATAGAGTAGGAATCCCGAAAGCCTTACGCCGTAGGCGATCAAAACGATAAACAACAAGTAGTGCTCCAGTTGTGCCGAAAAGATACCCATCACGCTCATTACGGTCAGTGCAATGCCGATGACCGCAACCGAAAAGCCGTATCCGATCGACATGAAATATACATATTTCTTGAATCCGCACAGGCAGGCGAGCAGACTCAACACAAAAAGTATACCCAAATACGGCCAGCCCATCGCTTACGCCCCCTTAAAACTGTCCTCGATGTACTGTTTAAAACTCATATCTCCCGTGATCGTGTCGCCGACCATCTCTTCGGTCAGCGTCCATTTCGAGAAGCGCAGAACGGCTTCTTTGCCGTTGTGCTGGAGCTTGTTGACAAAGGCGAGTACGTCAAACAAAAAGGGCGGCGCGCGCTTGATGACCGCCGGCTTGCCGGCAGCGGCAAAGCACATATTGGCGATCTCTTCATAACTCCAGGTCTCTTTGCCGCCGACATTGTACGTCTTGTTTTCATCCATCATGTGATCGACGATAAAAACGGCAAAATCCTCGGTGGAGACCACGTTTGCGTGGACGGCTTTGTTGCCCAGCAACGTGACTTTGCCTTTTTCGATCATCGGCTTGAACACCTTGACGATGTCATAGAAATACCCCGTGGGGCGGAAGATGCAATAGGTGAGGCCGCTCTTTTTTAATTCTTCTTCAAAGAGATATTTCGCATGCAGCATGGGCACATTTGGCGCTTTGTCTGCCTTGATGACCGAGATATAGGCAAAATGTTTTACCCCTGCGCGCTGCGCCTCTCTTAAGAGGTTCAGGTTTCCCTGGTAGTCGATCTCATAATTTGTCACGGTAGCCGATCCCTTGGTCAACCCAACCGTGGTGACCACGCATTCCGCGCCGTCGCACAGCCCTTTTAAACTCTCTGCGTTGGTCACATCTACTTTCTTAAAAGTGTAATCGCCTTGCAGATCCAAGTCCCGCTCGATCATGTCTGCAGCCGTAACGGTGTGCCCAGCGCGCAAAAGCGCCCGAAATACATCGGCGCCCAAATTTCCGTAGGCGCCCGCCAATACAACCTTCATCGGATTGCCTCCTTGTCAACCGCTGTGTTTGCCGCGAAGGTTCGCCTAAAAGCGGAAGACGCTCGCGGCTTGTACCCATTCCGCTTTACCTTTTGCCCTTTTCTTTGGAGCGCTTGTCGTTGATGATTTTCATATGGTTCTCATCAATCAGCGTTACTCCGTTCTCTTTGGCCCAATCCACACAGCCTTTTAAAACCGTCGGCAAAAAAACACGCGGTACGTTCAAGATCGTTTTAAGGGCTTCGTCTGTGAACTTGATGGTATCGTCCACGCGATCCGCAGCGTAGCGAACCGATTCCAATGATGCCTCTCGCATCGGCAGCAGTTCCGCGCGCATCCAGCCCTTGCGATGGAACCAGAAATTTTTGCTATCGCGGTATCCGTAATCGACGGGCAGCGGTGGGAAATCCTGCGCCTTGACGCCGCGTATAATGGCGTCGGCGTATTTCTTCTTCATCAGGATTTTGTCAATTCGCAAAATGAAATGCGCCCCGAATTGCGATGTGATGCCGTTAAAATCATGATAGGGCGGTTCATATCCGTTTAGTTGACCAGGCTTGTCTTGATCGGCATTGTCTAAATTGCGCATCCAGGTGCACTCCAAAACCTGGATGGCGTCGGTTAGAACCTGCGGGCGTTTTTCTCCGGTTGCAGGCTCCACCAACCCGGTCTCCAATCGGAAGTTGCACTTAGGCATCTTTTCTTCCGGCTTGTCGCCGGGCCAGCTCAACTTTACGCATTCTTTAAAAGTTTTGGGTTTGTCGTCCACAAAGTTGATAGAGCAGTGCCCCTCACGCAATATGTTTTGTGCCGTATTAGAAGAATTGCGGCAGCACAGCAGCATGGCATAGTATTCCTTCCCCGCTATGTAGTACGGTTGTACCAACGAATAGGGTCCCAGCGTGGTCATGCCATTTTCACACAGTGTGCCGATCACAACAGTTGGCATCGGGAAATACAGAGAGGTCTGATAAAAATTGTCGACGATACGCAGGTTTTCAAAGCTGGACATCTACATCGCTCCCTTCTTTACCTGAAAATAGTTTTTGAATAACTTCCCAGATCTCCGCAAAAGATTTGCCTGCTACCGTCCATGTGATCAGCGCTTCGGCGATAAATTCCGCTGTGAATTCATTTTGGCAGTGGCGGCGCAGCGGAATCGACAGTTGCGAGCGCAGCATCATTTGGTACCGTACAGAAAATCCCGCGAAACCTTCGGCGGCGGCGTCCCGGAACAAATTTTGATAATGCCGCGTAAACCGGCGCAGTTCCCGGTAAATCGCCTGGGATGTGTGATAGGCGTCGGCGTCCTGAGCAGCCGACTTCTCAAGGGCGGCGAGACTTTCTTTCCAGTCCTTAAGCATGAAAGAGGCGGTCAGCGCCTCTTTGGACGGATAGTAATTGTAAACAGCTCCGATGCTGACACCGCATGCCGCTGCAACACTTCGGATGGTCAAACTGCTATAGCCGTTTTCCAATACTTGCCGCCTTGCCTCATCGGACAAGCGCTGCGGCAGATCCATAATAATTTTCGGCATAGATCCCACCTTTTGTGAACATGTTCACATAAAAATATTAGCAAAAAAATCCGGTACTGTCAAGAAATTTTTTGGTTGTTATGTCTATAATGACTCCTGACGATTGGCTTATCGTGCCGCTTTGTGAACCGATCTTTTTGCCGCGCTTGCAAACCCGGATGGTACACGCTATAATTGTCACAGTACATGATTTGGCATGCCGCCGAAGCGGACAACGAAGGAGATTTTATCCAGATGTCCCTTAGGCGTCACCAAACATGGAAGTTTACTTTATCGGGCAGTAAAACCGGAAGGGAGTAACCGTTTGCATGAAGAAAAAACGCATAGGCCTGTTGTTGGCCGCAGTTTGGATGCTGTCACTGGCAGGATGTAACATCGCAACGCCGGGTACGGTTGGTACGATCGGAGATATTGAGATCCCTGCCGGTGTTTATCTCTTGATACAGTATAACAACTTCACTACCGCTGCGCAGGCGGTAGAGTTGGAAGAAGGGCAGAGTAGCAATGACGTGGACGCCGTTTTAAGCGCTCAGGCGACGGGAACTATCGGCGAAGAGGAGATTACGGCAACCGGGCAAGAGTACTTGGCGCGTCTTGTTGAGCGGGATTTGGATCGCTATGCCGCCGTGGAAACCGCCTATGCGTCGCTGGGTGGAGCATTGACGCAAACGGAGACAACCGCCATCGAAACGAGAGTAGATTCCCTATGGGAACAAAATGGTACTTTATACGAGGCGAATGGCATCGGGAAGGAATCGCTCTCGCTGTATTTGACGAATTCCTATAAACAAGAGGTTCTGCTTGACTTGTATTACGGACCTGATGGCAGCACACCGGCCTCAAGTGCCGATCTTGAAAAGTTTGTCACAGAGGAATGTATCTATGTGGAGGGCGTGCAGCTCCCCCTTATGGATTACAATACCTTCGCGATAGCGGATGAGGATCAAACAGAGCAAATACGCGCCCTTGCAGAGGATTGCGTCAAAGAACTGGAACAAGCCCTGCCGGAGGAAACAAAAGGACAGCTCGTCACGGATGGGATTCAATCGGTTGCGGCAGAATATGTGCCGCAGGTCTTCACGATTTTGGGCAGCACGATTGACGAGAGCGCGGCAGCCTATTACACGATCAGCGAACTGTTCCTTCCGGATGATATTGCCGGTTACACTTTAAGCGATGAGAGCAACCCGCTGCAGGATGCGTTTGACGAGGCGGGAACGAATACTTGGTGTGTGGTGGATTTGACCGGCGCGCTGCTGGCAGCGCGAAAGATTGATCCGCTGCGCGATTCCAGTATTGAGGAACTCTGTGATCGGTATGAGGTGTTGGATGCCCTGTGCGGCGATGAGCTGGAAGAACGTCTCTATGCGGACGGCGCAGCGCTTGCGCACAATCTTAACAATCGCGCGATCAACATCTATGCACCTTCCAAAATCAAGCGCACCGTTTGATCCTAAATCCGACTTGATTGTACAGGAGAAGCACCTTGTCAGGCATTTCCTACACACACAGCCTTGCGGCTGCTACCGCCGTCGCGGCGGCGTATGATAAGCAACCGATGGCGTATGTGCGCAGCTACGGTTGCCAGCAAAACTTTAACGATGCCGAAAAACTGCGCGGGGTTCTTACCGATATCGGGTTTGGCATCTGTAACACCCCGGAGCAGGCGGATCTGATTTTGTTGAACACCTGTGCCGTGCGCGAACATGCGGAACAGCGTGTTTTCGGCAATGTTGGGGCGTTAAAGCACCTTAAGCAACAAAATCCCCGCCTGATCATCGGGATTTGCGGATGCATGGCACAGCAGCCGCAGATTGTCGACAAGATAAAAAAGAGCTACCCGTATGTGGATCTTGTGTTTGGCGTTGACGGCATGGATCGTCTGCCGGAAATGCTCACAAAGCTTTTGCGAAATCACAAAAAATGGAGAGAAGTTTCCCCGCAGCGAAATGCGGTTGTGGAAGGTTTGCCCGTTAAAAGGGATTCAACCTTTCGCGCGTGGCTGCCTATCATGTACGGATGCGACAACTATTGTACCTACTGTATTGTACCGTATGTGCGCGGCAGAGAGCGCAGTCGGGAACCCCAGGCAATTTTGGCGGAGTTTCGCTCCTTGCTTTCCCAAGGCTGCCAAGAGATCACCCTGCTGGGACAAAACGTAAACAGTTACGGTAAAAATACCGCAGAGGGGCTGGATTTTGCGGATCTGTTGGATCTTTTGTGTCAAGAGCCGGGGCATTACCGGATCCGCTTTATGACCAGCCATCCCAAGGATGCCAGCAAGAAATTATTTGACACGATGGCACGCCATGAGCAGATTTGCAAGCACATTCATCTGCCAGTGCAGTCGGGCAGCGATCGGATCCTTGCCGAGATGAACCGCCGTTACACGGCGAGTCAGTATCTGCATCTGCTTGAGTATGCAAGAAAGGTCATGCCAGACATAACCTTTTCAAGCGATATCATCGTCGGTTTTCCGGGTGAGATGGAAGAGGATTTTCAAAAGACACTGGCATTGATCAAGGCGGTCGGTTACACCCAGTTGTTTACGTTTATCTACTCCAAGCGAACCGGCACCAAAGCGGCGCAATTGCCGGATCCTGTATCCCACCAAGAGAAGGCGCAGCGCATGGAGCGCCTTTTAAAAACGCAGGAGGAAAGCGCCCGACCGCTTCTCGCTGCTTTCATTGGCTCAGAGCAGCAAGTACTGGTTGAGGGCAAAGGTCGCACACCCGGCACGATGCTGGGCAGGCTTGACAACAACCTCACGGCGGAATTCCCCGGCGATGCGATGCTTACCGGAACATGGGCTTGCGTGCGCATAACGGGCGCAACCGCCTCTGTCTTGAATGGGAAGCTAACGGATGCCAGCCCAGGGTAAAACGATGTGGCAGCATAACAGTAGTATCTCTGGCATCTGACGCAGGAAAGCACGTTTTGCTTTTGTAGCAAAGCGATTTTAAAAGCAATATAGAAAGGCAACGCAGGTAACTTCCTGAGGAATGTATCATGGATTGTATAGAGCTTTTTAAAAAGGCAGCCGTAGCGCTGCAGACGGATCCGCGGTATCTCGCCTTGGACGCAGCACGCCGAGAAAACGACGAAAATGAGGAGCTGCAAAATTTGATCAGTGAGTTCAATCTCGCCCGTTTGGATCTGGATCACGAGACAGGTAAACCCGATATGGATTCCGATCGTGCGGCACAGCTTACCCAGCGCGTGAACGCGCTGTACGATCAGATTATGTCCAGCGAGACCATGGTGCGCTATAACGCCGCCAAGGCGGACGCGCAGGCCATGATTGCGCACATAGATGCCATCATCAACACGGCGATGAACGGAAGAGACCCGATGACGGTACAAGCGCCGCCGGAAGGCAATTGTACGGGCAGCTGCGCAACCTGTGCCGGCTGTCAATAAACGAATGCGTCTATAGGAGTTAAGCTTCATGCCAGAACAGTCACTGGGGCCGATGATGCAACAGTATCTCGAGATTAAAAGTCAGCACCCTGACGAAATTGTGTTTTACCGTTTGGGTGATTTTTACGAGATGTTTTTTGATGATGCCATTACAGGCGCAAGGGAGCTGGAGCTTACTTTAACGCATAAAAAATATGGCAATGGGCAAGATGCACCCATGTGCGGCGTGCCGTTTCACGCCTACGAGGGATATTTATCCAAATTGCTCTCAAAAGGGTACAAGGTCGCGATCTGTGAGCAGACCGAGGATCCCGCCAAAGCAAAAAAGCTCGTGCAGCGCGACGTTGTCAGGGTGGTTACGCCGGGCACCGTCATCGAGAGCAGTATGCTCCAGGAGGATAAAAACAACTATCTGTGCAGCATATACGCGAAGCATTACCGAGACGGTTGGCGCGGTTCTGTCTGCTTCGCAGATGTCTCAACCGGCAAGGCGCAGGCAACTGAATTCGCGGGTACCAATCTGGAGCGTTCCCTGATTGCAGAAATTTCCCGCTTTGCTCCCAGCGAATTTCTCCTTTGCTCATCGCTTTTAGATTGTGAGGAACTGACTGCCTATCTGAAGCAGCATAACACGGCGCTTGTCAATCTGCGTGAGGATGCTTGCTACAAAGAAAACACAATCGCCGACTTGATGACAAAACAGTTTGGTCCCGACTGGCGCGCAGCATATGAGGGGCACCGTCTGATACCGCGGGCGGTAGGCGCTCTCCTTGCCTATCTGCGCGAGACCCAGAAGCATGGGCTGGAACGTCTAGAAGCGATCGACATCTACGAGATCAACGGCTATCTGCATCTGTCAGTAACATCGCGTGCCCACCTAGAACTGACCCAAACCATGCGGGGTAGAGAAAGAAAGGGTACGTTGCTCTGGGTGTTAGATGCGACAAAAACGAATATGGGCAGGCGTCTTCTTCGCTCCTGGGTAGAACAACCGCTCGTAGACTGTGCCGCCATCGACAAAAGATTGGATGCGGTCGCAGCCTTGCACGGCGCCGGCGTGGAGCGCGCCGAAATGCGCGAAACACTGGATAAGGTAGCAGACATAGAGCGCCTGGCGACACGTATTTTGTACGGGTCCGCCACCCCGCGCGAGGTGAAGGCGTTAGGGCAGACCTGTGCCGTATTGCCTGCGATCAAGGCGCAAGCGCGCAAGCTACCATCGGATCTTTTACAGGAATTGTCAGAACAAATCGACCCGCTCTCAGATTTGCGGGAATGGATTGACCGCGCGATCGTCAGGGAAGATATCCCCGCCGGTATCCGGGATGGTGGTGTCATTGCGCCCGGCTACGATCCACAAGTGGATGAGTTGCGAGACCTGAAAAACGGGAGCACGCAACGTTTGGCGCAGATGGAATCTCAGCTGCGGGAGAAAACGGGAATTGCCAAACTTCGCATTGGGTATAACCGTGTTTTTGGCTATTATATCGAAGTTGGCCACAGCTATACAGGCCCGATACCCGCAGATTTTACCCGCAGACAAACACTGACTACCGGTGAGAGGTACATCACACCGGAACTGAAAGAACTAGAGAGCAAGGTATTAGGCGCCAATGATCAGCTTTTAAAGTTGGAGCATCAGTTGTATGCAGATCTCTTAAAGCGAATTGCAGAGCAGATCTTGCGCATACAAGCGTCCGCCGAAGCTGTGGCAACTTTGGATGTTCTGGCAAGTCTGGCGCATGTCGCCGTGGAAAATCACTATACCCGCCCCGTGGTGGATCGTTGCGGCATGCTGGAGATCCGAAAAGGAAGGCATCCGGTAATTGAAAAGATGCTCCCCGAGAGTCTTTTTGTTCCCAACGATACGATGTTGGGTGGCACTGACGATCGCCTTATGATCCTGACAGGTCCCAACATGGCCGGAAAATCGACCTATATGCGGCAAAACGCGCTGATTGTACTGATGGCGCAGATGGGGAGTTTTGTACCCGCCGCCTATGCGCATGTCGGGGTGGTCGATGCGATCTTTACGCGTGTCGGCGCCTCTGATGATCTGGGGGCCGGCCAGTCTACCTTTATGGTGGAAATGACAGAAGTGGCGGAAATTCTCAGGCAAGCCACTTCCGAAAGCCTTGTGATTTTGGATGAGATAGGCCGGGGGACTTCCACGTTTGACGGGATGAGCATCGCGCGTGCCGTGGTGGAGTATATCTGTGAAAAGATCGGCTGCAAGACAATGTTTGCTACGCACTACCATGAACTGACGGTCTTAGAGAATGAGATTCCCGGGGTGAAGAATTACAATATTACGGTAAAAAAGCACGGCAATGACATCCGATTTTTGCGCCGCATTGTGCGCGGCCCCGCCGATGACAGCTACGGAATCGAAGTAGCGAGTCTCGCCGGTATACCCGCCAGCGTAACAAAGCGCGCTCGCACCGTGCTGCGGGGGCTTGAGGAAGCAGCACCGGATTTGCAAAGCTATCGGCAGATGAATTTCGAGACAACGGAAAATGAGCAAAACTCCGAAAAGGCGGGCAAAACGCTGCAACAGCTCAAAGAGTTGGACGTTGAAACGCTCACACCGCTGGAAGCGCTGAACTTCTTGTACGAATTGAAAAAGACGCTTGTGTAAAACATCCCGAAAGGGATTTTCCGGGTATTGAGTTTGGTGTTGTTCTCTGGTTCGATTTTCGCCCACTGGGAAAGCAGGTGATCCCATATGGCAAAAATTCAGATTCTTGACAAGCACACTGCAGAGCTGATCGCGGCCGGCGAGGTGGTGGAGCGTCCCGCTTCCGTTGCCAAAGAGCTGCTGGAAAATGCCGTGGATGCGGGGGCGGATCAGATCACCCTTTCTATACGGGGCGGCGGTATTGAAGAGCTGCAGATCATCGATAACGGGTGTGGAATCGAGAAAGATTCTCTTTCCAATGCCTTTGTTCGCCATGCCACCAGCAAAATTGTGTCGCAGGACGATCTAAGCCATATTCACACACTGGGCTTTCGCGGCGAAGCGTTGGCGTCCATCGCCAGCGTGGCCAGGGTTGAATTGCTCACTTGCACTGCCCTCGATGAGTACGCCAGTTTATACCGTATCGAAGGGGGCGTGCCGTTGGGTGTAGAGCCCTCGGCACGGCCGGTCGGCACGACCATTACGGTAAGGGATCTTTTTTATAATACGCCCGCGCGCATGAAGTTTTTAAAAAAAGACGCCAGCGAGGGCGCCTTTGTGTCAGAGACCGTACAGCATATCTCGCTCTCACATCCGGAAATTTCTTTCCGCTTTCTGCGCGACGGCAAGCTGCAATTTTTAACGCCGGGAGACGCAGATCTTCGCAGTGCCGTCTATGCGGCGCTCGGCAGAGAATTTGCGCGCGACCTGCTTGCAGTAAACAGCGATAGCGCACCCTATTCCGTCAAAGGCCTGATTACCCCGCCCAGGGCGGGGCGTGGATCCCGCAGCGCCCAGCATTTTTTTGTAAACGGCAGATATGTAAAGAATCGCACGATGATGGCGGCACTAGAAAACGCCTACAAGGGGATCCTCATGCAGGGACGCTTCCCGGGGGCGGTACTGCTGCTGACCATGCCTACGGAATGGGTCGATGTGAACGTACACCCAGCCAAGACGGAGGTTAGATTTGTAAACGAGAGCGCTGTTTTTGAGGCGGTGTACGGAGCCGTTCGCGCCGCGCTCGCCGCGCCCGGAAGCGGTACTCAGAGCTTCTCGCTTGGCCCGCAGAACGTTGCTAGGCAAGACAGTGAGATAGCAAAAAACACCGTGACCACGCAGCCGCAAAAGTACTTTTCCGATTTGACGGCGCAACAGTACCGCAGCATGATGCACCTTGATGAATCGACGCCATCCGAAAAATCGGATTCTGCGGATCGCGGTGCTTCTGTGGCATGCGCGCAGGGCAGTCTGGCGTCTCCCGGCCTACGTTACCGCTCCGAGCAGAGCGCAGAAAATGCAGCGGCGCTAGAGAAGGCGCTTGACAGTGCGGCGGAGTCGCTGTTGGATATCTTGCCCGATCTGCCCGAAGCGCAAAGTATGCCGACGGCACAGGTGGGGCAAACGCCTGCGGAGCTCTTGTTGTTGGATGGACCCGGACCGGCGGCTTTGCCGGATGGCGAACAAACGACCTTTACGCCCCGGCAAGAAGCGGTCGGGGTGCGCCTTGTAGGAGAAGCATTCAAAACTTATATCCTCATCGAATACGGCGATGCGCTGTGTATCATCGATAAACATGCCGCGCACGAGAGGATTCTATATGAGAAACTGGCCAAAAATTACGGAGAGGTTCCCTCACAAATGTTGCTGAAACCAGTACCGGTGCGGCTAGCTGCGGAGGAGAAAGAAGCGGTTTTGCAAAACCTCGACGTTTTACACAAAGCAGGTATCGAAGTCGAGGACTTTGGCGATAGCACAGTGCTGGTGCGCAGTGTGCCCGCCGACGCGCCGCCACAAGAAAGTGATGTAGGGAATCTCCTTGCGGAATTGGCACAACGCCTTTCCCACGGCGAAGAGAACGCCGTCTCTAGGCATACAGAGTGGCTTTTGCATTCTATTGCCTGCCACGCCGCCATCAAAGGGGGAGATAGCAGCCATCCGGAAGAATTGGTTAAACTTGCCAAGGAGATACTAGACGGTAAAATTCCGCCATTTTGCCCCCACGGGCGGCCCTGTCTTTTTGTCATAACCCGCCGGGATTTGGAGAAACAATTTGGACGCCGCAACGGATAATCCGATCACCGTCCCCCAAAAGTCTGTTGTGGCGATCTGCGGTCCCACGGGAACGGGGAAGAGCGAACTCGCCGTGCATCTCGCCAGACGATTTGGGGGCGAAGTTGTCAGCGCGGATTCTATGCAGGTGTACCGCGGCCTAGACATTGGCACGGCCAAATGGACCACCGTACAGCAAGAGGGCATTCGGCACCACCTGGTAGACATTTGTGATCCGAGTGAGATTTTTAGCGTTGCGGATTATGTCAAGGCGGCGAATTTGTGTATAGCGGATATTCTTTCCCGCGGAAAATTGCCGATCGTAGCGGGGGGAACTGGGCTCTATGTGACCCGCCTGCTGGAGGGCAGTTCTTTCTTGCCTGAAAAGCCTGACTTCGCACGGCGTGCAGCCCTGCGCGAACAGGCTGAGGAGAACGGGGAAATGGCCCTGTGGGAATCGCTGAAGGCCCAGGACCCCGGCGCCGCCGCTTTGCTCCATCCCCACCAAACGCAGCGAATTATCCGCGCACTGGAACTCTATGAAGAAACGGGCGAAACGATGGCAGATCGGCAGGCGCACAGCGCAAACCGGCCTACACCATGGAAAAGCCTTTGCCTTTGTCTTTCTTGCAAAGAGCGCACAAAATTGTACAGCCGCCTGGATGCGCGTGTGGAGTGGATGCTGCGTGGCGGTCTGCTGGACGAAGCGCGGATGGTTTGGCAAAATCGAGAAACGTACAAAACAGCGGTGCAGGCAATCGGATACAAAGAATTTTTCCCTTATTTTGAGGGGACTGCCTCTGTTGAAAGCTGCACTGCCGCCCTGAAACTGGCAACACGTCACTACGCGAAGCGCCAGCTGACGTGGTTTCGTCACCACGGAAATCCGATCTGGCTCTACATAGAGGACGGCGATGTGGAAAGGCGAGCCGCCGACTTGGTTGCCTCGTTTTTGCAAGGCAACGACAATTGTTAAAATTGCGTATTGTAAAAGGATCGGTTTCTCTGTGCAAAGCGCGACCTTTAAGAAAGAGCCAACGCAGTTTTGGGCTTTGTGCACCACGAAAAGAAAGAGAGGATCTTTTGTATGCCGTATCGCCTGCTTAAAACGCAGGGGAACGCGCGCTTGGGCAGACTGGAAACGGCACATGGAACGGTCGAGACCCCTGCTTTTATGAATGTCGCGTCGTCTGCCGCTGTTAAGGGCGGGTTGTCTGCACTGGATCTGACTGAAATCAAAACGCAGGTCATGTTGTGTAACGCCTACCATTTGCATCTGCGTCCCGGGGATGAACTGGTGGCCAAAATGGGGGGCCTTTCCAATTTGACAGGTTGGTCGGGACCCATCCTGACGGACAGCGGTGGCTTTCAGGTTTTCAGCTTGGCAAAACTGCGCAACATCCAGGATGAGGGAGTCACGTTTCACTCTCATATTGACGGACGTCTTATTTTTATGGGACCAGAGCAGAGCATGCAAATCCAGGCGAACCTCGGTTCCACCATCGCGATGGCCTTTGACGAATGTGTCGGAAATCCGGCTTCATATGCCTATGCCAAAGAGAGCTGCGAACGCACAACACGCTGGTTGGAGCGCTGTAAGTATGAGTTGTCCCGTCTGAAAACAGAGGGCAGGGCGGTGAATCCGGATCAGCTCCTGTTCGCAATCAACCAAGGCTGTGATTACCCGGATCTTCGCGTCGAACACATGAAGCGAATCCGGGAACTGGATTTGGACGGTTATGCGATCGGCGGATTGGCAGTGGGCGAGCCGGTGCAAGTTATGTACGACATCCTTTCCGCCGTGCTGCCCTATGCGCCCGTCGAAAAAGTCCGCTATCTTATGGGGGTAGGTACGCCCAGCAATATTTTAGAAGCGGTTGCGCGCGGCGTGGATCTTTTTGATTGCGTCCTGCCAAGTCGAAATGCACGTCACGGTCATCTGTACACCTGGCAGGGCGTTATCAATATCAAAAACAAGAGATACGAGTGCGATGAAAGCGCGATTGACCCGGCGTGCGATTGTCCTGTCTGCCGGCATTTTTCACGCGCCTATCTGCATCATTTGCACGCGGCGAAAGAAATTCTGGGTTTGCGTTTGTCTGTTATCCACAACCTGTATTTTTATAACACGCTTCTGGAACAGATACGCCACGCAATCGAGCAGGGGATGTTCGAGCAATTTTATGAAAAGAATGTATCGATTCTAAGCTGCAGGATTTAAGCGTCGCAGCGTGCTTTATTGTTGTATCGGCGCCGGGTTTGCCGTGTGCTTGAATCGGCGCCGCCATGGCTCGGCATAGCAAAGTGGCAAGGCGTGTTGCGCTGTACTTTCGTTAGAACTTGTGGTATAATCGTAACGGTAGACTTGGGGGGTAAACCGAATCAAATGATACAGAAAAATCTTGTGCATGTGATCTCAATCAAATCCTAGCGGGCAAAGAAAGTTCCCGGGTTGTTTTAAGGGACTTTTGCCTTCTCATAGGCACGTATGATGCGCTGAACAAGCGGATGACGAACGACATCCTTTTCTGTTAAGTATACATGGGCGATCCCTTCTACCCCTTCTAGAACATGAAGCGCGTCCTGCATGCCGCTCTTTGTGTTGTAGGGCAAGTCCACCTGCGTAATATCACCGGTTACCACCACATGACTTCCCGATCCCATGCGGGTTAAAAACATTTTCATTTGTTCCGACGTAGTGTTCTGCGCCTCGTCCAGGATGATAAAAGAGTCATCCAGGGTTCTGCCGCGCATATAAGCGAGTGGCGCCACTTCGATTTGCTGTTTTTCTACCATGTGTTGGCAGGCATCTGTGCCCAAAAGATCAAAAAGACTGTCATACAGCGGGCGCAGATAGGGATAAATTTTCTCCTGAAGGTCACCAGGCAAAAAACCCAGTCTTTCACCGGCTTCCACGGCGGGGCGCGTTAGAACGATGCGGCTGACCTCTTTGTTTTTAAAGGCGCGAACAGCCATAGACACAGCTAAGTACGTTTTGCCTGTGCCTGCTGGCCCCACACAAAACGTGATGGGGTACGCACGAATCGCGGCGAGATATTCTTTTTGTCCCAGCGTTTTAGGGCGGATCGGTTTGCCTCTAAAGTTGAACGTAACGAACGTCTCCGTCAACTCTTGCAGGCGGTCCGCTTCCCCTCGGCGTGCAAGGCCGATGCAGTAGTGAACCATTTGCTCTTCGATCGGCATGCCGTCGCCTAGCATGTTCAGCATGCCATTTACAGCTTGTGCGGCGGCATCTACATCTTCTTCGCTCCCAGTAAATTTGACGGAATTGCCGCGGTATAGGCAAACGACATGAAAGGCCTTTTCGATCAGATCGATGTTGTGATCGCCATTGCCAAACAGCGCCGCCGTCTGTTCTGCGCTTTCCAGTTCGACTGCTTTTTCCGCCATGCATTGTCCCTCCTTCCCAGATTTTCTTGAGAACAATCTGATAGCATCTTGCTTTGTCAGTGGGAATCCTCTTTTCCCTTATTATAGCATAAATTGTGCGATGGAGCGAAAAATTCCATATGGGAACAAAGAGCCGTTTTTAAAGCATATCGTATAAGACAAGGAGGGATGCCTCATGTCCAACAAAGTCCTCATTCGCAACGATCAAAATGCGGTCAAAATCCCATCCGGCATGCGTATCCTGATCCGCCGTAGCTGCAATGCTGTCCTAGAATATGAGCATTTTGACGGTTTTGCCGAAGTGAGTATAACCTTTGTGGATAATAAGCGCATACAGGAGCTCAATCAACAATATCGCAATAAAAATACCCCTACTGATGTCCTCAGCTTTCCACTGGGGGAAAACGGTCAGTATGACATAAATGCCGACAACGGCTGCAAAATGCTGGGGGATATCGTGATCTCGGTTGAAAAGGCGGTGGAACAGGCGCAACTCTATGGGCACAGCTTGCAGAGAGAGGTGGCCTACCTTACGGTACACTCCATGCTCCACCTCTTAGGCTACGACCATGAGAGTAGTGGTTTGGCGGCGGTCCGCATGCGCGAGAAAGAGGAGGCTGTTCTTATTCAGTTGGGCCTTCCGCGCACGGTCTCGTATACAAACGATGAATACTGATCTGCGGCGCTTCGCGCGCGGATTCGTATATGCCTGGAACGGGCTGCGTAAAGCTGTAGCGGAGGAGCGCAATTTCCGCTTTCACCTGTGTGCTGCCGGCTACGCAATTGCGGCAGGTTGCCTGGCAGAGCTGAATAGGACAGAATTTTCCGTCCTATTCCTTTGCATTTTTACCGTACTCGGTATGGAAATGATGAATTCCGCCGTGGAGCGCGCAGTGGACAAACCGGATAACACGCATTGGTGGAGCGCCGGCACAGCCAAAGATATGGCCGCCGGCGCCGTTTTGGTGACAGCGCTGGGATCCCTTGCCGTTGCGTTTTGCCTTTTTGCTCACCCACATGTGCTGTCCAAAATCTGGTCGAGGGTTGTCGGTTCACCGTGCGCGATCATCTTGTTGCTTCTATCCTTCCTGCTTGCCTTTTTCTTTGTTTTCCGTTACGGTACCCATAAAGAAGGGGGTGGCGACGAAAATGCCGGATAAGCCGGAAAAGCCCAGCCCCGAAACGAAAAGTGTTTTTGTGGCGCTCGTCGGGAGGCCCAATGTAGGAAAATCAAGTCTGCTCAATCGATTGGTCGGTGAAGAGGTAGCCATCGTGACCCCCAGGCAACAGACAACGCGAAACTGCATTACAGGACTGCTCACTGATAAAGAAACCCAGTATGTGTTATTTGACACCCCCGGCATCCACACCCCGCACAACAAACTCGACGAGCGAATGTCAAAGGCTACGATTGCCTGTCTGCGGCAAGCGGATGTAGCGGTGATGATGTTTGAGCCACAGGGGGATTTGAATGCGGCAGAAAAAGAGATCCTCGATGTCCTTCCTAAAGCGGGTCATGCTGTCGCTGCAATCAATAAGGTAGACAAACTCAGAAGGTTTTCGGTTCTGGAAGAGCGGCGGCAGTTTGTCGCCTCGTTGGGTGTTTTTGACCAAGTCATTTGTCTTTCGGCGTTGGACGGTACAGGAAGTGAAGCGCTGCTCTCGGTTTTAAAACGGTACGGGCATCCCGGTCCGCATTATTATGACCCGGAACTTTTTACCAGCATGACCGAAAAAGAGATGGTAGCGGAACTGGTAAGGGAAGAAGCACTACTTCTCTTGCGGGATGAAATTCCCCATGGGATTGCGGTTTCTGTGACGAAATTCAAGCCTCGAGAAGACAAAAATCAAGTAGATATTGATGTGGAGATCATCTGTGAGCGCAAAAGCCATAAGGGGATTATTATCGGAAAAGACGGAAAAATGCTCAAAAAAATTGCCTCGTCGGCCCGGCTTGCCATGGAAAAATTGCTGGATTGCAAAGTACACCTCACTTGCTGGGTGAAAGTTCGCGACGGTTGGCGCAACAGCAATAGGTTGCTGGATTCCTTAGGCTTTTCCGAACCGTAACTTTCTGCGATCAGGCTCTAGGCGGGTGGATCCTGACATTGGCTCTTTGCTGCTTTTGTGTAACCGCGTGGATGGAGAGACAAGACGATGCGAGTGGCTACAACCGGTTTGGTGTTGCGACAGGTGAAAGTAGGGGAGGCAGATCAAATTTTAACCCTGCTTACACCGGATCGGGGGGTAATATCCGCTTCTGCACGCGGGAGTCTTCATTTAAAAAACAAACGTTTCAGCGCATGCGGGCTTTTTTGTTATTCTGAGTTTTCCTTGTCTAGCGGCCGCAATGCATGGTTTGTTGACGATGCCCAAATCGTGCGTGGGTTTCATAATCTTTCCAGTAGCGTGGCGGTGTACGGCTTGGCAACTTACTTGGCGGAACTGACCATCGAGCAAATTCCGGCCGACACACAGTCAGACGCACAGCTGCGTCTGCTGCTCAACAGTTTTTATATGCTCAACGAGGGCAAACGTCCTTTGCGCCAGGTAAAAGCGATTTATGAACTTCGCAGCATGGTTTTAGAAGGTTATATGCCCAATATCCTAGCCTGCGCTGACTGTGGGCGTTATGAAGGCGGCAACTTCCGTTTAGGCCCGCAGGATGGAATTTTGCTCTGTGAAGAATGCGCGGGCAAGCGGAACTTGCGGGCGAATTTGGATCCAGGCGCGCTGTTTGCGCTGCGCCATATTTGCCTGTGTGAAGAAAAAACACTGTTTAATTTTAAGCTTAAGCCTGAATGTCTATTGACCTTGGGCGAAACGAGTGAAGAATACTGTCTTTCGCACATCGAACACACCCCCAAAAGCCTTCGGTTTTTAAAAACCGTACTGGAGTAAAATGCAAAATTTTTACAAGACAACTCTGGAGCTGGATAAAATCCTGAACCAGGCGGCTCAACTTTGCGTTTGCCCCGAGAGCGCCGAAATTTTACTGGCCTCGGAACCCTGCTGTGCAGCACAGGAGGAACGTCTGGCTTTGGCAAAAACAGATGCGATCTACTCATTGCTGCTCAAAAACGGGGGCCCACCACTGCGTAAAGTAGAAGGTGTAGAACGCATGGTCGCGCATGCAGCGAAAGGCGGATTACTCTCTATGGAAGAGCTGCTGCATATTGCGGCGGCACTCTTCAATTTTGATTGCCTTCATCAGTGGTACGGTGGCACGCAACAAAAGGACCTTCCGACCGATGATCTTTTCTTTGCACTCTCACCACAGCCGACGCTGGAAAGAAATATTACCGCTTCGATTCTCTCTCCAGAAGAGATGGCAGATACCGCCAGTTCCACCTTGTCGGATTTGCGCCGCAAAATTCGCGCTACAGAACTGAGTATACGCGCCAAATTAGAGGGCATCATCAAGGGATCCAATTCCGGAAAATACTTGCAGGACAGTGTCGTCACGCTGCGAAACGGACGCTATGTCATACCGGTTCGCGCGGAATACAAAACCGCTGTCAGCGGCATTGTGCACGATGTCTCTTCCACGGGCGCTACCGTTTTTATTGAGCCGACGGCGGTGGCAGAGGCAAATGCCCATATTTTGCAGTTGCGCGCACAGGAGCAGCAGGAAATCACGCGGATTTTGGGTCTGTTCTCGGATCACGTGGCAAACCTCAAGCCGGTGCTTGACCACAGCTACGCGGCGATGCTGCAAATTGATGTGTTACTTGCAAAGGCGAAGCTTGCTTTACGTATGGACGCAGTTGCCCCTGTGGTCCGAGATACCTTTTCGATCGCGCTCAAATCAGCTCGCCATCCTCTGATCGAAAAAGAGAGGGTGGTCGCTATAGATATATCCTTGGGGGAAGAATATGACACGATGATCGTCACCGGCCCCAACACAGGTGGGAAAACTGTTGCACTAAAAACAACGGGACTCTTATGCGCCATGGCGCAGCATGGTTTTTTGATTCCCGCGGCGCAGCAAAGCGCTGTATGCTGCTTTGACGAATATCTGGTCGATATCGGCGATGAGCAGAGCATTGAGCAGAATCTTTCTACTTTTTCCGGACATATCAAGCGCATCGCCGATATCTTAAAGTGGGCCGGTCCGGGCACCTTGACGCTTCTCGATGAACTTGGCGCTGGCACGGATCCTGTGGAGGGCGCCGCGCTGGCTGTCAGCCTGATCGAATCGCTGCGCAGCAGGGGAACCCTGTTGATAGCCACGACGCATTATGCCGAGCTCAAGGTATACGCCCTCGAGACGCCCGGTGTTGTTAATGCCGGCTGTGCGTTCGATGTGGAAACGCTGATGCCGACGTATCGGCTCATCATTGGTTTGCCGGGCAAATCGAATGCGTTTATCATCAGCGAAAAACTGGGAATACCAGCTGAGATTCTGGATAGAGCCAGAGAACATATGTCAAGTGACAGTAAACGCTTGAATCTCGTATTGGGTCAACTGGAAGATCTCAGAGCGCAGCTGCAAGCGGCACAGCAAGAAGCCGAAGATGCTACTTTAAAGGCAAAGCAAACGCTGGAAAACGCACAGCGCAGGGAAGAAGAACAAAAAAAGCAGGCAGAGCGGGAACAGGAAGCAGCGAGAGCGCAGGCGAGGTTATTAATCGAGAACGTGCAAAGAGAAGCGTATGCTCTCAGCGATGAGCTGCAGAAACTTAATAAGGACGATGCCAAAACGGCTGCACAGCGCTTACAGCGCGCAAGGGAAATTGCCCGCAAAGATACACAAGACATTCTCAATGCACAATCCGGTGCGATGCCAGCGTCAAGCAGGAAACCTTTAAAAGACGTTGAGATCGGTGATGAGGTTTTCGTTTTCGATCTTAGCCGGGATGCGATCGTCACGGCACGACCGGATAAAGACGGACAAGTGGAAGTACAGGTTGGCGTTTTGAAGACCAAAGTGCCGCTTTCCGGCCTTGCTGCGCCGGATAAAAAGAAGGATATGCCTGCCCGTAAAAAGCGTCAGAACTCTTATAACAATCATACAAAAATCCAGCTTGACAACAGCCGCAATATCAGCATGGAAATCAATTTGCTGGGATACAATGTGGAAGATGCCTTAAAAGAAACGGATCGTTTTTTGGATACAGCCGTCTTGCGTGGCCAAAATACAGTTTATATCATTCACGGTATCGGAACCGGCGCACTCCGGAGCGCGATCCAAAAGCATCTTCGCACGCACAAGGCCGTAAAAAGCTTCCGCCCCGGCCGCTACGGTGAGGGAGAGGCCGGGGTGACGGTTGTAGAGCTGAAATAAGAAGGCTGCGCTTTCTACCCGGTTGTTTGCGCAACAGGCTTGTGCGCAGGACGCGCCGAGGACTTTTTCGGCAGGTGAATACCGCAGGTCTCAAGGGCTCGGAGAAGAGATTTGGGACTTTTGTAGAGGATTCCGGTCATGCCCAAATTATAGGCCGTTTGGGTGTTCAGTTTGCTGTCGTCCACAAAAATGGTTTCGTCATAGGCAAGTTCGTACCGCTGCATTATGGTTCGGTAAATACGGGTATCGGGCTTATTCACACCGATCTCATACGAGGGCAAGCCGCCGTCGAAGATCGGATAAAAATCCCGCTGCTTAATCAGATCCAGCGTGTCGGATGCAATGTTTGAGAGATAGTACAGCCGATATCCAGCCAATTTGAGTCGGCACATCGTCTTAACGGTAGCGCGGTTGGTGCGCAGCATGTTTGTCCACTCGTCAATGACCGTCTGCACCTCAAAGGTGCGGCCGTACCGTGAAGCCTCCTGCAGCATGAGCTGGTTTCCCTCTTCGCGCGTTATAACGCCTAAGTCCAGTTTCTGCCAGGTTTCACTGCCGAACGTCAGATCAAAGACGATCTCTTCTGTATGTTTGTTTAGGAAATAATCCATCAAGAAATCGCGTGGGTTCCATTCCACCACGACGCCGCCAAGGTCGAAAATAATGTTGCGATACATAAAGCCGCTCCCGGAATCTTTCTTTCGTACCAGCAGGTATCTGTGTCGTTTTCATTATATAGGCAAACGCGAAGAAAAACAACCCTGTTTTCCCGCGTGTCAAAGAGCATCCAAGACCGAATTCATTCGGCTTAAGATCTGCCGCTTATGCTGCTTTGCATCTGCCGCAACCCGAGAAGTGACGAGCGTACAGGTGAAGGTGAAATCAGTTCCTGTGCGCATTTTAACAGCAAAAGAATTGTGATATATTGTTTTTCGTACGGTATAATTTTTGCGCAATGGGCGAGGGGAGACGCCTATATGAAGGTAACTTCTCAAATCCGGTTCGGTTTCTTTTCCACCTGTTCGGCAATCCTGGCCATTTTCATAGGTGCCGTTTTTCTCATTTCTCCTTTCTGGCAGCCCGGTTGTTCGCTTTACAACGATCCGTTGCCACAGCCACAAGAAAATGTGCCGGTTGAGCAAGAACCGGTCAACGTAAATACCGCGGACGTGTCTGAGTTGACGAGGCTCCCAGGCATTGGAGAGGCAAAAGCGAAGGCGATCATCGAATACCGCGCAGAACACGGGCCGTTTGCATCGCTGGCCGATCTTGAAAAAGTATCCGGGATTTCCGCCCGCATGGTAGAAAGCTGGAAGAACCTCGCCGTCACCCAGTAAACAGTCGCAAGGAGGCGCAGCGAATGCCCAAAACGACAGAATCCAAAAGCATCTATATCAACCGGGAACTGAGCTGGCTGGATTTCAACAGCCGTGTTCTGTATGAGGCGAAAGACAAAAATATACCCTTGGGGGAGAGACTGAAATTCGCCTCAATCTACGGCTCCAATTTGGATGAGTTTTTCATGATTCGCGTCGGTTCCCTCTATGACCAGACGCTGCTGAAAAACAGCAAGCCGGACAATGTAACAGGCATGACAGCCGAGGCGCAGCTCACAGCCGTTGCGGCAAGGGTATCGCAGCTGCAAAACAGATGTGATAAATACTACGCCACCCTTCTGCAGGCTTTACAGGAACAGGGGTATCGCAAAGTAGATTTTGATCGCCTGAGCAACAAACAAGAGCGCTTCTGGAAGACCTATTTTCGCCGGGAAATCCAGCCAATCTTAAGCCCGCAGATTATTGATTCCCGTCATCCGTTCCCGTTTTTGAACAACAAGCAAATCTATTTTATCGTTCAGTTGTACAGCAAGATCGACGGCAGCCATTTCGGCATTATCCCCATCAGCCCTTCGTTTGAACGTGTCCTTTACGTCAACAGTGACGAGAAGGATGATCGCGGCCCCTGCGTCTATTTTGCATTTGTGGAAGAACTGATCGCGCACTTTGCGGCAGCGGTCTTTACCAAGCACAACGTGCAGAAAGTCTGTTTGTTCCGCGTCACGAGAAACGCGGACATCACGGTGGACGAGGGATTGCTTGACCATGACATCGATTTTCGCGAGGCTATGAGCGAACTGGTGAAGAAGAGACGGAAATTGGCAGCCGTTCGGCTGCAGTTCTGGAAAGAGGTTTCACCCGAGACGGTTCGATTCCTGCGCGAGAATCTGAAAGTGCCTGCACAACGGTGTTTCGTTCAATCTACGCCGCTGGATATGGACTGCTTGTCCAAATTGGCAGCGCATCTTTCGGAAGAAAAGAACTCGAACCTTTTTTACACGCCGGCCCGCCCGCTTCAGGCGCCCGCGCGCTTTCACCTTTATGAAGAAGCACAGCGCCGCGATCTCTTAATCGCTTATCCATACCAGAGCATGCGCCCCTTTATCAGGCTGTTGCTGCGCGCTGGCGTAGATCCTGATGTCATTGCCATCAAGATGACGCTCTACCGCATCGCGAGCGAATCGCAAATTGTCCAGGCACTGATCAATGCGGCGGAAAACGGGAAGCAGGTAGTTGTCGTTGTGGAACTGCGAGCACGGTTTGATGAGCAAAACAACATTGATTGGTCCAAACAGTTAGAAGAAGCAGGTTGTACTGTTTTTTACGGTTTCGAAGATTACAAAGTGCACTCCAAGTTGACGGTTATCACCAGCAAAAAAGACGGCAAATATTCGTATCTGACACAGATTGGCACCGGCAATTATAACGAAAAGACGAGCGAGCAGTATTCAGATCTCTCCTTTGTTACCACACGCAAAGAAATCGGAGAAGAGGCGAATGCCGTTTTTAACAGCATCGCCACGCATCGCCTCCCCGATGAGATCGGTCAAAAGCTGTTGGTAGCGCCCTTGCATTTTCGCAGTGTCTTGCTGCAAGAGATGGACGCTCTGATCGCACGCGCGGCGCAAGGGCAGCCGGCAGCCATGATTCTCAAAAATAATTCGATTAACGATCCGCAGCTGATCGAAAAAATCAGCGATGCGAGCTGTGCCGGTGTACGAATTGACATGATTGTGCGCGGTATCTGCTGTATCCGCGCCGGTGTACCGGGAAAAACGGAGAACGTACACATCCG
Source organism: uncultured Subdoligranulum sp. (assembly GCA_964560675.1). Classification (GTDB taxonomy): domain Bacteria; phylum Bacillota; class Clostridia; order Oscillospirales; family Ruminococcaceae; genus Gemmiger. The sequence goes on along the minus strand of CAZLMA010000001.1, from coordinate 161,546 downwards.
CAGTATTGTTGGACGTTATCTTGAACATGCCAGGGTATATTGTTTCGATTACGGTAACGACACGCATATGTACATTGCGTCAGGTGATTTTCTTACGCGCAATACGGAGCGCAGAATTGAAGTCGGCGTACGGATTGAGGATAAGAGAATCGTCGGACAGTTGCGCGACATTTTAGACAGGCAGCTGCGCGATACGGTGAATGCGTTTGAAATGCAACCGAATGGGAATTATACCAAAGTCAAAAACGCAACCGATTCCGTTGACAGCCAAATGGAAATGTACGAATATTTTAAAGACGGGTGGGAAGTTACGCTGCCCGTTGCTGCAAAAACTACCGCGAAAGGAACCGAAACGGCATTCCCTATCAAAAAAACGATACCGCGCAAGAAAAAAGTTTCTGCTTCTGAGCAAAACGCCGTTCGACACGGCGTACCGAAAAAGCCTGCGCAAGACAAATCTCATCAGCGCCCGGCGTGGCTAAACGCACTACTCGCCGCGCGAAGCCCTCTGCGAAATAAGAAAAGGAGCGAATCAAGATGAAAAGATGTGTTTTAACTGCCAGTTATGACTGCGATATTTACAAAGTTTGGATGTATCTGACAAATCCGACGCTGGGCCATTGGCGCACGGACATCACAGAAGCGGAAATCAGCCCGGACGGTATGCAAGAAACGGATACCCACACGGATGGAAGCAAAACACAGATCGTGTATTCCAGAAAGGAAAAGCCACGGGCTCTGTCCTGCGATTTTGTACACGAACGGCAGCACGGCAAGTTTACGGCGATCTTATTGGGCGGGCAAGGAGGCACCAGTGTGGAATGTACCTTCGAAATGGATGGCATTGGGTTGTTTGACAAGGCACACAAGCACTTGCAGCCGGTTTTGGATATGCTGCAAAAGGCCGTAGAATAAAAACGCAATCCATGCCGAATGAAACAGGGGGATACATATGACGCTTTATGATGAGTTGGTGGCTCGCGGCCTCATCGCCCAGGTGACGGATGAAGCGGAAATCCGGAACCTGATTAATAACGGAAAAGCAACCTTTTATATCGGTTTTGACTGTACGGCGGACAGCCTGACAGCTGGACATTTTGTGGCGCTAACCCTGATGCGACGCATGCAGCAGGCGGGGAACACTCCCATTGCCTTGATTGGCGGAGGGACAACGATGATCGGCGATCCGTCTGGCCGCACAGATATGCGCAAAATGCTCACGCGTGAGGAAATCGACCACAACGCAGCGTGTTTTAAGCAGCAGATGGAAAAATTTATTGATTTCGGCCCCGGTAAAGCGATTATGCTCAACAACGCCGACTGGCTGCTGGATCTCAATTACGTCGCGCTGTTGCGCGAGGTGGGTACGTGCTTCAGTGTCAACAACATGCTTCGCGCCGAGTGTTATAAGAACCGAATGAAAAAAGGCCTGTCGTTTCTGGAATTTAACTATATGATCATGCAAAGTTATGATTTTTATCACATGTACCAGACAGTAGGCTGCAATATGCAGTGCGGCGGTGATGATCAGTGGAGCAATATGCTGGGCGGTACGGAGTTGATCCGCCGCAAACTGGGCCAGGATGCCTATGCTTTTACCATAACGCTCTTGACAGATTCACAGGGCAAAAAAATGGGCAAGACAGCCGGCAATGCCGTCTGGCTTGACCCCAAAAAGACAAGTCCGTATGATTTTTATCAGTACTGGAGAAATGTCGATGATGCCGATGTTCTCAAGTGTATCCGTATGCTGACTTTTCTTCCGTTGGAGCAAATTGACGCAATGGAGAGCTGGCAAGGCGAACAGCTAAACGAGGCGAAAGAAATCCTGGCCTATGAGCTGACAAGCCTTGTGCACGGCAAGGCGGAGGCAGACAAAGCAAAGCAGGCGGCGCACGAACTTTTCCGCGTCGGCTCTGCACAGGAAAATATGCCTAGCGCGGTTCTAGATCCCGCGATCTTCCAAAACGGGCAGGTTGGCCTTCTCACGGTCATGGTGGCCTCCGGCCTATGCAAATCCAATAGTGAGGCGAGGCGCTTGATTCAACAGGGCAGCATCCTGGTTGACGGCAACAAGATAAGCGATCCGGCGGTTGTGCTCAGCGAAGCTGACCTCCAAAACGGCGTGATCATCCGAAAAGGGAAAAAAATATTTTGCAAGGTAAGCTGCCGCTGACAAATGATTCTTTTTTGCCTCTTGTTTCGGATACAACTTTTGACTGTGGAGTAAACCTTTAGAAAACTTCAAGAAAACAACATTCTGTCACTTGCTTCGCCTCCACTTTGTTCAAAGCGGGCCAATAAGTCCGAGATGTGTAGATGGACTTTTTCTTCACCGCTGACGTCATAGATAATGCGTCCCTCGTTCATCATGATGAGGCGATTGCCGTATTTGATTGCGTCGCGCATGTTGTGCGTGACCATTAAGGTTGTGAGGTGGTTCTCACGAATCATGGCGTCCGACAGTTCTAAGACTTTTGCAGCGGTTTTGGGATCGAGCGCGGCAGTATGTTCATCCAAAAGCAGAATTTTTGGCTTTTTTAGGGTCGCCATTAGCAACGTGACGGCTTGGCGCTGCCCGCCTGACAGCAAACCCATTTTGCTCGTCAGGCGATTTTCTAATCCCAACCCCAGTGGCTTGAGCAGAGCGCGATATTCTTCGCGCTCTTTGCGTGTGGTACCCGTGCGGAGCGTTCTCCGCTGGCCTCTTCGCGCTGCCAATGCAAGGTTTTCATCTATGCCCATCGTAGCGGCGGTTCCCATCATCGGATCTTGAAAAACTCTGCCGATGAAAGCGGCGCGTTTGTGCTCCGCAAGGCGCGTAATGTCTTGCCCGTCGATCAAGATTTTGCCCATGTCGACAGGCCAAACGCCGGCAACAGCATTGAGTAGTGTGGATTTACCGGCCCCGTTTCCGCCGATAACGGTGCAAAAGTCTCCGTCTGATAAAGTAAGATCCACCGCGTCAAGAGCGATCTTTTCGTTTATGGTTCCGGCGTTAAATGTTTTGTATACATTTCGGATCTCAAGCATTGCTCTTGCCTCTCTTCACTGCGGAAGGCTTTGTAAAATAGCGGGTTTTCCAATACGGGATTGCCAAAAAGACCGCGACAACCAGAGCACTGAGCATCTTCAGCAGATCCGTGTCAATTTTGAGCCAGATACAGAACTGATACACGAGGTAATAGATGACACTCCCGGCAGCGACGGTCGCCAGCCGGAAGGCAAAGTTGGTACCGAAACGGCTGAACAGCGCCTCCCCAATGATAACTGCGGCTAGACCGATGACGATTGCACCGCGACCCATGTTGACATCGGCAAAGCCCTGATATTGGCAAAGCCAGGCGCCACAAAGCGAGACCAAACCGTTTGAGATCATGAGGGCAAGCACCGTGGTAAAGGACGTGTTAATTCCTTGCGCGCGTGCCATGTTGAGATTGGAGCCCGTGGCACGGATCGAACAGCCGAGCTCGGTTCCAAAAAACCAATACAGCCATGCGATAAGCAGCACAACCACAACCGCTACTATTACGATGGAGTTTCTCCAGAAGGGTACCCCGCGCACGTAGCGCAACGAGACGATCAAGTCGTAGCGGTCAACGTTCAGCGACTGGTTGGCCATGCCCATGATTTTGAGATTGACAGAATATAACGCCAGTTGCGTGAGAATGCCGGATAAAATGATCGGGATCCCCATCGCCGTGTGAAACAAACCTGTCACAAGGCCGGCGCACAACCCGGCAACAAGGGCGAGGAGCATTGCAATCCAGACATTTACGCCGTTCAAAACACACATCACGCACACAGCGCCGCCCAAACCTAGGCTTCCGTCAACAGTCAAATCGGCTGCATCCAGTATGCGAAAGGTTATGAACACGCCGATAGCCATGATGGCCCAGATAAGGCCCTGTGCCACCGTGCCCGGAATCGCATTGAATAGGGCTACAGGATTCAACCCCATTGCGTACCCTCCTTTGTGTGCATAGCAATCGAACAGATTGCAAAAAGCCGGGGAGAAGGTAAACCCTATCCCCGGCATCCTTTTTGCAAATTGCTACATTCGGAACCGGACATTACTCTCCGGTGGTCATTTCGATGGCCTCGTAGTCGTCAATCCCTTGCAATTCCAAACCGATCGCCGCCAACCGATCCGGTACATATTTCTTCGTAAATTCCTTTACTGATTCGATTGGCATGGTCGAGACATCAGCCTCTCCCGTTAAAATTTTAACAGCTTGCTCACCGGCTACATGCCCCATATCGTAGTAGTCGATGGTTAGCGTGACTACGCCGCATCCGGAGCAAATGCCTTCTTCCCCGGCAACAATCGGAACTTTTGCCGGAACAGCGACATTATCTACGATACCGGTATAGCTGGCAACTGTATTGTCTGTCGGGATATAGATGACATCGCTGCCGTCCACGGCGCTTTGTGCAACGGTGGCCAGATCGTTGGAGTCACTAAAACTGAACGACGAACAAGTATAACCCTTTTCCTCTAGATACCCCTTTACGGTTTCAATCTGATAGACACTGTTGGGCTCGGCGCTGCAGTAAAGCAGACCAACCGTGGGATATTGTGCAACGGGGAAGAGATCCGCTAACATTTGTGCCTGCTGATCCAGGGGCGCCAGATCCGTGGCTCCGGAAATGTTGTTGCCCACTGTCCCATTCCAGTCTTCAATACTGAGCGCCGTGGCATAATCGGTAATGGAAGTACCCAAAATGGGAATGGTATCCGTGGCAGCCGCGGCGGACTGCAATGCTGTGGTGGCATTGGCCATGATCAAATCTACATCATTTGATACAAAAGTATTCGCGATGGTCGCCAACGTGGCTTCGTCTCCCTGGCCATTCTGCAAATCGAAAAGAACGGCATCCTCCCCGAGAGCCTCGATAATGGCATCCTCAAAGCCCTGCGTGGCAGCATCCAGCGCCGGGTGCTGCATCTGCTGGATAATCCCAATCTGATAAACCTTCTCGCCAGAATCCGAGACATCTTCACCGGAATCCGAGACCTCTTGTGATGAAGCCGGCGTGGAATCGGCAGGTCCTGCCTCGGTGTCGGCGCTACCGCCGCAAGCTGCCAAGCTCAGCAACAAGATACCAACAAGCAGAACCGACAAAACGGAAATTACTTTTTTCATGTTGAACTCTCTCCCTTTCAGAATCATATCGCTATAAAATCGAACGTCGAAGGAAAACGACGGCCTTTAGTCACCGGTTTTCATTTCGCATCATAGCGCATTGTTTTAACGGAAACTTACTGCAGTAACGGCTTAACACAAGCGGCCAGTTCCTCTTTTTCACGCTGCGCCTCGTCTACGTCCTTGCCGCGCGTAGTAAAGTAGCACTTGATCTTGGGCTCCGTACCGGAGGGGCGAATCACCACGGTCGCACCGTCTTCCAGCGCATAGATCATAACATTGGCAGCCGGCAAGCCGGTCTTCTCGCTTTCTTCGTAATCGGTTACCCGCAAAACCTTGTGCCCTGCGAATTCCGACGGAGGGTTCTTGCGCAGACCGGCCATGATCCCGGCCATTTTGTCCATACCGGACAGACCGGGGAATTCAAAACTGTCCACCCTATTTAAGTATCGGCCGTACTGCGTATAAATCCTCTCCAGCTCCTCTTTGATGGAAGACCCTCGGGACCGATAGTAGGCGGCCATCTCACAAATCAGCATAGATCCGACAATGGCGTCCTTATCGCGCACATAGGGCCCCGCCAGGTAACCGTAGCTCTCTTCAAAACCGAAAATAAAGCGGTCTTCCTCACCGTTTTCTTCCAGCTTGGCAATTTGATCTCCAATCCACTTAAAGCCCGTCAGCACGTTGCGGCATTCCACACCATAGTGTGCGGCCACCGCATCCGCAAGGGGCGTGGACACGATGGATTTGCACATGACGGGATTTTGCGGCATAGTGCCCCGTTCGATACGTCCAGCGCAGATGTAATCCAGCAGCAAAACGCCTACCTCATTGCCGGTCAACAGTTCATAGCTTCCGTCTTTGCATTTGACGGCGATGCCAACGCGGTCCGCATCAGGATCGGTGGCCAGCATAAGGTCCGCACCGGACTTTTCCGCCAAAGCCAATCCCAATTGCAAAGCTTCGAAAATTTCCGGGTTGGGGTACGGGCACGTCGGGAAATTGCCGTCTGGATCTTTCTGCTCCGGTACGACGGTTATGTCCGTAATGCCGATGTCTGCCAACACATGCGTGACGGGAACAAGACCTGAACCGTTAAGAGGGCTGTACACCAGCCTGAGCCCCGCGTCTTTGCAGATTCCCGGCCTGATGGAGCAGGCCTCAATCGCTTCATACAAGGCGTTGATACACTCGTCCTCTACATATTGGATGATTCCGTCCGCAACGCCCTGCGCGAAAGGCATTGTCTTGGCGCCAGTCAGGATGTCTGTCCTCTGGATTTGTGCGTAGACAACATCCGCAGCCTCGTCCGTCATCTGGCACCCGTCCGGGCCATAGGCCTTGTAACCGTTATATTTTGACGGGTTGTGGCTCGCCGTCACCATAATACCGGCATTGCAATGGTAGTAGCGCGTTGCGAAAGAGAGAGCCGGAACGGGCATCAGCGCCTTATAAATCCGCACATGGATGCCGTTGGCAGCCAGGACCTCGGCCGCTGTCTTGGCAAATAAGGTGCTTTTGATGCGGCTGTCATAACTAATCGCCACAGTCTGGCTGCCACCCTGCGTCTTGACCCAGTTGGCAAGACCTTGTGTAGCCTGGCGTACCACATATACATTCATGCGATTGGTGCCGGCGCCGATCACACCGCGCAAACCGGCTGTACCGAATTTAAGCGCTACGGCAAAGCGATCCTGAATGGCAGCATCATCGCCCCGGATTTCTTCCAGTTCCGGTTTTAGATCGGGATCATCCAGATCCGCACTAAGCCATCGTTTATACATATACTCGTACATTGCTGCACCTGCACTTTCCTTTTCTACCTACCAACGCAAAAGTTCCGTATAGCCATAATATTAGCAATGCTCGTAAATTTTGTCAACGAAAAATCTGGGCACTCTCAACGGCACATCACCGCTTTTCCTCATCACTGCAGGCAAAAAGCATACCCGCCCCAAAACGCGTCCGAAACCGGTTATACAAAACGGCGACATGGCACTGTTTTACGGTTTTTCCACGAGGGAAACTTGTATATGGCTTAAAAAAGCATTATACTTGACTAGAGTGAGGAGGACATGGGTAAATGTTTGCACGTATAACCAGCCTGGGCGTGACGGGTCTCTCCGGATATACAGTCACCGTAGAGTGTGACATTTCCGGCGGTCTGCCGCAGTTTACGATGGTTGGGTTGCCGGATTCCGCCGTCAAAGAGAGTAGCGACCGGGTGCGCAGCGCTCTTAAAAACTTGCAGTGGCCCTGGCCTAACAGCAGAATCACGGTCAATCTTGCTCCCGCGGATGTGCGCAAGACCGGCCCTGTGTACGATCTGCCTGTCTTTATCGGTCTCTTGGTCGCACAAGGGCAGATCCCTGCGCCGGACGCAAAACAGGCTTTTGTCGGGGAGTTGGGCCTTGACGGTACGCTGCGCCCCGTTGCCGGCGTTCTGCCAATGGCACTAGAAGCTGTTAAGAGTGGTGTGAAGGAACTGTTTGTTCCCGCCGAAAATGCCGCGGAGGCGGCAGTCGCCACCGAGGACGGCGGTTTGAAGGTCTATCCGGTCAGAACAGCAAATGATGTAGCCAATCATTTGCGGGGAAAAGTCGTTTTACCCAAAGCCTTACCGGAAGGCTACGATTCGGAAGGAATTTGGATGGGTCCAGATTTTGCGGATATTCGCGGGCAAGAGGGAGCACGCAGAGCGCTGGAAGTCGCCGCGGCGGGCGGCCACAATTTGTTGATGGTAGGCCCGCCGGGTACTGGTAAAAGTATGCTCGCCAAGCGCCTTCCGGGGATACTGCCGCCGATGACGCGCAGCGAAGCACTGGAAACGACAGCCGTTTACTCTGTGGCGGGACTGCTGCGCCCCGGGACAGGGCTGCTCCGCGCGCGGCCGTTTCGGAGCCCGCACCACAGTGTAAGCGCCGCGGCAATAGCCGGCGGTGGCAGAAATCCCAAGCCAGGTGAGGTTAGTTTGGCGCATAACGGCGTTTTATTTTTGGATGAACTCCCGGAATTTCGCCGTGAAACACTGGAAGTACTTCGTCAGCCGCTGGAGGACGGAAAGGTAACCGTCAGCCGTGTGCACGGCAGTGCCGAATACCCGTGCCGCTTTATGCTGGTGGCAGCAATGAATCCCTGCAAGTGCGGCTATCTGGGACATCCCACGCACGAGTGTACCTGTACACCCTCAGAAATTGAACAGTATCGACACCGCATCAGCGGGCCGCTGCTAGACAGAATTGACATTCAGGTAGAAGCGGTACCCGTCGAATATGAGGCGCTGGCCCGTGCGGCAGAGGGCGAGAGCAGTGCTGCCATCCGAAAAAGAGTGGCTGCCGCGAGAAAACGGCAGCAACAGCGCTATCAAACAATCGGTGTGTCTAGCAATGCGACACTTCCCAGTGCGGCGGTACGAAAGTGGTGCTGCTTAACTCCATCCGCCGAGAGACTGCTGCGCGGCGCCTTCGAGCGCATGGGATATTCCGCCAGAGCGTATGACCGCATTCTACGTGTGGCGCGCACCGTTGCCGATCTGGCTGAAAGTGAAACCATTGACACCGTACATCTCTCTGAGGCACTGCAGTACCGCAATCTGGATCGAAAATTTGGCATTTACTGAACGGTAGAGGGAAGATGCGCGCTGCGCTCTTTGCCTGAAAACCTAAAAAACTGTCTCTTATCGTCGATTTGCGAACTTTTGAGCAGTTGTAGAGCCGACGCTCGTAGGCAAAAATCTCGTTACCTGCCAAAAACCTCGGCACAGCTCTTGAGTCTTGCAATCACATCAATTTGCTGCGGACAAGCTCTTTCGCACTGCCCGCATTGTAGGCAGGCACTCGCGGGATTCTTGCCGGTTACGGCTCTCTCATACGCTGCCTTTCCTTGTTCTATCTGCCCCCAGAGAAGCTGTCGGTTGCGCGCCGAGAAAATGTCCGGGATAGGGATTTGCATCGGGCATCCCGCGGTGCAATATCGGCAACCCGTACAGGGAATCGAGGGAATGTTGTGCAGCGCTTGCTGCGCTTTGCGGATTACCTCTTGTTCTTGCGGGCTTAAAGGCTGGAAATCCTTCATGTAAGAGGTATTATCCGCCATCTGTTGGATGTCTGACATCCCGGATAGGACGGTTAAAATGCCGTCCAAGGAGGCGGCAAAGCGGATCGCCCACGAGGCACAGGAAGCTTGCGGGTCACCGGCATTCAGGGCGCTGCGAACCGTCGGTACCGGGTTTGCCAAGGCGCCACCTTTGACAGGCTCCATGACAACGACGGGCTTGTTGTGTTTCCTGGCCACTTCGTAACAAGCGCGAGAAGCAACCTTTGGATCCTCCCAGTCGGCATAGTTAATCTGTAACTGAACAAACTCTGCATCCGGGTGTGCGGTCAGAATCTCATCAAGGATCGCGGCAGACGCATGGAAAGAAAATCCCCAGTGCCGAATCAACCCTTTTTCTTTTTGCTCCCTGACAAAATCCCACAGCCTGAATTCGTCATATAGCTTGTAGGTGGACGGTTGCAATGCGTGCAGCAGGTAATAATCAAAATACCCCGCCTGCGTACGCTCCAGACTGGTATAAAACTGCTGCTTGGCATATTCTTCTGTTGCCGGCCCCGCCCAGGCACACATCTTCGTAGCTAGGGTATAGCGTTCGCGCGGGTAGCGCTCTACCAGCGCAATACGTGCCGCCTTTTCGGATTCACCGTCGTCATACACATAGGCCGTGTCAAAATAGGTAAGACCTGCCTTCAAGAACATATCCACCATTTTTTTTACTTGCTCAATGTCGATGCTGCCGTCGGGCGCCTTGGGCAGGCGCATCAGGCCAAAACCGAGCTTGGGTGTACTTTCTCCGAGATAACGTTCCATTTTAATCTCCTCTAAAAATAAATTTGGCATTCGTTTGATACCGAACCGTACAGTTTGCCAGAAACACTTCGTTACAATAAAGAGGAAGGTGGCGCGCTGGACTTCTCAATCATTTCCCGTGCATTGTCATAGCTCAATTTGCTTACTTTGTCTCCGGAAATCATGGCGGCAAGCGCCTGCACACGATCCTCTCCTTCTAAGGGTGTAATGTCGGTGTAGGTGCGGCCGTCGCGGCTTGATTTGCGTATCAACAGATATTTGTCGGCATAGGCAGCGACCTGTGGCGTATGGGTGATGCAAAGCACCTGGTGGCCAACGGCCGTTTTTTTTAGCATCTGCCCGATACGTCCGGCAGCGAGCCCGGAGACGCCCGCGTCGATTTCGTCGTAGATCACGGTCTCGATCGCATCCCGCTGTGCCAAAGTACTCTGAAAAGCGAGCATAATGCGGGAGAGCTCACCGCCAGAGGCGATCTTTGCCAACGCCTTCGGCTCTTCCCCCAAGTTGGTTGACAGTAAAAACTCCAGTCTATCCTGACCGGTGGATGTCAGCGGGCCAACGGAATGTTTCAGCTCAAACTGAACATCCGGCATATTCAAGAATGCCAACGCCTTCTTCATTTGATCCTTCATGAGCAAAAAGGCTTCAAGGCGGGAATCGGTTAGCGCCTGCGCCGCCCGCTTCGTCTCAAAATACAAAGCCTTTTTGCGATTTTCCAGATCCCTGCGATCTTGTGCGCTCGTGTTATATTGGTTCAACTCTTCGGCATACCGCTCGCGCAGGGTAAGAAGGGCTGCGACATCCGGCACCGAATATTTTCTCTCCAGGCGATATAAAAAATCCAGTCTTGCCTCGATCTCTTCTAATTCGTTTTGGTCAAATTCATAGGCGTCTAACCTTTCCGCCAGTTCGGTGGCAAGCTCTCGAGCACTGTAATAAAGGCTCTGCAGCTGCTCAGATACTGGCTGCAAGTCCGAATCAAGCCGTGCGCTCTCGCGCAATAAATCCGTTGCGCCGCCCAAAAGATCGGCCGCACCGGGTTCTTCCTCCGTGTCGCCCGACAGAGCCGCATACGCGGCCCGAACACCTCTCAGGATTGTGTGTGCGTTGGCTATTACGCGCTTGCGCTCTCGAAGCGACTGCTCTTCACCGGGGGTAAGCGCGGCCGCATCCAGCTCCTCCAGGCTGTCTCGCAGTTCTGCCACTCTCGCCTCCCTTATCCGTTCCCCCGCATTCCATTCGTCCGTTTTCCGTTTGACGGTGACGAGTTGCGTAAAAAGGGCATGATAGTCGGCAAACAGATCCGCATTTTGTGCGTACCGGTCAAGAAGTGCCAGATGCTTTTTTGAATTTGTCAAATTCTGACTGTCATGCTGACCGTGAATGGTCAACAAGTCAGAGGATATCTCGCGCAGGAATGATGCGGAAGCGGGCAGGCCGTTGACTCTGCAAAGCCCTCTGCCATCGGCGGTAATTTCTCGATACAGCATCATTTCGTCCGATGCTTCGTATCCGTTCTTTTCGAGTTGCGATTGCACAGAGGCCGGCAGTCCGCGGAAGGTGGCGCGTATACATGCCTTTGCGCTGCCCGTACGCACGAGTTCCCGCGAGGTGCGGTTGCCCAAAATGGCGTTAATGGAATCGATCAAAATGGATTTACCTGCACCAGTTTCCCCGGTAAGTACGTTCAAGCCCTCTGTGAATCGAACCTCCGCCTGCTCAATTACGGCGACATTTTCAATTTTCAAATCGGACAACAAGGCAGCGGTTTCTCCTTCCGGGTCAAATTGGGTTGCCGTGTCAACGGGATTATCCCTTATAATGTGCAAACGGTGCAAACGCGTAACAAGGCGGTGATTCTAACCCTATCCCGATTGCGTTGGTTTGTCAATCAAGGCGCGAAACGGATCGTCGCCGTCAAAACGAATTAAGGGCAAGTGCTTCTCAGAAAGGCAAACTTTTACCTCTTCACCGGGCAAAAGTTCACAGGGGTTTCGACTGTCAGCGCAGACAAACACATTGTCACGGTTATCTCGGCTGGCCACCACAGTAAGCCGCCTTCCGGCAGAAAAAACCAGCGGAACATGTTGACCTCCGTGTGCGCAGATCGGAATGATTTCCAAAACCTGCGCAAGCGCATCCAGCACCGGTCCGCCGGCCGACAGTGCGTAAGCGGTTGAGCCTGTAGGGGTAGCCGCAATGATACCGTCACAGCGGTAACGCTCGACCGGCACGTCGTCGCAAAGAACTGTATAATCCATCGGGTGGAGGCGACTTTTGCCGTATAGCACGATTTCATTGATCGCAATATGAGACCAGCTGTGCGCAGCGCAACAGGCGGCCAACAGTCTGTGCGGATCCAGCGAGAAATCCCCCGCTGCAAGGCGCGCAAGTTTGGAAGGCATCTGCGCTACTTCGCACGTCGCTAAAAAGCCAGTTCGCCCGAGGTTGATCCCGAGTATTGGCTTCTCCGGCTCTATGCAGTTAGAAGCGGCTTCCAGCAAGGTACCGTCACCGCCGACCGTCAGCACAACGTCTGCCATGCTCAACGCATCGCGAAAAGGCAAAAACGACAGATCCTTCTCATCTAGATCCGGCGCGAATTTGAGGTCTGCAAGAACTTCGGCACCACTGTCTCGTAACAAAGCGGCCGCTTTTCTGCTGACGGTTAAATCGAGATCTTTGCTTTTATTCGGATAAAGCAGTACGCGCATCTCTGGCTCCTGTATAATTCCGGCTGTAAATCTCTCAGTCCAGTTCCGCATGGGCGTCGTGAGTGACTTTGTCCGCCCATGTAGTCGGCATGAACGTGGGAGCGTTCATGTGTACAAGATACATCAAAAACTCTATGTTGCCAGCAGGACCCTTGATCGGGGAATAGTCCAAGCCCGATACGGCAAAGTGATGCTCATACGCATAGCGAGCTACAGTAAGCAAGACCTCACGATGGGTTGCCGGATCGTGCACGACGCCTTTTTTGCCCACCTGATCCTTCCCCGCTTCAAACTGCGGCTTTACGAGACAAACCCCTTCACCATCAGCAACACAGATTTCATCCACTACCGGCAGTACATGCTTTAACGATATGAACGATACGTCTGCGCTGAAGAACTGGATGGGTTCTTTCAGATCCTTCGCTGTCAGATAACGAACGTTCGTACGTTCCATGTTGATAACGCGGGGGTCGTTGCGCAGGCGCCAATCGAGCTGCCCGTAACCGACATCCACTGCGTAAACTTTTGTGGCGCCGTTCTGGATCATACAGTCGGTAAAGCCGCCGGTTGCTGCGCCGATGTCCATGCAAATCTTGCCGTTTACGCTGATGGGGAACACGCGCATTGCTTTTTCTAATTTGAGCCCGCCGCGTCCCACATAGCTGAAATCATGGCCGCGAACCTCTACGATTGCGTCTGAAGCAACCGCTTCCCCCGCCTTGTCCGCTTTTTGACCGTTCACATAGACGACGCCGGACATGATCAGAGCTCTGGCCCGTTCCCGGCTTTGCGCGTAGCCGTTGCGCTGAAGATATTGATCGAGACGTTCTTTCATCGCGGTTTCTTTTCCGCCGATTCGGTTAACTGCAAAACTTTTTGCGCCAGGCTCTGGGCATCCAGACCCTGTACCTTGCGCATTTCCTTGACAGTGGCATGTGCAAGGCCGCTGTTTTTTACTGCACAATATGCATACTGCCCGTTCCACCCGTACGCGGGCAGCAGCGAGGCAATCTGTTGGCCGATCCCGCCGGTGGCTACGGTATCCTCTGCCAATAGGACGAGATGGTATTTCCCCAATACTTCCAGCAGCTCTTCCCTTGGCAGCGGACACAGCCGCATCAGTTTACAGCAGTCGACAGAGATTCCCTGCTCACGCAGCATTTCCGCCGCCTGTAAGATTTCTTCGGTCATAGCGCCATAACTGATCAAAAGCGTATCGGCTTTTTCTTGATTTTTGGGAGCGGGCAAAAGGTCAAGGGGTGCGCCGCTGCAGTTCAGTGCCGACAATGGGTATGACTCTTTCCCGCGTGGATAGCGGATGGCGCGTGGCCCATCTGGATTCTTGATAAGCGCTTCCAGCCACCACTCTAACTCTTTATAATTCGCGGGCGCATAAAGCGGAATTCCGATATGTGAAAAGAAAGCGACATCGTAAATTCCCTGGTGTGTTTCACCATCTCCGGGTACAAATCCGGCGCGGTCTACGGCGAACAGAACCGGCAGATGCATAAGCAAGACATCGTGAATGATTTGATCGTAAGCGCGTTGGAAGAACGTAGAATAAATCGCCACCACTGGCAACAGTCCCTGACTGGCAAGTCCCCCGGCAAACGTTACCGCGTGCTGTTCCGCCATGCCGACATCAAAAAACCTCTCCGGAAAACGGTGCTTAAAGTACTGCAATCCGGTACCGTATTTCATCGCTGCCGTGATAGCGCACAAGCGCGGTTCCTCACGGCCCAGCTTTGCCAGTTTTCTGCCGAAGCAGACCGAAAAGGAATCCTCCGCGGAAAGTTCCGGATTGGTCAGCTGATCAATATCAAAGGCGGACACATTGTGGAACTCACCCGGATTTTCTTCCGCCGGTTTTAGCCCTTTGCCCTTTTGGGTGACAACATGGATGAAAAGAGGCGCGTGCAGTTCTTTCAGATTTTCAAACAAGCGGCACAGTTCCAGCACATCGTGACCATCCACCGGCCCAATGTATTGGAACCCCATCTGCTCAAATATGGTCGAATGATAAACAAAGCGCCGAATCATCATCTTCCCGTTTTGTAGCATGCGCACCGTGCCATGTCCGATAAGAGGAATTTTGCCCAGAATTTTCTCCAGTTTTGCCTTGACATGGAAATAGGTGGGGTCGGTGCGCAATTTGGTCAGATAATTGGCGAGCATACCCACATTCTTCCCAATGGACATTTTGTTGTCATTGAGAATGACGACCAGATTGTCCAGTACGCCGATATTGTTCATTCCCTCCCAAACCATACCGCCGGTAAAAGCGCCGTCCCCCACGATCACAACCACGCGCCCCGGTTCGTTTTTGATCTTTTTGGCTCTGGCCACGCCGATTGCCGCAGACAGTGCTGCGCTGCCGTGTCCAGCGACGTAGGTATCGTACTCGCTCTCCGACGGAGAGGGAAAACCGGAGACACCGTTGAGTTGGCGCAAGGCAGCGAAGCCATCTCTGCGCCCCGTAAGCAACTTATGGGTATAGCACTGATGCCCGACATCAAAAAGAATCTTATCGACTGGCAGATCCAGCGTATGGTGCAGCGCAACGGTAAGCTCCACAACACCTAGGTTAGAGGCCATATGTCCGCCCGTATTGGCGACACTCTCAATCAAAAACGCACGGATCTCTTCACACAGTGCCGGCAAAGAATTCACAGGTAGTTTTTTTACGTCGTCCTGGGAATGGACTTGATCGAGTAGGGGATAAGACATAAAAGAATACCTCAGCTGAAAGGGAACTTTGTATCGTATAAATCAGGCCGGTATCGGCATCAAAAAGCCTATTCCGATCCCAAGAAGTGCACCGGTCAACACCTGGATCGGTGTGTGTCCGACCATTTCCTTGAGTTTTTGGTCGCGTAGGATTGGCAGGAACTGCGCCCCTTGTTCCATCCACTCTTCCAGCATTCTGTTGATAACATGCGCCTGTTTACCGGTCTCCCAGCGTACCCCCATCGCATCGTACATCACAATGATTGCCACAATCAACGCCAGCGCGAACATGGTGTCATGTACACCGTTAAATCGACCGGTTGCCACTGCCAACGCGCAGACGCTGGCAGCGTGGGCACTCGGCATGCCTCCAGCCCCCCATAGGCGTTCTGGATCGAACTTCCTGACCAAAATAAGGTTGATGATGAACTTGATCAGTTGTGCTGTCACGGTAGCCGTGATCGCGGTTACCAATACAAAATTCCAACGCAAAGCGGCCATAAACATTGTGCGTCATCCTTTTTGCCCGTTTACAACGGCAGCACCACACAGGCAAAAAAATTGCTGTGCCGTTATTCTGCCGCTAGTGGCATCGTCTTGGAAAAAAGCCGTCAAATTGTTTTCGTTTACCGGTTGTTTTGTGCTCTGTGGAGCGGTGCGATGATTTCCAAATCCGAGCCTGGTTTTCGCTAAGACGGTGATCGGCAAACCTATATCGCGGTTCAAGTTTTTCTCTCAAGAAGGCTTTTTGCCAGCATACGCAGGAAATCAGCTTTCTCATCAAATATACAAAGCGCCGCCAGCGCCGCGTCGTTGTGGCGCCGCGCCTCCTTTTTAGCGCCCTCCACGCCGTAAAGGGTGACAAACGTCGTCTTGCCGTTGCAGGCGTCACTTCCCGCTGGTTTGCCCAAATCCGCGCTGCTCCCGGTTACATCCAGCACATCGTCGATAATTTGGAATACAAGACCGATTTCACTGGCATAGTTTTCTAGCGCAGGCAAAACTTCATCTCGATTCGGAGCTTCTGTGCAGCCTAGCTGCACGGCGGCTCGGATTAACGCGCCGGTTTTGTGTCGGTGCAAGGTCAACAATTGCTCCTTCGTTGCAGGTACCGTCTCAAACTGTTTGTCCAATTCCTGACCGTATAACATCCCTTTCCCACCGCCGCCATGTGCCAGAACTAATACGGCTCGGACGCGGCCGGAAGAATCAGCCTGCGCGCCCGCGATCACCTCAAAGGCCGCTGTCAGAAGGGCGTCGGCTGCCAGTAAAGCGGTGGCCTCATCAAACTGTTTGTGGCAGCTCGGTTTGCCGCGGCGCATATCGTCATTGTCCATGCAGGGCAAATCATCATGTATCAGCGAGTAACAATGCAACATTTCCAGCGCACAAGCATAATCCAGGGCACTTTGCCAATCGGAGGATGACAGCGCGCAGGAGGCAAGGGTGAGAACGGCCCTTACTCTCTTTCCTTTCCCTAACAGGCTGTAGCGCGCAGCTTCCCCGATGCGCGAACCGGGAGTAAAGCAAAAATCACAGAGAGTCGCCAGTCTTTCTTCCGTTTGCCGGCAATAGGATGTATACACCTGCTGGTACTGTTCCGGTGTCATCGGTTTATTCCTCCTGCGGTGGGACGTTTTGCATCAGTTTTGCGTCAATTTCCTCAATCTGCAGTTTGGCATTGTCCAGCATCTCCCGACAGTCGGCAATCAGATCGGCTGCCTGCGCGTAAAGCCGGATTGTTTCTGCTAACGGGGTAGCATCATCCTGTATTTTTTCCAGTAGCGTCTGTATGCGCTGTGCTTTTTGCTCATAGCTTTCTGGCATGATCTCGTATCTCCTCAACTTCCCCGGTTTTTTCAACCGCACACACTGCCCAACTGCTTTGCCCGCGCAAAGCGACTTTCTGTCCGGGATGCAACCTGTCAACTGTCGTAGGGGAACCCTCAAGCGAGGTAAGAAGGGTGTAGCCCCGGCTCAAAACGGCAAAGGGATCAAGGGCGGCGGCGACGGCAATGGAATCCTGCAAAGAGGTTTCCCTGTCGTGCAGCCTAGATTTTACAGTGGCAATTAGAACATCGCAAGCAAAATCCGACGCTTGCCGGAACGCCTCAATTTTCCCTTTCGGGCTCTCCCTGCGGATTCTTTCCTTGCTATCGGTATTGTTATTATACCATAGATTCATTCGGTCTTGTAAAGTCTTTTGAAGTTTCCTCTGGATTTCAAACAGTTGTTCGCGCACAATCGTTTTATCCGGCACACAGGCCATCGCGGCTGCGGTCGGTGTCGGTTCGCGGCGATCGGCGATATAGTCGAGGATGGTAAAATCGATCTCATGTCCCACGGCGCTCACAAGCGGCTTTTGACACGCGGCGGCTGCGCGGGCAATGATCTCTGAATTGTAGACCCAAAGGTCCTCTTTGCTGCCGCCACCTCTTGTAACAATGATGACGTCCGTGCGTGTATCTTCATCCAAAACGCGAATTCCCTCGGCGATGCTCTGTTGCGCGTAAATGCCCTGCACATGAACCGGCGCAACCAACAACTTCGCAAGCGGCCAGCGTCGCTCTACAATGCTGCATACATCGGCAAACGCCGCGCCGTTCAAAGAGGTTACGACCCCGATACAGCACGGCATGACCGGCAGCGGGCGCTTTCTGGCAGCGTCGAAGAGACCTTCTGCCTGCAATTTGCTCTTTAGGGCGTCAAACGCCTTTTGCGCAGCGCCTACCCCAAAAGGACGAAGGTATTCCGCATAAAATTGAAAAGATCCATCTTTTTCGTACAGGGTTGCGTGGCCCCAGGCCAGCACTTGCATGCCATCCTGTGGAGCAAATCCCAACAAGCGAACTTTATCTTTGAACATCACGGCCCGCACAGACGCCGCATCGTCTCGGAGCGAAAAATAGCAGTGTCCGCTTTTGTGATGGCGAACAAAGCCGGAAATCTCCCCCAAAACGATCAGGTGTTGGAGCGGGTCGCAGATGTCGAGCGCTTTTCTTGCAAGCCCATTGAGTTCGCTTATGCTGATGTATTCGGCCACATTCCCACCTCTCTAGCCGTGATAATCGCTACGCCGATTGCGTTGTCAGAGGCGAATTTTTCTGAAACAAACTTCGCTTTGGGCAATCGTTTGGTCACGTAGTCGCTGATAACGGCGCTGCTCATTACGCCTCCCGCAAAAACCAAAGGCAGGGAAAGGTGTTCCTCAAGGGCGACATATGCCATCCGGCACAGTGTTTCCGCAATAGATACAAGGCAGTAGCGGCAGACAAATGCGGGATCTTTGCCTTTGGAAAGCAACTGATCGCACAAGTTCTCAAGGCCGGAAAAACTGCACTGCCCATCTTTTACGCAGAACCAAGGTCGAATCTCTTGCGTACAAGTTGTTGCCAACAAGCTGACTTGTCTGCCCGAAGGAAAGGCAAAACCCAGCCGCGCGCCGAGACGATCTACGGCCTGCCCGGCAAACAGATCCGTGCTGCCGGCTAACCGATGTACCGAGCCGTCAGGGTCTGTGAGCAGAAGATCGGTAGTACCGCCCGAGACATGAAATACAAGCGCCTGCCCCGCGAACAACGCAGCACCACCCGCCGCGAAAAGTGCCGCGGCAACATGGCCTTGCTGGTGGGTGGTCTTTACGAGTTCCAAGTCACTTGCCGCCGAGAAGGCCTGCGCCGCGCTGTTTCCCGCGAGAAAACAGGGCATGTACGAACCTTCTACGGGGCGCGGCGCAACCGATACACCTACTGCCTGCACCTGTGTAAGCGGCACTTTTGCTGCCATTTGTTTGAGCATTTTTGGCAGCAGCACAGTATGATGGAAAAGCGCTTCGCTCTGCCTTAGGCCCATTCGACCGTGACTTACAGGTAAAAGCTGTTTTGTATCACAAACAACCTCTCCGGCAACTGTGTCAAATACAGCGAGAGAGGTCGCATAATTGCTGGTATCAAAACCCAAAGTCAGCATTTATTTTCACCTGTCGCACCTGTGCGCGCAACAGTTCCCAACACTCCGTTTACAAACTGATAATCCCCGTCGGATCCGTATTTTTTGGTCAGTTCCACCGCCTCGTTGATCGCGACAGCGACCATCTGCTCCTCGCTGTATAGCATTTCGGCAAGGGCAATGCGCAATGCGGCAACACTCGTGCGCGGAATTCTGGACATCGTCCAGCCTTTCAGATGACTTTCGATTAAGCGATCGATGTCATCCTTATGGGTTTCCAGATCCGTCAAAAGTCGTTTCGCATATTCGTCCAGGATCAATATGCCGCTCTCCATCAGATTGGTAACGACCTCGTATGGAGCATCCGGCTGAAAGATCATCGAGAAGGCAGCCAAAAATGCGTTCTCCCGCGATTGCCGGCGCGGCAACCTGTCTCTATCGCTCATAAGCTGATCAGTACGGCTCCTCTTACTTCTCCCTCAGTGTTCCCCTGCCAGCCCTGCGACAACTACGTCGACGCGGGACACGGTAATACCGGTCATGTTTTGGATCGTCTGTTTGACGTTTTCTTGTATTTTCCCGCACATTTGCACGATCTTGGCGCCGTATGCCGCCAGGACACACACAGAAACCTTGGCAACGCCGTCCTGCAGGTCCACCTTGATGGGTTTTTGTAGATTTGCTTTGCTGAGCAAACCGCGCACACTTTGCCTACTTCCCAAGATCACATCAGAAACGCCTTCCACCTCTAACGCAGCGAGACAGGCAATTTTCGCAATTGCCTTCTTGGAAATCTTCAGACTGCCTTTTCCGGAATTCAGTGCCTCCATAACCGAAGCCTCCCATTTTTAAAACCAACCACAACAATCTATTGCATTATACTACGTTCTGCATGCCCTTACAAATCGAAAATCTGTCTTTCCGATCCGCTGTTATGGCTCCTTGCCCTGTCTTAGATATTGAAGCAAAAGAAAAAGCATAGTGCCTTACTCTTACTTAAAAGGCCTCTCTTTGGCCTAACAGTCCTATCGTACAAAACAAACGATCTCTCTTACGCTTGTTTGTGATTTTTCGTGAGCGTTTCCTCCGGGTCGTCGCACGGATTGTGGCATCTTGCGCAGTTTCCTGCACACCCCCCGTTCCAACCGCCATGCATGGCGATAAAGATCGCACCGATGCCTAACAGCAAAAACAACAACACGAGTACTAAAATTCCCTGAAGGGTCATGATGGCACCTCCTTATCCTCTGAGGATCCTTCGAATTCTATAGACAGTGTACCATTCTAAAGAAGCGGTGTCAAGAAAACGCTTCCTCTTAACATACGCTTGTCGTTACACCGTCGGGTAGCCATATGCACTATGTCGTTTGACCTTTTTGTGTACGGTATCGCTTTGTACACCACACCTCGTGCTTACAAAGAATCCTGCCGGTTCAAAAACCGAACGCCTCGCAGCCAATCGGTCCCAGGGAGGGAAATTTTGAACGTTCTGTAAACCCTTTACCGAGCGGCTTGACAACGTCCGAATATGTGTTATAATGTTAGCAGTCATAAGATAAGAGTGATAATTACGATAATTAATAGCAATATATAATTAAAAAATGATGATATCTTTCGTATAAATAATGTTAGCAAACTATATGCATATAACACTAATGCACTGAGAGGGAGGTTCCGTTATGAATACCAATCAATTCACCCAGAAGGCAATCGAAGCCCTGCAAAACGCCCAGCGCATGGCTGTCCGTTTTTCAAATCCTGTTGTGGAACAGGAACATCTGATATGCGCGTTGGTTGAGCAAAGTGGGGGACTGATTTCACAATTGCTCACGGCAGCCGGTATCGATCCCGATGCCTTTGCGCACGCGGCGCAAGGCAAGGTGGATACACTTTCCCGTGTCACGGGAGGTGACCGCGACATGCAGCATCTCTACGTTTCAAACGATTTGGATCGGGCGTTGAGCGCTGCTGAAGATTTTGCGCAACAGATGAAGGATGAGTATATCAGCGTTGAGCATCTCTTCCTTGGCATGTTGCGCTGCCCCGGCAATAACGCAAAAGCCGTATTCCGTGATTTTGGCCTCACCGAAGAGAAGTTCATGGAAGTGTTGTCGGCGGTGCGCGGAAATCAGCGTGTGACGACCGATAACCCCGAAAATACCTATGACGCGCTAAAGAAATACGGTCAGGATCTGGTGGAAATAGCCCGTTCCAACAAATTGGATCCCGTCATCGGCCGAGATAGTGAGATTCGCAATGTGATCCGGATTCTCTCGCGAAAAAGGAAGAATAACCCATGCCTGATTGGCGAGGCAGGCGTTGGAAAGACGGCGATCGTGGAAGGGTTGGCGCAGCGCATTGTTCGCGGAGATGTGCCGGAAAATCTCAAGGATCATACAATTTTTAGCCTAGACATGGGCGCCTTGATCGCGGGGGCCAAATATCGCGGAGAGTTTGAAGAAAGGCTCAAATCAGTACTCAATGAGGTCAAAAAAAGCGAAGGGCGCATTATTCTGTTTATTGATGAGTTGCACAATATTGTCGGAGCCGGCAAGACAGAGGGAGCCATGGATGCTGGCAATCTGTTAAAGCCGATGCTGGCGCGCGGCGAACTGCACTGCATCGGTGCGACTACCTTGGATGAGTATCGCGAATACATTGAAAAGGATCCGGCCTTGGAGCGCCGTTTCCAGCCCGTTACTGTTTCACAGCCGAGTGTGGAAAATACCATTTCTATTTTGCGGGGCCTTAAAGAACGCTATGAGGTTTACCACGGCGTCAAGATTCAGGATCCGGCTTTGATTGCCGCCGCAACCTTATCGGACCGTTATATCTCCGATCGGTTTTTGCCGGATAAGGCGATTGATCTGATTGATGAGGCCTGCGCGATGGTCAAGACGGAATTGGACTCTATGCCGGCGGAACTGGACGATTTACAGCACCGAATTACGATGTTGCAGATCGAACAGGCTTCCCTCAAAAAGGAGAATGATGCCCTCTCGAAGGAACGTCTGGCAGCACTTGAAAAAGAGCTGGCGGAACTGCGTGATAGTTTTAACAGTAAAAAAGCACAATGGGAAAATGAAAAGAATGCCATTGGCCGTGTTCAAACATTGCGGGCTGAGATCGAGAGTACCAAATCCGAGATTGAGATGGCAACCCGCTCCGGAGACTACGGCAAGGCCGGAGAACTGCAATATGGAAAGATGCCGGGACTGCAAAAAGAGCTGGAGGAGCAGGAAAAATACGCAGCAGAGAAAAAGGAGAGCAGCCTGTTGCGCGACCGCGTAACCGAAGATGAAATTGCGAACATTGTCGCGCGCTGGACGGGGATTCCGGTTGAAAAAATCATGGAAGGTGAGCGCGAAAAATTGCTGCGACTGCCACAGGTTTTGCATCAGCGTATCATCGGTCAGGAGGAAGCAGTGCAAAAGGTATCGGATGCGATCCTTCGATCCAGGGCGGGCATCGCAAATCCCGGCAGACCGATTGGCAGTTTTCTGTTCTTGGGTCCCACCGGTGTCGGCAAGACGGAACTGGCCAAAGCCCTTGCACAGACGCTGTTTGACGATGAAAAAAATCTGATCCGTATCGATATGACGGAATATATGGAAAAATTCAGTGTCTCCCGTCTGATTGGCGCGCCTCCGGGCTATGTTGGATATGAAGAGGGCGGCCAATTGACAGAGGCTGTGCGCAGGCGCCCTTACAGCGTCATACTGTTTGACGAGGTAGAAAAAGCACATCCGGACGTATTTAATATTCTCCTGCAAGTCCTTGATGACGGACGTATCACGGATAGCCAGGGCAGGACCGTAGATTTCAAAAACACGGTTTTGATTTTGACCTCTAATCTTGGTTCCGATTTGATACTTGAGGATCTGGAAGCCGGTCGCGCAAAGGGTAATAACGAATTGTCCCTGCAGGCGCGCAAGCAACTGGACGCACTGCTCAAGCGCCAATTCCGCCCCGAATTTTTGAATCGGCTTGACGATATAGTCTACTTTAAGAGCTTGACAAAACAAGAGATCGGATCGATTGTAGATCTGATGTTAAATGATCTGAGCAAACGCCTTACAGCCAAGCAACTCAAACTGACAGTGACCGATAAGGCCAAGGAGACCATCGTAGAAGGAGGGTATGATCCAGTTTACGGCGCACGACCGTTAAAGCGATTCATTCAGTCTAAGATAGAGACTTTGCTGGCGCAGGAGTTGATCAGCGGAAAATATACCGCCGGAGATACGATCACGGTCGATGTACAAAACGGACTCTTCCTGCTTTGCTGATATTCGGATTTTTTGAATTCTGCAGCTTGCGTGAAGATTGGTCTGGCAAAACCGGAGGCCTTCCGTAAGCGGCAAGGCAACAGGATCCGAAAATTGTAAAATGAAAATGAGAATTCAAGAGTAATACAGAGAAAACAAAAGAATTCGCAAGATATTTGACCTTTGCAAAAAAAAATAAGAGATTCACTTGACGCAGCAAAAACGCCTTGTTATAATCTCGTCTGTGTGACAAATGCGCTGTCAACTTTTGATTCCGCGCATTCGATATTGCAGAAAAAGGAGAAATCGTTATGCGTACAACTCTCGCGAAGCCGATGCAGATGGCAAATCGTAAGTGGTATGTCATCAATGCGGCGGATGTACCGTTGGGACGCGTCGCAGCCAAGGCTGCCGTTTTGCTTCGCGGAAAAAACAAGGTCGATTTTACACCCAACGTTGATTGTGGTGACCACGTTATCATTGTTAATTGCGATAAGGCGGTCCTGACAGGTCAGAAACTGGACAAAAAGGTTCGTTATACACACTCCGGCTGGATCGGAGGCTTAAAGGCGACACAGTACCGAAAGCTGATGGCGGAAAATAGCGATAAAGCGATGGCTTTTGCGGTAAAAGGTATGGTCCCGAGTAATACGATCGGTGCAAAGGCTTTGACGCGGCTGCATTGTTATAAAGGTGCGGAGCATCCGCATGCGGCTCAAAAGCCAGAGCCTGTCGACTTCTAAAACCGGGAGGGAGTTATTATGTACGAAACAAGCCCCTTTTTTTATGGTACCGGTCGCCGCAAGAAGAGTGTAGCGCGTGTCCGCCTTTACAACGGCTCCGGAAAAATGACAATTAACAAACGTGACATCGACGATTATTTCGGGCTAGAGACCTTAAAGTTGATTGTAAATAGTCCGCTGGTTCTCACGGATACGGTCGGAAAGTTTGATATTGTGGTCAATGTTACGGGTGGTGGTTGCTCTGGTCAGGCCGGCGCGATACGTCATGGGATTTCTCGCGCGCTTTTGGAATATGACCCGAATCTCCGACCTGTTTTGAAAAAAGCAGGGTTCCTCACCCGTGATCCGCGCATGAAGGAACGCAAGAAATACGGTCTTAAAGCAGCTCGCCGTGCACCTCAGTTTAGCAAGCGTTAATGATGATCGATCGTGCCGGTCCGTTCCAGACCGGCATTTGATTTGTCCGGTCATGGAAGCGTCAAAAGGAAGTATATGATATCCGTAAAGACCAAAGAACATCTCCTTCGTTGGGTGAAAGGCGATATGACTCGCGTTCTGGTAACTGTAAGCTGTTTCGCTGCTGTTACCGCCATAACGAGTTTGCTGGCGCAAAACACGAAGGTCGTAGAAGTCAGTGATAACTGCGGCGCATACGGACGGGGTATTGTTACGAACGGAAGTTTGGGCGATGTATACGCTTTAGCAAACGTTGCAGAGCCTGGTCAATACGATGAAATCCTGGTATCCGCAACATCGAGAGAAGCCCGTTATCATATATTGCGTGCCTACCCTGTTACCGTAACGGCTGACGGGAAAACGACGGAATTGATGGTTACCGGCGGCGATGTAGGGGATGTCCTGGAAAGTTTGGCCATTTCTTACGATAGCAATGATGAGATTACGCCCGCTATCGAAACAAAAACGGGGCACGGAACGCAAATCACTCTGCGACGTGTGGAGTATAAAGAATTCGAGCGGCAAGAGTCCGTTCCCACCGCGACCGAGTACTTGTACACAAGCTTGTATGTCTACAATCCAGATTACACTTGGACGGTTCGAGCGGGGCAAGATGGGCTGGATAATGTCGTATATCGCGAAAAGTATGTGGATGGAGAATGGAATTCCACGCAGGAGATTGACCGAATTCATCTCAACCCTATGGTTACGACGATTGTAAAGTGCTATGCGGATAAAGCGCCGGTCAGTTGCTTCTTAGGACCGGAAGTCCTAGATGGAGTGCCCGTGGAGGGTGTTGCCGCAGTTTACGCCGCCAGACGGGCCACCGCATACAGCGCGGGACCGAATGCGAGGGGTGCAAGTGGCAGGCATTTGACATATGGTACCGTCGCTGTCAATCCCAACATCATTCCTTATGGTAGCCTTCTCTATATCGTCTCCACAGATGGCAGTTTCGTATATGGCTATGCGTACGCAGCCGATACCGGTATCGCGATGATGGATGGCCGCGCGTTTGTGGACCTCTATTATGAGACCTATGCCGAATCCCTACAATACGGGGTAGGATCCGTTAATGTTTACGTTTTAGACGACGAGACTGCTCAAAAATACAGAGAGAAAAATGAGGCGATTCTAGCCTCTGATGTAACCGTAGGAATGCAGGGATAGAAGTCTGCGTCTCTTTTTGGAAGTTTCTTAAAAATCAAAAGGGATTCTTTCGTGTCGTTTTTATAATTGGAAAACCGATCCCCCGCAGCGGGAAATGCCGCTTGTTTTTTAGCGGCACTGGTAATTGCTTGCGGGAGGTGGTATAATAAGTTATCACAATTGGCCGCTAGCCTACTGAAGAAGGTCGGAGGAATACTCATGAACTTGATTTCTTGCGAAAAAAGCGAAAAAAGCATTGCCATTATTCAATTTTCCATTGATGCCGAAACCTTGGGAAAAGCCGCCAACATAGCGTTTCAGCGCGAGAATAAAAAATACACGGTTCCGGGTTTTCGCAGGGGAAAAGCTACGCGCACCATGATAGAACGTATGTACGGCTCCGATATTTTTTTGATAGATGCGGTCAATGATCTGTTTGCGGACGAATTTCAAGAAGCCTTGAAACAGGCCGGTGTGACGCAAGTCGGTATGCCCGAGCCGGAGATTGTATCCATTTCCGCCGCTGAAGGTGCGGTTATTAAGGTCAAGGTGGCGGTAAAACCGGAAGTCAAGCTGGGCCGTTATATTGGCTTAACGGCCGAGATAGACAACGCCACAGTACAAGACAGCGATGTAGATGCCGAACTTGTGCGAATGCAAAATCGGAATGCCAGGCAGATAACCCGAGAGGGCGCTGCTCAGAATGGGGATATCGTCAGCATCGATTACGAGGGCTTTATCGGCGAGAATCCCTTCAAGGGAGGCAAAGGTGAGAACGTTGATCTGATTCTAGGATCGAACAGTTTTATACCGGGTTTTGAGGAGCAAATCGTTGGCCACACAGCGGGAGACTCGTTTTCAATCGAGGTCAAGTTCCCGGATGACTATCACGCTGAGGATCTCAAAGGGAAAGATGCTACATTTGCCATCCGGTTACATGAGGTCAAATACAAAGAATATCCGGAATTGGACGATGATTTCGCCAAAGATGTAAGCGATTGCAACACGATCGCGGAACTCAAAGATTCCATCCGCACAGAGTTACAGGATAGCTTACATCGTGCCGCCAATCAAAAAATGGAAAACGATCTTGTACAAGAGCTGGTTCGGGACATCGAGGTCGAAATTCCCGATGTCATGATCGAGGAACAAGCAAAGAATCTGGAATCCGATTTCTACTACCGCCTGGAACAGCAGGGCATGGGTCGGGATGCGTATCTAGAGTATACCGGCCTGAAACAATCCGATATTCTAGCGCAGTTCGCAAAACAGGCAGAAAGCCAGGTGCGGACAAGGTTGGCTCTGGAGGCCGTAGCGAAAAAAGAGAAGTTAGAGGTTACGAAGCAGGAGTTAGATCAAGAACTTTCCCGTATTGCGGGCGCATATAGGCTAGAGGTGGATCAGATTCTTGACAGAATTGACGAAGAAGAGGTTAAGGACGATCTCCTGATTGGCAAAGCGGTCGATTTTATTAAGCGAAATGCCATCATTACCAATAGGAACCCATCTGAAGAGCAGCAAAACCAAGACGCCCAAATAGGAGAGAAGGCGGATCTCCCTGGGTCTGCCATCCCAGAAGAGAATCCTCTACAAACTGGTAATGCCGAAACGGACAGCGCTGCACAAGATGCTTCACCTATGGACATCCAAACCGATCCTGAGGAGGCTTGTGAAGTATCTACCGCCGCAGAAGAGGAAAGCGCGACCAAGGCCAACACAAGCAAAAGACTGCGCGCAACCAGAAAGAAAGAAGAAGAGTAAGCACGATTAGGTTTCTACCGTCTTTCGGCTGGTATTCAGCCATTCAACCCTTGTACAATTCATTTCATTGACCGGTACGGAAAGGAAGTGCCTTGCATGAGTCTGGTTCCCTATGTGGTCGAGCAGACCGCACGCGGCGAGCGCAGCTATGATATTTTTTCTCGGCTGCTTAACGACCGCATAATTGTGCTGAGTGAAGACGTGAGCGCAAGCTCCGCCAGTGTTGTGGTAGCAGAGCTTCTCTACCTGGAAGGCCAAGATCCGGAAAAAGATGTCTACTTTTATATCAACAGCCCTGGCGGTTCCATTTCAGACGGCATGGCGATTCACGACACGATGCGATATATCAAGTGTGACGTCTCTACCATCTGCGTGGG
Organism: uncultured Subdoligranulum sp.; assembly: GCA_964560675.1. Taxonomy (GTDB): domain Bacteria; phylum Bacillota; class Clostridia; order Oscillospirales; family Ruminococcaceae; genus Gemmiger. The sequence goes on along the minus strand of CAZLMA010000001.1, from coordinate 133,387 downwards.
TATGGCCGCCTCCATGGGAGCTTTCCTGCTGGCGAGCGGAACGAAGGGGAAACGTATCGCGCTTCCGAATTCCGAAATTCTGATCCACCAACCGCTGTTGGGCGGGCAGGGGGGCGGACTTTCCGGTCAGGCGACTGACATTGAGATCCATGCCCGACACATTGTGCAAATCAAAGAAAAGATGAACCAGCTTCTCAGCCAATATACAGGCCAGCCGCTGGAGGTCATTCAGCGTGACACGGATCGCGACAATTATATGACAGCGCAGCAGGCCCTGGATTACGGCCTCATCGACAAGATCATCGATAAACACTGAGACAAACGGAAAGGGGAGAACCAATGCCAGGCGGTTACTTTGGCAGAGACGGAAGAAACCGCTCTTATGTGTGCAATTTTTGCGGCCGCAACTTTGTATCAGACTCACAGCTGATTCGAGGGCTTGGGGCAAACATCTGCTTTGACTGCATTATGAAGTGCTATTCGGTACTCTCAGCCAACGCGGATCCGCGTACGGCGCGTGCGGGCGTTGCGCGCCGTTCTGCCCCGGCGCGGCGCATGTCTTCTTCTGACTCAATCGCCGATATAACGTTGCTCACACCAGCCGAGATCAAGGCCGGGCTGGATCAATATGTGATAGGCCAGGAGCAGGCGAAGCGCGTGCTATCTGTGGCGGTTTATAACCATTACAAGCGAATTTTATCCGGCGGTATCAGCGAGGTGGAACTTCAAAAATCAAACATTTTGGTTCTGGGTCCATCCGGAACCGGTAAGACGCTTCTGGCGCAAACGCTCGCCAAAATGCTGGATGTTCCATTCGCCATTGCCGATGCGACTACACTGACAGAGGCAGGCTATGTAGGCGAAGACGTTGAGAACATTCTCCTCAAGTTGATTCAGGCCGCAGATTATGACATTGAAAGGGCACAGTGCGGTATTATTTATATTGACGAGATCGATAAAATCACCCGCAAAAGCGAAAACCCGTCCATCACAAGGGATGTCGGCGGAGAGGGCGTGCAACAGGCGTTACTTAAAATCATCGAGGGTACAGTCAGCAATGTCCCTCCCGGGGGAGGGAGAAAGCATCCGCAACAAGAATTTATTGAGATAGATACCAAGAATATCTTATTTATCTGTGGAGGTTCCTTTGAAGGCCTTGAAAAATACATTCAAAAGCGGAGCGAAAGTTCCACTTTGGGCTTTGAGAGTGAGCTGCATTTTAAGTTAGACAAAGAGGAAGAGCGCAAACGTCTTTTGCAAAAAATCGAGCCCGACGATTTGGTTAAGTTCGGCTTGATTCCGGAACTTGTCGGCCGCCTGCCTGTGCTGACTGTCTTGGACGCGTTGGATGAACAGGCATTGGTTCGTGTTTTGACGGAGCCCAAGAACAGCATTGTGCGCCAATATACCGAGTTATTTGCGCTGGATAACGCACAGCTTACGTTTACGGACTCTGCGCTGCATGCCATCGCGCGAAAGACCATGGCGCGCCACAGCGGCGCGCGCGGCCTGCGCAGTGTGGTGGAAGATATTCTGATCCCTGTTATGTATGATCTGCCTAGCGACCCCACGATTACGGAAGTTACCGTCGATGAAGACAGCGTAGAAAGCGGCGTGGTACACCTGGAGCATGGCGAAGAGCGCCAGCGCTATCTTACCGTAGCGCAAGCGAATCTCCAAGAGGGATAAACAAAAGCGCAAAAACGAAAAAACACAAAACACAAACGGAACGTAACGATATACTAGCAAGGAGAATGGGAGAATAGTTTCCCACGGTTGCATATGTCATTGGTAAAAAAATCAGTTCTGGTATTTTTGGCAGCAGCTCTGCCTCTTGTAGAGGGCAGAGGTGCTGTTTTGATTGCCCAGTTGATGCAGATGCCCAAGCTACTTTCTTATGTTTTGATTGTTTTGGGCTCGTATGCTCCGGTTCCGCTGGTGCTCTATGGCAGTTGGAAGATTCCGGTGAAACTCATGAAGAAAGTCCCGGAAAAATTCAACAAGTATGTGCAGCGTTATGGCTGCTGGGCCCTATTGCTGGCAATTGCCTTGCCCTTTACTGGTTTCGGAATGTGGCTGGGTGTTATTGCTGCTCGCGTCTTTGATCTGGATCGGCATAAATCGGCGATTATGATTTTTATTGGCAATGCCATAGGGATCATGATCATGATGGGATTTTTGTCTGGTGTGTTTATGGCGCTCAAGGCGATTTTCACTTAAAAGCTTGTCTTTTGGTACTGTAAAGACGCAAAGCTTTTCTTTATACCGTGTAAAATACCATAAAAAAGTTTGGCGAATTGCTTTAAAAGTGGTATAATGACAAAAAAGAACGACATAGGCGTGTAGAATGACAGGCAACAGTCAAATACGCAGATGCGGATCAATGCATTGCCTAAGCCTAGGGCTTCGCTTCAAAGGAAATTTTAATGGAAAGGCGATCGTTATTTGGCACAGATTCTCTTTTCGTTTGTGCCTTCAACAACACGGTCGGTACGGTGCTGAGTATGGCGTTTACTCCTGAGTTAACCTATAAGGGACGGCCGTTAGTGCGCTGTAGGAATGAGGTGTACTACGGGTCGATGCAGGATCCGTATGTTGTCTATTTGCAAATTTTGACCACAAAGCAGGAGAATGGTGTACAACTGGCTGATAAAGTGCACGTGGCCTTGATTGAGACAGAAAAACTAAAACGTTTTCTCTCCGGAGAAATGTTCAAACCGGATTTTATGATTCGCCAGGCGAACCGTTCCGGTCTATGGAGTGCCCTGAATTTCGGGGATATTATGCTGCAGGGAGCTCTTCAGGGGAAATGACTTTTTGGATACACCCGGGTATCGTCTTGTTCAGGATGTTGCGCCAATCAGAAGAATGCGCGAAATAAGCAAGGTGTCGCGCTGGGTGACAAGACGGTTCTCGGTTACAACCTACCAAATTTAGGACAGGAGTATTATCATGACCAAATCGCAATTGATCACAAAGGTAGCTATTGATACCGGTTCTTCTGAGAATCAGGTAGAGGATGTATTAGACAGTATCTTGGGAAACATCACTGATGAACTTCAAAAGGGCAACAAGGTCACGATAGCGGGTTTCGGACGCTTTGAAATGAGAACCCGTCAGACAAGAAATTTTACGAACCCGAAAACTAAGACGGTCAGTCAGCTAACGCCGAAAGCCGCTCCGGGGTTTAAGGCCAGCGGCCTTTTGAAGAAAAAGATTTACGGCGAGGAATAAACCTCGAATTGATCGGCGTTTTGAACCATCCGGTTTTCGATTCAGTCCCCGGGAAAAAAGAGAAAAACGGCTGCGGGTTGATCCCAGGATAGGGAGGAATTATGGCAGATTATATCGGAGAAACGTGCGCTGTATGTGCAAAAACTTTCCAACAAGACGATGATATTGTGGTGTGTCCGGATTGCGGCACCCCTTACCACCGCGCTTGCTGGGCAAAAGTGGGGCAGTGTCTGCACGCGTCTGAACACGAAGCAGGTTTTGTCTGGCAGCCGGTCGTGCATAGCCGGGACTATAGTGACCGAAGTGTGATCTGTCCCAATTGCGGAACGCGCAATTCTCCTGACGCGAAGAATTGTGCGCACTGTGGTGTGCCGCTTTCGAACATTCCCCCCGATTCTCAAAACAAACCGATCTATGCGCGTGAGAGATCACCGTACGAAAACCCGGAACAAAGACAGCAAAGCCCCGGAAACGATTCTCAGGATCCTCGCCTGCTGGCTTATACGGCAGGGCGTGACGGAGAGATCTTCCGCCGAGAGTTGGGGCCGGATGATACGATTGACGGAATCAAAGCGCGCGATTGGTCACGTTATGTTGGTGCGTCCAGTCCGTTCTACCTGACACAGTTCTTTCGCATGAGCTTGACAAAGCGCCGCATCGCAGTCTGTTTTTCTGCTTTTCTGTTTGGACCGATTTACTTTTTCTATCGCAAAATGTGGGCAGAAGGCATTCGCTTTGCCTTGCTGTTGTTGGCACTGGAAATTCCTTCGGTCTTGAGTTTATTGGCAAGTGCGGGTATGGCACCGTTTTCCGGGTGGAATCTCACATGGCTTGGCGACGCGGTGCAAGTTTGCTATATTGCCAGCTGGGCAGTGCGCGTCTTGATGGGAATGTTTGCCATCTACTGGTATAAGCAAAGCGCGGCGAGCAACATCAGGAAAATCTATGCGAAAATTCCGGAAGGCCCTGACCGAACCGATGCCTTGACCGTTACTGGTGGCACCAGTTTGATCGCGGTACTCCTCTATATTGTCGCCTATTTCGCTCTTGCCAGTGTTCTGGCTTTTGTCTTAGGACCTTATCTGCAAACGGTTCTGAACAGTATCTTGCCATAGAAAGTGCCAAACGACACACTCGATTGCCACTTGTGGAGACCAACCGACGGTTTGTTACATATGCAGACGGAAAGACGCAGTTATGGAGAAAGGTTTCCCGGTCGAAAATCGGCATTCTGGCGCATGGCGCCGCGGCATTTTAATCGCAGCGCTGGTTGCGCTTGTACTGGGCGTTATTGTGTTCTTCTATCTTCTTGTCGGCAGCGCCGGTGAGGTGGATTCCACCTTGCCTTCGGGTCAAACCAGCTTGCATAACGTGAGCCGACAGAAGGCTTTCACCGCGTACAACCCTGAAAGACTGTTGCCCGCCGTGGATGCGTCTGTGTGGGATACCTCGGTTCCGGTTGCGCCAACCATCGATACACAATATTCAAATACTGACTGTCGTATGGTTGCTTTGCCGATGTTGGGTGATGTGGATCGCTCCTATTTTGATAGAGCAACTTTTGTAGGCGACAGTATTGTGTCGGGTCTTGGTATCTACAGCTCCGGACTTCCCAATGCAAAATATGTTGTTTATACCGGTGCTTCCGCGAATACCTTCGTGAATAATGGTTCCCATGTAAATGCAGTCACCAAAGTGGAAGAGACCCCCAAAGAGGCGCTGGTTGCCACGCAGCCCAATGTCGTCTATATTCTGTGTGGAACGAACAGTCTACAGCAGCTCAATACAGAAGACGGCCTGATCGCCTATTATGGCAGGATGTTAGACGAATTTCGGGAATTGTTGCCTGATGCGCTCTTTTATGTACAGGCCATCCCTTTCGTACAGGAGTATGTTAAAGACGGCGATGGAGAACATATGGCGAGGCCCGGCTTGTATCCGGAGCGTATTGAGAACGTAAATAATTTGCTCGCAAATCTCGCGCTCAGCAAGGGCTGTTACTTTCTTAACATCAATGAAACCCTCGCAAACCCGGACGGAAATATGAAGGATGAATTTGACGCCGGCTATGACGGCGTACATTTTAACGCTGCCGGTTACAAGGCTTGGGCAGAATATCTCGCTACTCATACCGTGTGGAGTGCGCACAACCTCTATTTAAGCCAGAACCCTTATTCCATCGAGGAAGCATCGTAGCGGCTGTTTCACCTTGTTTTATGCCGATGTGTCGGGATGCATTCTTTGTGCGGCACTGAGACTTTTCGGATAAACTTGGGATGAAACACCACCTGCACACGATTTCAAAACAGAGGATTTGGTTAGCTTTTTGGTAGGGTATGAATTTGTTTACAGGGGGCTATGCATTGGCAGAGAAAGATTACGCACTCGATACGTTATGTGTACAGGCAGGGTATACGCCTGCAAACGGCGAGCCGCGCCAGATTCCGATTATCCAATCGACGACGTTTCGCTACGACAGCTCTGAAAGTATGGGAAAGCTGTTCGATCTTGAGGCTGACGGCTATTTTTATTCTCGCCTGCAAAACCCTACCTGTGATACAGTGGCGGCGAAACTTGCCCAACTGGAAGGCGGAACAGCAGCCATGCTGACAAGTTCCGGGCAGGCTGCCAATTTTTATGCGCTTTTCAATCTCTGCAATGCGGGGGATCACATCATTTCCAGTCAAGCGATCTACGGCGGAACCTATAATCTGATGTGTGTCACGATGGCGAAGATGGGTATCACCGTAACATTTGTGGATCCTGACTGCTCGCAGGAGGAATTGGACGAGGCTTTCAAGCCCAATACGAAAGCGGTTTTTGGCGAGACCATCGCGAACCCTGCGCTTTCTGTACTGGATATTGAAAAATTTGCAGATTGTGCACACAGGCACGGTGTTCCCCTCATTGTTGACAACACGTTCGCCACACCCGTCAACTGCCGTCCGTTTACATGGGGCGCTGACATTGTAACACACTCTACGACCAAATACATGGACGGTCACGGTGCCTGCGTCGGCGGTGCGATTGTTGACAGCGGTCAGTTTGATTGGATGGCGCATGCGGATCAGTTTCCCGGTCTTACCACTCCGGACGAGAGCTACCATGGTATAACCTATGCACAGCGTTTTGGCAAACAGGGCGCTTTTATTACCAAAGCCACGGCGCAGCTGATGCGGGATTTTGGCAGTGTGCAAAATCCTATGGCCGCCTTTCTCTTAAATCTTGGGCTGGAAAGTCTGCATGTGCGCATGGCGCGTCACTGTGAGAACGGTCAGGCGGTGGCCGAATTTCTCTCGCAGCATCCGAAGATATCTTATGTAAACTACTGCGGTTTGCCGGGCGATCCGTACCACGCGCTGGCAGAAAAATATCTGCCGCACGGAAGCTGCGGGGTTGTGAGTTTTGGCATAAAAGGTGGGCGAGCAGCGGCCGAGGCGTTTATGGGTCATTTGCGGTTGGCTGCCATCGAGACGCATGTTGCCGATGCGCGCACATGTTGCCTGCATCCCGCAAGCAGCACGCATCGCCAGATGAATGACCAGCAGCTGCAGGCGGCTGGCGTTCTACCGGATTTGGTTCGTATGAGTTGCGGCCTTGAAGACAAACAAGATCTTGTGGATGACATCTCCCAGGCGCTTGATAAAATTTGAAGGGAGAGAGCCAAACGTCGACGGACTGCGTTCTTTTCTGCTGCGTGTGTCTTGACAATTGTAAAAAAATAGCAGATAATGGTGAAAATAACGTGTTGCGGCAGAATTTGCATTCGTGCAGATCTGCTGGTTACATAGGCGCGAATCCTGTCTTTTTACGGTAAGGAGATACACAACATTATGTTTGAAAACCTCAAAAATGCGCTGGGCATCAATCAAAACGGCGGGGATGACAGTTACCTTGACAATACCGAGGATGAGGTGTTCACAAGTCAAACAGCGCCTGCCTCTGATACGTATGTCGATTCTGCTCCGCGTCAACGCGGCAACAAGGTCGTCAATATCAATGCGACGACCCAGCTGCAGGTAGTACTCGTCAAGCCGGAACGCTTCGAGGATGCCTCTTCCATTGCCGATCAACTCAACGCGAAAAGAACGGTCGTTTTAAACTTAGAGGCGGCCAACAAAGAAGTGTCGCGGCGGCTTATTGATTTTCTATCCGGTGTTGCATATGCAAACAACGGGCAGATAAAGCGCGTCGCTACCAGTACCTTTATTATCACGCCGTATAATGTCGACATTATGGGCGATTTGATCGACGAGCTGGAAAATAATGGCGTCTTTTTCTGATCCAGAATTTGACCCTGCGGCGCGCCGCGGCTTTGTACCTCCACGCACGGATGAGGAACGCAGCTTCATGAAGCGTGTTGAGGAGTTGTGTTGCGAGGCGCAGTTGCGCGGTACGGCAAGAAACACCGGTTTTCTATCGGATCGGGAGCAGGCGCTGGGTCAGGCAGCGCTGAACCGACAAAAGTGTACCTGCGCCCGTTTCTGGGGCGGATATGAAGAAGCGGAGCGAAAAATCTTATTTCTAAATCCCTCGGGTGCGATTCCGGATCATTCTATAGCGGTTCTGCGATTGACCTGGCCGGAAAAAGTAGCACCTCCCGGACATCGCGATATTTTGGGCGCGATCCTGGGCCTGGGTTTAGACCGCAATGCGATAGGCGATGTTTTGTTGCCCGAGGTTCAAGCGCGGAGCATACAGGGCTGGGTTCTCGTTACCGGCGATAAGGCGGAATGGATCTCTATGGAATTGTCAGCAGCAGGCAAGTGTCCGTTGCATGCTGAAGTCCAACAGGAACTTCCTGTTGAGGCAATTCAGAGTACACAGAGAGAGCTGCGCCAGGCGACAGTATCGGCAATGCGGGCGGACGTTGTGCTGAGTGCGTTGCTGCGTGTGTCGCGTTCCCAGGCAGTGCAGCTTATTGAGGCAGGTAGGGCTTTTTTGAACCATATCCCGATCAAAGCCGCCCACGAGCGCGTGTACGTACAGGATTTGATTTCCGTGCAGGGTAGAGGGCGTTTCCGCCTGCAGGCAATCGGGGGCAAGAGTAAAAAGGATCGTATTTTTGTTCAGTATTATCAGTATTAGACGCAAGGATATCTATGCTTGGGCCCAACGCAAAAACAGGAGGAATCTGTTATGATCACTTCGGAAGATGTGCGCCGCGTTACCTTTGATCGTACCGTTCGAGGCTACCGCTGTGAGGATGTGGACGATTATCTCAAGCAGGTTGCTGATAGCATGGATGCCATGCGGTCAGAGCAGGATGATCTGCAGAAAAAGATTGTGGTTCTCGCACAGCGCATTGACAAGTACCGCGCTGACGAGAGTACTTTGAGTACAACCATGCTCAACGCGCAGCGCCTAGGCGAGAATGTTATCAAAGAGGCAAAACAAAAAGCCGCAGAAATTCTGCGCGAGGCAAATTTGCGCGCAGAGGATCGCGAGCAGCGCGCGCGCGACGAGATGACGCTGTGTCAGCAGGAGGTTACGACGCTGCACCGAGAGGCGGATAACTTCAAAAAAAATCTGCAAAAGATGTACAAAGAGCATATAGAGCTGATTTCTAAACTGCCTAGCTTCGTAGAGGAGCCTGCGGAAGAAAAGCCTACTGCCAAGGAAGTACCTTCCGCTGTATCCGAGGATGCAATGGAAGATCCGGAGGAATCGGATATCGCGTCAGCGGAAACCTTTGATGCGCCTGAGACCCGATACACAGATTCCTCTACACTCGATGCAACCGGTATATCAGGGCCAGAGATGGTTGATACAGTGGAGTTTATGCCGGAGGGCACAGTTTCCACCGAGGATCCGCGTGAACAGCCGTCTTTGACAGTTGCGGAAGGTACCGGCGAGACGCGCTATGTATCCGCCTCCGGCCGAGACGATGCGCCAGTAGCGGATCCCATTGAGGGTCTCTCCGGATTTACAGGGGTAGATTTTGACAGCTAAGCGCGGTCATTGCCGCACGCCTAGGGAGACTGGCAGATGATATCGCATCGCTGTGCCCTGTCCTGGCGTATTTACTTTATGTGACATAAGGGAGCTATCAACCTTGCCGAAAAACTATAACGATACCATCCATAAGATGCATACGCGCTTTGCAATGCGCGCCGGCCTACCGCAAAAGGAGCCGGTTATGCTTGCGGACTGGGAGGAAAATGATGTCTATAAGCGCATGATCGAACTGCACGAACAGGATCCTCTGTTTGTTCTGCATGACGGTCCGCCCTATGCAAACGGAAGTATTCATATGGGTACCGCGCTCAATAAAATCATCAAGGATATTATTATTCGCTATAAGTCAATGGCGGGCTTTAAGGCGCCCTATGTACCGGGCTACGATACCCACGGTTTGCCCATTGAACTCAAGGCCTTGGGGAGCCTGGGCAACAAAAAATCCGGTGTTTCCAAACTGGATCTGCGCCGCATTTGCCGCGAATTCGCCACAGAACACATTGACGTGATGAATGAGCAATTCAAGCGGTTGGGTGTGCAGGGCGATTTTGAAAATCCCTATTTGACTCTGCGACCGGAGTTTGAGGCTCGCCAAGTTGAAATTTTTGGCGAGATGGCAAAGCGGGGCTACATCTACAAAGGGAAAAAGGCCGTGTACTGGTGCCCTGAAGATCGCACGGCATTGGCAGAGGCCGAAATCGAATATGCCGAGGATCCGTGCGATTCTGTTTATGTGCGTTTTAAACTGACAAAAGATCCCAATGCGGTTTTAAAAAAGTATGGGATCCCACTTGAAAAATCATGGGTCGTGATTTGGACGACCACAACCTGGACCTTGCCGGCGAATGTCGCCACATGTTTAGGTCCAGACCTCGATTATGCGTTTGTCAAAATCGGTGAAGAGTATCATATCATAGCCGCTGATTTGGTAGAAAGCACCATGCAAAACTGCGGCATTGCGCAGTATGAGGTCATACCCGTAACCGTAAAGGGGCGGGAACTGGAACGCATCGAATACAGACATCCCTTCTTGGATCGTACCGGATTGTTGATTCTAGGGGATCATGTGACGCTGGAAGGCGGGACCGGATGTGTACATACGGCTCCAGGGCACGGCGTCGAGGATTTTGAGGTCTGTGCGAACCACTATCCGGAACTCCCCTGTATCACACCTGTGGACGAGGGTGGGTATTTAACAGCACAAGCAGGGAAGGACTTTGCGGGCCTGAAGGTTTGGGACGCGAATCCTGTAATTCAAGAGTATATTCGGCGCACTGGGCACTTGATGGGTACGGTTCCCATTACGCATCAGTATCCGCACTGCTGGCGCTGTCATCAGCCTGTTATTTTCCGTGCCACGGAGCAGTGGTTTTGCTCTATCGATGCCTTCAAGCAAGACGTGTATCGCGCGATTGATTCGGTCTGCTGGCAGCCATCCTGGGGGCACGACCGTATGACCGAGATGGTTCGAGATCGCAGTGATTGGTGCATCAGTCGTCAGCGCGTGTGGGGCGTTCCGATCCCGGTATTTTACTGCAAAACATGCGGAAAGTACCATATCACAGATACGTCAATAAAAGCAGTTTCGGATCTCTTCCGCAAAGAAGGGTCCGATGCCTGGTACAGGTATCATGCCAACGAGATCCTCCCGCCCGACGAGGTGTGCACTTGCGGCGCCGCTGATTGGGAGAAAGATCCCGACATTATGGACGTCTGGTTTGATTCCGGTTCTACCTGGAGTGCCGTATGCCGCGAACGACCGGAACTGCGTTGGCCGGTAGACCTTTACATGGAGGGTGCCGATCAATTCCGCGGCTGGTTTCAGTCCAGCCTTTTGACCTGTGTTGCCACGCAAGGTTGTGCTCCTTATAAGAGTGTTTTGTGCCATGGATGGGTCGTGGATGCTGAGGGAAAGCAGATGCACAAATCGGCAGGCAATGGCATGGAACCTGCCGAGATCATCCGGGATTACGGTGCGGATATCATTCGCCTTTGGGTTGCTTCCAGCGACTACACGGTAGATGTGCGTGCCGGGAACGAGATATTCCGCCAGTTATCAGAAGCGTACCGCAAAATGCGCAATACGGCGCGTTTTATGCTGGGCAATTTAGAAGATTTTGATCCCGTTCAAGATCGAGTGCCGTATGATCAACTTTTTGAGATTGACAAATGGGCACTTGAGGCGACAAATCGTTTAACCGCAGTGATGCTGGAAGCCTATGACTCGTATAATTTCTCCAAGGCCTACCATGCGCTTTACAATTTCTGCGTTATCGATATGTCGAATTTTTATTTGGATGTCATCAAGGATCGCTTGTATTGCGCGTCTGACGACGCGCGCCGGTGCGCGCAGACAGCCTTGTACAGCATTTTGGTAGATTTTACCAAGCTCCTTGCGCCGATCCTTTGCTTTACCGCGCAGGAGATATGGGAATTCATTCCCAAGACAAAGGATATGAAAAAATATGTCGTGTGGGAGCGCATGCCTTCTGTAAAACCGTCTGCTGATGACGCTTTCCAATCCAAGTGGTCTCGGTTGATGGGCATCAGAGAAGAGGTCAAAAAGGTATTAGAAACGAACCGAGCCGAAAAAACGATCGGTTCTTCTCTAGAGGCGGCTGTGACCCTGACCGTCGATCCAGATGACTACGCTTTGCTCAACGAGGTTCCGCTCGACGAATTGGCAGATTTGTTTATTGTGTCCTATGTGCAGCTGGCCAGAGGCGAAAAGCGTTCTGTGACCGTAACGCGCGCGAGCGGAGACAAATGTCTGCGCTGCTGGAAATATGATACAGATGTCGATGAGAACGGGCTTTGCCAACGTTGCCGTAACGTGCTGGGCATCGTAAAGTAAAGAAGGATCAGGATAAAAAATACACACGCAACAAGGCGCCAGCGGCGCTCGCCCGCCACGATGATACGGGTCGGGCGCCGTTGCTTGCATGCATGATAAAAGCAGGGCAGGGGGTGAGGATCATGCGCACAAAGGTTCTGTCATTTTTGCTTGCGGCTTTCATTACGGCAATGGATCAGTTCATCAAAAGATGGGCCCAAGTCGTGTTGCGCCCCAAGACCACAATGCCCCTGATTCCCGGTGTGCTGGAGTTGCGCTATACCGTCAATGACGGGATGGCATTTTCGCTTTTGAGCGGAAAGCAGAAGTTTCTGATTGTGGTTACCGGTGTGATCCTGGTGGGTGTGATGGCTCGGTTGCTGATGGGGAAAATGTCTCGGTTAGAGCGTCTGGCGTGGACCCTGATTTTAGGCGGCGGTGTAGGAAATTGGATTGACCGTGTTATGAACGGTCAGGTTGTAGATTATATCAACGTTCTGTTTATGCGGTTTGCAGTATTCAATTTTGCCGATATATGCGTCAGTGCAGGTGTAGGTTTTTTAGCCCTCTCTTTTGTGCTGGACGCGATCGGGCAGGGTAGCGATGAACGTCGTGCCCACACAAGCCGGGAAACGCAGAATTCACGCCATGCAGACGCTTGATTTTATCGTTCCGCCGCAGGCGGAAGGGGAGCGACTGGACCGCTGGCTCTGTGCGGCCATGGCACAAGAAAAACTCGAGCCTTCTCTTTCCCGTACGGCGCTACAGGCGCTTGTAAAGCAAGGTGCCGTGCGGGTTGGCACGGATGCGGTCTGCAAAAATTACAGGCTTACAGCGGGTGAGACTGTCACGATTTCACTGCCGGATCCCAGGCCTTCGGATGTTATTGCGCAGAATATCCCACTCCAAATTGTGTATGAGGATGCCTATTTACTGGTCATTGACAAGCCGCGCGGTATGGTTGTACACCCTGCACCGGGTAATCGGGAGGGAACGCTGGTCAATGCGCTTCTGTGGCATTGTGCAGGCGAGCTCTCCGGAGTGGGAGGCGTGGAGCGCCCGGGAATCGTGCATCGCCTCGATAAAGATACTTCTGGACTGTTAGTCGTCGCCAAGGAAGATACCGTCCACAGGGCCTTAAGTCTACAACTGAGTGATCATTCTTTGTACCGGGTATACCACGCTGTTGTGCACGGGAATTTGCAGGCCGATTCCGGAACGATCTGTGCACCGATTGCCCGAGATGGCAAAGATCGAAAGAAAATGGCGGTTGCCCAGGAGGGGAAGGGTAGACCTTCTATCACCCACTGGCGTGTTCAGGAGCGGTTCGGTCGATACACCTATGTCATTTGCCGACTGGAAACGGGACGTACGCACCAAATTCGGGTGCATATGGCGCATCTGGGACATCCGATCATCGGGGATCCGCTGTATGGTCCCCGCAAACCGGTCATCGAAGGCGGACAGTGCCTTCACGCCAAAGAACTTTCTTTCATCCATCCCGCTACCGGTCGAACGCTTTATTTCGAAACGCCTTTGCCATCATATTTTGAGGCTGTTCTCCTGCGACTCAGAAAGGATCTTACATTATGAAGCCAAAGCTGCAGGATCGTATTGTATTGTGCGATTTGGACAATACCTTGCTTACCGCCGCAGAGGGTCTGCCTGCCTGCAATCGAACGGTGATTCGGCTGTTTGTTGAAATGGGGGGACGTTTCACGGTTGCAACGGGGCGGTCTCCTGCCTCCATTCGGGCGGCGCTGGGAGACCTTCCTTACACACTTCCTGTGATTGCCTGCAATGGTTCCCTGATTTACGATATGGAGACGGATACGGTGATTCACCGCGCAACATTGGATCGGGAACAAGCGATTACCGCTATTTTATCAGTGGTTCAAACCTTTCCGAAAATTGGGGTGGAGATCTTGGCAGGGGCGGGGCAGTTGTATGTGATTCGGGCGAATGCCTATACCCACCGCCACCAAGTTGCGGAGAAAATCGACAGCATTGCCTGCCCGATGGAAAACATTCCCGGCGGCTGGGTCAAGGTTGTATTTGCCGGATCTCCGGAATTAATTGATCGACTTGCCGCATGGGCGCAAAATCGTCATTTTGGAACGGGAAATTATTTCGTACATACCAACACGGTATATTTTGAGATTATGCCGGCCGGCGCTAGCAAAGCGACGGCATTGCAACAATTGTGTGTATTGGCAGGGTTGCCCCGAGAAAATTCTATTTTTATCGGGGACTATTACAATGACATTGAGATAATGCGCACCGCCGGCTATTCCGTTGCGGTGGCGAATGCGCCGGATCTTGTAAAAAGTGCCGCCGATGAAGTTACGATGTGTACTTGCAGCGAGGGCGCGGTCGGAGAATATTTGTACAAGCTGATGAATGAAATGACGGATCGGGTATTACCCTGAGCGGAGGATCGTAATTGTGTGTGTACGGGATCTTTTGCAGCGCGACGGTGTTTTGCTTCAGGCAGAAATTGACTCAAGCGCCGATGTGCTGGGGATTCTGGTGGAATTGCAAGAGCGCATTGGCGTAGTAACAAACGGAACGGCTTGCTACAACGCTGTCTATGAGCGCGAGACTTTCGGGGGAAGTACCGGAATTGGAGCGGGGATCGCTTTGCCGCATGCAAGCAGTGTCGGTGTTATCCGCACAGGGATCGCGGCTTTGACATTGCGCCATCCGATTGACTGGGACGCATGCGACGGGCGGCCCGTTGACTTGTTTTTTATGTTGGTCGTTGCGCCGAAGGCACAGAGCGAGCAAATCCAATTGCTTGCACGCCTTGTCAATCTTCTGTCGGACCAGGATCTTGTTGTGCGTCTGCGACGTGAGACCTCGCGCGGCGCTTTCCTTGAGTCCATTGCGCAGTTAGAGGCGAGTCGATTTGCTTAAGGCTGCGGTTCCATTGGGCGATCGGTGGCAGGAGGTATCGTGAAGGTATGGGAATACTGTTTGATAACCGGACTTCCACTTTTACACTGCAGACAAAGAACACCACCTATCAGATGCAGGTAACGCAGCCCGGATACCTGATGCATCTGTATTATGGCCGCAAAACGACAGGGGATTGCCTGGATTACCGGTATGTGGTCACACAAGCTGGCTTTTCGCCGAATCCTTACGCGCCGCACTGCCAACATACAGCTTCCATGGATCTGCTGACGCAGGAGTACAGTTCCGAGAACACAGGGGATTTTCGCTTATCAGCGCTGGAAATTACCATGGAGAACGGCGCGTTCGGCACGGATTTGCGATACCTTCGCCACCAAATCCTGCCGGGGAAATACCGTGTAAAAGGTATGCCCTCTTCATTTGCCCAAGGTGGGGAGGCGCAGACGCTGCTCATCACACTGGAAGACGCGGCTAGCTGCCTGCAAGTCGATTTGCTCTACGGCGTCTTTGAAGAAAAAGACGTCATAACGCGGGCGGTGCGTTTGCGCAATGCAGGACGATGCGCGATTACGCTCAGGAAAGCAGCATCACTGACCTTGGATCTACCGTTTGGTCAATGGGATTTGATGCATTTCTTTGGACGTCACTGTATGGAGCGCCAGGCGCAGCGGACGCAGCTGATGCAAGGCATTCAAACGGTTGCCTCTCGGCGCGGCGCATCCAGCCATCATCACAACCCATTTGTGATTTTGTGTGATCGCGGCTGCTGTGAAGACTATGGGAACTGCATCGGTTTTATGCTCGTGTATTCGGCTAGTCACCGCACCGATATAGAAGTGGATCAAATGCACTCCGTGCGTGTCGTAATGGGCATCCATGATGAATCTTTTTCCTGGGAACTCGCACCTGGCGAAACATTCTATACCCCTGAGGTACTTCTCACCTACAGCCACCGGGGACTGACGGCGCTCTCCCAAACATACCATCGCTTTCTTCGCCAAAACATCATCCGCAGCCAGTGGAACCATCAACGCCGACCGGTGTTAATCAACAACTGGGAGGCGACCTACTACCAGTATACCGCAGACAAAATATTGACGCTTGCCCAACAGGCATCGGAGTTGGGTGTAGAGCTGTTTGTACTGGATGACGGCTGGTTTGCAAATCGAAACGACGACACTGCAGGGCTCGGTGACTGGTTTGTCAACGAAGAAAAACTTCCCGGCGGCCTTTTACCGTTGATCAAAAAGATAGGCGATATGGGCATGCAGTTCGGAATTTGGATCGAGCCCGAGATGGTGAGCGAGGATTCCTTGTTGTATCGCGCTCATCCTGACTGGGCACTGACCGTTCCGGACCGGAAGCCGGCGTTGAGCCGAAACCAGCTGGTTCTGGATTTTGCGAATCCGGAAGTAGTCGATTATCTTTATCAACAGCTCTCGCGTTTGTTGCGCAACAATCCGATCGCGTATGTCAAGTGGGATATGAACCGCAATATGACGGATGTTTACAGCAAAAGATTGCCAGCAAACCGTCAGGGAGAAGTGATCCACCGTTATATTCTCGGGGTGTATGATCTGCTGGAACGTCTGAATACGGCCTTCCCGAACGTCTTGTTTGAAGGTTGTGCCGGAGGCGGAGGCCGTTTTGATGCCGGTATGCTGTATTATTTCCCGCAGATATGGTGCAGCGACGATACCGATGCCATTGAGCGCATGACCATTCAGTACGGTACATCGTACGGCTATCCGATCTGCACAGTGGGCGCGCATGTATCCGCTTGTCCCAATCACCAGACTGGGCGCTCAACACCGCTCGGTACAAGGGCCCTTGTCGCTATGGCGGGAACTTTTGGATATGAGCTGGATCCGGGCAGCCTTTGCGAAGAAGAGAGAGAGCAGATAAAGCAGCAAATCTCTCGCTTTCACCGCTATTATGACTTGATACAAAATGGCGATTATTACCGTCTGACTGCGCCAGGCGAGCAGCCTTTTATGGCTTGGGAGTTTGCGCAACCTGACGGCGGCAGAGTGCTTTTCAACTTGGTCGTCACCCATACAACCGCCAATTCCCCTGGCATCCATTTTTGTCTGAAGGGACTCGACCCGAACGGATATTATAGAGTGGAAGAGTCTTTCTGCGATGGCTGTGAGGTTGTTTTGGAAAGTATCCACATGAGCGAACCGGTCCACAAAAAACATCGGATTTCAGGAAGCAGCCTGATGTACGCGGGCTACACACTGCCCGCGATGCAGGGCGATTACCCCTGCTTGCAGCTGCTCTTTGTGCGGCAGTAACTGGCCAATTTTCCTAAAAGTTCCGCAGACGCTTTGGGAAAACAACGCCGGCACCATGCAGTGACACCGCAATCTTTCCATTTGTGGTTCAACAGTTCTTTCCCAGATTCTATCGCGAAAGGTACCATAAAGGGGGAGTGGAGATGGAGCGTGAACAGGCAAAGCACCGCATACAAGAGTTGCGAGATATGATAGAGCGAAACAATTACCTCTATTATGTGCTGGACAATCCGGAGATGGAAGATTTTGAATTTGATGCGTTATGCAGGGAACTGAAAGAGCTAGAGGCACAGTATCCGGAGCTGATTACCTCTGATTCCCCGACCCAGCATGTCGGTGGTTCGCCTGGCGGCAAGTTTAACAAAGTCATTCATGATGTCAAGATGGAAAGTCTGCAGGACGCCTTTTCGTATGCAGAACTGCGTGACTTCGACACCCGTGTGCGAGAAGCCGGTATCAAACCGGAGTATGTAGTGGAGGAAAAGATCGACGGACTTTCGGTTAGTCTCGTCTACGAAAAGGGCACGTTGGTTCAAGGCTCCACACGGGGTGACGGCCTAGTCGGTGAGGATGTGACACAAAATCTCTCTGCCGTTGCGGATATTCCCAAACGCTTAGCGGGCGCACCCGAGTTTTTAGAAGTTCGCGGAGAAGTATACATGCCACGCGATGCCTTTTTGCGTTTAAAAGAACAACAGGAGTTGGAAGAGAAAGCGCCATTTAAAAATCCTCGCAATGCGGCTGCGGGATCGTTAAGGCAGAAAGATCCCCAGATCACAGCAGAGCGTGGGTTGTCGATCTTCGTTTTCAATTTGCAGCGGGTGCGCGGGTGTAGTTTTGCGACGCATGCCCAGACGCTTGCTTTTCTAGAGGATTTGGGCTTTCCGGTTTCTCCGCGCCGCAGCGTCTTTCCGGATGTCGAATCTGCGATCTTGGAAATCGGCAGAATCGGTGAGATGCGTGGAACGTTTCCCTATGATATCGACGGTGCTGTGATCAAGGTGAATGACTTGGCCGCCCGCGAGCAACTGGGCAGTACCAGTAAGTTCCCGCGCTGGGCAATCGCTTACAAATATCCACCAGAAGTCAAAGAAACCGAACTTTTGGATATCGAAGTGTCGGTAGGCAGAACCGGTGTGCTGACGCCTACGGCCGTATTCAAGCCGGTATTTTTGGCCGGTACCAGTGTAAGCCGTGCCATTCTTCATAACGAATCCTTTATCAAAAACCTGGATATCCGGATCGGGGATACGATTCGGGTGCGCAAAGCGGGTGATATTATCCCGGAGTGTATCGGTGTTGCCGAACACTGTGCCACTGCGGAGCCATACCGTATGCCAGATCGCTGTCCCAGCTGTGGCGAGCCCGTTGTCCACCTGCAAAACCAAGAGCAACGCGAGGAAGCGGCGCTGCGCTGCATCAATCCGGAATGCCCGGCGCAGAGCTTACGAAACCTGATTCATTTTACCTCACGCGATGCGATGGCGATTGATGGGTTGGGGCCTGCGGTCGCCGTGCAGTTGACTGAAAAAGGGCTTGTCAAAACTGTTGCAGATCTGTATGCTTTGCAGATCGAAGATTTGTTGGCACTGGACAAATTTAAGAAGAAGAGCGCTCAAAACCTATTGGATGCTATTGAGGCATCCAAACAAAACAATTTGGATAAACTGGTGTTTGGTCTCGGTATTCGCAATATCGGCGCCAGGGCGGCGGCATTATTGGCGGAATACTTTGGTACGATGGATGCGCTGCGTGATGCTACCGCAGAGCAGCTCGCCTGTGTGGAAGGCTTTGGCGAAGTGATGGTTAAGAGTGTATTGGCCTTTTTTGCGCGGGAGGGAACGGTCGATCTGCTTTTGCGCCTCGCGCAAGCCGGTGTCAATATGCAGTGGCACGGAGAAAAAAAGGGGACAGCGCTTTCAGGATTGAGGTTGGTCGTAACCGGCACTCTCCCCACCCTGTCAAGAAGGGACGCTGAGGACTTGATTAGGCACCATGGCGGCAAGGCAACGGGAACAGTGACCAAACGGACAAACTATGTTGTAGCGGGCGAATCGGCGGGCTCCAAGCTCACAAAAGCCCAGGAGATCGGCATTCCCGTCATTGACGAGGCTGGCCTTTTTTCTCTTATTGACAATGCTGGACAAAATCCAATTGTATAGCAACCTTTCGTCGCATTTTACCATCTTTTAATCACAGTATATTTGCAGCACCGATCGGTTAAAAGGCTATATGGACTTACATCCCAAAAGAGGGAAGGAGGAACGCAATATGCTCTCAAAGCCTATAAAAAATATCTATACCTGTTTTCCCGGTGGAAAACACAAAGTATTGACGATGAGCTATGACGATGGCAGGTTGGAGGATCGGAGATTGGTAGAAATTTTCAATCGGTATGGCATACGAGGTACCTTTAACCTCAACGCCGGGCTGGCCGACAATCCCAACCGCATACCCAAAAGTGAATGGCAGACACTTTATAAAAACCACGAGATCGCCTGCCATACCTATCTGCATCCAACGATTGCTCGATGCCCGATTGAGCAGGTGGCGCGGCAGATTATGCAGGACCGCACGGAACTAGAAGAGGTCACCGGCGCGCCGGTGCGCGGTTTGGCGTATCCGAATGGCTCTTATAACCAGAAAATCCTGGATCTCTTGCCGTTGCTGGGTATTCGCTATGCCCGCGTTGTTCCCACAACGGGCAATTTCGAAATGCCGGAGAACTGGTATATCTGGAAGGCTACTTGCCATCACAACCAGAATCTTCTTGAGCGCTGCGACGCGTTTTTGTCCTTGAAGAAAACGCAGTATTTGTATATGATGTATGTGTGGGGGCACAGCTACCAATTCCCAGATGATGATAACTGGGATATGATGGAAGAATTCTGCCAAAAGGTCGGAGGCAACCAGGAAATCTGGTATGCCACGAATATCGAGATCGTTGATTATTTGGAAGCATCGTCTCGTCTGCAATTTACCGCTGCTGGGGATCGCGTCTTTAATCCGTCGGCTTGTTCGATCTGGCTGGAAGTAGACGGCGAGAAGAAGGAAGTACCAGGCGGAAAGAGGGTTGCCTTGTAAAGAGTGGGCTACATTCCGGCGTTGTAGAGATCGCCTTGTTGAATGAAGTGAACACGAAGCCTGTTCATAGAAAGGGGGGGGGATCCGTGCAGAATGCTTTTACAGCGGGGGTTAAACCCGGTGGGTTGAATGACAGCAGGCAAATTCGCGTTCTGCTTTGTTATCTTGTCCACAGCGCCTCCCCACTTGCCAGGCAGATTCTGGAGGAGGCGGTCTTGCAGGAACAACTCGTCAATTGCTTCGAACTGGCCGATGCGCTCACCGATTTGGAGGAAAGCCAATTAATTTTAGAGGGGCCGGATGGTTACACGCTGACAAACGAAGGGGCCATCGTCGCACAGGAATTAGAATCTGAAATTCCCTTAACGGTTCGAGAGTGCGCACTCCACGCTGTGTTGCGCATCAAGCGCTGGAAATCGAAATTGGCGTCGAACCATGCTGTCGTAAAAAAAGTGGATGGCACATGGCAAGTGGAATGCACCATCTCGGACAGCGAAGGAGAAATGCTGAACTTGCGCTTGGCGATGCCGGATGTAGCGTCTGCTGAGATCGTAAAAAATCGCTTTATTGCTCACGGCAGCGATCTCTATGGCTCTTTATTGGATTTCTTAACGAATCCGTCGGCGCAAAACGAGGATCCGACAAAACAGGAAGGACTGGGTTAGGGACACTGCATTCCTCCGGTTTCGAGCGGGGAAGAAATAGATTTCCAGGAAATGTGAGGCATTTGGGCATGGCATACAAACTGGTAGAACAAAGTGGCGATTTTACCGCCGTGCCGCAATGCATCATGGCGCATCTCACCCAAACCGATGGCGACACAATACGGGTTGCCCTGTACATGATCCAGTACGGTGAAACGGATCCGCAAAAATTGGCAAAAGCGCTGCGTCTTCCCAGCGTTGCCGCCGCCAGACGAGCGCTTCTGTATTGGGCAGGGGCAGGTTTGCTGGTTAAAGAGAGTACCCTACCGCGGCCGGATGCGAATTCTCCCGATTCGGTACCGATTGAGGAGATTGACTTATCCTCTTTAAACGATCCCAACGTCGCAGTTCTTTGCTCCGAGGCTCAGACGTATCTTGGTCAGGTGCTCAGCCGAAACAGTTTGCAAAAACTGGTTAGCTACTATCTTAACGACGGATGGGAGCCGGACGTATTGCTCTTGTGCTGCGCGGAAGTGGCCGGTCAGGGGTTACACACGGTCGGTGCCGTTGGACACGAGCTGGAGCGCTGGCGAGAGGCGGGTGTCGAAACAGGCGAGGAAGCCGAAAAATATCTGGCACAAAAACGAAAGAGAGAACAATGGTGTGCGCAGGTAGCGAGCCTGTTCGACATCCGTACTGAGGATTTAACCCGATGGGAGCGTTCTGCGATCACAAAGTGGCGTGAGGAATGGCATTTTGGGCTGGATATGTTGGAAGAGGCGC
Source organism: uncultured Subdoligranulum sp. (assembly GCA_964560675.1). GTDB lineage: Bacteria > Bacillota > Clostridia > Oscillospirales > Ruminococcaceae > Gemmiger. Next base: position 111,638 of record CAZLMA010000001.1, on the reverse strand, counting down.
TGCTGCACGCGCAGGCGAACCGCACCATCCGTTATGTAAATGGGATCCTTCGGAGTTGGTATGCGCAAGGTATCGCGGATGTGCATGCTGTGCGCGGTAAAGGACAGCTGACCGGTAACAACATACTGGTAACCGAGCGTGCTGGCGTCAAAAAAACCATTAATGGTGTTCCTGATACGAATCGCCAAGCGTACCCTGTTGAAACGCCAGTGTCCCAACGCAACTGGAATGCCCTACTGGATGAAGCTCTTGACGGTTGGAAGGAATAGAGTATGCGCACAAGAGATGAACTTTTCCAAGAGGCGCAGCGCCAGGTAGAAGCGAGACGTCAGCGCGCCATTATGCAGTCGCAGGCGGCGAGAGAAACGGTATACAACATGCATCCCGGCCTTGCCGATGCCGAAGAGTCGGTGCGGCAGGCAGGACTGGCCATGGTTCTGGCTGCTACGCAGCAACATACAGATCAGCGTCTCGCAGCCGGTGAAAAACTGGCCGATGCGCAGCGCGCGTTGGGTAGAGCCTACCGTAAAGCCGGTATTGACGATGAAAACGTGGGCTTTACACCGCATTTCACCTGCCCGGACTGCGACGATACCGGCGTTCAAAACGGCGCGCCCTGTCATTGTGTGCGGGATCTGGCGCTCCAATTGCGACGAGAGGAGATCAATCGTTCTTCACCATTGGAACTGTGCGGTTTTGAAACCTTTTTGTTGGATTGCTACCCTACCGTATACGATGCTGAGATCGGAACATCGCAAAGAGAATATATGGGCAAGGTGTTGCAATTTTGCCAACAGTACGCAAAAGGATTCACGCTGCAAAGCCAAAGCCTTCTGTTTACCGGTACAGCCGGATTAGGAAAGACGCACATGGCTTTGGCGATTGCCGACACGGTTTTGCAACAGGGTCACGATGTGCTATACACAAGCGCGGCAGCACTGACGGATCAATTGGGGAAAGAACATTTTGACAGCGAGGGCGGTCAGAATTGGTTTGCCGCCTGTTCAGAAGCGGAACTACTGGTACTGGATGATCTGGGTACAGAGTATGTCAACGCGCTGACCATCAGTGTGCTGTACGAACTGATTAACACGCGTATGTTGAGCCGCCGCCCGACGATCTATACCTCCAATATTACCGATCCTGCCGTGTTTGAGGCGCGCTATACCGAGAAGGTCGCGAGCAGAATTTTGGGATCCTGCAAAGAAATCCGGTTCTTTGGCAAAGACCGCCGCCGAGAAGAAAAGTAAGCCTAACCCGCATACAATAAAATTCCCCCTGCAGCAGACCGAAAACGTTTTCATTCTTCGGTGACAGCGCAAGGGGAATTTTTAGGTCGACCGAACCGTAAGCCGGGTTCTGTATGAAACGGCGATCTATCTGAGCCGTGCGTCGCCGCGCGGCTTATGCCATCTCCGGGGCACGCGTGAGACTCCGCTTGGCGCCGGTTTGAGCGCCTGTCCCCATACGGATGTTGCTTTGAGCAGGGTTTGCAGGGCCGCACAGTCGCCTGTGTGCCGGTGAGCTCTTACCTCGCCTTTCCATCCTTGCCGCCCCTGCGGGGCGGCGGTTTCTTTCTGTTGCACTTTCCCTAGGGTCGCCCCCGGCTGCTGTTAGCAGTTGCTCTGTCTCTAAAAAGCCCGGACTTTCCTCGGCGCAAAAGCCAGTAAGACTCTACGCCGCCGCCGTATGTTTCGCTCGACCTAGCGTAACTATAGCAAATTCCGCAGTAAATTACAACCCCGTGTAAAGTTCTGCTTCCTGTGAAAAATTGGAACAGATAGCGCAGTTCTCGAACAAACGGGAGGTGTACCGGCAGGGGACGGACGATGTCGAACAATGGTTGTAACGCAGCGAAAAACAAAAAAAGGGCGAATGTTTCCACAAAAACGTTACGTCTTTGTACAAACACTCGCCTTTAGCAGCATATGCGGCTAACAGGAATCGAACCTGCACATCAAAGATACTGGATCCTAAATCCAGCGCGTCTGCCAGTTCCGCCATAGCCGCACAATAAAATCTCTGCTAAGATGCGCAGAGATTTTTTATCCGTTGCTTAAGCCGGACCGTAAGGCAGTACACCTTGGGAGTCTGATGCGATCGGGTCTGCATAAACCAGATAGCGCTGCGTGGTATGCTCCAAGATACCAAACGGATAGCATGTATAAAGAATGCAGCGCGGCTGCGTGGCGCCCCAGTAACACGAGGCGGTATCTGTCTCTTGGATTACGCGGGAGGAGCTGATTTTATAACGGAAGTCCCCCCACGGCGTTTGCAGATGAATAATGCTGCCAATTTTGGCACTCTTAAGATCCTTAAAAAAGCTTCCCGTATGGCCACCGATGAAGACTGTGCCGTTCTCGCCCGGCAAAACACATCCGGAATAGTTGGCACACCCGCCACCGGCGTTTAATATCGACGCCGTATCACCCCAGTACAACCCGCAGCTGACGGCGGTTCCTTCCACCCACACGCGACCGATATTCTTACCTGCGTAGATGTTTGTTTTGTATTGGGATGCCAAAGTATTGGCTTCTGCGCGGGTGAGCAGTTTGGTCTCTCCGGTCTGCTGGAGAACGGGGGACTCTGCCGAATTATCCACCGCATTCACGCCACTTGCCGAACCTTCCGCTGCGTTCGGATCCGTCTGTTCTGCCGCGGCCTGGGCTTCTTTCTCCCTTTCTCTATCCTTTTCTTGCTTTCTGCGCAACGTTTCTACCTGCTTGCGCGCCGCAGTCAGTTGTGTCTGCAAGCCATCTGCCCTGTCAGATGCAGCTTCATAGGCATCCTGCATCTGTACCAGCTGCTCGGTTGCATCGCTTGCATTGCGCTGCTGTACACTGGCTTCGTTCATGCTCCAGAGTGACAGTGCCAAAGCGGCAAGGAGAACGCCTACTTGCACCACCGAACTCACTTTTTTGAGCGTTTTACCACTCAGTTTGAATTTTTTTTGCTCCGCATTTGTGTCATTGCTTTCCATGATTGTACAAACCCCCTGTTTCATTCATTTTTAGAAACCTAACGCAGGATATAAGCCTCTCTGTGCGGCCCTACGGATATATAGGCGATATGGCAGCCAACCAGACTCTCCAATCGCTCCACATACGCTCTCGCTTGGGACGGCAAATCTGAATACTTCCGTATCTTCGTAATATCACAATGCCATCCTGGCATGGTCTCAACGATCGGGCGTGCATCTGTCAGCATCCCTCCCGTCGGGAAGTGGGTTGTTGTGGTGCCATCGTGAAGCGCGTACTGGGTGATGATCGGGATATCTTCCCTATAGTCCAGTACATCTAACAGCGTTAGCGCCAACGCATCACAGCCCTGACATTGTACACCGTAGCGGCTGGCAACGGCATCAAAGGGGCCGACCCGGCGCGGGCGCCCAGTAGCGGCGCCGTATTCGTGCCCACAGGCGCGAAGCGTATCCTTCTCTTGTGTCGTCATTGCGAGCTCTGCCACAAACGGACCTTCTCCCACACAGGAAGAATAGGCCTTCATGATGCCAATCGAGTGATCCAGTCTGCGATTGGGGATGCCCGATCCTATAGGGGCGTAGGCGCTGATTGTACTGGAACTGGATGTAAAGGGATAGATTCCGTAATCGATATCGCGCAATGCGCCCAGCTGTGCCTCAAAAAGAATTCTCTTCCCCGCAATGTCTGCCTCTTCTAAATAGGCTCCCGTGTCACACACAAAAGGACCAAATCGTTGCGCATAGTACGCACACCAATCCCACATAGCGTCAAGGCGGATCGGCACTTGCCCATACCCGTTCACCATCGTCAGATTTTTGCTCTCCACAATGGTTGCTAGGCGCTTTTTCACATCCGCATCCAACTGTTTCAGGTCGCCCATTCGGAGCGTCTTCTTCATGTACTTATCGCCATATGTGTAGGCGATTCCGCGCCTGGTAGAGCCAAACTGGGACCCCGTAGCGGAAAGGCGCTCCTCCTCCAATCGATCCTGTTCTACATGAAACGGCATCGTCAGGGTGGCACGGTCAGAAATTTTCAGATTCTCGGGAGTTATGGAGACACCCCGGACGCGCAGAGTATTGATTTCTTTTTCCAGGTGCTCCGGGTCTATGACCATGCCCATGCCCATAACACAAACAATTTCCGGTCGAAGAATGCCGGAAGGAATCAGGTTGAGTACAAACTGACCCCTTTCATTCTCAACCGTGTGGCCCGCATTGTCACCTCCCTGGTAGCGCACGACGATATCATACTCCTCGCACAGCATATCAACCATGCGGCCCTTTCCCTCATCGCCCCAGTTTACACCGGTAACAGCAGTCAACATTGTCATAAACCTCTCTTAACAGCGCGACCTTCAAAAAACACAGAGCGCACCTTGATGGCCAGAGCATTTTTGCCATTTTACCGCGCCTTCGGTTTGCAACCGGTCTCGGAAAGGACGAGAGCATTATACCACAGCATTTTCCGCGATACCAGCCATTGCGCACTTTTTTGTGTCCTGTTTTTTGGCCTTTTCCACGTCGGGAAGCCAGGCAGAAGCAGCCGCCAAACCACTGATTGCTGTTCCTCTCCCAGTCAGGTTTCGAGTCAGCTGCAAAACATTAAAGGTTGGGCGTGTTCTTCAAAATCACATCATGGCTGCCGCCTTCTACAATAGAGGTAGAAGAAACAACGGTCAAGCGGGCTTTCTGTTGCAGCTCCGGGATTGAGAGTACGCCGCAGTTGCACATCGTAGAACGCACCTTGTACAGGGTACTCTGAACACCTTCCGCCAAAGGCCCGGCGTAGGGGACGTAACTGTCCACTCCCTCTTCAAAACTGAGCTTTTCAGAGCCGCCCAAATCATATCGCTGCCAGTTGCGGGCACGGTTGGAACCCTCGCCCCAATATTCCTTTACATAGTTGCCGCCTACACGCAGCAAATTGGTCGGGCTCTCATCAAACCGAGCAAAGTATCTCCCCAACATGACAAAGTCCGCGCCCATAGCCAATGCCAAAGTGATATGATAATCGTGTACGATGCCGCCGTCAGAACAGATCGGCACATAGATGCCTGTTTCTTGATAATATGCGTCCCGCGCCCTGGCAACTTCAATTACAGCCGTAGCCTGACCGCGTCCAATTCCTTTTGCCTCTCTTGTGATACAGATCGATCCGCCCCCGATTCCGACCTTTACAAAGTCGGCGCCGGCCTTCGCTAAAAACAAAAAACCATCCCGATCCACGACATTTCCCGCACCCACTTTGACGTGATCTCCATAATGGGAACGTATCCAACTAAGCGTGTTTGCCTGCCAAGCGGAATACCCTTCGCTAGAGTCGATGCAAAGAACATCGGCACCCGCATTTAGCAATGCCGGTACACGATCTTCAAAATCCCGCGTATTGATGCCCGCACCGACCCGGTAGCTCTTATTTTTGTCCAAAAGCTCGTTGACATTCTCTTTGTGGGATTCGTAATCCTTGCGAAAAACCATGTACTGCAGGCGGCCTTCCCGGTCTATTAGCGGCAACGAGTTGATCTTCTTGGCCCAGATGATATCGTTGCAGGTATGCAAGTTGGTATCGGCAGGAGCGGTCACCAGCTTTTCTAGAGGGGTCATAAATTCAGTAACCTTAAGTTCTGGCCCCATACGGGAAAGCCGATAATCGCGGCTGGCCACAATGCCCAGAAGTTTTCCATGCGCCGTGCCGTCATTCGTGATGGCGACCGTCGAATGTCCCGTGCGCTGCTTTAGATTCAGTACATCTCCCAGTGTAGCCGTGGGAGGTAGATTGGAATCACTTGTAACGAATCCTTTTTTATATGCTTTTACCTTGCGAACCATCTCGGCTTCTTGCTCGGGTGTTTGGGATCCGTAAATAAACGAAATACCGCCTTGCTTTGCCAGCGCAATGGCAAGCTTTTCTCCGGATACGGCCTGCATTATGGCGGACACCATGGGAATGTTGATGACGAACGGACACTCCTCATGCCCTTTTTTGTATTTTACCATCGGCGTGCTCAGGTTCACGGCGCCGGGGACACATTCTTCGGACGTATAGCCAGGCACCAATAGATACTCTCCAAAAGTACGGGATGGTTCTTCATAGAAAAAAGCCATGACGGTCTCCTTTCCGTTCGCAGGCGGACAAATCTTATGGACAGCGCTTCCTTAACAATCCGGCGCGGCAGTACTATTCGGTGTGTTGCAGCACAACAGGTTCCTCTTCCTTTTCTGTGTAGGTTTTTTCCGGTATTTCCTCCCCGAACGAATCACTGAATGCAAATTTTCGTATCAGAAAGATCACCGCTATCGCGAGTACGCTCAAAAGATTGTCAATCGCTTCCCCTTCGCCTATCAGCATGTGCCTCACGATGGCGAAAAGCAGCACCTCTAACGCGCTTCCGGGATTGTGTTTCGTCAACATCTCAATAAATTCCAAGCCGATGACCAAGTTCAGAACACTGGCGAGAAATTCATGAAAGAGCACCGTGCTGCCGCCGCGGAACAGCTGCAGCAATTCACGCAGCATCGGCAGGCAGCTGACAACAAGAGCTACCAAAACAACGAGGGAGAGCAAAGTCTCTAACCAGCCGGCTAGGAAGGTGACTTTGGCGCCCAAACGGTGGCGCAGTTGCTCACCGCTTTCTTCCTGCTGTTGATTCTTTCTTTGCATGGCATACGCTCCTATCGGTGAGAAACGCTCGCGTCAGATGGGAAAACTGTGCGCAGAGGCAACTTACCCATTCTTCGGCTTTGGCCCCGCCGCTGCAATACTTGCCGGCATGTTGGGGTATTTCTTTGCAAAATTTTCCGCAAACATCTTTGCCAATTTGTCAGCCTGCTTATCGTACGCTTCTTTATTGGCCCACATACCACGCGCGTCCAGCTTATCATCCGGAACACCGGGGCAATGGGTCGGATACTCGACGTTAAACACATCGTGATGGCGGAAGGTAACGTTGTCAAATTGATCGTAGAGCGCTGCAGTAACCATGGCGCGCGTGTAGCGCAATTCCATGCGTTTGGCACCGTCCGCTGCGCTTCCGCCGGCCCAGCCGGTATTGACCAAATAGACTTTGGTGCCGTACTTGTCCAGCTTTTCTCCCAGCATATTCGCATAGACGTAGGGATCTAATGGCATAAACGGTTCTCCGAAAAGCGTACTGAACGTGGGTTGCGGTTCTGTTACGCCTCGCTCCGTGCCAGCCAACTTGCTGGTAAAACCGGTCACAAAATGGTACATTGCGGCTTCGCGGCTCAGGCGGCTGATGGGTGGCAGAACCCCAAAGGCATCGGCCGTCAAGAACACCACAACTTTGGGAATGCCGCCCACACCGGTGATTTGCACATTGTTGATATAATGCACCGGATATCCAGCGCGGGTATTCTCCGTCAGCGATCCGTCAAAATAATCCGGCTTGCGCGTGTCGGGATCCACAACCACGTTTTCTACAAGACTGCCAAATTTGATCGCGTTATAAATGTCAGGTTCTTTCTCAGCAGACAAGTCGATGCACTTGGCATAACAACCGCCTTCAAAGTTGAACACGCCGTCCGGGCTCCAGCCGTGTTCATCATCGCCGATCAGCTTGCGGGATGGGTCGGCGGAAAGGGTCGTCTTGCCCGTTCCGGACAACCCGAAGAACACAGCGGTCTCTCCGGTTTGTGGATCCATATTGGCGGAACAGTGCATCGGCAAGACGTTTTTTTTCGTCATTACATAGTTCAGCGTGCTGAAAATGCTCTTTTTGATCTCACCCGCGTACTGGCTGCCGCAGATCATAATCATGTGTGCCTCATAGTCAATCATGATGGCAGCTTCGCTGTGGACGCCGTCCAAGGCGGGATCGCACTTGAACCCAGGCGCGCACAGTACCGTATAATCGGGTTCGTTGAAGTTCTTGAGCTCTTCAGCGCTGGGGCGGATCAATAGCTGGTGGATGAACATATTCTGACTGGCCAGCTCGTTGATTACACGGAATTTTTGGGTATATTTTTTGTCCGCACCGGCAAATCCGTCAAAGATAAAAACTTCTCGCCCCTGCAGATAGGCTGCCACTTTGCCCTTGATCGCATCAAACTTTTCGCGGCTGATCGGCCGGTTCACCTTGCCCCAGGCGATCTCGTCATGGATGGCGGGCGTGTCAACGATATATTTGTCATCCGGGGAGCGACCCGTGTATTTGCCTGTGGTCACAACCAGTGCCCCCGTGTCGGACAGGATTCCCTCACCGCGCCGGAGCGCGGCCTCCGTCAGTTGAGCAGGCGTTAGATTGCGGTATACCGCCTTCGGTTCGATGATGCCAAGTTTTTCAATGCCGTAGGTTTCCATAAAGAATAGACCTCCTTATTCCCATTTGTTGCCAAGCTTTAAATATAACACTAGTATACCGCACAAACGTGCAAAGCGCAACACTCAACTCGGCAAGCGGTAAAAAAACCATAGCAAGGACTTCTCTTTCAAATTAGGATTGACTATCTCTATGCATATGCGGTATAGTTTTGTTATTGCACAGTAGCCCGGATTTATGTTTATCGGATGGCACCCTGACGTGTTTGATTCTATTTGCGCGGTTTTTGAGCATCGCCTGCGCAAGATCTGTATAGCCCGTTTTCTTTGTTGTTCTGAGTTTATTGAAAGAGGTGAAAGGATGTCAAACCATATGAACCCAGTCATCGTGTCCGATTCGTCCTGTGATCTATTCGCTCTGGATGGTGTATCGTTTGCCAGCGCCCCGCTGAAAATCATTACCGATGAGCGTGAGTTTACCGATGTTGCAGGAATGAATGTGACTGAAATGGTAACATATCTGCGGAGCTACAAGGGCAAATCCACGACTTCCTGCCCCAATGTGCAGGACTGGCTCAACACGTTCGCAGGCGCGTCGGAGATATTCGGGTTTACCATCACCAGCCGTTTGTCAGGCAGCTACGCCACGGCAATGCAGGCACGGCAGGAATACAAGGAGCTCAACCCATCTGCAAAGGTTCATATTTTTGATTCCCTGTCCGCAGGTCCGGAACTTCCTTTGTTAATCGAACGCACGGCCCAGCTGATTCGCGAGAAGATGCCTTTTGACCAGATTGTAGAGAGCATTACAGAGTACAGCAATACGACCCACCTGTTGTTTTGCCTGAAAAACATGAAAAATCTGGCCAGAAACGGGCGCGTCCATCCCTCGGTGGCGGCCGTCGCGAATGTTCTGGGCATACGCCTAGTCGGCCAAGCGAGCGAAGTTGGGGAGTTGCAGCCCTTGCACCGCGCCAGAGGAGAGTACAAAGCAATCCAGCTGCTTTTTGAAGAGATGAAGCTGCATCAATATGCGGGCGGCAAAGTGAGAATAACGCATTGCCTGAATCCTAAGATGGCGTATGCACTGCGCAAAAAAATTTTGCAGGAATTTCGGCATGCCGACATAAAAATTGGCCCTAGTGCGGGCCTTTGCAGTTTTTATGCGGAAGAGGGCGGGATCATGGTCGGATATGAAGGGTAAGGCATCGGAAGGCATGTACCTGCTCCTATTCGTTCCCGTTCTATCCCATCCACATGGGGCCGATATGTCCCTTGCGGGGTATCGCTGTTTGTCTAGTCATTCTTAAGGCTTTTCACGCAGAGCAATATCTCGGGTCAGCTTGCACACAACCGCATCGGTCTGGCGGTAGAGATCCGCAAGGTCACCTGAATTATTTAGCACATAATCGGCCGCACAAAGCAAAGACTCGTCGGTGGGTTGAACGGCGAGGCGCTGTGCGGCCTGTTTTTCTTGTATATGATCGCGCTGCATAATACGGTGCAGGCGCAGCGCTTCCTGTGTTATGACGACGATCAACTTATAACAATAGGGAGCAAAGATCGTTCCCACCAGGGCAGCGCCGTCCAGGAAAAAGAGAGAGTTTCCGCATGCTGCGGCCCTGTTTGCCGCACGCAAAACGCGCGCCAACAGGGCAGGATGCGTGATACGGTTTAGTGTTTCGGTCGCTCGCCTATCGAAAAAAGCCCGTTGCGCCAACTGCTGGCGGCGCAAGACACCCTGTTCATCTGCGATATCGTTTCCAAAAGCGCCTTGAAGCCGCTGGAGTAAATCCGGGTATTCCGGTGCGCCAGGGCTCAGCATCTCGCGCGCTGCCAAATCCGCATCGAGACAGGCGTACCCTTTATGGTCAAGATAAGCGGTCACGCTGGACTTTCCGCTTCCGGACCTACCCGTAATACCGATGATTTTCACAATTCTACCACCCGGAAGGCAGCGGCCCGCAGCAGCCGGTTGTAGACAGCCAGCCCCATCCCGTCGGTATTGGGGCACCGCACAAGGGCAGTCTTTGCACCGTTTTCATCTAAGGAGCGCAGCGCGCGAAACAATCGCCTTGCCTGGTCGGAAGGGTCGTTCTCGATGCCATACTCTATGTACGGCACCGGCATGTAGCACCCCTCGCCGGTAAAGCACATTGCCCATAAGCCGCTGGGATTTTGATCCGATACATATTGCAAGAATGTGGTCAGGTTCCCCTTTACCAAGGTCAGCTCCGCCACAGGCGCATAATGTTTGTATTTCATTCCGGGCGACGGTGCCGTTTGCCCGACTCCCAACTGGGACCAGACGGCCTCGGATACCGCAACTTGCTCTCCCAGAACGGTTTCGATTTGTTGCTTTGTGACGGCGCCTGGGCGCAAAAGAATCGGTCGCTCTTGCGCCAAGCTGACCACGGTGGATTCCACCCCCACACGGCACGGCCCGCCGTCCAAAATTAAAGGCAGACGGCCATCCATATCCCGTAGTGTATCGGCTGCCGTGGTGGGGCTCGGTCGACCGGATAGATTGGCCGAAGGAGCGGCGAATGCGATCCCACTGGCGTGAAGAATCGCCTGCACCACAGGATGACTGGGCATGCGAACGCCAACCGTGTCCAAACCGGCAGTCACCGAATTGCATATCTTATCACCGCGCGGCAATACCATTGTGAACGGCCCCGGCCAAAATGCGTTAGCCAATTTTTGGGCGCGCGCCGTAAAGGTAGAAACGATCCCATTCAGCTGCGTGAGCGATGCAATGTGGACAATAAGGGGGTTGTCCTGCGGCCGACCCTTCGCCAAAAAAATTTTGCGTACGGCCTCATCATTGGAAGCATCCGCCGCGATCCCGTAAACCGTTTCTGTCGGTAGGGCAAATGGAATTCCCTGCTTTAGGTATTGTACCGCTTTTAAAATTCCCTTTTCGTCTGCGGGCAGAACACTTGTTACCGTTTTGTTGGACACTTTTTAAGTCTCCTTCTCCCATTCGCCATCCCGGGCGCGCAATTTTTCCTCCCGATCTGCCAAGAGCAGCGGATCAATCAGGCGATCCAAGTTTCCGTCCAACACACTCTGCAAATCATGCAATGTTAATCCGATGCGATGGTCTGTTACGCGATCTTGCGGAAAATTGTAGGTGCGTATTTTCTCGCTGCGATCCGCGCTTCCAACCTGATTTTGTCGCTGTTCGTTGTACGCCTCGTCGTAAGCTTCCTGCTTTTTTTGCAGCAGGCGACTCGCCAAAACTTGCAATGCGCGGCTTTTGTTTTCCCGCTGGGACCGCTGATCTTGACATTCCACAACCATACCAGTCGGAAGATGCGTTACCCTTATGGCGCTGGAAGTTTTGTTGATATGCTGCCCTCCGGCGCCGGAGGATCGGAAGGTATCGATACGCAGATCGTTCGGATTCAGGTCAATCTCTTGCACTTCCACTTCCGGCATAACGGCGACGGTGGCGGTCGAGGTATGGATGCGCCCCTGTGTCTCTGTCTGGGGCACACGCTGCACGCGGTGCACGCCGCTTTCAAATTTGAGCCGGTTATAAACGCTTTTGCCCTCCACACTGGCAATGAGTTCTTTTACCCCGCCGAGTTCCGTTTCGGTGACACTGACCGTTTCGCACCGCCAACCGAGCTTTACAGCATACATGCTGTACATCCTCCACAGGCTGTGGGCAAAAAGAGCCGCTTCCTCTCCGCCGGCTCCTGCGCGAATCTCCAACACGACGCTCTTTTCATCGTTTTCATCTTTCGGGAGCAGAAGAAACCGAATGTCTTGCGCTGTACGGTCTAACTGAAGCTGCTTTTCGCTGCGCTCCTGTTCTAGCAATTCATTAAACGCCGGATCGTCTGAGACGCTTAGCGTCTCGTCTAACTCTCGTATTTCCGTTTCTAAGTCTTGGTAGCTTTGCCATACCGTGACCAAAGGCTCTAAGGCGGCGAGCTCCTTGCTAAGCTTGCTAAAGTCGGCGGGATCCGCAGCGGTGCTGGGATCTGCCAAACGGTTTGCAACTTCTTCATACCTACGTTGTACATCATGTAGGCGCTCAAACATTCCTTTAATCCGCCTTTCTGTATTTCAGGAACCCTATTACACAGTAAGAAGCCGGTAAACCCAAGCCTTCAAAGGCCCGGTGCACAGCCTTTTGTGCTGCATTCGTCGATCTATTTCATCGCGCCCATTTAGCAAAACCCGGATTTTGGGATAGTTTGCTTACTCAGAACTTCAATCGTCGGAATCTAATTTCAGGATATTCACAAACGCTTCACTCGGAAGATTTACGCTGCCCAGTTGACGCATCTTTTTTTTGCCCTCTTTTTGCTTTTCCAGCAGTTTCTTTTTGCGGGTAATGTCCCCGCCATAGCATTTGGCCAAGACGTCTTTGCGCAGCGCCTTTACGGTCTCACGGGCGATGATTTTACCGCCCACCGCCGCCTGGATCGGGATCTCAAACAGCGCGCGCGGTATATTTTCTTTGAGCTTCTCACATATGCGGCGCGCTTTGGGATATGCACTGTCGGCAAACACAATCAACGATAAGGCATCTACCATCTCGCCGTTGAGCAAAAAGTCCAACCGCACCAGTTGACTTTCATGCCAGCCTTCCCATTCATAATCATAACTGGCATACCCTCGGCTGCGACTTTTGACCGCGTCAAAAAAGTCATAGACAATCTCCCCCAATGGCAGCTTGTAGTGCAAATCTACGCGCGTCTCGTTTAAATACTCCATGCCCATCAGGATTCCACGTTTTTTTTGGCAAAGATCCATAAGGGATCCTAAATAATCGTTCGGCGTGTAGATATGGGCGTTCACGAACGGCTCCTCCTGCTTCACGATACGCGCGGGATCCGGATAAGCGGAAGGGTTATCAATTGTGGTTACGGTGACATCGGTCAGTGTCAATCGGTACTGTACCCCCGGCGTAGTCGTGATCAGATCCAAATCAAATTCGCGCTCCAGGCGCTCGGTGATGATTTCCATATGCAAAAGGCCTAGAAAACCGCACCGAAAACCGAACCCCAGCGCCGCACTGGTTTCCGGTACAAAATGGAGCGAGGCATCATTGAGTTGCAGCTTTTCAAGGGCGTCTTTAAGATTTGCATAATCTGCGCCGTCGGCTGGATAAATGCCGCAGAAGACCATCGGGGTCACAGAGCGAAATCCGGGCAGTGCCTCGTCGGCTGGATGTTCGGCCAATGTCACAGTATCGCCCACACGGGTGTCACGCACCGTTTTGATGCTCGCGGTCAGATAGCCCACCTCGCCTGCTTCCAGATGGTCGCATGCAAAGAGGCTGTTCACCCCCATATGCCCCACTTCCACCAGCTGAAACTGCGCGTCGGTGCTCATCAGTCGAATGGTATCACCCGGCTTAACCGAGCCTTCGAAAACGCGCACATACACAATAACGCCTTTATAACTGTCATAGACAGAATCAAATACCAGCGCTTTAAGAGGAGCCTGTGCGTCACCGGTTGGTGGTGGAATGTCGCGCACAACGCGTTCCAACACTTCGTGCACATTGACGCCGAGCTTGGCACTGATGCAAGGCGCGTCTTGGCAAGGTATGCCGATCACATCTTCCACTTCTTTGGCAGTGGCTTTGGGATCCGCACCGGGAAGGTCGATCTTATTTAAGACTGGCACTACTTCCAAACCATGATCCACCGCCATGTAACAATTTGCCAGCGTTTGTGCCTCAACGCCTTGGCTGGAATCTACCACCAACAAGGCGCCTTCGCAGGCGGCAAGGCTCCGGCTAACCTCATAAGAAAAATCGGTATGGCCGGGCGTGTCAATCAGATTAAAATCATAAGTCCGACCATCGTCGGCATGGTAGCGCATATTCACCGCTCTGGCCTTGATGGTGATGCCCCGCTCCCGCTCCAGATCCATGTTATCAAGAATCTGATCGCTCATCGTGCGTTGATCCACACTGTCCGTCAGTTCCAAGATCCTGTCGGAAAGTGTCGATTTTCCGTGATCGATGTGCGCAATAATGCAAAAATTGCGGATATTGTTCCGAGCCATCAGGATTCCTCCAAATAGGATGCGATTTGGTATGGCACGCCCTGCTGCAAGTATACGCGTGGAACACGGCGAGAAAGACCGCAAACCACTTCATAGTTGATCGTCTCAGTCTTGTGGGCAATCGTGTCGACGGTGTCCGCTCCGACGCTGGAAGCCCCGGGACCCAATACCGTCACTTCATCACCCATCGCTACCCCTTCGATACCGCCCACATCAATGACCGTTTGATCCATGCAGACGCGGCCCAATACGGGTGCTGGCTTGCCGCGCACCATCATCACGCCGCCGCGGCATGATCCCGACAAGAGACGTGGATAACCGTCCGCGTAGCCGACGGTTACGGTTGCGACGCGCATCGGCCTCTCAGATTCGTTTGTAAACGTTCTCCCGTAACTGACACTTTGCTCTGGCGCGAGATCTTTGACCTGCTCGATCACGGCTTTTACCGTCATGGCTGGGCGCAGGGCAGGGAAGTGGGCGTCCTCGCTGGGATTCAGGCCATACAAGACAATGCCGGCTCTGACCAGATGCATGCCTTCTAACGCGCCGGGATAGCGCAGCATCGCAGCGCTGTTGGCGCAATGGACAACACCGACATGGTGCCCCTTGTTTTGCAAAGAGGCAACCACATTTTTAAAAAGCTGCAGTTGCCGGTTTGTATATTCCGTATCCGAAGGTAGATCGCTGTCCGCCGCAGCGAAATGCTGATAGATACCCTGTACACAAATTCCGGGCATTGCGTAGCAATCCGATAATTCCCTTACGGCATTATCCGGATCCTGCACAGCGCCGAAACCGATTCTCCCCATACCGGTATCGACCTTTAAGTGACAGGGCACCGTAACACCTGCATCACGCGCCGCCGCGGAAAGGGCAGCCGCATACACGGAGCTAAAAACCGTGGCGGTAAGGTTGTGGTGTGCCAAGGCGCCGGCAAACACGGGATCCGTATAACCTAGGATGAGGATGGGCACGCGTATACCCTGCTTGCGCAGCCGCAGTGCTTCGGTAAAGTTGCTCACCGCGAAAGCCGCTGCGCCCTCTTTCTCTAACAAAGCAGCCACTGCTTTATCGCCGTGCCCGTAGGCGTCCGCCTTCACCACGGCACAAACCGGCTTGGCCGTAGTTTCTTTGATAAAATGAAAGTTATTTTTAATGGCATCGAGGTCGATCTCGGCCCAGCAGTGCTTTTCAAACATAAGACAGTCCACCTATAACAAAACCAAATCCCGCAGAAACACCGCTTCTATTTCTCTGCCGTTCGCTGCGAATTTCCGCTTTTGTTTTGTTCGGAATATTAAAAAATTGCACGTTTAAAAGGCCGCCGGAGCACTGCAAGGTGTGGAACCTTGAAAACCGGGCGGCAACGAACGTATTACAGATTATTGTGCGAACGCATCTTTTACAAAGTCCATCATAGCGCTTTCTGTGTCAAAACAGGCGATCCCAACTTGGTTGCCCATGGTTCCCGCCAAAGCATCCGGCATGCGGGTAAACAGACGAGCATTGGCGGCGTATTGCTGCTCTAGCTCCCACAACTCTTTGCGATAAGAAACACCGTCCCGCCGCCCTACATAAACGCAATAGCTCTTCAAGCCCCCGTATGTATGCCGGCTCTCATCAAACGCAACCATGTCGGCCCAAAGCTGATAGACATCCACGCTCTGACCGTAGTTGAGCATTTCGGTGGTAAAACCGCCGGCCGGCCGCATATTGACCTCTAAACCTACTATGTCTCCCACTGCACCCAAGCCCTTTTTCGCCTTTGTTAAACGGAAAAACTCCAGATGAAAAAAGCGGCTGTGCACCTGGAACGCCTTTAGTACAGCCTTTCCGGCCTTTTCTACGTCTTTTGGAACGGCTTTGTCAACGTAATAGTAAACAGGCACGCCCTCGTTGACCATGTCCATGATGGAGTTTTGGGTGATATGGCTTGCCGCAAACAAAACTTCACCTTTCGAATTGCAAATGCCATCATAGGTGGTCACTACACCGTACACATATTCCTCCAACAGGTAGGGAACATCCGGGTGATCATCATAAAACATCAGAAGTTCTTCCTCGTTTTGCAAGCGATACGTAGCTTCCGCCCCAACGCCATTATCTGGCTTGACGACAATGGGGTAGCCCACTTCTTTCGCAAAAGCAAGTGCCTCTTCCAAGGTATTCAGTGGGTGACAGCGCGCGCAGGGAACGCCCGCTTCGCGGTAAAAATTTTTCATGCGAAATTTGGATTTGTAATCGCCAATTCTATCGAGTTTGGGACCTGTTGTGATATTAAACGCCGTGCGCAGCGCGGCATCCTGTTCTAACCAGTATTCATTATTGCTCTCTAACCAATCAATTTTTCCGTATCGGAAAGTAAAATAGCCCATCGCCCGAACCATTTCATCGTAGTTTTCAAGTGTAGACACCTTATAGTATTCTGTCATCGCTCCCTTTAGTTCCGGATGCAACCCGTCATAGGGACAGTCGCCAATGCCCAGCACGGTAACGCCATTTCGTTGCAGTGCCATACAAAAGCGCCGGAATGTCTCAGGGAAATTGGGCGATATAAAGACAAAATTCACGGGATCTCACAGCCCCTTTCTCTATTCTAGTGAAAAATCCTTTGGGTCAAAATGCGGCAGATTCTGCCGGTGCGGTACACGCAGCAAAGGATCGTAACGGTATCTACGACAGGCATAGTAAGGGGAAACAACACCGCGTATGCGGCACAATATCATTTTACCATCCGCCGCCAAGGCGCCGTGTGCACAGTAGGAGCAGGAAGGTGCAATTTTACTGCCGTAAAGTTTTTTACGAAACATCGGATCCACCGTAGATAAAAACTTCATGCATTTGATCGGATCAGGGGCGCGGGTGGAGGCAAAACGAATGCCAATGCGAGGCGACTTGCCAGAAAGCTTTCGGAATAGAGAATCGCCGGGTCACACGTCTGCAAGGGCACGCCTTCTACACAAGTTTGTTGTCACGCAGGTTGTTGCCTTCCACGATGATTTCGTCGTACAGGCGTACCTCGTTGTCGGTTCCTACCTCCCCGTCGGGAGGCACAAGGATATAATCTTCGTTCTCGTACAGCGTCTCAATACGTCGAAAGCGTTGGATCCCGCCGTAGTTGACATAAACGCCGCGCTCTCCGTCTACAATATGCAGTGCGTCACGGTTGACCCGAATCCCTTCATAGACTTGCAGATCGATGCGCGCGGTCTCGCGCCCCAAGCGAAGCACCTCTTCGTTTATGTTCTCACACTCCAGCACCAGTTTGGCTTCTCCGTTCTCGTCTTGTTCCAGACTTGTCACCTTCGCGGTAATCGGCGTGTCCTGCTTACCCGGTACGCTGATTTGTACGGTATCCAGCTCCGACAATCTCTGTGTCTGCTCCGCATCGCAGAAGGCGTAAAACCACCAGGAGAAACCTCCCATAATCTGCCCTGCGGCGCTCTTATCTATCGTTGGGATCGCAGAACCTAACCAATTTTTTAGTTGGGAAGGGCTCATACCGTCTAGAAGGGTGCGATCCACGGAAATACCTGCCGACGCCTCGCGCGAGACAAAATATCCGTTTGTCTGTGCCGTGATGGTACTGAGGCGAGAGAGCTGGTCTAAAAGGGACTGGCGCTGTTGATCTAACGCAGCCAAGGATGTAGAAAAATCACCCAATTTTCCGGTGCGAACCTGGAAGCGGTTTTGTGCAAGCAGAAACTCGTCCGCCGCCATGATGGCCTCTTCGTATGCTTTGTCATCCAGAGAATCCAAATAGTCATATAGAGCCTGGCGGGATTGTACATTTAGTTGGGCGATATCGCTTCCCGATGCCGATTCGGAACGGGTCAAAAGATCAATCTTGCGCTCGCAGCGCTCCAATTGCTCGCGCAAAAGTCCTTGTTCTGGATCGGTGTAGATCTCCGCGATCACCGTCCCG
Organism: uncultured Subdoligranulum sp.; assembly: GCA_964560675.1. Lineage (GTDB taxonomy): Bacteria > Bacillota > Clostridia > Oscillospirales > Ruminococcaceae > Gemmiger. The sequence continues at coordinate 93,416 of CAZLMA010000001.1, read as the reverse complement.
GCCGCCACACGTTCCCCGTCGTCCACTAGGTAACCGAATTTCCCACCTGTGCCGGGAACTTCGACACTGTCAAAAGCAGCAACCCCGCTCAGCTGTAGGCTGTCCGTCATTGTGTACGCAATGGCCGTTTCCGTTCGGTACGTTCGGTTTATGGCCAGATAAACCTGAAATCCGACATACACAACGGGAATGGCAAACAGGATGGTGACCAAAAAAAGCGCAAGATGTTTGGGCCACTTTTTTTTCTGCTCTTCGTACATGATCTTTTTGATCCTCTACACTTGGGCAGGCCTTTTCATGCCAGGACTAAAGGGAAGACGATTTACCCTGTTGCAGCGTAGAACCACGCTGGGAACCCATGGGCAACCACACATCCGAACGTCAGGGCGATGGAGAGCATTAGACCAAAGGGATACACAGTCTCATATCGCGTTGCAGTTCTTCCCAAAATACATCCAAAATGCCAACATACCCCTTTTTCCATGGCTTGTTCCTTCCCATATAATGGATAATCGAAGTATTTTGGCGTACCCAGTCAACGGCAAGTTTTTCGTTAAAAGGTTTAATGTTGTAACCCAAAAGCGTGCGATCGCTTAAGTTGTACAGCAAAGAATCCGCGAGCTTTACCTTATCGCCGTAAAGAGCCGTTAAGATGTCCTGATCCGGTAGCACCAGCGTCGGGCCTTTTGTAGATACAAACTCTTGAATGTCAGCAAGGTTAATTCTTTCGCGAATGGCAGGCAGGTTTATCAAAAGGACGCCGGTGTTGATATAAGGCCTCTCTTCGCTGTTTCCCAGACGAACCTGGTTGAATTTGGTTAAGATCTTGCCCGTATGGGTGCAGGCGACGTAGTAATTGGATTCAAAATCCATTTCATAGAGCTTCACCAGCGGGTTGATGGTCACTGTATCCGCATCCAGATACAAGATCCGATCCAAGGTTTTTGGCAAAATCAGGGGAGCGATCAAGCGGTAATAGATCTGCTTAGGGTAGCGATCACTCTCGGGAAAACCGGAAAACTTATCCGGGTTTACTTCCAAAAAATGGGGCGTAACCGTATTGGGTATACCGGCACGGATGTCCGCAATATCTTTTTGCTCTAGATCAGAGTGCAAAATATAGGCATCGTACTTGTCCGCACCGCCACTGCGGGCAATGGAAAATATACAACACAACAGGAGCGATAAATACCCTTTGTCGATACAAAACAGCAGATTCATACCTTAAATTTCTCCGCATTTAACTTTGCAGTAATTGCTTTTGATTCAAAAGATTCATAAATTCCTGTCCCGTGATTGTCTCGCGCTCATACAGGTACCCGCTGATCACATCCAGTTTCTCGCGGTTTGCTTCCAGTAGCTTGCGCGCTTTTTCGTGTTGTGACCGTACGATTTCCACCACCTGTTTGTCTACATCGGCGGCTGTCTGCTCGCTGCAAACAAGACTGGCATCACCGCCGAGATAGGCGCCGTTGACGGTCTCAAGGGCTACCATGTCAAAATTATCGCTCATGCCATAGCGCGTAACCATGGCGCGCGCCAATTTGGTCGCTTGCTCGATATCGTTGCTGGCGCCGGTCGTCACGCTTCCGAACACGACTTCCTCTGCGGCGCGACCGCCCGTATAGGTAGCGATTTTGCTGAGCAGTTCTTCCCGGTTCATCAGCGACCTGTCGCCCTCTTCCACCTGCATCGTAAAGCCCAGAGCGCCAGAAGTGCGCGGGACAATCGTGATCTTTTGTACCGGTACGGCGTTTGTCTGCAGCGTAGCGACCAGGGCGTGACCGACCTCGTGGTAGGCGACAATCCGCTTTTCTTTATCGCTTAAAATGGCGTTTTTCTTCTGGGCACCTGCCAGAATGGTATCGACAGCTTCCTGCAGATCTCCCTGCGTGACCGATTTTCTGTTGTGGCGCACAGCGCCCAGCGCAGCCTCGTTGACAATATTGGCGAGCTCCGCGCCGGAAGCGCCTGGTGTCATGCGCGCGACGACGCTAAAATCACAGTCCGGCGCCTGCTTTACCTTTTGCGCGTGCAAACGGAGGATGGCTTCTCGGCCAGCCAGATCGGGCAGTTCTACCGGAATTCGCCTATCGAAGCGTCCTGGGCGCAGCAGGGCAGGATCCAGCGTTTCCGGCCTGTTTGTGGCAGCCAAAATGACGACGCCCTTAGTGGCATCAAAACCGTCCATCTCGGTAAGCAGTTGGTTGAGGGTTTGTTCCCGCTCATCATTGCCCCCGGGACCCTGCCCGCTGTCACGTTTTTTGCCGATGGTATCGATCTCATCTATAAAGACGATGCAGGGCGCTTTTTCTCCCGCCTGATTGAAGAGATCGCGCACCTTCGATGCGCCCATACCCACAAACATCTCAACGAATTCACTGCCGGCGATGCTAAAGAACGGCACCTCTGCTTCGCCGGCGACAGCGCGCGCCAGCAAGGTTTTGCCCGTACCGGGAGGGCCGACGAGCAACGCGCCCTTGGGCATTTTGGCACCGATTTCCTCATACTTCTTCGGATCATGCAGAAAATCCACAATTTCCTGCAAGCTTTCCTTGGCCTCATCTTGACCTGCGACGTCTGAGAATTTGATGCCGGTCTTATCATCTACTACATATTGTTTGGCGCCGGACTGATTGCCGAACATCATAGCGTTTAGCCCGGGACCGGCGTTGCTGATTCTCTGGTTAAATTTATGGCTGATCCAAGTCGCCAAAAGTACCAGTGGTAAAAACGGAAGGATCCAGTTAAATAACAGGTATTGCAGAAGACTTTGTTTTTCATACACTCTGCCGAAAGTGACCCCGGCCTCTTCCAACCTTGTCACGATCGCGTAGTCCTGCGGGACTACATTGGTCTCATAAACTTTATCGGATGTGTCGATAAAATAGATTTGCTGCTCCTCGAGCTGCACAGTGGAGAGCTTGCCATCTTCCAACATCTCGATAAAAGTACCGTAGTCAACACTCTCCACCTGTCTGCGCATCATGGCCGGGAACAAAAAGGCATTCAACAGCAGCATAACGAGCAGTACAACCGCATAGGCGATAAAAAATGGCCTCAGTTGTTTGCGCTTCTCTTCGCCGTTATCTTTCTTCTCTTGCATGATTCCTCCTTAAAAACGCAACCTCGATCCGGTAGGCATACAAAATACCGCGCTTCACGTCTATCTTGACGTTACCACGCGGTACTTCCAGCGCCACCTATTGTAAGCACCAACATCCGAGTGGCGAGAGTCGAACTCACGGCCTCCTGAACCCCATTCAGGCGCGCTACCAAACTGCGCTACACCCGGTCATAACCTTTCGGCCATCTGAGTGTTTCCATTTTACGCGACGAAGGGTATTTTGTCAAGGAAATTTTCAAAGGCAGGGCTATTGGTCATAGGAAGGTCTTGCTTCAACCCGAAGCAACGCTGAAGAAACTGTCGATACAGGTTTGCGGGCAGAGATTCAAGGGTTTTGTTAAAACGGAGCTCTGCCGTAGCGACAGAATCTTTGATAACGTAGGGGCATCGTTTCCCCTTGGGATTTGATAACTGCCTTGGAACTGCTTTGGTATATTGCCAAAAAATGGGTCTGGTTGTAAAATATAGTAAAAATGCACCGTTTTCAACCGATGTTGCGTGGCACCCACACTGCGGGGGGCAGCGCTGTCTCAAGTTAGCAAGGAAGGTTTTGGCTTGCCTGAAAGGTGCAAGAGTAACAAATGAAATTCTGGGACTTGACTCTCCCCTCGGTTCATCTTTTGTTTTTAGCAAGGAGCATGGTTATGAATTCAACACGCACGCGTTTTGCACCATCCCCCACGGGCTATATGCATGTCGGCAATCTGCGCACGGCACTCTATGCTTGGTTGCAGGCGCGCCATGACGGCGGAACCTTTATCCTGCGCATTGAAGATACCGATCAAGAGCGCCAGGTGGGCGGCGCTGTCGATGTTATCTATGATACGCTGCACGCTACCGGGTTATATTGGGACGAAGGCCCTGACATCGGCGGGCAGGCAGCCCCTTATATTCAGAGTGAGCGTTTGGGGCTTTATCGTCAGTATGCCGAACAACTGGTTGCGGCGGGCAAAGCATACCGCTGCTTTTGTACCCCGGAGCGCTTAGACGCGCTTCATGCGCAGCAACAGGCCCATGGCGAGGCGAACCATTATGACGGCCATTGCCGGGATCTGCCGCCGCAAGAAGTGACGGCGCGGCTGGCGGCGGGGGAGACATATGTGATTCGCCAACGCATCCCGCAGCGAGGCACGGCCGCCTTTGACGATGTGGTCTACGGCCATATCGAGGTAGACGTTCGGGATTTAGACGATCAAATTCTGCTAAAATCTGACGGCATGCCCACTTATAACTTCGCCAATGTGGTGGACGATCATCTCATGGGTATTACCCATGTCATACGCGGCAGTGAATATCTGTCCAGCACGCCCAAATACAACCTTTTGTATGACGCTTTCGGTTGGGAAAAACCGATCTATATTCATTGCCCGCCCGTAATGAAAGACGCGCAGAACAAGTTATCAAAGCGCAACGGCGACGCCAGCTACCAGGATCTGGTCGCGAAGGGGTATCTGCCGCAGGCGATTCTCAATTATCTTTTGCTGCTGGGCTGGGCGCCCATTGGCGAACAGGAGATTTTTTCTTTAGACGAAATGATCCAAATTTGGGATCCCGGGCGAATCAGTAAGTCTCCCGCCATCTTCGATCCGCTCAAGTTGAGGGCGATCAACGCAGCGTATATCCGCAATCTGCCGGCAGCGGAGTTTCGGCGTCTGGCGGATCCTTATGTCGACCGAACGGTGCATCGTGCGATTGACCGCGATCTGCTGTGCTCAAACCTGCAGCCCCGCTGCGAGGTTCTATCGGATATTGAGCCACAGCTGGATTTTATTGACGCCGTTTTGCCCTTCTCCCCGGATCTCTATCTAAACAAAAAACAAAAAACAACGCCACAGAGCGCGAAAGAAGCGCTCACAGCGTTGTTGAAACTGCTACAGACACAGGCGGACTGGAGTCGAGACGCAATTTTTGAATCCTGCCGTCAGTTGGCAGCGCAGTGGGGTAAAAAAAACGGGTGGCTCTTGTACCCGCTAGGTATCGCGCTCTCCGGCAAAGCGAAAACGCCAGGCGGCGGCACCGATCTCGCAGCGATTCTGGGCAAGGCTGAAACATTGGCCCGCCTGGAGTCTGCCCTTGTAGACCTGAATGCTTCGGACATTTAAACTATTCCATGTCAGCGTCGAATGAATCGAAACTTTCCAGAAAACTGTGGTCTACGCCGTGGCTGTTGTAGCCGGGGAAAGTATCAAGGCAAACTGTGTGGATGGCATGGAAAATGCTGTTTTCGATATTGGGATTGTCTTTGCGCAGGATGCGCAGAAGCGATTTTATCTCCTGCCGCTTGCCACCGGCTCCGGGGGAGCGGCTCTCCGTGAAGCGGCACGCGCAATGTAAAAACTCCAAATGGTTATACTGCTGCCAGGCGATAATGTCTTTTTCCTGTATGCAGTACAGCGGACGGATCAGCTGCATACCGGGATAGTGCTGGCTGTTTAACATGGGCAGCATGGCTTGCAGCTGGCTACCGTAGAACAGCGCGATGAGCGTGGTTTCCACGACATCATCTCTGTGGTGGCCCAGCGCGATTTTGTTGCAGCCCAGCGCTTTGGCCTCTTTATACAAGTAACCGCGCCGCATGCGCGCGCACACATAACAGGGGGATGTTTCGCACCTGTTGACAGTTTCGAAAATATCGGTTTCAAAAAACTGCAGCGGGATCCGCAGCAGGTGCGCGTTTTGCAGGATCTGTTCATGGCTTTGGACGCTGTAGCCAGGATCCATGCACAAAAAAACAAGCTCAAAAGGCACTTCACTGTAGCGCTGCAGCAGCTGAAACAACTTCGCCATCAGCATGCTATCCTTGCCACCACTTACGCAAACGGCGATTTTGTCTTGCTCGCGCACCAGGTGATAGCGTTTAATTGCCGCTACAAACGGCCCCCAGAGCGCTTTGCGATACTTTTTGGTAATGCTGCGCTCCGCTAGTTCGTAGGGCTGCAGCACGGTTGGATCCAATTGCATAGCTTCACCATAGAATACAGCGCCGCGCGAAGGAAAAGGTTCGCGTAGCGCTCTTTGGATGGACCCGAAGGGATTCGAACCCTCGACCTCACGGATGCGAACCGTGCGCTCTCCCAACTGAGCTACGGGCCCTAATCGCGAAACGACCTCAACATTACCGGCATCTCCTGGACTTCCAACAAGCTACAGTTTAATCCATGTACAGCCGATTGTCAATAGCAACACGCATTTTGCCTGCCTATGGGATCGGTGAATTTTTGGAAAAGCTGTATTTACTTTACACGCAATCTATTGTAAAATGAACGAGGTCGAATTGGTAGATTGCGTGCTTTTTGCATGTTGCGACTACTTCCGCATGCGCATCCGACTGCTATAGGGCGCACAGAGACCCTCTGCTTGCGCAATATTGGTCGTCTTCATGAATATACCGGGAGAGTACAATGGTAAAGGAGGCCGCTATGCATCTGCGGTTTCAACGCGTTTTGCTCAAGATCAGCGGCGAGGCCCTGGCGGGTGAGAAGGGCGGCGGCTTTGACGATGAAACCATCGCCGGCATCTGCGGCGGTGTAAAACAGGCGCATGATCTGGGAGCCCAGATCGGTATTGTGGTGGGTGGTGGAAATTTCTGGCGTGGTCGTTCCAGCGGTGAGATGGATCACATGATTGCCGATAAAATTGGTATGCTGGCGACCGTGATGAACGCTTTAGCTCTTAAGGATATGCTTCGTCGCTTAGGAGTGCCGACTGTCGTGATGACCAGTTCCGTTATGCCGCAGGTGGCGGAGGTGTTCACAAGCGAAAAAGCCGTTCAAGCGCTGCAGAGTGGCAATGTGGTCGTTTTTGGAGGTGGTACTGGCAATCCTGTCTTCTCCACCGATACGGCGAGCGCGCTGCGTGCGATTGAGATCGGCGCAGACGCCGTACTCAAAGCGACGATGGTTGACGGAGTGTATGACAAAGACCCCCGCAAATATCCCGATGCGAAGCGCTATGATACCCTGACGTTTACCCAGGTGCTGGAAAAGCGCCTTGCTGTGATGGATACCGCCGCTGCGGCACTGTGTCGCGAGGGGAATTTGCCCTGTGTCGTGTTTGACCTAAGCGATCCCTCCAATATCGCAGCCGTTTTGCAAGGCAGGAACATCGGCACCCTGGTCCGGGAATAAAAACGAAAAAGGAGAGGTTACCTATGAGCAGCACAACCAAAATGTATGAAGAAAAAATGCGCGCCAGTTTAGACTTTTTAAGCCGAGATCTCGGCGCAATCCGTGCTGGGCGCGCCAATCCGGCAGTACTGGACAGAGTGACGGTGGACTATTACGGAAGTCCTACACCGATCAATCAAATTGCTACCGTTTCCGTGGCGGAGGCCAGAATCCTCACCATTACACCATGGGATCGAGGGATGCTGCGCTCTGTCGTCAAGGCGATTCAGGCGAGCGATATCGGCATCAATCCCATTGACGACGGTCAAATCATCCGCCTCGTGTTTCCAGCTCCGACGGAGGAGCGCCGGCGCCAGCTGACCAAGGACGTCCAGAAGCGCGGAGAAGAAACGAAGGTTGCGATCCGCAACATTCGCCGCGAGGCCATGGAAAAGTTCAAAGCGATGAAAAAATCCGGTGAACTTACGGAAGATGACCAGAAAAATTTAGAGAAAGAGACACAGGAACTTACGGATAAATACGTCAAAAAAGTAGACGAGACCTGTGCGGAAAAAAACAAAGAAATCATGGAATTGTAAATGCGGCGCCATTTCGCCAACCTGGCCTACTGCGGCGCCGCTTCGGAACGAATTGACGCACAGGCAACGATGGCTTTGAAAGGAATGCAGTAGATGAGAACACGTGTAATCACCGCCGTAGTAGGGCTGTGTGTACTGGGTGTCGTGCTGATGCTGTTTGATACCCCTGTGTTCGATCTGGCACTTTCTTTTGTCTGCCTGCTGGCCATTCACGAAGTTTACAGGGCTATGGGATTTGGCAAAAAAGAGTGGCCCATCTATGCATTGGCGGTTCCTCTCACACTTCTCGTCATGCTCTCCGCCAGTTGGATGATCCGAACTTTGTTGCTGCCCGCCGCATTTTTGACGACGCTTCTTTATAACGTTTATTTTATCGCGCACGCAAAGACGCTGGACTTCGGCAAGCTCAGCAGTTTTTTATATTTTGGCGGTGTAATCGTCTTTTGCTTTTATTCTCTCATTCACTTAAAACGGGCGCTTCCCTTTGCACAGTATCGCTATGATGCGGTCTACTTTATCCTTCTGACGCTCTGCTTTGCCTGGGGAGGGGATACCTGTGCTTATTTTGCCGGCAGAGCATTCGGCAAGCACAAAATGACGCCTTATGTCAGTCCGAACAAGACTTGGGAAGGCGCTGTGGGCGGCGTGCTGGGCAGTATGACGATGGGCCTTGCTGCGACGGCTGTCTATGGCTATCTGTCGGGGCGATTCGCTTCCCTCACCGTAGAGGTGGGCATTCGACACTTTGTTCTTGTTACGCTGATGGGTGCTGTCGCCTCAGTACTTGGCATTCTGGGTGATCTGTTCGCCTCGGCAGTCAAAAGGCAGGCGGGTATCAAGGATTATGGCGCCATTTTTCCCGGCCACGGCGGTGTGCTGGATCGCTTTGACAGTGTGATGTTCATCGCTCCGTTTGTTTCTTTGGTTGTGCGTTATCTTTTCTATCTGAATTGAACGCTTCATCGCTTGCAAATTTGGACTTTTTCAGTTGAGTTGAGGATGCCATGTCAAAAACCGTAACTTTGTTGGGCTCCACCGGTTCCATTGGAACGCAGAGTTTAGACGTCATACGCGCGCAAGGGTATCGTGTGTTTGGACTTGCAGCTGCAACCCGTGCAGATGTGCTGCTTTGCCAGATTGCGCAATACCATCCTCAATGGGTTGCCGTGGCAGACGAGACGGCCTATCGTAAAGTGGAATCGGCCCTTGCGGGTGTCTGCGATGCACCGCATCTATTAAAGGGAAGCGAAGGGGTACGCGAACTGGCCGCTATGCCCGGCGCGGATATCGTGCTCAATGCCATTGTCGGGATCGCGGGTTTGGCGGCTTCGCTGGCGGTTGCTGAGTCGGGGCGGGACTTGGCGCTCGCCAACAAAGAGAGCCTTGTCACGGGGGGGCACCTGCTCACGGAGGCGGTGCGCAAGAATGGCGGCAAGCTGCTGCCGGTAGACAGCGAACATTCCGCAATTTTCCAGTGCCTGCAGGATCACAACAGCGCGAAACGCCTGGAGAAGATTCTGCTGACCGCAAGCGGCGGACCCTTTTACGGTATGACAACACAGCAACTGGCTACCAAGACCAAAGCGGATGCGTTGCGCCATCCCAACTGGAACATGGGCGCAAAGATCACTGTGGATTCCGCTACACTGATGAACAAAGGCTTGGAACTCATCGAGGCCGTGTGGCTGTTTGGCTTACCACCGGAAAAAATCCAGATTGTCGTGCAGCGCGAGAGTATCATCCATTCCGCTGTACAATTTGCGGATCATTCGGTGCTCGCGCAGCTCGGCGTGCCGGACATGCGCATTCCGATCCAATACGCCTTGACGTGGCCGGATCGCCTGCCAGGTCCCGCGCCGGAATTGGATTTTGCCTCCTTGACTCGGCTGACGTTCGGCGTCGCGGACGTTGAGACATTCCGATGCTTAGCAGCTTGCAAAAAAGCGATCGCAAAAGGCGGTCTGGGGCCTTGCGCCGCCAACGGCGCGAACGAGGAGGCGGTCGCACTGTTTCTGCAGGACAAAATCGGTTTTTTGGACATCGGCAGGCTTGTAGAAGGTGTAGTCGACAGTGACAGCTTTGCCGGGTCGTATACCGTGGCGGATGTATACGCTTGCGACGCTATGGCCCGCGCCTATGTGCGCGCGCATGTCTAAAAAAGACTAGTAAAGGAGTCAGAGATGCTGACCGCGTTGGTCGCGATACTGGTATTCGGTGCCATGATATTGTTGCACGAGCTGGGCCACTTTCTGGCGGCCCGGCATTATGGTGTGCGAGTAGAAGAATTCTCCATCGGGTTCGGCCCAGCGCTGTTTACTACCGTCCGAAATGCAACACGATACAGCGTACGTGCTTTCCCTCTGGGCGGCTATACGCTGCTTGCGCAAGAAAACGATACGGATGACGATGCGGAAAATGGGCGCGCGCAGCTCGCTCTTCGGCAAGCGGATGCGCAGGGCAAAATCTGTGTAGACGGCAAAGGCTTTGCCGAGGCGGGGGTTTGGCAGCGTTTCTTCATTATTGCAGCCGGCGCTTTGATGAATTTTTTGCTGGGGTTTGTGCTGCTACTCGTCTTGCAGAGCTTTCAGGACGGCTATGCCACGAGGGTAGTATATGATTTTTTGGATGGCGCTACCAGTCAGTCAGACGGACTAAAGGCTGGGGACAAGATTTTGCGCGTCAATGGCCGCGTCTGCTTTGTCTGGAGTGACATTCTCTACGAGTTGACATCGGACGACGACCGGACAGTGGATTTGACGGTGCTGCGTGACAATCGTCGGATCAAACTGCCCTCGGTTCATATCGCAATGGCCGTAGACGAGGAAGGCAATGAGCTTCCAGTCGATTTTCACGTCCGAGGCTTAAAGAACAAACCTACCGTTGTCGTGCAGGCCGCGATGGGCGATTTTCTCTATTATGCGCGTGCCTTGGCGCGCGGTTTTCTTGACTTGTTCCGCGGTATGGCTTCTGTGCGCGATCTATCTGGACCTGTAGGCGTGGTGAGTGCTGTTCATGAGGCCATTCAGTACGGTTGGCAGGATGTCGTCAGCCTGGCCGCTATGCTGAGTATCAACCTGGGTATCGTCAACCTGCTGCCGATACCCGCGCTGGACGGCTGCAAATTGCTATTTTTGGCAATAGAGGGCGTGTTCCACCGCAAATTGCCTGCGCGTATGGAGACAGCCGTGACGCTTGCCGGGATGTTGGCGCTTGTGGCGCTGATGCTCTTCGTCACATTCAACGATTTGCTGCGTGTTTTTTAATGAATTCAGATGAGCCTTTCGCTTTATTCCCGCATGGTTCGCGAATAAGAAATCGGAGGATACACGGATGCGCAAACCCAAAAAAGTCGTAAAGATCGGCAACACAGCTATCGGCGGTACAAATCCGATTGCTGTGCAGACGATGCTCAATGTGCCGGTGCGGGATATTGATGGCAATGTAGCGCAGGCAAAGCGCGTGGCGGCAGCGGGCTGTCAGATTCTGCGGGTGACGGTTCCTACACCAGCCGATGCGGCTGTGGTGTACGCCATCAAGCAGGCTGTGGATATACCGTTGGTGGCGGATATCCACTTTGACTACAAGGCGGCGCTCGCAGCAATAGATGCCGGTGCTGATAAAATTCGGCTCAATCCAGGCAATATCGGTTCGGACGAAAATGTGGCCGCGGTGGCAAAGGCGTGCAATGCCAAAAACATTCCCATTCGCGTTGGCGTCAACGGGGGAAGTTTGGAAAAGCAGATCCTCGAACGTTACGGCGCTCCGGTGCCGGAGGCAATGGTGGAGAGTGCGCTTTATCATATCCGCCTGTTGGAAAAACACGATTTTACCAACATTGTCGTTTCCATCAAATCCAGCAACGTCCCGCGTATGATGCAGGCCTACCGGCTGCTGTCAGAGAGGTGTGACTATCCATTGCACATCGGGGTGACAGAGGCTGGGACAAGCCGCATGGGGCTTATCAAATCCGGTATGGGCATCGGTGGCCTGTTGCTAGAAGGGATCGGCGATACGCTCCGTGTCTCGCTGACAGATGACCCCGAAATGGAGGTGCGCGCCGGATATGATATCTTGCGCGCCGTCGGCTATGCGGTAGTAGGACCGGAAATTATCAGCTGCCCCACCTGCGGCAGAACGCAATATCCGATGCAGTCCATTGCGGAGGAAGTCGAACGGCGCCTGGCCGCCGACGGCTTTAAAAAGCCGATCAAGATCGCAATCATGGGCTGTGTCGTCAACGGACCGGGCGAGGCACAGGACGCTGACATCGGGATTGCTGGCGGTAACAACGAAGCGCTGCTTTTTGTTCACGGTCAAAAAGTGCGTATGCTGCGCGAACCGATCGTTGATCAGTTCCTGGAAGAAATATACAAGTTGTAATTATTTTTCGTTCAGCCTATGTTTAGATTGTATCCTATTCCATCACTCGAATTTGCCGACAATACTGTTCTGTCGGCAGAATTTTTGTGTATATGGCAGTATTTAACAGCAGGGAGTTATCGGATTTGAAGCCTACGGTAGCGGAAGTTTGGCCGCAGATAATGGATGAGAAACCGCTTAAATCCACTCTTGACGGGGTTCGGGTAGAGCGTGTGGTGTTAAAAAATCGCGAGCGCACGATTGTGGTTGGTTTACACAGTCGTGAACCGCTCGACGAGACACTGTGTGCGCAATTGTGTCTTTTGCTCAAGCCGCAGTTCGGAAGCTATCTTATCCGCATAGAAAATGATTTTGCCTATGACGCCCTGACGCCAGCCGCTGCCGCTCAGCTGATCCAGGAACTGAAAGAACAGGGTTGCCCGATAAAAGGATTTTTACAAGAGGAAAACCCGGTAGAGATTACGCCGAATGGCCTGGCTGTACATGTAAAAGCGGGGCGAAATTTGGTAGAACAAAGCGATGTGGCAGGAAAACTTGCCATGTTGGTGGAACAGCGCACCGGGGTGCGACCCAACGTGTGGCTTGAAGATACACCGGCCGGTGCAAGGAGTGAAAATCGGGATACCGAGCAAGAACCCGCCCCTGCGCAAAAGCCGCTACAACCTTCCACACGCCCCGCAGCACACAAAAAAACCACGCGTAAGACCATCGTGATCCCGGGCGTTGTTTTGAAAAATACACCACCGCGTCTTTTTGTTGGCAGAGATTTCACACCTGGAGAAATACAACCGTTGCGGGATCTGGGGGAAGGCGGTAAAGTAACGGTTTGGGGCGATGTCTTCACAACACAGGCAAAAGGATCACACGGTAAGATTACTCTTATTTCTATCACCGACTATACAGGCTCCATCAACCTAAAGGTAATTCCGGAAGAGGGAACAAACGCGGCAAAATGGGAACAGATTGTGCCGGGAACAACGTTGGTCGTGCGCGGTGTAAATACCTACGATAAATACGAGCGCGATTACGTGATACTACCAAGCGATGTGCTGATTGTAGAGCGTGCGCCTCGCACCGACACGGCTCCCGCCGACCAAAAACGCGTAGAACTCCACTTGCATACGAAGTCCAGTGCTCTGGATGCTTTTTGTGAGCCAGGCAAAGTGATTCGGCTCGCGCACAGTATGGGACACCGCGCTGTTGCGATTACCGACCACGGCGTCTGCCAGGCTTTTCCGGAAGCGATGCTGGCGGCAGATGCCATCCACAAGACGGATCCGAATTTTAAACTAATCTATGGCTGTGAGATCTATTTTGTAGATGATGGGCCGGATGGTGTGGCGTTTTGCGAAGATGGGCAGATCGCGGATGCACGCGGCGCTGTGCGAGGTGAGCAGAATGACGGTGTAAATCGGGATAGCGAAAATGATGTTTTAAAGAAAAAATATTATCACCTGATCGTACTGGTCAAAAACCGTATTGGGCTCAAAAATCTCTATCGCATTGTAAGCGAAGCGCACACAAAGTACTTCTACAAGCGCCCGCGTGTGCCGCGCAGCCTTCTCAATCGTTACCGTGAGGGACTCCTTCTGGGCTCCGCCTGCGAGGCGGGCGAGCTCTACCGCGCGATTGAAGCGGGAACGTCGCGCGAGGAACTTGAGCGCATTGCGGCTTACTATGATTATCTCGAAATTCAGCCTCTTGAAAACAATGCATTTTTGGTTCGCGACGGAAGGGTAGCCTCCGTGGATAGCATCAAGGACTTTAACAAAACCGTGGTAGATCTGGGAGAAAGCCTACACTTGCCCGTTGTCGCTACCGGCGATGTGCATTTTCAGGAACCAGAAGACAGCATTTTCCGCAGTGTGGTGCAGAGTTGTAACAATTATCGGGATGCCGACAACCAGGCGCCACTTTACTTTCGTACTACGCAGGATATGCTGGAACAGTTTGCCTACCTTGGCGAAGAAAAGGCAAAGGAAGTGGTTGTGACAAACCCTGGTAAAATTGCAGCAACGATTGAAAACAATTTGCGTGCGATACCCTTGGGAACGTATCCGCCCGCCATGCCCGGAGCCGAAACGGATCTGCGCGCTTGCACCTGGCGCAATGCAAAAAATGCTTATGGGGATCCCTTGCCCTCTGTTTTGCAAAAACGCCTTGCAAAAGAACTGGACTCGATCTGTGGGCATGGATATGCGGTTCTTTACATGATAGCCGTCAAATTGGTGGCGTTTTCCAACGCCGGAGGGTACCAGGTCGGCAGCCGTGGGTCGGTGGGATCCAGCGCGGTCGCTCATTTTTCCGGTGTCTCGGAAGTGAACAGTATGCCCCCGCATTACTTGTGTCCTGCATGCCGTCACAGCGAATGGATAAATGACGGTGTTCACATGGATGGATTTGATCTTCCGGATAAAAAATGCCCTGTCTGCGGCGCACCGATGAAGATGGACGGTCATGACATTCCCTTTGAAACTTTTCTCGGCTTTTACGGCGACAAAGAACCGGATATTGACCTGAACTTCTCCGGGCTGTACCAATCCAGCGTTCATCGCTATACAGAGGAACTGTTCGGCAAGCAGAACGTGTTCAAGGCCGGTACGGTTTCCGGTTTGCAAGACAAAACTGCCTACGGATATGTAAAGCGGTATCTTGAAGAGCACGGCAAAACCGTCAACCGTGCCGAGGAGGATCGCCTGGTACAGGGCTGTACGGGTGTCAAGAAAACGACCGGGCAGCATCCTGGCGGCATGGTAGTCATCCCCGACGACTTTGATATCTATGATTTCTGCCCGATCCAACATCCCGCGGATGATAGTAAAGGTGGACTTGTCACCACACATTTTGAGTTCAAATATCTTCATGATACGCTGCTTAAATTGGATGAACTTGGGCACGATGTGCCGACTTTCTACAAATATTTTGAGGAATATACCGGCGTTTCGGTCGATTCCATCCCCATGAACGACGAAAAGGTGTACAGTTTGCTCACCTCACCGAAAGCATTGGGAGTGACGGCGGAACAGATCGGAAGTGAGACGGGCACGCTTGGCATTCCGGAGATGGGTACCAATTTTGTCCGCGGCATGTTGTTGGAAGCCAAGCCAAAAAACTTCTCGGAACTCATCCAGATTTCCGGGCTATCCCACGGAACAGATGTCTGGACAAACAACGCCGATGAACTCATCCGAACCGGAACTTGCACAATCGATGATGTCATCGGATGCCGCGACAGTATCATGCTGTATCTTCTGCGCAAAGGTTTAGAGCCCAAGACTGCTTTTGATATCATGGAAGCGGTGCGAAAGGGCACAGTGTCGCGGGAAGGGTTTAAGCCCGGCTGGGAAGAGACCATGCGAGAACATGGCGTGCCGAATTGGTACATGGAGAGTTGCCGCAAAATCAAATATATGTTCCCCAAAGCCCATGCCGTAGCCTATTTGATGGCTTCCATTCGGATGATGTGGTATAAAATCTACTATCCTTGTGCATTCTACGCTGTCTACTTTACTGTGCGCGGCGCCGACATCGACTGCGAGGCTGCGATCGGCGGCGTTGCGGTTGCCAGAGAACACATCCGCAAAAATGAGCAGATTCCCAAAGAGCAACGCACGGCCAAAGACGATGACGCACTGGTCAGCTTGGAACTGGTCCACGAATGCTTGCAGCGCGGCACCACTTTTTTACCTGTCGCGCTGGGCAAAAGCTATGCGGGCAAGTACGTTTTGGAAGGCGATAAAATTCGTCTGCCCTTCACGGCAATCCGTGGATTCGGCGAGACCGCCGCGCAGGCACTGGAAAACGCGACGATGCATGGGCAAAGATACCTCTCCATAGAGGAATTACAGCAGGCTTCCGGTGTTGCCTCAAACCTTCTGGATCGTCTGAGCGCGATCGGCGCGCTAGGAGATCTGCCCAAAACGAACCAGGTGGATCTTTTCAGCTTTTCATAAAGATGTGTATAGGGAAAAACCGCAAGGTGGTAGTCGTAATTTGTGCGATGTATCCCTGGGGTCCGCAAAGCCGTTCGCAGCAACAAATCGGCGCGGGTCCGGAAGGAGAAGCAAACAGCGCAAAGGTTTTTGCGCTGCTGAGCCGTGAGCACCGATTTGGAATCGTCTCGCGGTTTCTACGATCCGATACACGGGAAAGATAAGAAAAAAACCGATCAGGTGTACCGAAAACTGGGAGGATCGCCCATGGCAAAAAAAACGGATCAACTGCCGAGCCAAATCGAGATAACCGATACACAATATGATAACGAGAGCATTACCGCCTTAAAGGGCGCCGATCGCGTGCGCAAGCGCCCGGCGGTTATATTCGGATCCGATGGAATCGAGGGCTGCACGCAGGCGATCTTTGAGATTGTTTCCAATGCCTTGGACGAGGCACGCGATGGTCATGGTGACAAGGTCATTGTCACGCTGCTGCCGGATCATGTGGTGGAAGTGGAGGATTTTGGCCGTGGCATCCCCGTAGATTACAACCCGCGAGAGAAGCGATGGAACTGGGATCTCGTTTTTTGTGAGCTGTATGCCGGCGGAAAATACGGCGAGGGCAGCGGAACCTATGACTTTGCGCTCGGTTTAAACGGCTTGGGACTTTGTGCCACGCAGTACGCAAGTGCTTGGATGACGGCGGATATTTACCGCGACGGTTACCATTACCATCTGGATTTTCAAAAGGGAAAGAACGTAGGGGGCCTTAAAAAAGAGCCCTTTTCCGGCAAGCGAACCGGCAGCGTCATTCGCTGGCTGCCGGATCGATCTGTATTTACCGATATCGATGTGCCTGCGGATACGTTTCGGGATATGCTCCACCGCCAGGCTGTGGTCAACGCGGCCGTAACGATCCGCTTCGTCGATAAAACGGCAACGCGCGCCCAAACCACCGATTTTTACTACGAGAACGGCATTGCCGACTATGTGGCGGAACTGGCCGATGACAATAGTTTAACGCCGGTACATGTCTGCGCCGGGTCTGCCGTAACGCGCGACCGCGAGGATCAGCCAGAATATCGTTTACGCATGAGTGTGGCGTTCTGTTTTTCTAATACGGTACAGGCGCTGGAATACTACCACAATTCCGCCTGGCTGGAACACGGCGGCAGCCCGGATCGCGCTGTTCGAAGTGCCTTTGTGGGGCAAATCAACGCCTGGCTGAAGAGTAAGGGCCTGTACAAGAAAAATGAGACCGCTGCCACGTTCGCTGATGTGCAGGATTGTCTGGTACTGGTTTCCTCTAATTTTTCTACGCGTACCAGCTATGAAAACCAGACCAAAAAAGCCATTACCAATAAGGGCGTCGCCCAGGCTATGACGGAGTTCTTGAAACATCAGCTGGAAGTCTACTTTATTGAGCATCCCGAAGAAGCAGAAAAGGCCTGTAAGCAGGTTCTTATCAACAAACAAAGCCGCGAACACGCCGAAAAAGCACGTATAACGCTCAAAAAAACGATGACCCAGCAGATGGATATCGCCAATCGGGTGCAGAAATTCGTCGATTGCCGTTCCAAAGATCCTTCTCGCCGCGAACTTTACATCGTAGAGGGAGATTCTGCCATGGGCGCTGTCAAACAGAGCCGAGATTCGGAGTTTCAGGCTGTTATGCCCATCCGCGGGAAGATTCTTAACTGCTTAAAAGTCGATTACGCGCGCATCTTTAAAAGCGATGTTATCACGGATCTCATTCGGGTTATGGGGTGCGGTGTGGAACTGGGAAGCGCTCACAACCGTGAACTGGCTGGTTTCCATTTAGAAAACCTACGCTTCAACAAGATAGTCATCTGCACCGATGCCGATGTAGATGGATATCAAATCCGGACGCTTTTGTTGGCCATGCTCTATCGTCTTACTCCGACGCTGATCAACAAGGGTTACGTCTATATCGCCGAGAGCCCGCTCTATGAGATCAACACGAAATCAAAAACCTTCTTTGCCTATACAGAACCGGAAAAAGCGGATGTTCTGTGCCGCATCGGTGACGAAAAATATACGATACAACGTTCCAAAGGTCTCGGAGAAAATGACCCGGAGATGATGTGGCTTACCACAATGAGCCCTGCAAGCCGAAGGCTAGTCAAGGTTATGCCCACTGACGCCGTGAACACGGCGGAGATGTTTGATCTTTGGCTCGGAAATAACTTGCAGGGCCGCAAGGACTATATTGCCGCACATGGCGCCGAATATATGGATGATCTGGATGTATCCTGAGCACAATAACAACCGTATCGATACATGATAAAGGTGAGTCATATGCCCAAACGTTCCCGCGCAAAAAACACAACCGTACCCGTGCGCCCTACCCTTGGTGACAATGTTGAGATCCTTGGCGCAGGCCAGATCATCGACAGTCCCATAACCGAAACATTGCGCACCAATTATATGCCCTATGCCATGAGCGTCATTGTCTCCCGCGCGCTGCCTGAAATAGACGGTTTTAAACCTGCGCACAGGAAGCTGCTCTATACCATGTACCAAATGGGTCTGCTCAAGGGATCACGCACCAAATCCGCCAACATCGTCGGCAGTACGATGCATCTCAACCCTCACGGTGATGCCGCCATCTACGATACGATGGTGCGCATGGGGCGCGGAAACGAAAGCCTTCTTGTTCCTTACGTTGACAGCAAAGGCAATTTCGGGAAAGCGTACAGCCGCGACATGGCCTATGCGGCCGCGCGCTACACGGAGGCCAAGCTGGAACCGATCTGCGAGGAGCTGTTTCGCGATATTGACAAAGAGACTGTCGATTTTCAGCCCAATTATGACGGTACAACTACAGAGCCGATGCTGCTGCCCGTCACATTTCCGACGATACTTGCCAATAACACGCTGGGCATTGCCGTCGGCATGGCGTCTAACATCTGCTCGTTCAATCTGGGGGAGCTGTGCGCCGCCACCACGGCGCTGATGAAAGACGAGCAGGCGGATCTAAAATCCTACCTACCGGCTCCGGATTTCGTAGGCGGCGGTTTTATCCTGTATGATGCACAGCAAATGGAGAGTGTGCTGGAAACAGGGCGCGGCAGCATTCGTGTGCGAGCCAGATGGAAATTTGATAAGTCAAACAACTGTATCGATATCACCGAGATTCCGCCTACCACTACGGTGGAAGCGATCATGGACAAGATAGTCGAGCTGGTCAAGACGGGGAAATTAAAAGAGATCAGCGATATGCGCGATGAGACGGACCTCAATGGACTCAAGCTGACGATTGACCTTAAGCGCGGCCAGGATCCGGAAAAGCTGATGGCGAAACTGTTCAAGACGACACCGCTAGAAGACTCCTTCGCCTGCAATTTTAACCTGTTGATCGGTGGGCAGCCACAGGTACTGGGTGTGCGCCAAATTTTGGCCGAGTGGATCGCGTTTCGCACGGAATGCGTGCGCCGCCGCGTTTACCACGAGCTACAGGGCAGGATCAATAGGTTGCATCTGCTGGAAGGCCTTACCGCGATTTTGCTGGATATTGACAAAGCGATCCGCATTGTGCGCGAAACACAGGAAGAAACGGAAGTCGTACCCAACCTAATGATAGGGTTCGGCATCGACGCGCAACAGGCCGAGTATGTGGCGGAGATCAAACTGCGCCATTTAAACCGCGAATATATTCTCAAGCGGTCATCGGAAATCGAGGAACTTAAAAAAGAGATCGACGATTTGCAAGATACGCTGGATCGACCCGCACGTGTGCGCCGAATCATAACGACAGAGTTGGGCGATGTGGTGAAAAAGTATGCGAAACCACGCCGAAGCGAGATTTTATACGAGGTAGAATCGGAACTAGACGAACAAGAAGAGAAGGACGACACACCGGACTACCCGGTCACCTTGTTTTTTACCCGCGACGGATACTTTAAAAAGATCACACCGCAGAGCCTTCGGATGAGCGGGGAACACAAGCTTAAGGACGGTGACGAGCTGATCTTTTCACAAGAGGCAACCAACAAAACCGAGTTGCTGTTTTTTACCAATCATTGTCAGGTATACAAGGCACGCGCCTCTTCATTCCCAGACGCAAAGGCCAGTGTGCTGGGCGATTATGTAGCCTCCGTCCTGGGCATGGAGGAGGGAGAAGTTCCCGTCTGCCTGGTTCCCACAACGGATTACAGCGGTTATGTACTGTTTTTCTTTGCCAATGGGAAATGCGCGAAAATACCGCTGGAAAGCTACCGCACAAGGCAAAGCCGCAGAAAACTGCGCAATGCGTACAGCGACGCCGCGCCTTTGGCGGCACTCCTACCGCTAAAGGAAGAGCAAGAACTCGCGATTTTCATGAAAACCTCTGCTGGAGATCGACTGTTGTTGGCAGGCAGTGCCTTGATACCTACCAAAACAACGCGCAGCAGCGCGGGTGTTCAGGTGGTAACGCTCAAACGTGGTGTGCGTATCGATCGGGTTATGCCCGCAGCAAAGTTTAGTATCCGAGATCCGCATCGCTATCGCGTGCGAACCTTGCCTGCCGCGGGAGCCCTGCTGCGCCCCGAGGCGATCGAGGAATCTTCCTGAAGGGAGAAATGCGCAGCAAAATCATGTAAACGTGACCGTTCGATTGTCTTTCTAAACGTTTTAGAAGGAAGACACATACTATGGTGGAAAACAAATCTCAGAGCAAAAACGGAATGTCACTCCAAAAAAGCGGTGGCTTGAACGCTTTTCAGCTGAAAGTTCTCGCCGTAATTTTTATGACGATTGACCACATCGGCGCTTTTGCGTTTGATGTTCCGTTTGTGCAACAGCAGATGATTCTATTTCGCTCCATCGGTAGGCTTGCTATGCCGATCTTCCTTTTTTTAAATCTTCAAAGTATTCGGCATACGCACAATCAGCGTAAGTTCCTGTTGCGCCTTTATCTGGCGGGTATGGGAAGCCAACTCTTTGTTGTTGCGATGAATCTGTGCTTTGGGGAGCGCTTTTACTATTTTAATCCCGGCAATATCCTCTTTACATTCTTTTACGTTGCGCTTGATTCTCTTTGCATTGAGAGAATCTTCACGGCTTTAGAGCAAAAGAAATCCAGGGCAGCGGTTTGCGGCGTATCGGTTCTGCTCTTGTCGATCTTGCCGACGGTAGTATATTCTCCGCTGCTCGAGTTCCTTTTATCTTTTTGTCATACACAGCGGGCAGTGTTTCTGCTTTCCGGTTTACTTGATAGTTTTCTCCCTTCATTCTCCACGATGGATTACGGTTTCGGTTTGGTCATCCTCGGCGTTTCCATGTATCTCGCCAAAACAAAGAACCGCCAGTGTGCGGTATTTGCTGCCTTCAGTTGCCTGTGCACTGCCGTTACGTTCGCACCGACTTTTGGGATCCCCTTCCTTCGTGATGTGGCCCTGAGTGGTATATTCCCTGAATTTTTCAATGAGATACAGTGTTTGATGCTGTTTGCGCTTCCGATTCTTCTTTTGTACAACGGAGAAAGGGGAAAACCCAGCAAGTGGTTTTTTTACGTATACTATCCAGTGCACAGAGAAATTATTTTTTTGGTATCCAGGGCTTTTGTGCCCTAAAAGTGTGTAGCAGAAGCTTCGCACCCGGATCAAAGTATCTTCTGCGTGCGCGGGAAGGGGACAAAAAATGAGGGTGTGCTTCTATACGCTTGGCTGTAAAGTAAATCAGTACGAGACCAGCGCATTGGCAGAGCTCTTTACACAAAACGGTTATATGGTCGTACAGCCAGATGAGCAAGCAGATGTCTATATTCTCAACAGCTGTACAGTCACAAACTTAGGCGACCAAAAAAGTCGCCGTTGGCTGCGCGGAGTCAAGCGCGATCATCCGGGAGCTGTTACTGTTTTGACTGGTTGTTGGCCACAGGCATTTCCGGATAAGGCGGCGACCTTTCCGTATGCCGATGTGATCACCGGCAGCACCAATCGGGCGCGCATCCTAGAGGATGTACAAAAGGTTTTGGATGGCAGCGAGGAACGGGTAATAGACATCCATCCTTTTAGTAAGGGTGAATGTTTTGAGGAGTTGCCTCTGAAACAAATAGCCGGGCACACGCGTGCTTTTGTAAAAGTGGAAGACGGGTGCGACCGCGCTTGTGCTTACTGCGTGATCCCGCGTGCTCGCGGCCCTGTACGAAGCCGCAGTATTGACAGTGTTTTGGAGGAACTGAACCGTCTGGCTCAAAACGGGTACCGTGAGGCGGTTTTGACAGGGATCAATTTGTCCAGTTATGGACGCGACACAGGCTCCTGTTTGGCGGAACTAGTGGAAAAAGCGGCTACAGTGCCGCATATCGAGCGATTGCGCCTGGGCAGCCTGGAACCGGATATGCTTTCGGAACAAGATATTTCCAGGTTTGCTGCGGTATCCAAACTCTGTCCACACTTCCATTTAAGTTTGCAAAGCGGCTGCGACCGCACGCTGCTAAAGATGCACCGCCCCTACAAAACCGCTCTCTTTGTACAAAAGGTGTCGTGCCTGCGCAAGGCGTTTGGTGAAAAAGCGGTAGGCCTGACCACCGATGTGATCGTTGGATTTCCCGGCGAAACGGAGGAAGATTTTGCGCAGAGTCTCTCCTTTGTGACAGCGCAGAACTTTTTAAAAGTGCATGTTTTTCCCTATTCGCGCAGGGAGGGCACACCCGCTTTTACTATGCCCGATCAAATTCCGCAGAATGAGAAGGCCTCACGCAGTCGCCGCATGCAAGGCGCCTGTGAAGAAATGCGCGCGTGTGTGGCGGCATCGTTTGCGGGACAAAAAGCGGAGATTTTGTTAGAAAAGCAGATTGCACCATCGCAGTTCACCGGATACACGCGGCAGTATTTGCCGGTGCTTACCACGGCGCCGGGACACAAGAGCGGCGATTTGGTTACCGTGACGTTGGGTGCATGGGAAAAAGAACAGGATCACTGCATGGCACAGGCCGAATTTTAAAAAGCAAGACGGTGGAAAATTCTGTAAGCGCCCCTTGCAATCCGCCGCCGCGTATGGTATGATACCTGCGCAATACACGCGTACTGCGGTGGTTTTTTGTGCCCGAAAAAAATTAGAAGCAGATATTTTGCGGGTTAGAAGCCATGGATAACGCAGTGCGGCAGGATAAAACTAAAACAGGAGGAAAATGTATGTCAATCGTATCCATGAAACAATTGCTGGAAGCGGGTGTCCATTTTGGCCATCAAACCAGGCGCTGGAATCCCAAGATGGCACGGTACATCTTTACAGAGCGCAACGGGATCTATATTATTGACTTGCAAAAGACGGTTCGTATGCTGGATGAGGCGTATGACTTTGTGAAAGATCTGTCGGCTGAGGGTGGAGAAATCCTCTTCGTCGGTACCAAAAAACAGGCGCAGGATTCCATCCGCGACGAGGCGACACGCTGCGAGATGCATTATGTGAATGCCCGATGGCTCGGCGGAATGTTGACGAATTTCCGTACAATTCGCAAGCGCATCGACCGCATGGAGCAGCTCAAGACGATGCAGGAAGACGGCACTTTTGATTTGCTTCCCAAGAAGGAAGTTGTCAAGCTCCAGCTTGAGATGGAAAAGCTGGAGAAGTATTTAGGTGGCGTCAAAAACATGAAGAAATTGCCGCAGGCATTGTTCATAGTGGATCCCCATAAGGAGCGCATTGCGGTTGCTGAGGCTCGCAAATTGAAGATTCCTATTATCGCTATTGTGGATACGAACTGCGATCCCGATGAAATTGATTATATTATCCCCGGCAACGATGATGCGATTCGTGCCGTAAAGCTGATCTCCTCCACGATAGCCGATGCCGTGCTAGAGGGCAAGCAGGGTGTGCAGGAAGCAGATGCGGCCGCCGCTGATGACGAAGCCGAGCAAGAAGAGGAAAGCGCCGCTGAATAAGACTTTCCGTTGATTCAGGTTAAGAAAGGATTGCGTGTGATTATGGCTAACATTACCGCGAAGGATGTCATGGAACTGCGCAAGCAGACGGACTGCGGCATGATGGAGTGTAAAAAAGCGTTGCTGGATGCCGAGGGAGACTTCACAAAGGCGATTGAACTTCTGCGTGAGCGCGGCCTTGCTACCGCCAGCAAGAAGGCAGGGCGTACAGCCGCTGAGGGTATGGTTTTTGCGAAGGCTGATGAAAAGGGCGCGGTTCTCGTAGAGGTTAACGCAGAAACTGATTTTGTAGCCAAAAATGAGAAATTTGTGGATTTCACGAAGCGCCTGGCCGATGTGATTGCGGATTATGAGCCCGCCGATGTTGCAGCGTTGCTCGCCTGTCCGATGGATTCCGGTACGGTGGATGATGCGCTCAAAGCGCTGATTCTTGTCATCAAAGAAAACATTCAGATTCGCCGGTTTTCTATCTACAAAGGCGTATGTTCCGCCTATGTGCATGGCGGTGGAACGCACGGTGTCATCGTTCGCTTTGATGCAGACCCCTCCGTCTGTGCGCAGCCGGCATTTGCCGCATTTGGCAAGGACATTGCCATGCAGGTCGCGGCAGCCGCGCCGAGCTATCTGGATGAAGCTTCCGTTCCCGCCGAGGTTCTTGACAAAGAGAAAGAGATCGTTTTAGCTCAGATGGCAAATGATCCGAAGACGGCGAACAAGCCCGATGCGATCAAAGAGAAAATGGTGACAGGTCGTCTGGGCAAGTTCTACAAAGAGGCCTGTCTGCTCGATCAGGCGTTCATCAAAAACGGTGACATCGATATCAAAAAGTACGTGTCCGATACGGCGAAGTCTCTGGGCGGCAGTATCAAAATCACCGGTTTCACCCACTACATCAAGGGTGAGGGAATTGAAAAACGCAACGAGGACTTTGCCGCTGAGGTTGCCTCCGCCCTCAAAGGATAAGGACTCCTTGATTTTACGAACGTCCTGAAAAACCCCACTGCCGGAAGTTTCTTGACAAGCTGTCGAGAAAGTTATATAATGGCAAGCGTTGAGAGATCACGGCAGTGGATTTTGTTTAGGGGCATAGCTCAGCTGGTAGAGCGGCGGTCTCCAAAACCGCGTGCCGAGGGTTCGAATCCTTCTACCCCTGCCACATTGTCCGAAACCATATGGTTTCGGATTTTTTTTTAGAGGCTCGCCTGCCGTTCGCACTCAGAACGCTTTGCCCTTGCAAAGGCGGCAGTCTTACGGTATAATAGGTTGCGTTGGAGTTGTTGGTGGGCAAGCTGGCGGAGGGAGTATCGCAATGGGCGGACTGTTGGGCTTTGGCGTGCTTGGACGTTACCTCATCCGCACGCTTGTAATGCTGATTGCCATTCCGTTTCATGAGGCTGCCCATGCCTTGGTCAGTCATCTATTGGGGGATGATACCGCCAAAAACGCGGGGCGATTATCCTTAAATCCCATGCGCCATTTTGATCCTTTGGGCGCACTGTGTATGGTAGTGGGGGGCGTAGGATGGGCCAAACCGGTCGGAATCAATCCGAATCGCTTCAAAAATCCCAAAGTGGGAATGGCTGTTTCTGCCGCTGCTGGCCCAGTAGCCAATCTTTTGCTGGCGTTTTTCTCGCTCATCGTCTTTAAAGTCCTTTTGTATAACGGCGTGACGAGCGGTGTTTTCTATCTTTTTTTTCAGTATATGGTCAGCATGAACATCAGTTTGGCGGTATTCAATTTGCTTCCTATCCCTCCGTTTGACGGCAGCCGTGTAGCGCTGGTTTTTCTGCCGAGGGAGTGGTATTTCAAGATCATGCGCTATGAGCGCATGATCATGTTGATCGTCTTTGCCTTGGTCTTTTTTGGTATTCTGACAAAGCCGCTTGAGGCTGTAACGGAGATTGTGTGGAATGTTTTGGACAAGGCTACAAGATTTGTCGATCGGATGATGCGCGGCAGCGCCTTGCCCGCTTCGCTTACAAGAACTTAAAGAGCCATGGAAACGCTTACGTTTAAAATTCAAGATTTCGAAGGCCCGCTCGACCTGTTGCTGCATCTCATCGAAAAAAACAAAATGGATCTGCGCAACATCGATCTGATGCCGATCATCGATCAATATAACGCTTTGGTTTTTACCATGCAACACGATCAGATGGATACAGCCAGTGCGTTCATCGATATGGCGGCGCGCCTTGTCCAGCTAAAAAGCAGTTTGCTTTTGCCGCGCTCACCGCAGACAGAGCGCATGAAAGCAGAGTTGACCGGAGCGCTGATGGAGTACAGCCTTTGTAAAAAAATGGCGAGGCAACTGGGCGTTAGAGCCAACACGCAGTATACTGTTGTTCGTGAGCCCTTGTCACTCATCGGCGCTCCCCCTTACAGCCGCAGGCAGTCGCCGGATAAATTGGCACGAGCATGGTATTCTTTGATGGATCGCAATCTACACCGCAAAACCCCGAGCCAGCAACAATTCGATCCGCTGGTTGCCGCCCCCACAGTTTCGGTGACAAGCCGCGCTTTTTATCTGTTGCGCGGTATGCTGTCCGGAAGGATTCGGCGCTTTAGGCAATTGTTTTCAAGAGATGTAAGCTGCAGCACCAACGTGGCGACCTTTTTGGCCTTGCTGGAACTGGTCCGGAGCGGTCGAGTCAGTATAGACGATACGGGCGTTCTCTTCTTAGACCGTACCCATCGCTCACACCGCCCAGACGTCCCAAAAGGAGAGTCAGCATAATGGATTCGCAGCGCCTGGGGGCCATGGAGGCGATGCTGTTCGCGCACGCCGAACCCGTTGAAACAAAGCGCTTAGCAGAGGCATTGTATATAGATTGTGATACGGCGGAACAGTACCTGCTGGCTTTGCAAAAAGAGTATGACGAGCAGGAGCGCGGCGTTTCGTTGCTTCGATATGAAGGTTCTCGTTGGCAGCTTACGACGAGACCTTTGTATGCCGATGTTGTCAGGCGCGTTTTGTACCTGCATCGCAATGTTCCTCTTTCCGCGGCCGCGCTGGAAGTGCTTGCGATCATTGCCTATAACCAGCCGGTATCACGCGGCTTTATTGAGCAGATTCGCGGTGTGGATTCCTCCTCTACGGTATCCGGTCTTCTTGAAAAGGGCCTGATCGAGGAGGCCGGTCGATTGGATCTTCCCGGACGTCCTGTTTCCTTTTGCGTTACCGATAACTTTTTGCGGGTGTTCGGGCTTAACAGTATCCAGGATTTGCCCCCTGTACACGAAGAAGACATGTACGCAGGTGACTTTGCCGAAGAACGAACCGACCAAAGCGATCTTTTGGATACATCTGAACAGGAGAGCCTGCTATGAACATCGTATTGGCTGGACTACTGTTTATTTTAAAGCTAGTGGGCATTCTTGTCTTGGCGGTACTCATCATTGTGTTGCTTGTCAGTCTGTTGCCGATCGGTGTCAAGTTGGAATTTAAATCGGAAACGCTCACGCTGGACGCTGTGATTGGCCCTATACGCAGGCGCATTTTAACGCGTGCATCTGAAGAAAAATCTTCCACTGCGCAAGTTACCGAAGCGGAGAAAGAACAAGCGCAGGAAAGCACGAAAGAAGCACTAGGAACGAACAAATCGAGGGCACAGACAAAGGAGCAGCCTGAGTCCAAAGCGGAGTACACTGAGAAGCCCTCTGGTGCCAAAACCGAACCTACACAGCCAAAAGCGGTAACTGCACAGACAAAAGAGAACGCCGAGAATGAAGTTTCTCCCGCCGCACAGCAAGAAGAGACCGAGAAGAGTGAAGAGAAAGAAGATGCAGAACAAGAGGACGAGGGGGAATCTTCCGGCTTTGGCGATCGGCTGCTTCGTGCCATAAAACGGGATCCTGTGACGTTCTTTGGCCATGTTTTTTCGCATATCGGGTTTTTGTGTGGAAGTTTACTGCGCGGCATACGCGTGACGGAATTGTGCGTATGGCTGCCGGTACACGCCGAAGAGGCAAGTCAGACGGCTTTGTTATTTGGCTCCTTGATGACAGCACTCAACTGCGCCTTGACGCGCCTGAAAGAGTTTATGACCATCAAGGCGGAGGAGCTGTGGTTGGAGCCTGACTTTACCGGCAAGCAACAGGACAAACTTCACATCGCTTTTGTTGCAACGATACGATTGAACTTCTTAGTGGTTTTGCTCATCAAGTTGGTTTGGCGCGTTTGGCGCGATCCGGTTTTCGCTGGCGTATTACCCTTTACGAAAGCACAAGAGGCTTCATAAAAACATAGGCTCAGAGAAGGAGGCATACCTCAATGGCAGAACATCCCGTACAGGGCATGATGGGCGTTGCAATCGATAAGATCCGATCCATGGTAGATTCCAACACCATCATCGGGGACCCCATCCATCCGGATGATAAGACAACCATCATTCCGGTATCTCGCGTCACATTCGGCTTTGCGGCCGGCGGCTCCGATGTCGGCGCCAAATCCAGCAAAGAGATGTTTGGGGGAGGTTCCGGGGCCGGCGTTTCCGTAACACCCATCGCGTTCCTGATTATCAGCGACGGAAATGTTCGCACAGCGCAACTCCTTGACAAGGCCACGGCGTTGGATAATGTGATTGCTGCGCTGCCAGAACTGGCGGATAAACTCTCCGCCATGCTCAAGAAGGATAAAAAGGAAAAAACCGAGGCCGAAGGGGAAAAGGAACCCGCAAAGCAGGCCAGTCCACAGTCGTAGAGGTTTGCCAGGTAGGCAGAATTTGTTTTGAGTTGGCCTCAGGGTTCCAAAGCTGCCAGGTGATCGGTTCCTTTTATAGAGAGACGTCCCATTGTCGCAAAGGGCATAGCGTAAAGGCGTTGGTTATGAACCATCTTTGATTGGTTGTGCTGATAACGTAGAGGCTTTATAGGAGAAAATATGGCCAACCAGCGCGTTCAAAAAGTTCTTTCTGACCAAGGGATCTGTTCTCGCCGCGCGGCAGAGCAATGGATTTTGCAGGGCCGCGTGAAGGTGAACGGAAATCCGGTATCTCTCGGCGATAAAATGGATCCGGATTGTGATGAGCTCGTTGTGGACGAAAGAAAAATTTCTGTCTTGCACAGACGAAACTATCGCTATCTCATGCTTAACAAGCCGCGAGGCTACCTATCGACTGTAAGTGATGACCGGGGCCGAAAGACTGTGATGGATTTGGTGAACATATCCGGCAGAAGGTTGTATCCGATCGGCAGATTAGACAAAGACAGCGAGGGATTGCTACTGCTCACAGATGACGGGGCGTTTGCAAATCTCCTTACCAGTCCACGAAACGGGATCAGCAAACGGTATCGTGTAACGGTGCATCCGAGAGCCAATGAAGAACAACTGACGCGTTTGGCTTCCGGTGTTGTCTTGGACGATGGTATCAAAACCGCGCCGATGGTAGTCCGTGTGGTATCCGAACAGAGCGACGATCCGCGCAATCACGGGCGCAGTGTACTGGAAATGACACTGTACGAGGGACGAAACCGAGAGATCCGCAGAATGTGCGAGGCGGTCGGACTTACCGTTGTGCGCCTTCGGCGCATAGCGGAAGGACCCGTAAAATTGGGAATGCTGGCACCCGGCCAATGGCGGGAACTGAAGAGGGAGGAGGTCAAGGCGTTGCGCAATGCAGCGCATCCGACTGCACGCGCACAGCCCAGGACATCCGCGCCGACGTAGACGGTTTATTACGAAATTGCTGGAGGAGGTCCTTTATGGCGAAAAATGCCCCCGATAAGGCCGGGGTTTTAGCCGCGTTTTTTAACGGCAGTGATTACACAGCGCTTACGCCGGATGGAGCGTTGAGCGCGGTATACGGGCGCGTAGGCGATCAGAGCGTTTACGTCGTCTGGCAGAATGGTGAGGCGCTCGGCGTACGTGATCTCGAAAAAAATATTCACATACTCGAACTGGCAGGTCAGAACGGCTGCCCAGTTGTAACTTTTTATAACAGCATCGGCGCGAAGCTGGAGGGCGGACTGGATCTGCTCAAGGAGAATGCCCGCCTGATGGAGGCCAGCGCCCGCCTATCCGGCGTTGTTCCCCAGATCGCCGTCGTGATCGGCGTTTGCGGTGGATGTGCTGCTGTCCAGGCCGCCGGTGCGGATCTGTGCGTGATGGCAAATGAGGGCGGAGAACTTTTCTTGACACCGCCTTTTAACGCGCCGGATGCTACGGCGGATGCCGGCAGCGCAAAAGGCGCTGCGCAAGCAGGGGTTGCTGCCGTCGTCACAAAAAATGCCTTCGAAGCAGCCGAAGTAGCTGCGAAAATTGTCTGTGTGTTGCCCTCCAACAACCTCGCCTTGCCGGCCATGTCGGAGTCCGCATTACCGGAAATACCGTTTTCTTCTGGAGCGGAAATTGCCAGGCAGGCCGAGGCTATCGCGGACGAAGGGAGCTTGCTGGAGCTGTGGGATGGGTACGGGAAGAACATTTTAACCACTTTATGCTACATTGATGGCAATGTAACGGGCTTGCTAATTACGGCACCTGAAAGGATCTGCAGTCAATGTGTAGCCAAGGCGGCCCGCTTTGTCCGCCTTTGTGACGCCTATAGCATTCCCATCGTCACGGTTGCCGGAACAAGCGGCTTTATCGGCTCTGCGCAGGACGATATTTCTGGAGGAATCCGGCAGGCGGCTCGACTAATGGAAGTGTATGCCGAGGCCACGACGGCCAAGGTGGCGGTTCTCAGCGGTGAAGTTATCGGCCCTGTTTATACGGCCCTCGCTTCCAGCGCCGATTTCCGGGTTGCCGTGCAGGGGTGCTGTGTGTCACCGTTGGCACCTAGTGCTGCAGTCAGCGTGCTGTATAAATCAGAAATCGAAGCGAGTGACAATGTAAAGGCCGCTACGGCTTCCAAAGCGGCCAGTTATGCCAGCGAGGTCTGCGGGGCGGTTCCCGCCGTAAACGTCGGCGTTGCCGATGTTTGTGTTGTACCTGCCGATGTGCGCAAAGCCGTTGTGCAGGCGCTGGATATGCTGGCAACCAAACGTGTAGAGCGTTTGCCGAAAAAGCACGGTGCAACTGCACTGTAACACCGCATTGCAAGGAGGATTACCCGATGAAACATCTCACTGTCACCGTGAACGGTGTTGCTTACCAGGTTAGCGTAGAAGAAAATACTGCCGCAGAATCGGGCTCCGCTGTAGCGCAGTCTCCCGCACCGGCCGTCTCAGCGCCGGCTGCTGCACCGGTTGGAGCGGCAAACGTAGGATCTGTGTCGGTGAATGCACCGATGCCGGGCAATATATTGGATGTCAAGGTCAAACCGGGCGACACGGTTAAGACCGGCGAGACACTCCTGATTTTGGAAGCGATGAAGATGGAAAACGAGATAAGCGCGCCGCAAAACGGTACCGTTGCGTCCGTCAACGTGCGCAAGGGCGACACCGTAAATTCCGGTGATTTGCTCTGCAGCTTGAATTGACGTTATATGTTGAGGTGAAGACATGGCGAAAAAACCTGTAAAAATCACCGAGGTTGTGTTGCGTGATGCGCACCAGTCCTTGCTGGCAACGCGCATGACGACGGAGGAGATGCGTCCAATCCTTCCCGAGATGGATAAGGTAGGATATTTTTCGGTTGAATGTTGGGGCGGCGCTACGTTTGACGCCTGCATTCGCTTTTTAGACGAAGATCCTTGGGATCGTTTGCGCGTCATCCGCCGACTGATGCCGAATACCAAACTGCAGATGCTGTTCCGCGGCCAGAACATGCTGGGCTACCGGCATTATGCCGATGACGCCGTAGAGTACTTCGTGCAGAAATCCGTAGCGAACGGGATTGATATCCTGCGCATTTTTGATGCTCTCAACGACCCTCGCAACCTAAAAACGGCAATCCAGGCCGCCAAAAAAGAGAATGCGCATGTGCAGGCGTGTATCAGCTACACCTTGAGTCCTGTACACACAAATGAGTATTTTGTTAGCTATGCGAAGCAGCTAGAGCAAATGGGGGCCGATTCCATCTGCATCAAGGATATGGCGGGCCTTCTCAAACCCATGACTTGCTACGAGCTGGTCAGCGAACTCAAGAAGAACGTAGGGATCCCGATTGATATACACAGCCATTATACTTCCGGTCTGGCCAGTATGGCGATCCTGAAAGGCATCGAAGCCGGAGCGGATATCGTAGATACGGCGATGAGTCCTCTCGCGCTGGGAACCTCTCATATGCCGACCGAGAGCCTCGTCGCGGCGCTGCGGGATACGGATTGGGACACCGGTTTGGATCTGGGGCAATTAAACGTTGTGCGTGAGCATTTTGCCAAACTGCGCGAAAAATATATTGCAAACGGTCAAATCAATCCCAAAGTCCTCGGCGTGGATGCGAATACGCTGCTTTACCAAGTACCGGGCGGTATGCTCTCCAATATGATAAAACAACTCAAGGATGCCGGCAAGGAAGAGAAACTGGACGAGGTACTCAAAGAGATCCCGCGTGTGCGGGAAGATTCCGGTTACCCGCCGCTGGTGACACCTACCAGCCAGATTGTGGGGACGCAGGCCGTGTTTAACGTGATTATGGGCGAGCGCTATAAAATGGTCACGAAAGAGTTCAAGGGCCTTGTGCGCGGCGATTATGGCAGAACACCGGCGCCGATCCGCAAAGAATTTTCCGATAGGATTTTAAAGGGTGAGGAGCCAATTACATGTCGCCCCGCAGATCTGCTGGAACCGGAAGTGGAAAAAATGAAGGCCGAGGCCGCCAAATATGCCATCCAGGAGGAAGATATTCTCACCTATGCGATGTTCCCGCAGGTTGCCCCCAAATTTTTTGAGAGGCGCAATGCGCGTCTACAAGGCGTTGATGTGGCCCATGTAGACTATAGTGCAAAGAGCCATCCGGTATAAAACGGTTCCTGCGCTAAGCAAGGAATTTAAAACCGCCCTGCTCTGTTCGGGCAAGGCGGTCATTTTCTTGGCAAGGGGACTGAATGCGCTTCCCAAAAGGTGCGGTAAAACCCGCTCAAAATCGAACCGACAGATTAGGTGCCTACATGGCTTTTACCGGGTATTTCTTCTTGCAACGCAACGGCAAAAATAGTACAATACGCTCTGGATGAGACCGGTATGACCATGGCGAAAAATGAGGTGGCAAACGCATGTTACAGAGTATGACAGGATACGGTCGTGCGGACGAGGTGCGCAACGGAAGAAGAATTGTCGTGGAGTTACGAAGCGTAAATGCGCGCTATTTTGAATACAATTCCCATCTGCCGCGCCGTTACCTGTTTATGGATGACGAACTCAGAAAACTTGTGACGTCGAGGGTAAAACGCGGAAAGGTAGAATTGACTCTCACTTTACAAAGCGTTTCAAAAGCGGATACCGAGGTACATGTCGACTATATGCTGGCGGAAGCTTATGTTGCGGCGCTGCGGGAACTTCGGTATAAATTCGGTTTAGCCGATGACAGTACGGTGGGACTTTTGGCGCAGTTGCCGGATGTGCTGGTAGAAACGCCGGCTCCTACCGATGAGGAATCGCTTCTCACGGATGTAAAGCAAACCGCTGGTAAAGCTCTGGATGCTTTTGTAGCGATGCGGATGGCAGAGGGGGAAAAACTGCGCCTGGATCTTTTGGATCACCTAACCGCAGCAGAGGACTTGCTCAACAAAATTGAAGAGGCAACGCAAGGTCGTGTGCAAGCTTACTATGAACGGCTTTATAGCCGCTTGCGGGAGCTGCTCGAAGATCACACGATCGAAGAGAGCCGCCTCGTCACGGAAGCCGCCCTATTTGCCGATAAGACGGCGATAGACGAGGAGACCGTTCGTCTGCGAAGCCATATTGTGCAATTCCGCTCTTTCTTAAAATCGGAAGAGCCGGTCGGGAGAAGGCTGGACTTTCTTACGCAGGAACTCAACCGCGAGGCAAATACAATCGGTTCGAAGTGTCAGGATGTCACCATAACAAGATGGGTTGTGGATCTGAAATCCGAGATCGAGAAAATTCGCGAACAGCTGCAAAACCTAGAATAGTGGCTGTTTATGACGTTCTTGGGCACGGGCTTTGCAGCGAATCCGACTATGTATTATGATTTTTGTCACTCTGTACAATGCCGTTTCGCTGCAGTGTATGAATTTCTCCGACGGCGCATTGCGACCATTGCGGCGTGTTGACAAAGGGGACTTTTTATGCGTCTTTTAGATATTGGTTTCGGCAACATGGTAAACACTGACAGGCTGGTCGCCGTCATCAGCCCGGACTCAGCACCCATCAAGCGCCTATTACAAGAGGCGCGCGCGCGCGGTGCGCTTGTGGATGCCTCTTATGGGCGCAAAACACGGGCTGTTTTGGTTATGGATTCGGATCATGTCATTCTGTCTGCCAGGGAACCGCAGGAACTTGCCGATCATGCGGTCGGAGATTAGGGGAGAATAGAGATGCGGGCAGAGCAATACCTATTTGTCGTTTCCGGCCCTTCTGGCGCCGGAAAAGATACCGTCGTTAAGCGGGTGCGCTGTATGCATCCGGAGGTGCAGCGCGCGGTTACCACGACAACGCGGGCAATGCGACCCGGAGAAAAGGACGGCGTTACGTACTATTATCTCACAAAGGAAGCGTTTGAACAAAAAATTCAGCACAACGAACTTGTGGAGTATACAAACTATTGCGGCAAGTTTTACGGTACACTGCGCACCGAGGTTGAATCGCGCATGGCAGTGAAAATTCCAGTGATTTTGGTTATCGAGATAGAAGGGGCGAGCAATATTAAGCGCCTATATCCAGGTGCGACAACGGTTTTTATTATGCCCCCCAGCCGAGAAGAATTAGAGCGACGGCTACGGCAGCGCGGTACGGAAACAGAAGAAGAAATTCAAAATCGCCTCAGCCGCGCGGACCGGGAAATGACTTTCGCATCTCGGTTTGACGAGCGCATTGTAAACGATGATGCTGACCGCTGCGCGGAGGATCTCTATACCATTATCAAACAAAACCTGGATAGGCTGCAAGGCGATGCGGATACAAATGCAGCTGCGCTTTGACGATTGGACACGTAAAAAAGAGAACGGTTTTTTGGGTGTAAAAGGGGGCATTGCAAATCGCGGCGGACAGGATTGCAAAGGTGGCCATCAGCGATGCCGCCAAACAATATGATAAGCTCTATTCTTATCGCATTCCCGACCCGCTTGTTAGACGCGTCTTACCGGGTTGCTTTGTTTTGGTACCTTTCGGTCGCGCCGACAAGCCGCGCCTTGCCCTTGTGCTGGCCGTTTGTGAAGGCGATCCGAATGCCAACCTAAAAACACTGCTATCCATTGCGCCCGATGACGCCAGAATCCCTCTTCATTTGCTTAATCTGGTGCAGTATCTAAAAGATCGTACCTTCTGCACATGGTTCGATGCCGTCAATACGGTTATTCCTTATGGCGCACAGTATCAAATCGATATGCAAAACGGTCACCCTGCCCTGAAAGAACGCCTTGTGCAACCCGTTGAAAAGGCCTATGAACGCACAGAGGTAGCGCTTTTAAAGCCTTTAAAGGGCAAGCGGCAGATTCAAGCGATTTCGGCGCTCGAAAACGGATCGATGACCCAAAAGCAGCTGCAGTCGATCGGTATCAGCAAGAGTACACTGGATGCGCTCTGCGAGAAAGGGATCTTACGCGCCGTGGAGCAAAGTGTCCCACCGGATTTAGGGCTACCACAACCGCTTGAAACGCGCACGACAACGCTATCGGCACCGCAACAAAGCGCCTATAACACTTTGCTGTCTGCCTTGTTGGAGGACAATGCGCGTTTTGCGCTTCTCTACGGCGTGACGGGAAGCGGCAAGACGGCTGTGTTTGAGGAGCTGATCCACAAGACGCTCGCGCTGGGGCGCAAGGTGTTGGTTTTGGTTCCGGAGATCGGCCTTACCGTGCAAATGTTGCAACGCCTGCGGGCGCGCTTTGCCAGCCGTTTGGCCGTACAGCACTCCGGGTTGAACCGTACCGAGCGTCTTATGCAGTGGCAGAGGATTCGGCGCGGTGAAGCTGATGTTGTGGTCGGCACCAGAAGCGCTGTCTTTGCTCCGCTTGAAAACCTGGGCTTGATCGTAATCGATGAAGAGCAAGAACATACCTACCAAAGCGAGACAAGTCCCAGGTATGATGCGCGCGCCGTCGCAGCAAGACGTGCCTTGCAGGATCATGCTCTGTTGGTTCTTTCTTCCGCTACACCGCGCACCGAGACGTGGTATGCGGCCCAGACCGGAAAAATCGAACGGGTAGAACTGCACGAGCGCTATGCAGGGCGTCCGCTTCCGAAAGTGGATTTTATCGATATGCGCCAAGAACTGGTTGATGGAAACCCTCATGAGATCAGTATTCGTCTCGCAGAGGAGCTGCGTTACACCATTTCTCGTAAAGAACAAGCGCTCTTGCTGCTCAACCGGCGTGGCTATCACACTGTCGCTCAGTGTGTGGTATGCAGGAAGGTAATGGAATGTCCCAACTGCTCGGTACCGATGGTATACCACAAATCGCGCAATGTCTTACTTTGCCACCACTGCGGGCACCTTGTTTGCCCGCCGCCTGTTGTGTGCCCCGTCTGTGGGGGCAGACTTGCGTACAGTGGTTTCGGAACGCAGCGCGTAGAGGAAGAATTGGCGCAGCTTTTGCCGCAGGCCCGTATTTTGCGCATGGATCAGGATTCTACCGGTCGAAAGAACGCCTACACGGAAATGATTACCCGCTTTGCTAACGGCGATTATGATATCCTTTTGGGTACACAGATGGTGGCAAAAGGTTTGGATTTTGAGAAAATTACCCTGGTAGGGGTACTGGGAATTGACAGCTTGTTGTTTGGACAGGGATTTCGATCTTACGAGAATGTTTTCGGTCTGATTACCCAGGTGGTGGGTCGCGGAGGACGCGCCGAGACAGCAGGCAGGGCCTTGATTCAAACCACAGCACCGAACCACCCGATCCTTCGACTTGCGGCAGACCAGAATTACCCCGCCTTTTACAAAGAAGAAATTCAGTTCCGCCGCTATGGTCTCTATCCGCCCTTTTGCGCATTCTGCGTTGCTGGATTTTCAGGCACCCAAAAGGATCAAACCTTGCAGGCGGCACAGCGCTTTGAGACGATTCTTGCTGACTTCGCTTCTCAAAATGCGGGGATCCCGCTGCGTATTTTGGGCCCGGTCCCGATGAATATTGCCATGTTGAACAGCAAGTATCGGTATAAGGTGACCGTGAAATGCCGTAATGACGCCACTTTCCGCAACCTGCTCAGGCAGGCGCTTGCGGCGTATGAAGCCGATCGTATCGCAAAAGGAATATCCGTCGCATTGGATTTTAATTGCGATGGAGATTTATAAACACGGGAGGTATCACCCATGGCTTTGCGCACCATTGTTTTGCAAGGCGACCCGATCCTGAAAAAGGTCTGTCGACCTGTTACCAAATTTGATGATCGTCTTGCGACTTTGCTTGACGATATGCATGAGACGCTGCTTCATGCCAACGGCGTCGGTCTGGCTGGTCCGCAGGTTGGTATGATGCGCCGCTTGTTCGTCTGCCTGGATACGCGGGATATGCCAGAGGGCGATCTGCCGCCGGATTATGAGTACAAATTTATTGATTTCGTCAACCCTGAGATCTTAGAGCGCAGCGAAGAAATGGTGGAAAAATACGAGGGTTGCCTGTCGTTTCCTGGGCGAAACGGAGCGATCAAGCGCGCAAAGCACGTCAAGGCAAAGGCACAGGATCGCCACGGCGACTGGTTCACACTGGAGGCGGATGATAATCTGGCTCGCTGCATTCAGCACGAGAATGACCATCTGGATGGTATCACGATCCTCGACCGTGCCACGCACTTTTATGAGGATGACTATCCCAACGGCAAATAACAGGAGAAAAACCGACCTATGCGCATCCTATTTATGGGCACGCCCGATATTGCAGCAACTTGCCTCGCTTCCTTAATCAAGGCGGGGCACGACATCTGTGGTGTGTTCACGCGGGAAGATAAGCCGGTGGGTAGAAAACAGATCCTAACCGCGCCGCCCGTAAAGAGGCTGGCTGGCCAATATGATATTCCCGTCTGGCAGCCTGCTACGCTGCGCTGCGCAGAGATACCTTCTTTGATCTCCGGCCTGCTGCCGGACTGTATTGTAGTGGTCGCGTACGGGCGCATTCTTCCTCCGGCACTGTTATCGATCGCCCCTTTGGGATGCATCAATCTGCACGCCTCTCTGCTGCCCAAATACCGCGGCGCGGCGCCGATTCAGTGGGCGATCCTGAACGGCGAAAAATGGAGCGGCGTAACAGTTATGCAGATGGACGAGGGCATTGATACCGGCGATATCTTGGTAAGGGAGCCGGTGCCCATCGGTCCCGAAATGACAAGCGGGGAGCTGTTTGAAAAAGTTTCTTTGCAAGGAGCCAAAACCCTGGTATCTGCGTTAGAAAAACTTTCAAGAGGGGAGCTTGTACCCATTCCTCAGCAAGAGGACGAGGCTAGCAAAGCCCCTGCCCTTACCAAGGAAATGTCTTTTTTTGATTTCACCTGGCCCGCTGCCCGCATTCACAACTGGGTACGCGGTATGGATCCCTGGCCGATCGCCTCCTTTTTATGGAAAAATCAGAGAATTAAAGTCAGGGGCGCTAGATTGGCACAAAATCCGAATGCTTTGCCGCCCGCAACGGTTCTTTGCTTAGATCCTCTCACGATTGCCTGCTCACAGGATGCGATTCAGCTTTTATCTTTGACTCCGGAAAGCGGCAAATCCATGACGGGTACAGCCTGGGCCGCCGGCAGACGCCTGAGAGTGGGGGATTGCCTTTGACGGCGCGCTATCTCGTGATTCGGGCCTTGATCCGTCAGGAAGAACACGGCTACGCGGATTTGGTACTGGATTCTGAACTCAAAAAATGCCGTCCGCCACTTTCCGGGCAAGACACAGCCTTTGCCACCGCAGTTTTTTATTCGGTAGTCGAACATGTCCCTTTACTGGATTTTGTTTTAAGCAAGTTCTGCCGGCGACCACTTGCAAAATTAGACGCTCCGGTTTTAGCGATTTTGCGCGCCGGTTTGGCACAGGGACTTTATATGGCGGTGCCTCATGCCGTCGCCGTCCATGAATCGGTGGATTTGACAAGGGCGTTTGGAAAATCGAGCGCCGCCGGCATGGTCAACGCGATTTTGCGCAGATCCCTGGCCGCACCGGCGCCGAAACCAGCAGATTTTCCAGATCCGCTGGAGCGTCTGCAGATTTATTATTGTTTTTCTCTTCCCGTCGCTCAACTTTTGTGGAAGCAGTACAAAGACGAAGCTTTTTTGATTGCAGAGGCATACCAAAAGCAAAGACCGACCGCCATACGCGTCAATACTTTGCGCACAGACGCACAGACCCTTGCCTTGTGCCTGCAACAAGAGGGACACCGTGTTTTGGGGCAGGGAAGAGTAGAAAACAGCCTGTTGATCCGGTTGCACGGTAGCCCGGCTGCGAGCGATGCGTTTCAGAAGGGGTACTATCATGTTCAGGACTTAGCCAGCCAGTATGCAGCGCTATGTCTCGATGCCAAACCGGGTCTGCGGGTGCTGGATCTGTGCGCTGCACCCGGAGGCAAGGCGCTGCTTTTGGCGCAGCAAATGGACAACCGCGGTATTCTTCTCGCCAATGACAGATCGCAACATCGTACGCGCCTGATGCGCCAGGCGTTTGAACGTATGGGTATCACCTGCGCGCAATTTACCTGCGAAGACGGTGCTACCTGGCGTCCCGGCGTTTTTGACCGCGTGCTGTGCGATGTACCCTGTTCAGGCCTTGGCGTTATCGGGAAAAAACCGGATATACGCTATAAAAACCTTTCCGATTTGCCACTTCTCTTAACGCAACAGCAGGCTATTTTGCAAAATGCCGCCCAGGCTCTGGCTGAGGGTGGACGCTTGGTATATGCAACGTGCACCCTGAATCAGCAAGAAAATCAGGAGCAAATTGATAAATTTTTACAAACTCATCCTCTGTTTCACGTAGTTACGCCAAAAAAACATTTTCCGGGAACGTATAATACTGGTTTTGGCTCCCTTTTTTTGCCGCAAAATACCGAAACGGACGGATTTTTTGTGGCAATCCTTGAGAAAACGTGATACGATAGTAAAAGTCTTTCGATTGAGGTGAACCGGCGTGGCAGAAAAACGAAAAATCTGCTTTCATGATCTGGAGCTCCCCGAACTGGAAGATTGGATCCAGACGTCTGGCCAACCCCGTTACCGAGCCAAACAGATTTATACGTGGATTCATCAAAAACTCGTTACGGATTTTGCGCAGATGAGCAACCTGCCGCTACAGCTTCGCGGCGAACTAGCCGAGAAGGCCGAATTAATTGCGCCGGTTGTTGTCCGCAGGCAACAGTCGAGCGACGGTACGGTTAAATTCCTTCTTCGTTTTCATGAAAGCGACTGCATAGAGACAGTACTGATGCATTACCGCTACGGTTATACCGTCTGCGTGTCCACTCAGGTTGGCTGCGCGATGGGCTGTCGATTTTGTGCGAGTACGCAGGCCGGTTTTCAGCGCAATTTGAGCGCCGGCGAGATAGCCTCTGAGGTTTATGCGGTGCAGCGTGCGCTTTGGCGCACGGATCCTTCATCGCGCATCTCTCATGTGGTGCTCATGGGTATGGGAGAGCCGCTCCAAAACTACGACAATGTTCTCAAATTTTTGCGCATCCTTTCTGGGGTACACGGCCTCAATCTCAGTATGCGCAACATCAGTCTTTCTACTTGCGGCATCGTGCCGCAGATCGACCGCCTGGCAAAAGAAAACCTGTCGCTTACACTTTCTGTCTCGCTGCATGCGCCGTGCAATTCGGTTCGGTCCCAACTTATGCCGATCAATAACGTCTATCCGCTCCAACAGCTCATGCCGGCCTGCCGAAGATATCAGAAAGCAACGGGCCGACGCATCAGTTTTGAGTATGCTTTGATTCGCGGCGTAAACGATTCGCCTCATATGGCGCTTCTATTGGCGGATCTCGTCAGGGGAGTGGGTTCACACATTAACCTAATTCCCATCAACTCAGTAGACGGCAGTACCTATAAGGCCAGCGATGCTGCCAGCATACGGCGCTTTCAAACCAGATTGCAGGAATTGGGCGTCAACGCCACAATCAGACGCCGTCTTGGGGATGACATTGACGCCGCCTGCGGACAGCTGCGGCAAAAAACTGAAAACGCATACAAGCCAAGCCGCAGCTTAATAACGCAAACTTCCGAAAGGAATGAAACGCAATGAAAATTGCAGCAGTTACGGATATCGGGAAGTGCCGCACGGAAAACCAAGACAACTACTGCGCCAGGCAGCTGGCGGACGGCGGCGGATGGGGCATTGTGTGTGACGGCATGGGCGGGGCCAACGGTGGGCGGATCGCCTCCGGCATCGCCACAGACACCCTGTGTTCTTATTTTGTTGAGAAAATGGATTCTCTGCACACTGGTCAGGAAGAAACCTTTATTTTGCAAGGATTTGATATCGCCAACAAAGCCGTGTACGAGAAAGCCACCTCCAGTGCGGATATGTTCGGTATGGGAACCACCTCGGTATGTGCCTATTTGTCACGGGGGATCGCCCATATCGTACATGCGGGCGATAGCCGCGCGTATTTGATCCGGAAGGGAACCATGACCCAGCTGACGCGAGATCATTCCATGGTTCAGCAATTGGTCGACAGCGGCAAAATTACACTGGAAGAGGCAGCGCAGCATCCGCAAAAGAATTTGATTACACGCGCCCTTGGCGTCGGCGCAACCATAGTTCCAGAATATGACCGCTGCCCCATTCAAGACGGTGATGTCCTTATGCTTTGCACCGATGGCCTGACCAATATGGTCAGCGATGCGGAAATTGAATTGATCATGAAAGAGACGCCGTTTTTTGAGGCGCCTTATCGTCTGGTCGATAGGGCTATGCATGTCGGAGGTCAAGATAATATCACAATTTTGCTGCTGGGCGTTGAAGCTACGGAGGATGTGACGCATGGATAGTCTTATCGGCAAAAAGTTGGATGGGCGCTACTTGGTCGAGAGTCTGGTAGGCCGCGGCGGCATGGCGAATGTTTACCGCGGCCAGGACACGCGCAGCGGAAACCCGATCGCCATCAAAGTCTTGAAAGAAGAATTTCTGGACAATGATGAATTGGTGCGCAGGTTTAAAAACGAGTCCAAGGCGATCTCGATTCTGGATCACCCCAACATTGTGCGCGTTTATGACGTCTCTGTGACCGACAGGCTGCAGTACATTGTCATGGAGTATATTGATGGAATCACGCTAAAAGAGTATCTGCGGCAGCGTGGTGGAGTATTGAGTTGGAAAGAAGTCGTTTATTTTGCCACGCAAGTGTTATCCGCTTTGCAGCATGCCCATTCCAAGGGCATCGTCCACCGCGATGTCAAACCGCAAAACATTATGTTGTTAGCGGACGGATCTATCAAAATGATGGATTTCGGTATCGCCCGCTTTTCCAGAGCGCAAAGCCAAACCGTCAGCGACAAAGCGATCGGATCGGTGCATTACATCAGTCCCGAGCAAGCCAAAGGCGATCGCACGGATGCCCGAACCGATATTTATTCGGTCGGCGTTATGATGTATGAAATGCTCTCCGGCTCTTTGCCGTTTGACGGTAACGGTGCTGTATCGATTGCGATCAAGCAGATCTCGGACAAGGCGCGCCCTCTTGCCGAGGTGGCACCCTCCGTACCGGAAGGCCTTTGCCAAATCACCGAGAAGGCGATGGAAAAGGATCCGGATGCGCGCTTCCAGTCCGCAGGTGAAATGCTAAATGCACTCGAGGCCTTCAAACGCAACCCCAGCATTCTTTTCGAGTACGAATACAACACACAGTCGGATCCCGGCAAGACCATCAACAAGGTAGTCAATGCCAACAAGCCATATCCGGCAAGTCAAGACGCCGTGCCGCATGCAAAGAGCAACGTTCGCACCGACGAGGCACGCCGGGCAGGTACAAACAACGCGAACAAAAAGAAAAAGAAGAAAAAACGCCAAAAAAAGTATCATTTCTCCCTCTTTCCGATCTTTTTCGGTTTGGCGGTAGCCTTTGTTATCGGTGCCCTGATTTTGGTGTATCTGATCTTCTCCCATTCTTCCAGTGCGCTGTTTTCTAACCGCGAGGATGTACAGCTGATCAATTTTGTCGGTATGACACGCGATGAGTTTTTGGCATCGGATTATAATGCGCGCCTGACACCGGTTTGGGTGTATGAATATAACGATACGCAGGAAGAAGGCGTGATCTATCAACAAACGCCGCGCTCCGGTAGAACGGTAAAAGAGGGGCAGAAGGTTACGTTAAAGGTCAGTATGGGCACCCAGTGGGTAACCGTACCGGAAACGAGGAATTATTCTCGCGACGAAGCGCTGCGCCTTTTAAGTGATGCAGGATTGGTTCCCATCACGACGCCTGTGGACGACACTTCTGTCGCGGCCGGAACGGTCGTGTATACAGAGCCGGGAGAAAATGAATCCGTGGCAGCCGGTACAACGATTAATGTCTATGTAAGCAGGGAACAGCTGGATGTCAAGCGTGTGGTGCCCAGCGTCGTCGGCTTGACGCTATCCGAAGCGCGCTCCACGCTGGTGGCCGCCAAGCTCGGCACCCGCACTATTGATGTAAACAGTGAAGAGCCGGAGGGGACGGTGATCGGGCAAACGCCGGAGGGCGGCAGCGAGGCGCGTGTTCTGGATCTGATCACGCTGAAGGTATCGACCGGTATTCCGCAAGAAGTGGTCGATCTGCAGGACTTGCTGAACTCTGCCAATCAGTGGCAGGAGTGGGTCGATCCGCCGGGAGAATTTCATCGGATGGAAGAGCATGAGGACGGAAGCGTCTGGGATCTTGAGACTGGTGAGCAGGTGCGCTGAGCATGGCGTACATCGCGAAGGGAATTGGTGGATTTTACTACGTCAAGACAGCTGCGGGCCTGGTGGAATGCCGCGCCCGCGGTATTTTCAGAAAACAGGGAATCGTCCCTTTAGCCGGCGATAATGTCGTGCTATCCGATGACAACAGGATCGAAACGATATTGCCGCGCAGGAATTATTTTCCGCGTCCGCCGGTAGCCAATTTGGATATCCTGCTGGTCGTTGCGTCTACGGTGCAGCCGGTTCCCAGTACGCTGATTTTGGACAAGCTATTTTGTGCTGCGGAATATCTGCACATCCAGCCGGTGCTGGTGGTTACCAAGTTGGATCTGGGTGATGCGAAAGAACTTTGCGCCGCGTACAAAGACAGCGGCATCCCTATGCTTTTTATGGACTACCACACTGGTTCGGGACTTGTGGAACTAGGCTCTCTGATCGCAGGGCACCTGTGCGCCCTGTGCGGCAACAGCGGCGTGGGCAAGTCGACGCTTTTAAACGCTTTGGATCCACACCTTGTTCGAGAGACGGGGGAAATCAGTCAAAAACTGGGCCGTGGTCGCCACACCACGCGTGAAGTGGAAATTTTTGAGATATGCGGTGGTCGCATCGCCGATACACCGGGGTTCGCCAGTGTAGATGCGCAAAAGATCGGCCATATCCCCAAGCAGGAACTGGATACAACCTTTCCGGAATTTGCCCGCTATCTCGGCAAATGCCGCTATGCAGGATGCTCTCACCGCAAAGAGCGGGGTTGCGCGGTGCGAAACGCAGTGGAGAGCGGCGCCATCTCACAAAGTCGTTACAAAAGTTATCTATCGATGTATGAGGAGGCCGAGCAGTACAAAGAGTGGGAACATACCTCAAAGACATATTGAGAATTACCCTTTGCACCTGCAGACTGCCTACCTGAAAATCCATACCAATAAAAATGAGGGAGA
This sequence comes from uncultured Subdoligranulum sp., assembly GCA_964560675.1. Classification (GTDB taxonomy): domain Bacteria; phylum Bacillota; class Clostridia; order Oscillospirales; family Ruminococcaceae; genus Gemmiger. The sequence goes on along the minus strand of CAZLMA010000001.1, from coordinate 48,578 downwards.
CTTCTGTAACCGGTCTCCCTCATTGTTTGCGTTCAGATAGAATCGGCCAGACTGGCCTTTAGATTTTAGCGGGGATTTTTAATAGCTGCCTGCGCGGCCGCGAGGCGGGCGATGGGTACGCGGAAAGGAGAGCAGCTGACATAATCCAGCCCGACATTGTGACAAAATTCTACACTGCTGGGATCGCCGCCGTGTTCGCCACAAATGCCAAGGCCCAGATGGGGATTGGCTGCCCGCCCTTCGCAAGCGGCCATCTTGACCAAGCGGCCGACGCCTGTCTGGTCAAGGTGCTGGAAGGGATCGCTCTCGTAGATTTTTGCATCGTAGTAGGCAGTCAGGAACTTGGCAGCGTCGTCCCGGCTGAAGCCGAAGGTCATTTGCGTCAAGTCGTTTGTGCCGAAACTGAAGAAATCCGCCTCTTTGGCGATCTCGCCGGCGGTCAGGGCAGCACGGGGGATCTCGATCATGGTGCCGATCTCGTAGTGCATGTCAACACCGGAGGCTTTAATCAGCTCATCAGCCGTTTTGACGATAATATTCTTGACAAACTTGAGCTCTTTCACCTCGCCGACCAAGGGAATCATAATGTGCGGGGTGATGATTTTGCCCGTCTCTTTGCTGACCTGCAGGGCTGCATTGATCACAGCGGTGGTTTGCATCTCGGCAATTTCCGGGTAGGTTACGGCCAAGCGGCACCCACGGTGCCCCATCATGGGGTTAAATTCATGCAGGCTGACAACCACATCTTGCAAATCTTTTGCCGTCATGCCCATATCAGCGGCGAGTTCGGCAATATCCTGCTCTTTGGTAGGCAGAAACTCGTGAAGTGGCGGATCCAAATAGCGGATGGTCATGGGCCGGTCGCCCATGATGCGGTACATGGCGACAAAGTCGGCCTCTTGATAGGGCTCAACTTTGGCAAGCGCCGCCTTGCGAGCCTCGGCGGTTGTGGCGCAGATCATCTCGCGCACAGCTTTGATCCTGTCTTCCGCAAAGAACATATGCTCGGTACGGCATAGACCAATGCCTTCCGCACCCATATCGACGGCGTTCTGTGCATCTGTGGGATTATCGGCGTTGGTCAGGACCTTCAGCTGGCGCGCCGCATCCGCCCAACTCATGAATCGCTTGAAATTGGCGTTCTCGGTGCTGGCGACGGTGGAGATTCTGTCTTCGTAGATGTTGCCGGTGGATCCGTCTAAACTGATCCAGTCGCCTTCGTGGAAGGTGTGATCGTTTATGGAGATCATTTTTGCGCCGTAGTCGATGGTGACCGTGTTGTCGTTGCCGCATCCGGAAACGCAGCAAGTTCCCATGCCGCGGGCTACAACGGCGGCGTGGCTGGTCATACCGCCGCGGACCGTCAAAATACCCTGTGATACCTGCATGCCCACGATATCTTCAGGAGAAGTCTCGAGGCGCACAAGAACAACCTGCTTCCAGTCGGGATCTTTTACTTTTTCCTCCGCATCCTCCGCGCTGAAGACGATTCGGCCGCAGGCAGAACCCGGCGATGCGGCAAGGCCTTTCCCGATCGGCTCAGCGGCCCTGAGAGCGTCGGCGTCGAATTGCGGGTGCAGCAGCGTATCCAACTGTTTGGGTTCTACGCGCAGGACGGCTTCCCTCTCGGAGATTACGCCTTCGTCGACCAGATCGCAGGCAATTTGCAAAGCGGCCTGTGCGGTGCGCTTGCCGTTGCGCGTCTGCAGCATAAACAGGTGTTCATCCTCAATGGTGAACTCCATATCCTGCATATCGCGGTAGTAATTTTCCAGCCTGGACGCGATAGCAACAAACTGCTCGTAGACATGCGGCATTTCTTCTTGCAACTTGCTGATCGGGGAGGGCGTGCGGATTCCGGCGACAACGTCTTCGCCCTGCGCGTTGATCAAATATTCGCCCATCAGTTTCTTTTCGCCGGTCGCGGGATTTCGGGTGAACGCCACACCGGTACCAGATTTCATCCCGGAGTTGCCGAAGGCCATCTGCTGCACATTAACCGCAGTGCCCCATTCATAAGGGATCTCGTTCATCTTGCGGTAGACATTGGCGCGCGGGTTATCCCAGGACCGGAACACGGCTTTGACAGCGCCGATGAGTTGCTCTTTTGGATCCTGCGGGAATTCGGAACCTTGCTTTTCGAGATAAATCTCTTTGAACTCTTTTACCAACTCTTTTAAGTCGTCCGCGTCCAATTCAATATCCTGGCTGACGCCTTTTTTCTCCTTCATCGCGTCAATGCGTTCTTCAAAAAAGCCCTTGCCCAGTTCCATGACTACGTCTGAGTACATCTGGATGAAGCGACGATAACAGTCATAGGCAAACCGCGGATTGTTGGTATGCTTGGCAAGGCCTTCCACAGCCTGGTCGTTCAAGCCCAAATTTAATATCGTATCCATCATGCCCGGCATGGACTGGCGGGCGCCGGAACGAACAGAAACCAGTAGGGGATTGTTGATATCGCCGAACTTCTTGCCGGTCTGTTCCTCAAGGATGGTCATATGTTCAAAGATGTCGGCCTGAATTTCGGCATTAATCTCACGGTTATCCGCATAGTACTGCGTACAGGCCTCAGTCGTAATGGTAAAGCCTTGCGGCACCGGCATGCCGGCATACGTCATTTCCGCCAGCCCTGCGCCCTTCCCACCGAGAAGATTTTTCATGGTGGTCTGGTCACCGCCAAAAGCATCATGGCCCTCGTTAAAAAAATACAAGAACTTTTTACTCATAGATGAGCCTCCCTGCGAATTTACTCATTTGAATTCGTCCTAAAATGCAATAGCAAGAACAAAATAGCGCTCCCTATTATAACAGACTGTGTATACAATTTCCAGTAAATTCTCAAAAATTATTAACGGAAGGGAACTGCTCCGTTTTATATGTCCCTTTATCTGCTTAGGATCTGTTTTTTGGTATCATGCGCTTTGTGAATTTCCTGTTTTGATACCACCCAACGCGTGAAACAAGGCACAAAAATTTTCTTGACAAACCAAAATGCATAGAGTAGAATAAGTTGCGGCGTCCGAGATCTCAGGGGGCAAGCGCCCGGTCGATGCGGCCATAGCTCATCTGGTAGAGCGCCACCTTGCCAAGGTGGAGGTAGCGAGTTCGAGCCTCGTTGGCCGCTCCACTTCCCAAAGGGAATTGTGCGGGAGTTTAGCTCAGCTGGGAGAGCATCTGCCTTACAAGCAGAGGGTCGGCGGTTCGAGTCCGTTAGCTCCCACTTCCGTGGCCCGGTAGTTCAGTTGGTTAGAACGCTAGCCTGTCACGCTAGAGGTCGTCGGTTCGAGCCCGATCCGGGTCGCTGTTGTTTGCCTCTGTAGCTCAGTCGGTAGAGCGGAGGACTGAAAATCCTTGTGTCATTGGTTCGATTCCGATCGGAGGCACCAGTTTAACGCCTGCATCCTTCTACATTCGTTATGGTGTTTGGGATGCAGTGCGCGGCCATAGCTCATCTGGTAGAGCGCCACCTTGCCAAGGTGGAGGTAGCGAGTTCGAGCCTCGTTGGCCGCTCCAAAACGTCCAAAACCGGCGTGCTGCCGGTTTTGGTCTATATGGTGACGTTGCCAAGTGGTAAGGCAAGGGTCTGCAAAACCCTTATTCGGCGGTTCAAATCCGCCCGTCACCTTTTTGGCTCCCCGGCAGTTGCCGGGGATTTTTTCTTGACGATGCCATATCACACTGCTATACTGCAATTGCGCAAAGATTGCGCAACGCCGATTGCGTTGCGCTGCCGGCATTGGACATTGTCGGTTGCGCACCTCGCCGCAAAGGCAACGAGTTTCGATATTCGGTTAAGGAGAAATTGCTCCATGGCGCAGCAGGCATTGACGATCAGCGATGTGGCACAGGCACTCGGTGTATCCAAAACAACGGTTTCCCGCGCTATCTCCGGGAAGGGCAGGGTCAGCGAGTCCACGCGCATCCGCGTGCAGGAGTACATCGACGAACATAATTTTAGCCCCAATGCGGTTGCGCGCGGTCTTGCGCAAAACCGAACTTACAACATTGCGATGGTCATTTCCCGCCAGTTTTCTAACTTTGACCTGCCCTTTGTGCGCAAAAGCCTCACAGCGGTGTGCGAAGCGGCCAACCAGAGCGATTATGATATCATTTTGACGATCGCCGGCGGCAGCAACACGCTCCCGCTGCGCAGATTGCTGGATAAGGGAAAGGTAGACGGCGTTATCCTGACGAGTGCCATCGAGAACAGCCCGCTTGTGGAATTGCTGCAAGAGCGCAATACGCCGTTTGTGGTGCTGGGAACGCTGCAGGACAAGAACATCTTGCAAGTGGATAACGATCAGGTGGCAGGTTGCCGGGATCTTACAGCGCACATGATCCAAAAAGGCATGCGTCGCATCGCGCTGCTGGGGGGATCGAGACGCTATACCGTCAACACCAGTCGCTATAAGGGCTTTGCGCTGGCGCATCGTGAGGCCGGTCTTGCCATTGACCCGGCGCTGATTGTTTTGGAACTGGAGACCTTAAAAACCCGTCTTGCCGGCTTGGAGCAGGTTTTGAACAGCAGTCCGGACGGTATCGTCTGTATGGATGACGATTTGGCTCTTTTGGTGTTACGTCAGCTCAAGGCCAAAGGCCTGCGGGTTCCGCAGGATTTGCGCCTTGCGTCCCTGTACGACAGTGAGGAACTGGAGGAATGCGAACCCAGCATCACAGCGGTTCACTTTGACGCGGAACAACTGGCGCATACCGCTTACCGTGCACTGTTAGACGCAATTGATGGACAATCCGTTGAGAGTTACCAGGCCAGCGGTTACCAGCTGGTGCTTCGCCAGTCTACACTGTAGTGTAGCTATAAGGATCTGCCTGCCTTTTAAATTGCCGTGTAAGACCGATCCTGAGCTGCTAAAAACCCTCTTGATATGTTTTTTTCACGACGAACGTCCGCTTGGCAGTTGCCATTCGGGCGGATTTTGTTCTATCGCATATTGAATTTCCGCGCACCGCCGTTTTTTGTGTTTTGTACATAATTTACAATTTTTTATAAAAGACTTTGTCAAATTCATATATTGTCGTACCCAGTTGAACGTGGTATACTAAACTCTGTAAAGCAACCGGTTGCGCAACTGCTGGCGCACTCGGTTGCGCGGGTTGTGACGGGCACAGCCCGGGTATGTATTGTACACAAAGGAGATGTGCACATGAGAAAATTGCTTGCTTTGGCCACAGCCGCAGCGCTTGCCATCAGTTTGGTTGCCTGCGGGGGGGGCGGAAACGACGAGGCGGACACGGGCGATAACAACCAAAGTTCCGCGGAAAACGGCGGTGCCGAGACTCCAGCTGATTCCGGCGACACGGGTGAAACTTCTACCGGTTCCGGCGAAATTCAGGATGTTACCCTGACCATGTGGGGCGGCGAGGAGGATCAGAACCTGCTGCGCGAGATCTCTGACGCTTTTATCGAAGAACACAAAGATGAGGTCAACCTCACCATCAACATCGGTCCTCAGTCTGAGTCCGGCGTGAAAGATACGATTCTCACGGACCCGGAAGCTGCCGCCGATGTGTTCGCCTTTGCCGATGACCAGATTAACGAGCTGGTAAAGGCGGGCGCCTTGCAGGAAGTGCAGGACATTGAGGGGCGTCTGAGCGCGGACGACATCAAGACCCGCAATGTGGCAGGTGCTGTCGATGCCGCCACGGTGGACGGGAAACTCTATGCCTTCCCGTTGACCGCCGACAACGGCTACTTCATGTTCTATGACAAGAGCGTCTTCCCCAATCCGGAAGATGTCGAGACGATGGACAGGATGGTAGAGTTGGCCGCGGCCGCCGGTAAAAAGGTCTCCATGGAAGTCACTTCCGGCTGGTATTTCTACAGTTTCTTCGGTGGCGATCCCACCATGGAACTGGGTCTTGCCGATGACGGTGTGACGACCGTCTGCAACTGGAACACCGGCAACGGCCCCAAGATCGCCCAGGCAATCATGGATCTGGCGTCCAAGGATGGCTTTATCTCCCAGGATGACGGTGCCTTTAAGGATGGCATTGCGAACGGCACGGTTGCCGCCGGCATCAACGGCACCTGGAATGCTACTTTAGCACAGGAAGCCTGGGGAGAGAACTACGCCGCCTGCAAACTGCCCACCTATACCGTGGACGGTCAGCAGCAACAGATGGCCTCTTACGCCGGCTACAAGCTGTTGGGTGTGAACCCGCACAGCAAAAATGTTGGCTGGGCCATGCTGTTGGCTGAGTATGTGACCAATGCGGAAAACGAGACCAAGCGTTTTGAGCAGCGCGGCCAGGGACCTGCCAACATCGAAGCTTCTGAATCTGAGGCTGTTCAAAACGATCCAGCCATGGTGGCACTTGCAGAGCAGAATGAGTTTTCTTCCCTGCAGCGCGTAGGCGCCAACTACTGGGATCCTGCCCAGACGATGGGTAAAATCCTTGTTGAGGGCGGCGGCGGAAAAGACGTGCAGGCAATTCTGGATGAAGCGGTAGCCGGCATTACGGCGCCGGTCGTTGAGTAATTGCGCGCGTACAATATCTACTTGTAAACGCTTTAATCGACCCGCCCGGTCTCCGGCGTCGGCCGGGAGCCGGGCGGGCTTCCCTGTTAAACGGTTACATACCCATCCGCAAAGAAATAGAACAAAATATGAAAGAAAGGAGAATGTCCCTGTGACTGCGGTCCAAGAACACTTGCGCGCACTGGATGAAAAGAGTATTTTCAAACAGTTTGGCGAGTCGTTTACAAAAGGGGATATCTTTACCAAGGTATCTTTCCTGATTTGGGGCCTGGGCTTTATCGGGCACGGGCAGCTGATGAAGGCGCTCATCGTCACAGCCGTGGAGGCGCTCGGTCTGGGTTTCGTTGCCATTGTCGGCGCGCCCAACTTAGCCAAGTTTGGAACTCTGGGCACCGTGAAGATGGAAATGGTGTTTAATCCCGTCACCATGCAAAATGAAGTCAACGACTATGACAACTCCTTTGCCATCCTGCTGTTCAGCGTCATCTCCATAGTTATTATTGTCGCACTCATTGCCGCCTCTATGGGCGTGGTGTGCGCCAATTACAGGTTGCAGCTCATCAAGCAGGACGGCAAGAAGCCCAACAACTTTTTTCAGGATCTCCACAGCTATTTGAATGAGAAGTTCTACATCACGCTGCTCACCCTTCCCGTCCTGGGCGTTGTGGTGTTTACCATTGTGCCGCTCTTCATCTTGATCTGTGTGGCTTTCACCAATTATGATCAGCAGCACATGCCGCCCAGTGCCCTGTTTACCTGGGTCGGCCTGTCCAACTTCGCCTCTTTGTTCGGCGGCGGTGTCACCGACACGTTCGGCTACGCATTCGGCAAAGTTTTGACGTGGACGCTGGTCTGGGCTTTCTTTGCCACCTTCACCACCTTCTTTGGCGGCGTTTTGATGGCGATGTTTATCAACAACAAAAAAACCAAGTGCCAGAAGATGTGGCGCACTTTGTTTATGGTCACTGCCGCAGTGCCGCAGTTTGTCACGCTGTTGCTGATTCGCAACTTCTTAGCGGACAATGGGATTGTCAACGGCATGATGGCGTCCGCCGGTATCACCGACTTTTTAAAGCGTATCGGCCTTGTCAACGCAAACCTCTCCTATGTGCCGTTCCTGACAGAATGGCACTGGGCGATGGTGATGATCATCATCATCAATATCTGGATCGGCGTGCCGTACCAGATGTTGATCTCCACCGGTGTTTTGATGAACATCCCCGGCGATATGATCGAGGCGGCGCAGATTGACGGCGCCAACCCGTTCCAGATGTTCTTCCGCATCAAGCTGCCCTATCTGCTCTCTGTGCAGGGGCCCAGCCTGGTTACTGGTTTTGTTTCGAATATCAACAACTTCAATGTCATCTACCTGCTTACGAATGATACCTACATCAGTCGTGATCAGGCGATGGCAGCGTCCAGCGCGCGGGAAGTGGATCTGCTGGTCACCTGGTTGTTCCGTCTGACACAGGATCAGTACAACTACAAGATGGCCGCCGTGATCGGCATTATGGTATTCATCGTCTGCGCGGTGTTTACGGTGGTTTGCTTCGGCTTTATCAACCGGAAGGAGGCGACCTTCGCATGAGTACCAGTACCCTCGATCAACAAGCGGCGGTTCAGAAGAGTTTGCAAAAAGGCCGCACCAAGCGTGCCATCTCTTCCGTTTTCCGCCATTTGGTTCTCGCTTTTCTCGCCTTTATCTGGTTGGTACCGATTTTCTGGCTTATCCTGACTTCGTTCTCTACCACAAAAGGTATTAATTATTCCCGTTTTTTCCCGGAGCATTACACCCTTTGGAACTATACAGCCATCTTGTTTGAACCGGATACGGTGGCGCAGCTGCCGCGCTGGATGTGGAACACCTTTGTCATTGCGGTGTTCAACTGCGTGATCTCCACCTGCTTTGTGCTGATGGTTGCCTATGCGTTCAGTTGCTGCAACTTCAAAGGCAAAAAGGTTTTGCAGAACCTGTCCGTCACCGTCAACCTGTTCCCCGGCGTTTTGGCCATGATCGCCGTGTACTTTGTTTTAAAGTATATGGATTTGACCAATACATACGCCGGTCTGATCATGGTGTATGCCGGCTCTTCCGGACTGGGGTACCTGATCTGTAAAGGCTTTTTTGATACGGTGCCTGTCGCTTTGCGGGAGGCGGCCAAGATTGACGGCGCCAGTGAGGCGCGCACCTTCTTCCAGATCGTAATCCCGCTGTCTAAGCCGATTCTTGTCTACACCATCATCAACTCCTTCATGACGCCGTGGACGGATTTCGTCATGGCCAAGATGATCCTCAATTCCGGTGTCTCCACCGACTGGACCGTCGCCATCGGCCTGTCCAACATGCTGGGGCGCAACCTCGTCAACAATTATTTCTCCCGGTTCTGTGCGGGCGGCGTGCTGGTTGCCATTCCGATTTCCATTCTGTTTGTCATCATGCAGAAGTTCTACGTCGAAGGTGTCACTTCTGGCGCCGACAAGGGGTAAGCCTGCTTTACAGATTTTGCAGCAGCGCAAGTAAAATGTTTGCCTGCGCTATCTTCTGAGCCAAAGCAACTTGCTCATAACGTATTGATTCTATGCTACCCGTGCCGGTATAAACAGTATGCCGGTGCGGGTATTTTTTGCGCACCGGCTGAGTAGTTTATAACAGTTTTACGCTTAAAAGCTTTACAAAGGCGCGTTCGGTTTCGGCTGCATTTCAACAGCAGACGGTGCATAGAGCAGGCGGCAGCCGCTTTGCTCCACCAACAGAAGGATTTCGCGGTTTAGGCGATCTTGAATGCGCAGGAACATGTCATAATCGGCGGTTGTGGTGTAGGCGCGGATCAGCAGCTTAATGCCCTCATCGCCGATATTTTCAACTGTCACGCTGACCTTCTTGGGGTGGATGCAGATGTCATTTTTGATGCAGCGCGCGATATCGGTGCACAGTGATTTTACTTTACATTGCGGCGTTTCATAGGGCAGGCGCAGCGTAAAAGTCCACAGGCGGCTGTTGCGCTCCGTCAGGTTTTGTATGTATTCCGCGCATACCTTGTTGTTTTCCACCACAACCACGACATTGTCCGGCGTGCGCAGACGCGTGGACCGAAAGGAAACATCCTCCACCGTACCGGAGAACTCGCCCAATGTGATAAAATCCCCGATTCCAAAAGGATGTTCCAACACCAGTGTGATGCCGGCTATCAGGTTGGTCAGCGTGCTTTGCGCCGCAAGGCTGACAGCAAGGCCGGCAATACCGGCGCCCGCGATGAGACTGCCAACCGGAACACCCAGCATCTCTAATACGACCAGCAGCGCGGCTGCCACCACGATAAAGCGAAAAATATTTTCAAAAAAAGCTCCCATCGTCTGATTGGTCTTGAGATCCAGGCTGTTCTCTGCACTGCGCAGAAGAAGCCGGCAAAGTGGTGCGGAACGCCAAAAGCCCCAACTGATCAAGAACACAGCGGCCGCCTTTAGATAGGGCGTAACCCATTCCCAAATCGTCTTGGTATCGATAAAAGGTATCGGAAATACAAGAACAGCACAATATACCAGCACCGCGCGCAGCAATAAGTTGAGTGGTTCTGAAAAACCGTTTACTAAGATCTGCAGCCAACGCGGCGTAAAGGAAGAGAGGCGGCGGACAAGGGCGTCGAGAAACTTGCGGATCGCGTTCGTGCCGCCGATTGCGATTAATAACAGCAGTAAGGCGACAACCAGGCGCAGCCAAAACGATTGCTTAGGATCCATCCTGTCAAAGGCGGCGATAATGGCGTTCATGGGGCTCACATCCTTGCTTAAAGAACTTGCGGCGTATTGTTGCCGAGGGATCGTCATCCAATTGTAGCACGCAAAACACATTCTCCGCAACCGGTACTTGCAATATCGTAAAAATCTGCTATACTCGTTTGCAGAAAGTCTGTTTCAGGGCGGGGTGAAACTCCCCACCGGCGGTCATAGCCCGCGACCGTATACGGTGCCTCTGCACCGCGCTACGCTGATTTGGTGTGATTCCAAAGCCGACGGTAGAGTCCGGAAGAAAGAAACGGAAGCGTCCCTTTGCCGGTATTGCTTTTGTTGCGCCCTCTTGCCGCATGAAGGCAAGGGGCGTATCTTTTGCCATCGCGATGGATAACGCCTCCCACCGGTCGGAATCGGCTTTCCCAAAAATTGTTTCGGGAGGAACAAGCGATGCCATCCGCAAAAAAACAATCGAACCTCACTATGCCCGCTTCCACCGCCAGGATTCGCAAACTCACAGTCACCGCTATGCTTTCCGCGGTCGCCACGGTCTTGATGTTTCTAGATTTCAGCCTGCCCACGCTGATTCCCGCTTTTGTCAAGATGGACATCTCGGAGTTGCCCGCGCTGCTTGCCTCGTTCAGCCTGGGGCCTGTGTACGGTGTCGCCGTCTGCCTAATCAAAAATCTGTTAAACCTGATTTTCCACGGAAGCACCGGCGGAATCGGGGAACTGTGTAACTTCCTGCTGGGCGCGGTCTTTGTCGGCACAGCCGGTATCCTCTATGCGCGCCACCGCACGCGAAAAACCGCTGTCATTGCCTCGGTGGTGGGCGCGGCGGCAATGGCTCTCATCAGTGTGCCTGTCAACTACTTTCTCAGCTATCCGGTTTACGCGGCAATGTTCGGCGGCATCGATGCGATCCTTGAGGCTTACAGGCAACTGCGCCCGGGCGTAGATGGATTGCTGGAATGCCTTGTTATTTTTAATATGCCCTTTACTTTCTTAAAGGGCATGCTGAACGCCGTACTCTGCTTCTTGATCTACAAACCTCTCTCGCCGCTTTTGCACGGCAGACGGTAAGCGATCACACACACTCCGAACATCGCGCGTCTACTTGTAAAAATGCCTGTGATTTGCTATCATGAACCTAGTCGGAGCTGGATAACGCGGGGGATGGGTTTTAAGGATGTTGGGAACGCTTGTCAATGCCGCGGCCATTGTAGCCGGAGGCTCAGTGGGCCTTCTGATCAAAAAGGGAATTCCGAAGCGCATGGAGGATGCCGTACACAAGGCGATGGGCCTGGCGGTCATTGTAATCGGCATAAACGGTGTCCTTTCCAATATGCTTACGGTCGATAAGGACGGCTTTCTTGTTTCTAGCGGGGAGTTGCTGCTGATCTTCAGCCTGGTGCTGGGTGTACTGGCCGGTGAGTTGCTGCGCATTGACGACCGTCTGAACGGTCTGTCGCAAAGGGTCGAGACAAAGTTACACCTGACCGGGTTTGCCGCCAGCTTTGTCAGCGGAACGCTCATCTTTTGCGTAGGGGCCATGTCCATCATCGGTTCACTAAATGACGGCCTGCGCTCCGACCCCAGCGTATTGTACGTAAAAAGTACATTAGATGGGATTACCAGCATCGTACTGGGCGCCACGATGGGTCCGGGTGTGATTTTTGCCGCCATTCCGGTCACACTCTATCAGGGGGGTCTGACGTTGCTGGCGGGTGCGTTGGAGCCTTTTTTGCAAGGGGATCTCTTGCGTCAAATCTGTGCGGTAGGCTATGTTCTGGTGGCTTGTATCGGCTTGAACTTTATGGGCAGTTACCAAATCAAAACAGCCAATTTTTTACCCGCGTTGCTGGTTCCACCGATCTGGGCGTTTATCTGTGGCCTTTTTCCGTAAAGGCGAAGACGTTCGATACCAAGTCAAAGCGTTTACGCTATCAAGAGGGGAGCGTGACCGTATGCATCGAGAAGAAATCGACCGTTTGGTCGGTACGGTCACGCGCACCATTTACGAAAACGCGGATACCGGTTACAGCGTGTTTGAATTGGAGTGTGACGGCGTTGGCATCGTGGTCACGGGCGCTGTCGGCAGTGTGAACATCGGAATGTCGGTGACCGTTTACGGCCATGGGATCAACCATCCGGTTTATGGCGAGCAATTTGCCGCGCAGAGCTGTGAGATTTGTCTGCCACAGGAGAGCCAAGCCATCCTAAGCTATTTGTCCAGCGGTGTACTACCCTATATTGGCCCTTCTACGGCGCGCAAATTGGTGGATACTTTTGGTGACGATACGCTGAATGTCATCGCGAACGAGCCGGAAAAGCTTTGTGTGGTGCGCGGTATCACACCCAAAAAAGCTGCGGAGATAGCGGCGGAGTTTGGGCGAACCTATGCGCTGCGCGGCGCGATTGACTGGATGGAAAAGCGCGGTTTGTCTGCACAGCAGGCGGTGACCGCCTACCGCACGTTTGGCGTGCATATGGTAGAGATGCTGGAAAAAAACCCGTATCTCTTGTGCGGGGATCCGCTTTTTATCCGTTTTAAGCAGGCGGATGACATTGCCGCCGGACTGCAGGTAGAACAGGACAGTGATCTGCGCGTGGCGGCGGGACTTTTGTATTCTCTGCGCCGCAATGCCGGGAACGGTCATACCTGTGTGCCGCAGGACAAGCTTTTGAAAAGTGTCGCTGACTTCCTGCGTGTAGGATTGCAGCGGGTTCGAGATGTTCTGGACAGCATGATTGCAGCATCGGAACTAGAGCAGCGAATTTTTGACAAGATTCCCTTCATCTATTTGCCGGATCTTCTTATCGCGGAAGAGGATATCGCCGCAAGGCTGCGCGAAATGGCATCTTTTTCAACAAAAGCGCCCAAAACGCTGGAAAGAGATATCGCGGTGCTGGAGCGCACACAAGGGTTTGACTATGCGGATTTGCAGCGTCAGGCCATTCGGCTAGCGCTTTCCAACCATATTATGGTGCTGACCGGCGGCCCCGGTACGGGAAAAACTACCGCGTTGAACGCCATTTTAACGCTTTACTTGCAAAAGTTTGACCGCGTAGCGCTGTGTGCGCCAACTGGTCGCGCCGCCAAACGATTGAGTGAAGTGACAGGCCACAGCGCTTTCACCATTCATCGCCTGTTAGAGGTCGATTACAGTACCGGTAAAGTTTTGTTTATTCACAACGAGAAAAACCGCTTGCCGTTTGACGTGATCATTTTAGACGAGATGAGCATGGTAGACGTCAAATTGTTCCAGGCTCTGCTGGCGGCCTGCCGGCCGCACTGTCGGTTCGTACTGGTGGGGGATGCTGACCAGCTGCCAAGCGTCGGTCCAGGCAATCTATTAAGCGAAATTCTGCGCGCTGACATTCTGCCGACGGTGCGCTTAACGCATATTTTCCGGCAGGCGGAAAAGAGCCTGATCGTGCGCAACGCGCACCGCATTGTGGAAGGCCAAATGCCGCAAACCGGACGCCGAGACGAGGATTTCTTCTTCCTCTCCGCAAGCGGCTTAGCTTGCCAGCGGTTGGTCTGTGAACTTGTGTCGGATCGGCTGCCCAAGAGTTACGGTTTTGATCCGGTGCGGGATATTCAGGTTCTCTGCCCAACAAAGCTAGGACCTGCCGGAAGTGTGGAACTCAACCGACAACTGCAGGATCTGCTCAATCCGCCAAGTATCAGCAAACCGCAGCTGGAATGGGATCAGGGTACTACGCCTAAAATTCTGCGCTTAGGCGATAAAGTGATGCAGATCAAAAACGATTACGATATACCGTTTGAGCGCATCGGCGCAGAGACGGGCGTCGGCGCGTACAATGGAGATCTGGGGATTATCACGGCTGTGGATCGGGATGCGCGCGTGGTGACGGTTCAAATGGATGATCGGCTGTACCGATACAATTCCGAACAGCTTGTAGAATTGGAGCCCGCCTATGCGGTAACGGTACATAAAAGCCAGGGATCTGAATTTTCCGCTGTCGTTATACCGGTCGCGGAGGTTCCGCAGCGCCTTTGTTACCGCAACCTACTCTATACTGGTGTGACACGCGCGCGCAAGCTCTGCATTTTGGTCGGCACGGAAAATACCGTCAAGACCATGGTAGAGAACGTGCGGCAAAACCTGCGTTACAGCGGCCTAAGATATTTGCTGACCCAACCCGTGGAAGGCAGGGGCGCAAAATGAACACAGACAAAGTGACGTCGGCGCTGCGTATCGGGTTAGAGCGTTGTGCCGCTATCTTGTATCCGCGTCGCTGCCCATTTTGCGGGGAACTGCTCAGCGATGACTCTCCTTTTGCCGCGGTTTGTCAAGGTTGCCTAAAAACGGAAATGCGGCTTCGCCATGCGCCGCCCAGGCTTCCCGAGACGGAACATACTTTCCAGGATCTCAGCGCCGCCTATGGCGGATACTATTATGCGGACGAGATGCGCCACGCGATATTGCTATGTAAACAATACGGGAACGTTTGGTATGCGCGGGAGATGGCGGATTTGCTGGCCGTCCGCGTGTTTGGCGCCGATGTGGCAAAGGCTCCCGGCACAAGGCCGTATTACCGAAATCTCTCTGGATTCCCGCTTTTTAGCTGCATCGTGCCGGTTCCACCGAAACCGGGAGGATCTGTGCGAGAGAACCTGCCGTATCTTCTCGCTGACCGTTTGGGGAAGGTATTGCAGATCCCGGTACGCACGGTAATCGTGATGAAGCGCCGCACAAAAGCACAGAAAAACCTATCGAAAGAGGATCGCTTTCGAAACGTTCGCAACGCGTACATCGTCAAACCGGGTATCGATCTGACGGGGAAACGGATTTTGTTGCTGGATGATGTGATTACGACGGGTGCTACCATCTCCGCCTGTGCACACGCGTTGCAGCAGGCAGGGGCCAGCCAAGTGGCTGCACTGTGCCTGGCCGCCGATGAGTTACTGCCCAAAGAAAAGCAAACAGTACCCACAAAGCCCCAAAGGTTAAAATCCGACAGGAGAGCAACACGCCCATGAAACAACAGGATATCGGTATAGATTTGGGAACCAGCACCATTCTTATCGCTACACAACAGCAGGGTGTGATTTTCCAGCAGCCCAGCATTGGCGCGATCGATACGAAAACGAACGCTGTCATTGCCGTAGGGGAGACCGCGCTGCGCATGGTGGGCCGCACACCTCCTTCTATTGAAATGGTTCGCCCCCTCAAACAGGGGGTAATCCAGGACCACCGCATGGCCAACGAGCTGATCATACGGTTTATAAACGAAGTGTGTCCTTCCCGATTGGTCAAGCCCAGGGTGGCAGTCTGCGTACCCGCCGGCGTAACGGGCGTAGAGGCGGACGCCGTAGTGGAAGCGGTGATGAATGCCGGTGCGCGCAGCGTCTATCTTGTGGATGAGCCAGTGGCGGCTGCCTTGGGCGTCGGTATTGATATCAAAACCCCGCGCGGCTGCATGGTGATTGATATCGGCGGCGGTTCTACGGATATCGCCGTGATCAGCATGGGTGGCAGAGTGACAGCCGCCAGCATGCCGATGGCAGGCGATGCCTTTGATGCGGCGATTGCGCAGAGGGTTCAAGAAAAATACGAGATCTCGATCGGCCCACAGACGGCGGAGGAACTGAAAAAGCAAGTGGCCTGCTGCACACGCAGCGAGTTTGAAGCCGTTGCAGAGGTACGCGGCCACAGTTATAAAACCAATATGCCCGCGCGTCAGATGGTTTATACGCGCGATCTCTATGCGCCGGTGCAGGAACTGGCGGCCAAGATCGCAGCGGCTGCCCATAAGGTCTTAGAAGCGACACCGCCGGAGCTGGCAGCGGACGTTGCAAGAAACGGTATCCTGCTGACAGGCGGCGGCAGCTTATTGCGCGGTCTGCGTGAATATTTGGCGGGTGCCCTAAAAGTGAAAGTAACACTTGCCCCGGATCCGACCATTTGTGTCGCGCAGGGCACAGCGGCGTGCTTGACCTTAGTTGGGAAAATCACAGCGGGACTGCGCGACGCCACGCCAAGATCCTGGCCACCCGCCTTTGTGGGTTCTAACAAATTCTAACAGGATTGCCAGTTGGGCTGTGATCAATCTCTCCTAGAGACAAGAAAAGCCAGTCTCTTCGCACAATGTTTACCGATATTGAGGGGAACGCCGCATGGGCCAAACGCAAGCACAGTGCAATGAGGAATTCGTCGCCTTGCGCGACGAGTATATCGAAAACGATTTTTCAAAGCTCAATGATAAACAGCGAGAGGCCGTCTTTACTACACAGGGGCCACTGCTGATTTTGGCGGGGGCAGGCAGCGGCAAAACGACAGTTCTTGTCAACCGGATTGCCAACCTAATCCGCTTTGGAAAAGCACACGGCAGTAAAGAGGTCTTTCGTCCTGTCACACAACAGGATCTCGGGCAGCTGCGATCTTGTGTCAAAAGCGGTAATTCGGCTCCTTGGCAGCTACAATCTTTGTTGGCGGTGCAGCCCGTACAGCCATGGAATATTTTGGCCATTACATTTACGAACAAGGCCGCCGGGGAACTCAAGGATCGGCTCCGCGCCATTTTGGGCGAGACAGTAGGCAGCAGTGTGCAGGCATCCACCTTTCATTCCGCATGTGTAAGGATCCTGCGGCTCCAGGCACAGCGCATCGGCTTTCCGCAAAGCTTTGCGATCTACGATACAGATGACCAGCTGCGCGTGATCAAACAGCTTTATAAGGATTTATACATTGATGAAAAGTTTTTGCCACCCAAAACGGCTCTTAGTCAGATTAGCCGATTCAAGGATCAGTTGATCTCCCCACAGCAGGTCCTTGCGGAAACCAACACCGATACCAAGGCCGCGCTGACTGCCAAAATTTATGAAGCGTACGCGCAGCGCTTACGAAGTGCGGGCGCTATGGATTTTGATGATCTGATCTATTACACCGTGCTTTTGCTGCAAAAGGATCGAGAGGTACGCAGCTATTACCAAAATAAATTCCGCTATATCCTGGTGGACGAATACCAGGATACCAGCATCGCACAGTTTCATCTAGTGCATCTGCTCGCAGGGGAACAGAAAAATGTCTGTGTGGTTGGGGACGACGATCAATCGATCTACCGTTTCCGCGGCGCTACCATTGAAAATATCCTGAACTTTGAAAAAGCCTTTCCAGGCGCAAAAGTGATACGGTTAGAACAAAACTATCGCTCCACCGCCAATATCTTAAACGCTGCCAACAGTGTGATCCAAAATAATCGGTTTCGCAAGGGCAAGACGTTATGGACAGTAAACGGCGCTGGTCCCAAGATCCATCATTATCTTGCCGCCAGCGAACAGGACGAGGCAAAAAATGTTGCCGATATCATCAGCGCCAATTTGGGCAACGGCGCGCACTTAAGGGATCACGCGGTACTCTATCGGATGAATGCGCAATCCGGTCCGATTGAAACGTATTTTGCGCGGGCGGGGATACCCTATCGCATGATCGGTGGCCAGCGCTTTTTTGAGCGCAAAGAGGTTAAAGATATTAACAGTTATCTTGCCCTGATTGCCAATCGTCAGGATGATGTGCGACTGCGCAGAATTATTAACGAACCGTCCCGTAAAATCGGTGCCGCAACGGTAGACAAGATTGCACAGATGGCGTCGCTAGGCGGCGTATCGATGATGGATATTATCGCCCATGCCGCCGACTACCCGGATCTGGGTCGCCAGGCTCCGGCGCTGCTGCGATTCTATTCTTTGTATCAGGATCTGTGCCGCTTATCCGAGGAAGAACCGTTGGAACAATTTGTGACGGATGTTATAGAGAAAACCGGCTATGAGGCGATGCTAAAAGGGCAGGGAGAAGAGGGGGAGAACCGCCTTGAAAATCTCAGTCAGCTGGTCAATTCCGTAAAAACGTATTCT
Source organism: uncultured Subdoligranulum sp. (assembly GCA_964560675.1). Classification (GTDB taxonomy): domain Bacteria; phylum Bacillota; class Clostridia; order Oscillospirales; family Ruminococcaceae; genus Gemmiger. The sequence goes on along the minus strand of CAZLMA010000001.1, from coordinate 30,464 downwards.
CTGCAAAACGGGAAGGATGCCACACTATCTGGCTTTTTGGAGGAGGTCGCTCTCATCTCTGACATCGACAGCTACGATGAAAACGTCGATACTGTCACGCTGATGACAATCCACTCCGCCAAGGGGCTGGAGTTTCCCTACGTCTTTTTGGTCGGTATGGAAAACGGTGTTTTCCCAGGTGATATGTCCTTTTACAGTCAAGAGGATCTCGAAGAAGAACGCCGCCTATGTTATGTAGGGTTGACGCGCGCCAAAGAGGAACTGTATCTCTCCAGTGCGAGAAAGAGGATGATTTTTGGCAGAACGCGTCGCAATCCGCCCTCTTGCTTTTTAGACGAAATCGATCCGAAACTGGTCGACTGGACCGAGAGCGAAGAAGGGTATTATGCCAGTTTCGGCGATTCGGATTTTGGTTTCAGCGCTTCTGCCACAGGCGTGCCCGGCGGACGAAGCGGTTATTCCGGCGCTTCAAAAAGTTATCTATATGGGGACTATCATCAAACGTCGTATGCGGAGCAAGGGCGCTTTGCTGCGGGCAGACAAGTTTTTACCTCCAGTGCCACGAATGGGACAGGGAGATCCAATTTTGCCGGCACTGGGACAAACCAAAGCGATACAACGCGGACAGCGTTCGGCGCTGACAGCGCGGGTTTAGACGCCCTGCGAGCCGCACAAGGCAGGCCCAACAAGAAAAAAGAAGGGGCGTTTTCTGTCGGTGACCTGGTGGAGCATACCATTTTTGGACGCGGGCGCGTGCTGAAAGTCACGCCAGTTGGGGGAGACTGCCTGGTGGAGATCGAGTTTGAGCGCGTCGGTATCAAAAAAACGATGGCCAATTACGCTCCTTTGGAAAAACTTCCAAAAACGGACAGCGACACATAATAACGTTGCATTGGGTTGGCGATTGTGTTAAGCCGTTTTGAGAGCATTCAACTGCCGCAAGAACCAAAAAACAGGGTAAAGTCAATTTAAAAGGATACGCAAGGTAAAACAGGAGAGAAGAGAAATGCTTGTAACGCTTATCGCGCAGACAAACGACCCGGAAAAAACAGTTGCCGCAGCTGCAAAACTCTGCTACTCCGATGCGCAGATTGAAACGCTGCTGGATGGTTTGACACCTCAGAAAACGGCCTCTTTTTTACAAACGCTGACAGATATGGGACATGCCTCGCCGATCGAGCACGCGTCCTTCACCTTTGGCATTGAGGGCGTTTCGCGCGCTTTTCTCGCCCAGGTCACACGGCATCGAATCGCTTCCTTCAGTGTACAGAGCCAACGCTATGTACGTCTGGAAGATTTTCGCTATGTCATTCCCCCGCAAATCGAAGCCAATCCGGAGGCAAAAAAGAGTTTTATTGACGCCATGAATGTTGACGCTGAACGATATTTGCAGTTGGTCAAGACGCTGGAAGATACCCATACGGCGCGCCTCATCGCACAAGGCCTGGATGAAAAGGCCGCTCGCCGTGCCGCCGCGAAGCAGGCAAACGAGGACGCGCGCTTTGTACTTCCCAACGCCTGTGAAACCAAAATGGTGCTGACGATGAATTGCCGCAGCCTGATTCACTTTTTTCAACTGCGGTGTTGTGAGCGCGCGCAGTGGGAAATACGCGCTGTAGCGGATGCGATGCTAAAACTGGTACTGCCGCAGGCGCCGCACATCTTTGCCACGGCAGGCCCGCCGTGCCTGACGGGGCCATGCCCGGAGGGGAAGATGTGTTGTAAAAAGCAGCAAGACGTGCGCACCAAATACGCAAAACTAAAAAAAGAGGCACTACACAATGGGTAAGCTCATCATACTAGAAGGTCTGGACGGTTCCGGAAAGGCCACGCAGGCCGCGTTGCTGGCGGATACCTTGGCAGAGCGGGGCGTACAGCTGCGCAAATTGACATTTCCCAATTATGAAAGCGAATCCTCCGCGCTGGTTAAGATGTATCTTTCCGGGCAGTTTGGCCAAAGACCGGACGACGTCAACGGTTATGCAGCATCCGCTTTTTATGCTGTGGATCGCTACGCTGGCTTTCAGTCGGACTGGGGAACCTTTTATAAAGAGGGGGGTCTTTTGATCGCGGATCGGTATACCACCTCAAACGCCATTCATCAGTGCGCCAAGTATCCGCGGGATCAATGGGATGATTTCCTTACCTGGCTCTTTGATTTTGAGTATCAAAAACTCGGTTTGCCGTGCCCGGATAGGGTTCTCTATCTAGCAGTGGATCCAGCTGTTTCCCAGCAATTGATGAGCCAGCGCTATGCCGGGGATGAAGAGAAAAAAGATATACAAGAGAGAGATACCGCTTATCAAGCCCGTGCCCGCGCTGCAGCGGAATACTGTGCCGAGAGGTACCATTGGCGACGCATCGAATGCACATCCGTGCAAGAATCGGAAAAGCAGATGCGTTCGATGCAAGATATCCATACGGAAATACTTGCACAATTATCGGATATTTTGTAAAATAAGGCGGTGTGTTGCTTTTTCAACGAACAGCCAAACACCCCCACAATCAAGACGATGCTAAAAGGCCAAGTGATATTTGCAACTGTGGCTGCCAATATACCCAAACACGGCATATCGGGCACAGAAGGAGTGCGCCATGAAAATCAATCGTCAGGATACCGCTCAATCAAAACCGCGTTCAGCAGATACCCCCGCGCGGGCAGCGCATCGAGAGGTATACGATTATGCGCAGGAGACAGACTTTGAGGAAGATTATGATGACGATGAAGATGATACTCCCAGGCGAAGACCACTCTGGCATTGGCTCTTGAGCCTGTTCATCATTTTGCTCTGTACACTGGCGATTGCCTATGGATTGTATCAGGGCATTCAGATGTACGCGGAGGTGGACGGCGGCAATCTTGCGGGGGAACCCGTTGAGATCAAGATCGAGAAGGGCGAAGAAATCACAGGCATTGCAGCTTCGCTTAAAGAGGCCGGCGTTATTGAGCATGACTGGCTGTTTAAATACTATGCGCGCTACAGCGGCAAGGGAAACTCTATTCAGTACGGAACGTTTTTACTGCAGCCAGGTATGTCTTACAACGACCTTTTGTCGGCATTATCGGAGCAACAGGTATTTGAAGAAACCATTACCCTGACATTCCCCGAGGGGACAACCGCGATCGGCATCGCGCAGATATTAGAAGAAAACGGCCTTTGCGACGTAGACGAATTTCTGGCCTGTGCGAATGGGGAAGATGGATCTACCTGGAGTGAGTACAGCTTCTGGAACCAGATCCCGGATACCCCGGGTCGCTTGATGAAATGTGAAGGCTACCTGTTCCCCGAAACCTATGAATTTTACCTGGACAAAGATGTCAATTATTATGTTGATGTTTTCTATCGTGAGTTTGAGAGCCGCACGCAAGACTTAATGGAACAGATTGTGCAAAAAAACACAACCCTGAACGATGTCGTGATTTTGGCCAGCTTTATACAAGAAGAGTGCGGCATCCAAGAGGAAAATCCCAAAATTTCCGCCTGCTTCTACAATCGTCTGAATATCGAAAATGCTGAACTTCGCCCCTTCTGTTTGCAAAGCAATGCTTGCTGTTATTTGATGCAGGAAGACGATAACAATTATCTCTGGAACTCCCCGCTGGCCTACTACTACGGATGGCGTGATGAAGGTGCAATCCCGCAGGAAGTTTTGGATGCCTATGATACTTACAATAACCCCGGTCTGCCTGCCGGCCCAATTTCCAATCCTGGCTACGATGCGATGCTAGCGGCTTTAAACCCGGACGAGAGCATGATGCAGCCAGGTCAGGAATACTTCTATTTTGTCACCGGTCACCCGGACAGTGATGTTGCAGGCCAGTATTTTTATGCACAGACCTATGCGGAACATCTCGCCAATACAGAGCGCTGCGGCTGGAGTATTGAAGAATAACGCCTCTAAACGCTTCAAGATACTTGCGAGCTGATCCGGATACATACAAGAAGGAGCCGAACACCATGCTGTATCCGCCGGAATTGCTCAGCCCAGCCGGCGACCTAACGACACTAAAATATGCCGTCTTGTACGGTGCAGACGCCGTATACTGTGCGCTGCCCAAATTCGGTATGCGGGCCGGGGCGGTCAACTTCACCGTTGAACAGCTCAGGTATGGGTGTATCTTTGCCCATGCGCGTGGCAAAAAGGTTTATCTGACCCTCAACACATTGCCTACCAACGAAGAGCTGGACGAGATGCCCAGAGTCATGCAAGATGCCGCACAGGCGGGCGTGGACGCTTTTATCATTGCGGATTTGGGGGTACTTGCCCTGGCCCAAAAATATGCGCCTGGCGTAGACATACACTTTTCTACCCAGGCGGGTATCGCAAACTATGCTGCAGCGACCGCTGCCTATAAGATGGGCGTAAAACGCACCGTGTTGGCAAGGGAACTGAGACTGGATGAGATTGCGATGATCCGCGATCGCTGTCCGCCGGAGCTGGAACTGGAAGTATTTGTACACGGCGCCATGTGTATGAGCGTTTCGGGCAGATGCCTGCTCTCCGGTTATCTTACGGGCAGAAGTGGCAATCGCGGAGAATGCGCCCAGCCTTGCCGCTGGAAATATCAGCTCTTGGAAGAAAAACGGCCCGGACAGTACATGGAAATCGGCGAGCATGAGGGCGGCAGTTACATCTTGAATGCAGACGACCTATGTACCGCGCCCTTTTTGGATCTGATTTGTCAGGCAGGTGTAGACAGCCTTAAAATTGAGGGCAGGGCCAAATCCTTCTACTATGTTGCATCGGTTACCAGCGCCTATAGGCGCGCGTTGGATGCTTGTGTAAACTGTCCAGCCGACGAGGAATATGTACTACCGGATGGGGTGATTGCGGAATTAAATAAAACAAGTCACCGTCATTATTCACCGGGCTTTTATTTTGGTGCCGAACACGCCACACAAACACCCAGCCATAGCTATGTGCGCGACTGGGTGTTTTTGGGTGCCGTGGATGACTGGCAAAGTGGAAAGGCATCGTGCACACAGCGAGGGAAGTTTTGCCTTGGCGATACCATTGAGGCGCTGCAGCCGGACGGCACAATAGTAGAGTGGAAACCCGAATGGATCCTGGATGAAAACGGACATAGCATTTCCTCAACGCCGCATCCGCTGATGCATTTTACCATTCCATGCCCGCATCCGCTCATGCCTTACAGCCTTCTTCGCATGAGAAGGAACACAGAAAGCGAATGAGATCGGATAGCGGTTCGGAACAAGAAGGGAATTTGACGTCCCATCCATCCTTTGCATCATATAAGCCGTTCTGCAACGTACCGTCAGAACGGCTAATTTCTGTGCCAAAAAGCAAACAATTCCTTACGCAAAGTATCGGTATTCACTACGTTTCGAATATGGCTCCAATGGCTTGGCATCAGGGAACGGTAGGCGGGGGATGCGAAGCGATCGTCTAGCAACAGAACCACGCCGCGATCCTCTGGTGTGCGCAGCAGACGCCCAGCGGCCTGCAAGACTTTGTTCATGCCGGGGTACCGATAGGCATAATCGAAACCGGAACCGTCCTTTTGCTCAAAATAGCGGCGCAGCTGCTCCTGTTGCGCATTGACCTGGGGTAGACCCGGCCCCACAATAGCGACACCGATCAGGCGCTCACCCGTTAAATCTACACTTTCACCGAATAAACCGCCCAGTACGGCAAATCCCAGCAGTGCCCTCTGAGGATTTGGGGAAAAACAGTTGAGAAAAGTTCTCCGATCCTGCTCGGATAAGCCGCTCTCTTGGCGCAAGGTGGAGATGGCGGGATAGGCGGTGGTGAAGATTTCATAAATTTGGTTTAGATATTGGTAACTGGGAAAAAAAGCGAGGTAGTTGCCTGGTTTTGCACAAACGAGGGTGGCGAGATACGCAGCGATTTGCTGCGCGCTTGTCTGCCGATCTCGATAGCGGGTACTGACATCAGAGGCACAGAATAGGCCGAGATGTTCCTGTGGGAAGGGACTTGGCAGTGACACAGCATTCGCTTGTTGAACACCGCAGATCTCTTTGTAATACGCGGCGGGACCCAGCGTAGCGCTGTACAGAATCGCCGCGCGTCCGCGCGCGAAGTCGGCAGCCAGAAAGGCGGAGGGATCCAGGCACAGCTGCGTAATGCGCACATCATGACCAATCGTCTCTGCCTGCAAAACATAGTGCGCATCAAAATCATCCGCCGTGCGCAGCCAGGTCAAAACCGAAAAATACAGCTCCAAAAGCGTCGAATGCATTTCGATCGGCGAACGGTTCTGCTCTAGCCACTGCCGGAGCGGCTCGCAAAGAAAGGTCAGATCCTTAATTAAAACTTCATCCTGTGAAGGTTGGAAAATACCCTTTTTGCCCCGGCTGTCGGGTACAGCCTCTTCGCAGCGATGCCGCCAGGCAATAAAATCCTGGTTTACGCACCGCAGGGCACTTCGCAAGCGGCCTTTCCCTTTGCCCATAAGCTTGATGACGGCATAAAATTGGCTCTTGCTTATGCTCGCGCTGTGCATCATTCGGGCGCGCTCCGGAAGATTATGCGCCTCGTCAACCAAAAAGAGATAATCCCCCGTATGATCAAAAAAGCAGCGCAGGCGAACGGCTGGGTCGAATAGGTAATTGTAGTCCGCAATCATCACATCGCTCCATGCACAGAGTTCCATGCTGAGTTCATAGGGACAGACTGTAAACCTGCGCGCTAAATCGCAGAGTGTATCCGCTGTCAGCATCGGCTCATCCAGTGCAGACCATAGGGCGGATTTGATCCGGTCATAGTATCCGCTCGCATAAGGGCAGGCGTCTGCGGTGCATTCGCCACCTTCACACAAACAGATTTTGTCTTTGGCTGTTAACGAGAGCGATCTCAGCCTGAGTTGCGGCGTTTTTTTGTGCAGCAATGTAAGCGTATCCATGGCGGCGGCATGTGTGGTACCCCGCGCAGTCAGGTAAAAGATCGGTCCCTCCACGCCTTTACACAGCGATTTGAGGGCTGGGAACAATACGCTTACAGTCTTGCCTATCCCGGTGGGCGCCTGGCACAGCAGTTGTCTTTTCTCTAGGCAGGCATCGTACACCTGCCGGATCATGGCGCGCTGTCCAGGGCGATATGTAGCAAACGGGAAGGCGAGCGCATGGATGCTCTCGTCTCTCTCCTGCCTTTCTTGTTCTGCCCGTATTGCCCAGGGTGCATATTGCTCTAAAAGCGCTGTTAATTCGGCCCTCAGTTCCTCTTTCGTGTATTCGCGGGTAAATGTGTACAACTTTTCCTCATCGATCTGGTAGTAACGCAACTGTACCCGCATGGTGGAAAGGTTTTGTTGCTGTGCGTATAAAGCAGCATAGATCTCCCCCTGCCCCCAATGCTCCGGTGCGTGATTTTCCGTGATACGATCTGCGGGCAATAAGGTTGTTTTAATTTCATCGATCACCGAAACGCCGTCTGCGTCGGTAAAAATCCCATCGGCTCTGCCTTCCACAGTATACCGCACATCGGCGCAGAGAATCGTCTCCTTTAGTGCCACCTCCGCCCGATACTCTCTGTATTTTTGTTTTGCTTGTTTTTGCAGCATACGGTGCAATCGCGCGCCCTCGTTGGCCCGGTCAAATCCACCAAATCGATTGTCCAGGCTGCCACTGCGCAGAAGAAATTCAGCCAATTGCCGCACAGAAACCGTGCATGCCAGGGAAGTTATTGACAAAGTACAACCCCATCCTTTTCACCATCGCTCCGCTTTATAAGACCGCTGCGTGAAATTTATAACAACTGGCCGTTGCGTGTATTACGCGGCAGATTGAGTAAGAAAAATCCAACGCTGCATTCTACTCCTTGAGCCAGTATATCTTGCTGGCGGCGGCTACGCACACCCACCTTTGCGCATGCATCCTTAAAGATCCTCCAGTTGTTTAAGCCACATTTGCGCACTCGCATCGCTCGGCATGCGCCAGTCGCCTCGCGGCGACAGCGTAACAGAACCCACCTTTGGCCCGTCAGGAAGACAGCTCCGTTTATACTGTTGGGAAAAGAAGCGCCGGTAGAAAGTTTTTAGCCATTTTAGAATTGTATCATCATCATACCGGTCAGCAAAGGCAACCTTGGCCAGACGATAAATCTTGTGTGGAGAAAAGCCGTAACGCAACATATAAAATAGATAAAAATCATGGAGTTCATAGGGACCTACAATCTTTTCCGTTTGCTGTGCATTGTCAACCTCACCGTTTGCCGGCAAGAGTTCCGGGCTTACCGGTGTGTCCAGGATATCCAGAAGAATACGGCGCAGCTGAGCGTTTTGTGTAGTATCCGCTGCTGTGCGCACGATATGACGTACCAGTGTTTTGGGGACACTGGCATTGACACCGTACATGCTCATATGATCCCCGTTGTAAGTACTCCAACCCAGTGCCAATTCACTCAGATCACCTGTGCCGATCACAAATCCGCCCAGGCGGTTTGCCAAATCCATCAGCACTAATGTGCGAACGCGCGCTTGCGCATTTTCAAATGTCACATCGTATTGGTCTGCACTTTGACCGATATCACGGAAATGCTGTCTAACGGTATCCGTGATGTCGATCTGCTTACATGTCACACCCAATGCGGCACAGAGTCTTTCAGCGTTGGTACGCGTGCGCTCCGTTGTTCCAAAGCAGGGCATCGTGACAGCAATGATATCGCGCGGCGAACGGTTCATCAACACAAAGGCATGTACAGCGACCAGCAAAGCGAGACAACTGTCCAACCCGCCAGAAATGCCAACGACAACACAAGAGGATGCTGTCTGTTCAATACGTTTGACAAGTCCTTCTGCCTGTATGCGCAAAATCAGTTCACAGCGCGCAACGCGCACCGCTGTATCTTGCGGCACAAAGGGTGTAGGAGAAACAGAACGCGTCAGGCAAAGAGTATGATCTTCCAGTGATAGCGGAACATGAACATACCGCTGTCCCCCGGTAGGCTTAAATGTTGTATTGCGCATTCTTTCCTGCTTAAGACGATCCAGGTCAATTTCCGTAACGGCGCATCCATCGCAAAAAGGCGGACTCTCGCTCAGGACAACGCCGTTTTCACAGATGATGTCGTGGCCGGAAAACGTCATGTCGGTGGTACTCTCGCCGTGTGAAGCGTCGGCGTACAGGTAGGCACACAGCAACCTGGCGCTCTGACTGGCCGTCAGCATACGGCGGTATTCTCTCTTGCCTATCGTTTCCGCGCTAGCGGACAGGTTTGCGATAACGGTAGCACCTGCCAAGGCATGTTTGCAACTGGGTGGTATCGGAGCCCAAAGATCCTCACAGATCTCAACACTCAGGACAAATGAATCACCAGCGCAGAACAAAAGTTTTGTGCCAAACCATGTTTCAAATCCATTCTCAAGCCGGATCTTCTGCACACCGGCTGGGGCAGGGGAAAAATGACGAAGCTCATAGTACTCTGCATAATTGGGCAAATACTGTTTGGGTACAAGACCACAGAGCATCCCTTTGTTTATAACGGCAGCACAGTTGTACAGTTTTCCATCTGTCAATACGGGCAGCCCGACCACAATGACCATGTTGAGGCCACCGCTTGCCGCTACGATTTGTGCAAGCGCGTTGCACGCGCCGACGCGCAGAGACTGCTGCAAGAACAAGTCACCGCATGTATAACCAGTCAGGCACAGCTCTGGAAATACCAGCAGCTGAACATCCTTTTGCGCATAGTTTTGCATTTCGGCAAGGATTGCGCGCGTGTTGTAAGCGCAGTCAGCCACACGCAGTTTAGGCGAAACCACAGCAACACGAAGAAATCCATCTTGCATAAAGGGCACCACCCTGTCCACTTATTCTGTAAAAGCACCGGTACGCAACGTGTATACATCGCCCGCTGCGGTTTATACATCATACCATAAGTTACACCGCCAACGCAAGCCGATGAATAGGCCCTTATGCAAAGCGCCGCGCCCCGGCACGGGGTGCGGCGCTTTGCAGCCCTTCTATTCTAATTGTAACAGTAGCAAGAAGAAAGAATTTACCCAATCGCGGCGAAACCGCGGTCCAGATCGGCCAAAATATCATCTATGTGCTCTGTGCCAATGGAGAGACGGATGGTGTTAGGCAGTATTCCCTGATCGGCGAGCTCCTCCGCGGAAAGCTGACTGTGGGTTGTGGTGGCGGGATGAATCACCAAGCTCTTGACGTCCGCTACGTTTGCCAGCAACGAGAAAATCTCAAGACTATCAATAAACTTTTGCGCCTGCGTTACGCCGCCCCGGATCTCAAACGTAAAGATGGAACCTCCGCCGTTCGGAAAATACTTTTCGTACAGCGCATGATCCGGATGGTCCGGAAGGGAAGGATGATTGACTTTTTCTACCAGCGGATGTTTGGCAAGATAGTCAACAACCCGAATCGTGTTCTCGACATGGCGTTCTACGCGCAAGGACAGCGTCTCGATACCCTGTAAAAGCAAGAACGCTGCAAATGGCGAGATGCAGGCACCCGTGTCGCGGAGCAGGATGGCGCGAATGTACGTTACAAATGCTGCCGGGCCGGCGGCTTGTACAAAAGAAATGCCGTGATAACTGGGGTTGGGTTCTGCGATGGCGGGGTAATGACCGCTAGCAGCCCAGTCGAACTTGCCACTATCCACAATAATGCCGCCCAACGTCGTGCCGTGTCCACCTAAGAACTTTGTCGCGGAATGCACAACAATGTCCGCGCCATGCTCGATGGGTCGAATGAGATAGGGCGTTCCGAAGGTGTTGTCAACAACCAAAGGCAAGCCATGCTTGTGCGCCAGCTCGGCGAGTGCATCGATGTCCGGAATGTCGCTGTTTGGGTTGCCCAGCGTCTCAATATAGATGGCGCGCGTATTTTCTTGGATGGAAGATTCAACCTCGGATAAATCATGAATATTGACAAAAGTCGTCGTGATGCCCAGATTTGGCAAGGTATGCTCCAGCAAATTAAAGCTGCCGCCGTATATGGTCTTCTGCGATACGATATGCCCGCCGTTTTGTCCTAGTGCTTCCAGCGTATATGTGATAGCGGCGGCACCGGAAGCTGTAGCCAACGCCCCCACACCGCCTTCCAATGCGGCAACGCGCTTCTCCAGCACGTCCTGTGTAGAGTTCGTCAGGCGCCCATAGATATTACCTGGATCTGCTAAGCCAAAACGCGCCGCCGCATGCTCACAATTTCGAAACACATAAGAGGTTGTGGCGTATATCGGCACGGCACGTGCGTCAGTTGCGGGATCCGGCTGTTCTTGTCCGACATGAAGCTGTAATGTTTCAAATTTATATGACATAATAAAATTCTCCTTCTCTGTTTTGTCTGGAAGCGTATCATCGCGTTGCGAATCCTGAAAAGCTTCACATTCGACCAAAACGGAAATTGGCGCGCACAAGATCTTCAAAACAGCTGCCCATCCCGGCACCCCCAAACCATTGCGAAATCGCGATTACTGAATAAACCTACTTACTAAGTTGGTAATATTTTACCATATCCTCTCAGCGCTGTCAAGCGTTATGAAAAAATTTTAGGGCAGTGATGCACAAAAGTGTGTGTGCGTGTGCACCGCAAGGAGGAAGCTGTACTTTGAATGGTATAACCTGAGAAATTCAGAAATTTTCTCGGATCGGAAACCCACTTCCCTTAGTGGGTGGGTAGTTGACGCACTGAAAATTGATTGCATCGCATAGCTTTTCTGGCTATGCAGGGGGGACAAGGGGGAAAAACAAAAATACGCCAGGCACGAAGGTACTGCCTTTACGCCTTGAGAAAGGCAGCACACTTGCCAGAGAGCAACAAACAGTGTATAATATTTCCAGCCGATTGGTATGAACTTTTAAGGGGTTTTATCACATGAAAGGGATCATTTTGGCTGGAGGCGCCGGAACGCGTCTGTATCCGTTGACACTGGTCACTTCCAAGCAGTTGTTACCGGTTTATGACAAACCGATGATCTATTATCCGCTTTCCACCTTGATGCTGGCTGGGATTCAAGATATTCTTATTATCTCTACTCCCACTGATACACCGCGATTTGAGACGCTTTTGGGTGATGGGCAAGGGTTCGGCGTGCATTTGCAGTATAAAATACAGCCCAGCCCTGACGGATTGGCACAGGCTTTTTTGTTGGGCAAGGACTTTATCGGCGACGGAAGCTGCGCCATGATTTTGGGAGACAATATTTTTTATGGCGCCGGATTCAGTTACAAACTCAAGGAGGCGGTTGCATCAGCCGATGCCGGTCGTGCAACGGTGTTCGGATACTATGTCCAAGACCCGGAACGCTTCGGTGTGGTTGCCTTTGACGAGGCGGGTAAGGTGACCTCGATTGAAGAAAAGCCGGATCACCCGAAGAGCAATTATGCCGTTACGGGATTGTATTTTTATCCTCCTTGTGTGTCAGAGATGGCAAAAAAAGTACGTCCAAGTGCCCGCGGTGAGATGGAGATCACCACACTCAATCAACTTTACTTACAAGCTGAATTGTTGGATGTGCAGCTGTTGGGGCGCGGTTTCGCTTGGCTTGACACCGGCACTATAGACAGCCTGGTAGAGGCAGCCTCTTTTGTTCAAATGGTTGAAAAAAGACAGGGAATTAAAATTTCAGCACCGGAGGAAATCGCTTACAAATATGGGTGGATATCAAGACACTGCCTGCTGGAAAGTGCGCAGCGTTACGGCAACTCTCCCTATGGGAAACATCTTCGCAACGTTGCTGACGATAAATTAAAGTACTAGGGATCGCACTGTCTGTTGGGAGGGCTTCATGAAAATATTAATCACCGGCTGTCACGGCCAGCTCGGCAGCGAATTACAGGTGCAGTTGGCAAAGGAAAAGTGCATTTTGGGCACATTACCTGACAGACTAAAAAAAGCTACCGTGCTCGCGGTTGATGTTGAGGATTTGGATATCCGAGACCGCGGCGCCACAATAGCCTTTGTTCGACGTTATCAACCGGAAACTGTCATCAATTGTGCTGCCTACACAGATGTGGATGGCTGTGAAGCCAACCCGGACGCAGCTTATATGGTCAACGCACTTGGCGCGCGAAATCTTGCCTTGGCCTGCGAGAAAATCGGCGCCAGGCTCATCCATGTCTCCACTGATTATGTCTTTTCTGGAGCACAGAACGGCGGGGTACCATTAGACGAATGTGCGCCACCGTGTCCTTCATCCGTTTATGGCAGAACGAAATGGCTAGGGGAACAGTATGTACAGCAGTTTTGCCGCAGAAGTTTTATTGTGCGAACGGCCTGGCTCTATGGTTACAAGGGAAAAAACTTTGTAAAAACAATGGCGAATATTGGCAAGATCCACGACAGTGTTGCCGTTGTCGATGATCAGTGCGGCAATCCTACCAACGCAGTGGATCTGGCTTGGCATATCCTGAAACTAGCTGTCAGTCATGATTACGGGATCTACCACTGTACAGGCAACGGCGTTTGCAGTTGGGCGGAATTTGCCGCGGAAATTATGCGATTAACGGGTTCTTCCTGCCGGGTGCTGCCCTGCTCCACTGAACAATATGCGCTTGCCCATCCAAAGTCGGCGCCGCGTCCGGAATGGAGCGCGCTGGACAATCGGGCACTTCGCTGTACGGTGGGGGATGAGATGCGGCCGTGGAAAAAGGCACTTGAAGACTTTTTCGAACATTGGGAAGGGGATTCGACATCAATATGAAGACATATTTGGTCACCGGCTGCGCAGGTTTTATCGGATCCAATTTTGTACACTATCTTCTGGAAAAATATACAGATATCCTGGTTGTCAATCTTGATAAGCTTACGTATGCAGGGAATCTGGAAAACCTGGAAGACGTTATACGCGATCCGCGCCATATTTTTATACAAGGGGATATCTGCGATCATGAACTGATCAGCAAGCTACTAAGTCAATATGACCCGGACTATCTCATCAATTTCGCTGCAGAAAGTCATGTCGACCGAAGCATCCATGATCCGGAATCTTTTGTGCGCACCAACGTGACCGGTACGGTTACACTGCTCCAATGCTGCAAAGAAGCGTGGTACAGCGAAATCCAGGGTACTTGGAAGAAAGATAAAAAGTACATACAGGTCTCTACGGATGAGGTTTATGGTGCGCTCGGGACGGAAGGATATTTTACAGAAACAACGCCTCTTAGCCCGCATAGCCCATACAGTGCCAGCAAGGCAAGCGCGGATTTGTTTGTGATGGCATTTCACGATACGTACGGTATGCCAGTCAACATTACACGGTGTTCCAACAATTACGGTCCCTATCAGTTCCCGGAAAAGTTAATCCCACTGCTCATCCATAACGCGTGCGAACACGAAGCACTTCCCGTTTACGGAGATGGAATGCAAGTACGCGACTGGTTGTACGTCATGGATCACTGCAAGGCCATTGATATGGTGTCAAGAAAAGGAAAGAGTGGAGAGGTATACAACATAGGCGGGCACAACGAACGCCCGAATCTTTTTATTGTTAAAACAGTTATTGCACAACTGCAGGATCGTTTGAAGGATTCACAAATTTCACAGGATCTGATCAAACATGTGACGGACAGACCTGGCCATGACCGACGGTACGGTATCGATCCTTCTAAAATCAAAGAGGATTTGGGTTGGTACCCGGAAACCGCATTTGAAAAAGGAATTTCGCTTACGATCGACTGGTATTTGTCACACCCTGACTGGATGGCACATGTGACAAGTGGAGAATATCAGACTTACTACGAACAGATGTACAAGAACCGCTGAGGTGCGCCGCACAAAATCAGGGCGCTCTACAACGAATCAACAAAGGAGATTCCATGTCCAAAGCGAAAGAGGAACAAAGGCGAAACAGCCGCCGTATCGCCAGGCAGATTCTAGGTGCAGTTGCCATGGTGTTGATCGTAATCGGTATGTTTACGGTGATCGGGTGGATTGTGACAGGTATCCGGGCTGCTTTCGACGACAGTGAGGATCGCTTGGCATATGAGCAAGAGTTGTACGGCCTTGTTATGTTTGATGTTCTGCCTTTTTCGGATGCCGCCGAGGTAGATCCGGCGGTGTTCAAACAGGCGGCGATTTGGAGCATACTGTGTCAGATACAACGCCGAGACGGCAATCTGGACGCATTTGATCGCGATGAACTGACGGGTGCCATCATTGTTCCGCAGCTGGAAGTGGAGACATACCTGAAAAATTTGTTAGGTCCTGGTTATGAAGTAGAGCACGAAGCATTTGAAACAACGGATTTTATCTATGAATACAGTGAGGAACGCAGGGGGTATCTGGTGCCTGTCACCGGCATGGTGGGAATGTATACACCTCAGGTAGAGAGAATTTCCAACCGCAGGGGACAGAGCATTGTCATGGTGGGATATATTCCCACGGCTTACAGCAGCTCTGAAATGCTTTTTTATGTGCCGACGGAGCCCGTAAAATATATGGAGTATGTGTTCAAACGCGGGGAGAATCGACAGTGGTATTTAACCGCCTTGTTAGAGAGTGATCGCCAACCCACAAGTACGGTTGCTCCCGTACCGACAGAGCCGTCTTTGACGGAAAATGAAAATTTGGCGATTTTACCCACCGAAACGCCCCTGGCTACTGAAACTTCCGGAGCTCAAACAGAGGAGAATCCGAATGGATCGCAATCAGGCGAATAACGAATATTTGGCTGCACAAAAATTGGGTCAAAGGGAGTACTGGAGACGTATGATAGCGGGCCAGTATCCCTATTTGCAGGTACTGGAAGATTTACTGCAGAATACCGAAACAGAAGGACAGTTGCCCCTGGGACTGGTAGAAATTCCGTTAAATCGTGTAGTCGGAACTAGGACAGCGGGGCGCAAGGCCGCTTTCGCCGCAAATTTTATGCCACTGCTGGACGCTAACACCGAGTTTGCCAGCAAATGGGTCAACCTTTGTGCCGCACATCTGGAAGAGGGGATACGAGATCCGATACACTGCATTGAGTATATGGGTCTCTTCTATGTAGAAGAGGGGAACAAGCGGACAAGTGTGCTGCGCTATTTTAATGCAGGCAGTGTGACGGCAAACGTAACGCGCGTTCTACCCCGTTGGAACGATTCTCAGGAAGTTCGCCTGTACTACGAGTTTTTGGAGGCATGGCCCAGTTGTAAAACCTATTATCTGACATTTAGTCAGACCGGAAGCTATGCGCGTTTCCAAAAGGCCATCGGTAAGCGCCCTGACGAAGCGTGGACCGATGAAGATCGGAAAGAGGTGCATTTTTTACTCCAGCAGGTGGAAAAGGCTTGTGCGGGCAAACTTCTGCGAGCCACTGCAGGAGATGTGTTGCTGCTGCTTTTGCGCCGATATCCTTACAAGGACATGGTCGATTGCACACCGGCGAAAATGGAAGATTCCATACAAGCGGTATGGGATGATATTTTAGCCATGGAATCGCCGGATCCAGTCAAGGTCAGTACGGCGCCTGCCACTCCGGCAGAAAATAATTTACTCGATAAAATTCTTCCGAAAGTACGCTCCAGTGTCTCAAGGCTGCAGATCGCTTTTGTCAATGAGCGTACTCCGCAGACCAGCGCTTGGACCAACCAGCATGAATTTGGTCGCAACCAACTGGAGAAGACCTTCTCAAAGCAGGTGACGACCATCGCGTATAATAATGCGATCCCGCATCAGAACGCCGATGAACTTGTCGAGAAGGCAATCGAAGAAGGGGCAGATGTTGTTTTCACGACCAGCCCCCAACTTGTCGGCGCTTCGCTGCGAGCTGCCGCCAAACATCCGAAAGTGCGTATATTAAATTGTTCCCTGGATATGCCCTACGCCAGTATCCGCACCTATTACACACGCGTGTATGAAGCAAAGTTCATTACCGGCGCCATAGCTGGAGCCATGTCTGACTCAAATCGTATCGGCTATATCTCCAGCTACCCGAATTTCGGCGCACCCGCCTGCATTAACGCTTTCGCGTTGGGCGCACGGATGTCCAACCCAAGGGCGCGTATTATACTGACATGGTCTTGTCTTCCCGGTGATCCTTTGCAGCAGCTGGTAGGAATGGGACTGAACATTATTTCCGGACACGATGCCCCGGTAATTGGTCGCCCGCAAAAAGAGTTCGGAACTTTCCAGATTGTAGAGGGTGGCACGCCTCTCAATCTTGCAGCCCCATTTTGGCATTGGGGGCAGTTCTATATAAATGTTGTGCGCACGATCCTGGACGGGAGTTGGAGCCGTGACAAGTCCGGTGTAGATGGGCGTGCGGTCAATTATTGGTGGGGTATGAACAGTGGTGTGCTGGATGTGCTTTTTAGTCGCGAACTGCCGGACGGTGTCCGACACTTGGCAGAAATATTGCGCCATGGCGTAATTTCAGGTGGAATTGACCCGTTTACCTGTCACATTGTAGCGCAAGACGGCAAAGTTAAAAATGACGGCAGCTACACCTTTACGCCCGAACAGCTGCTGAGAATGGACTGGCTTTGCGATGCGGTAGACGGCGTCATTCCGGAATATGACGATTTGGCCGAGTATGCAAAGCCAATGTATCGCTTACAGGGCATCCATCGGGATCTTTTGCCGGCGGAGAAGGAGGCTGTGCTGTGAGGATCCTTGCCCTGGCAGATGAGGAATCCAGTTATTTGTGGGACTATTTTCAACCGGAAAAAGTTCGCGATGTTGATTTAATCATCTGCTGCGGCGATTTGTGCAAGGACTACATAGAATTTCTTGCCACACTTTGCCATGTTCCAGTCTTATACGTGCATGGCAACCATGACGACAGTTTTGATAAAGACCCACCCGGCGGGGCACTATGTATCGACGATGTTGCCTACTGTCATAACGGTACGCGCATTGTCGGTCTGGGGGGCAGCATGCGCTATCGGCAAGGTGGCTGGCAGTTTACCGAGGCGGAGATGAAAAAGCGTGTGTGGCGCCTGCGGCACAGCATTGACAGAATCGGCGGGTTTGATATTTTGGTGACCCATGCACCTTTGCATGGCTATGGCGATCTTCCGGATCTCCCGCACCGCGGCTTTGAAGCTTTCAAGGAACTTTTGGATGAATATCACCCTGCCGTGATGCTGCATGGCCATGTACACCTCAATTATGACATCCGTTTGGGCAGAGAACAAAGATACGGTGAAACACGCATTATCAACGCTTTTGAGCGTATGGTTTTGGAAATTCCAGATCGGCACCCGCCCATCCCACCGCCAGGTTTTACGGAGCGCTGGAGCCGTTTTCGCGCAGAGCAGCGCTCCTCCGTATCAAAAACTATAAGGAAGAGATGAAAGTGACCGCCGATTCTCTTTGTGAGAAAACGACGGTCACAAGTGGGTATGGATCGGATTATTGCAAGGCTACTGACAGGATTTTCTCAAAAAAGACAGCCTCTACGGTTCCGTCTATAGGACTGT
Source organism: uncultured Subdoligranulum sp. (assembly GCA_964560675.1). Lineage (GTDB taxonomy): Bacteria > Bacillota > Clostridia > Oscillospirales > Ruminococcaceae > Gemmiger. The sequence continues at coordinate 12,118 of CAZLMA010000001.1, read as the reverse complement.
TAAAGTTTTGTATCCCATCGCCCGCACCAGACGTTTTCGTCTGGCGTTCCCTGAAATTCGCTCTTTCCGGTTAGCTTTTCAACCAGCGCATGCACAATAGCAGGGCTAGCGTTATAACAGTTGATGTAACAATGGCTCATTGTCAGGTCGACAAGGCAGTTCGCCAGGTTGAGGCTGATAAAAATCGTGGGGACTTGGCTTGCATACCACGGTTGGTCAGTGGGCAAAGTCCATTTGACCCGCATACTGTTCTGCTGGGCAAACCCGACCTGGTGGCTTATAACTAGCACGGCATCACACTCTTTGCGGAAATCTTCCATCTTACCTTTGCCTTTTGCAACTACGTCTGGCTCGTCGGCAAAAGTGACGGAAAACCCTGCCTTTTCCAGTTCTTGGCGTATGCAGTTCTTGAGTGGTGTTTCGTCAGCCTTCTCCAATTTACCGGCCACCACATGCCCGTCTCCTTGCAGGTATACGACACGCAACTTCGCATACTTTTTGGGGTCAAGCGGGAGATAATGCTGTGTATCTTTTACGAGCGTGATAAATTTGTCGGCGCACTCCGCAGCAATTTTTTGATGTTGAGCACAGCCTACCACGCTGATGCCCTCCTTTGGCGACATCAATGTGCCGTTAGCCTGCTTTTTATGCAAACCGATGGCGGCTTTCACGCCCAGAATGCGCATCAAGGCGTCATTCATGCGCTCCTGCGTAATCAAGCCAGATCTGTAGCCGTCCATCATATAACCGAAGTCTTCCTCCATGTCGTTGAAGAACAGGAACATATCACATCCGGCGGCGATAGCGCGAGGTACCACAAGGCTGCGCGGACCGGAGGCAAACAGACCAATCATGTGGGAAGCATCTGTAACGACCAGGCCATTGAATCCCAACTTTTCTTTCAGTAAACCGGTGATCAGTTCTTTGCTCTGTGTAGCGGGCAGAATTTCGCTGTCGGCCACAGGCCCGTCTGCCAGCGCGCGCTGCCAAGCAGGCTGCGCAATATGTCCTGCCATAATGGTCATCACACCGTCGTCGATGAGCGCTTTGTAAACTTTGCCATACGTATTCATCCAGTCTTCGCAGCTCATCTCGTTAAGGCCTAGCATCAAGTGTTGATCGTTTTCTTCCAGTCCATCTCCGGGAAAATGCTTGCAGCATGTCGCCATATGGCACTCTCGCTCTCCCTTTAAAAATGCCTTGGCGTACTGAATCGTTTCCTCTACATCATGATTGAATGCACGCAGTTGCACAATGGTATTTCTCCAGTTGTACAACAGATCCACGATGGGAGCAAAATTCCAGTTGGAACCGATGGCCATCGCTTCGGTTCCACCGACCTTCGCGGCGAGGTAAGCAAGTTCCGGATCCTTCCCGGCCGCAGTGGCAGCACCACAGGAAATGTGCGTGCCACCGCCTACTCCACCATCACCGCCCGCCTCACAGTTGGATGCGATCAACAGCGGAATGCGGCTAGCCTTTTGGAAATTGTTATTTTGCTCCCACAGTCGGTCGGCCGACATATTTCGGTAGCGAAGCGCACCTGGATGGTATTTCTTTACAACGCGTTCAATATCCGCGGGATCATCGCTGGATACCATGTTCACGAACAACTGGCCAACCTTTTCTTCATCTGTCATACTGGCAATGGTATCCATTACCCATTGTACACCCTCATCGTCGAGATAATAGGGCTTTGCTTTTAGATCGATCATAATAGACCTCCTTTTTTCAGCGGTTTAAAGGGTAGACTTATTGAGACAGCTTAAAACTGTCTTTTAACGTTACAATGCGGTTAAAGACGTTCCGATCATGCACATCCGGTGTAAAATAGCCATTGCGAAGGAATTGGAAACGCTCACCAGGCGTTGCATCCCCAAGACATTCCTCAACCTTCGCCCCCTGAACAATTTTGACGCTGTCTGGGTTCAGATACGCCTGAAAATCGGCGTCTTCCGGAATAGCGTTCATATCTGCTTTCGTAAAAAGATTGTCATACAGACGAATTTCTCGTTCCACACAGTGGGAACAACTTACCCAGTGGATGGCGCCGCGAATTTTGCGCCCATCGGCGGGGTTGCCGTTTCTGGTTTCTAAGTCTGCCGTGGCATGAATTGCACTTATGCGACCATCTGCCTCTTTGTCAACGGATGTACAGCGCACTGGATAACAGCCGATTAGTCGCACCTCTCCGTTTGGTGTCAGTCGTTTGAATTTGGGTGGTGGAACTTCAAAAAAATCACTGCGTTCTATCCACAGTTCTCGCGTAAACGCCACGTCACGTGTCGAATTATCTCCGGAATCGCGGCTGGGATTGTTGGGTAAGTCAAAATACTCAACTTTGTCCTGCGGATAATTGTCGATGATCAGTTTAACCGGATCCAAGACAGCCATTCTGCGCTGTGCTGTACCTTCTAGTTCGGCGCGCAGCACCGCTTCTAGCTGCCGCACATCGACCAAACTGTCCGCCTTAGAAATTCCGGCGCCTTGCACAAATTTGAAAATACTGGTCGGTGTATAACCACGTCGACGTAAGCCGCACAGTGTCGGCATACGTGGGTCATCCCAACCGTCAACAATGTGATTTTCAACCAATTCGCGCAGATATCGCTTGCTCATTACCGTATTCGTTAGGTTGAGACGAGCGAATTCCCGCTGTTTCGGAAATTCAGATCCGAACAAGTTCCGAACGACCCAGTCATAAAGGGGACGATGATTTTCAAATTCCAGACTGCACATGGAATGGGTGATCCCCTCGATGGCATCTTGGATCGGGTGCGCGAAATCATACAAAGGATAAATACACCATTTATCTCCCTGACGATGGTGAGAAACGTGTTTGATACGGTATAGGGCAGGATCGCGCAGGTTCATGTTGGGGCTGGAGAGGTCGATCTTGGCCCGCAAAGTTTTTTCACCGTCGGCAAATTCACCGCTGCGCATGCGCCGAAAAAGCTGAAGGTTTTCTTCGGGTGTGCGATTTCGGTAAGGACTTGGACGGCTCGGTTTTCCGGCATCATTGCCGCGGTACTCCTGCATTTGTTCACGCGTTAGGTCGTCCACATAGGCTTTGCCATCCAAAATCAATTTTTCTGCAAACTGATAACATTGCTCAAAATAGTCGCTTCCATAAAAGATGCCACCATTTGGTTTTGCACCAAGCCACTCAAGATCGCGGAGAATACCCTGTACATACATGTCGTCTTCACGGGACGGATTGGTATCATCAAAACGCAGATTAAATTTCCCTCCGTAGGTCTTGGCCATCATGTAGTTGATATAAATCGCCTTCGCAGAACCGATATGAAGGTAGCCATTCGGTTCCGGTGGAAAGCGTGTATGAACGCAGTCCACCTTCCCATCTGCCAAGTCAGCATCTACAACCTCCGTCAGGAAATTGGAAAAATTTTCATCTGGCATCTCTACGCTTTACTCCTCATATGATAGTAGTATAATTTAACCCCCATTCCTGGGGTATGCCGACAAGGTATAAAATGCAAAAGCCAGACCAAGCTGCAATACCTTGACGGTTTGTGACAGCATCAACCAACAGCTATGATAAGCTGCTGAAGGTAGTTACGATTTTCTGATCCTTTCTGTTTAGGTGCATAGGGATCGGAAAGCGTTCAATCCGATATCGAAACCGAACAACAAGTTTCTTCGACGAAACTATTTTACCACAAATGCAACTTCACGCAAGTCTATGCGTCATAATCAATGGAGAGTGTTGGAAACCCATTCAGATTCAGACCTGCAATATGACCTTTTTGAAATTCGAAGTACGCCTGCGCGGCAATCATAGCGGCATTATCACCGCACAGACAGAGATCCGGGAGATATACAGTTGCGCCCAATTTCCGTGCTCCATCACAAACAAGCTGGCGAAGTCTAATGTTCGCCGCAACGCCGCCTGCTAAACAAACCTTTTTTGCGCCGGTATCTTTCAGGGCAGAAAGGAGTTTCTGTGCGAGAATTTGCGTAATTCGCTCTTGAAAACTGGCGGCCATGTCCGCAACGCAAATTGCCTCCCCGCGCCTTTTTGCCGCCTGCACTTCATTTAGAACGGCGGTTTTGAGCCCGGAAAAACTAACATTATATTTACCTTCCACCTTAGGTACCGGTAGTTTATAGGCGTGTGGATCTCCGTATTTGGATGCCTTTGCAATACTTGGACCTCCTGGGTAGGGTAGATCCAATGTGCGGGCTACTTTGTCAAACGCTTCACCCGCTGCATCGTCTACTGTGTAACCCAGCACTTTGTATTGGCAGTAGTCCTTCACTTCCACAATGTGACAATGCCCACCGCTCGCGACAAGACATAAAAAAGGAGGCCGCAGATCCGGATGCGTCAAATAGTTTGCAGCGACATGTCCCCGCAGATGATGAACCGGCACCAAAGGCTTCTGCAAAGCATAAGCAAGGCCCTTGGCAAAGTTTACCCCAACCAGAACAGCGCCGATCAAACCCGGCGCGAAACTGACTGCAATCGCGTCCACTTTTGTTGAATCCATTCCAGCTTGTGCAAGCGCTTTTTCTGCAACCGAACTGATAGCTTCGATGTGGCGCCGGCTCGCAATCTCCGGAACTACGCCGCCATAGAGCGCCTGTTCTTCTACACTGGAAACGACGATATTGGCATGAAGAATCCGCCCATCTTCCACAACGGCAGCAGCCGTTTCATCGCAGGTAGTCTCAAACCCAAGGATCATCATGTTGTTATATTCCTATTGCGTCTCTGCATCTCTTGTTAACGTTATTTCGTATTAAATTACAGCATTTAAAGCTTTTACCGCACATGAAAATCGAATTAATTCCTACACTTTGTCTATACTGCTTCTACACTGGTTGGTTGTAAAAAATTTGAGCATTGGATAAGAAATCCATAGAGTAGCATCCAGAGATAGAATGGTATTACCCAGATACACAAACTTTAGGAGGCAATCTCTACGGATCAAGTATATTCTACCACAAATGATCGGAAAAGGGAATGTAAATTGCAATAACAAGTTGAGCATTTTTGAAATGGGAAATCCAGGAAAATCCGGTAGAATGGCCATGCCGATGGCAGGGATGTTCATCCCTGCGTGATTGCCATACACCATAGGGCGAACTTGCTGTCAAGGCCGCGGAAAGCGCCCCGTAGGGGGTCGCCTTGACAGCCTAGTGTGCCTTATGTTACGCCGCGTCAGGCAGCCATGCCTTGGATATTGTCGAGCTCACTTTCATTCATATAGGGCTACTGTTCCTTGCCGTATCTCATTACGCACCGTATTTGCTCTACATCCGATTTCCTTGGCAATTCGGTTGGCTTTCCACTCGTCTTTGAGCCGCAGCTGTATCATGACTCGTTCATCTTTTGACAAATGTTGTACCTTTTCTGCCCATTTGTGATAGAATACACCTGATCCATAGAGATTGCCTCCTAAAGTTTGGGTATGCGGATAGTACCAGTCTCTCGCTTGATGCAACTGTATAGATTCCTTCTCCAATGCTGGACATCATTTTACAATTGACCAATTTTACTTTTTTTGTTGCCTTCTTGTTAATAGGAGATTACAATGGATATAGATGCATAGGTTTGATATTGGGTTAAGTACCTTAAACTTACCAAAAGGGATTCTTTTTCCGCACAATTTTCAGATGAAAGCAAAAAATCAGGAATTATCACCAATGCAGATTCCTGTCGTTTTACTGTATAGAGGGGGAGAAATGCAGACTTCACTTATTTCAGCGTCGAGCTTACCTTATTGAAGAAGGGGTATCGGAGACCATATTCTAGTTTCTGATATGAGCTTAAACATAATTGAAGCAATCAAAATATTTCTGATATATCCAACGATTTACAACCCTTTATAGGAAAGGATAAAATATGAGAGAAAGGAAACGTCTATATCCAATCAACCTGATCTGTCATATAGTATTATTTCTATTTACTACAATTGAAGGATTTGCAAATGTTCAGCTGTCGTTATTTGAAGGCCGTGCAATCGATATCCTGGCATATGGTGCAGAGGAAATGCAAAATATCCATAGAATACTGATTTCCCTGATACTATTTCTTGTTATGCAGTGGGTTTTCAGTGTTGTTACTCCATATCTATTTAAGCTTGTATATATAAAAAACACAGTAGAGTTACGCAATCATATTCTAAGAGGTATACTTGAAAAATCAATAGAAGATGCGGAGAAACTTAATGGAGGCGACTTAAACTCTCGGCTGTCCTCTGATTTAAATTTAGTGGAAAAATTTTATTCTAATGATTCTTATATATTTTTAAGAAGGCTTTTGATTGCAACATTTGCTTTGATTTTGGCCATGAATGTCAATTGGTTTTTGGCACTTATGGAGTTTTCAATTCTTCCTTTGATAGTTTATGTAAATGTGAAGATAGATTCAAAGCTTGATGAGAAGTACTATTTAATTGATGAATATCAAGGTCAAATGTCCGATGTGCTGTATGGTTCAGTGAATGGTACCAGAATTATTAAAGCATATTCTGCCCAGAAATATTTTTGCAATCGATTTAAAAAGATTCTAGAAAAGATATACTATGAAAGTAAATCTAACAACAAAACAGTAACAAAAAGTGCGATTCAATTAACAATGATCAATTTTGCGCCTACACTGATTCATTTAACCGTTGGTGCGTACTTCGTTTATTGCAAGCAGATTTCTTTTGGGGAATTTATACTTTTTGGTATGTTAAGAGGATATGTCTCTGGGTTCCTAATGTTTTTGCCAAAGTATATTCCTTTGCGCCATGAGGTATATGCATCCGAGAGACGGTTATATGAGATTATAGATTCCTCATTAAAAAGGGATCTGACATTCGGTATACTGCCTCCAGACAGCACTGACATCGTTTGTGTAGAAAATGTCAGATATGCTTACCAAGGTAATGATGTTTTATGCAATATAAATGCAAAAATTAAACAGGGCTGCATTACGGTTTTAAACGGGCCAAGCGGCTCTGGAAAGACCTCTTTGCTCAATATTATTATAGGTTTTTATAAACCACTTGACGGTTCCGTACGATATCACACATCCTGTTTGTTAGATGGAAGACCTAACATTGCCTATGTAGGTCAGAAACCGTTTATTTTTTCTGCATCTGTTATTGATAATATTAAAATCGGAAATGAACAAGCGACTGAAGCTGAAATAGTTGAAGTTTGCAAGGCGCTGGATATTTATGATGCGATAATGAATCTCCCCTTAAAATTTGAAACAATGATTGGTGCAGATAGCGCTATATCATTGTCAGGCGGTCAATTACAACGCATTTGCATAGCCAGAGCCTGTGTAAGTTCTGCACCAATTGTCGTGATGGATGAACCAACATCTTCAGTAGATTTTCAAAATGAGATCTCTGCTCTGAAGCTCTTTCAATCTATGCGTGGGAAAAAGACTTTTTTAGTTGTTTCTCACAGTGAAACAATGTCTAACGAGGCAGATTATGTTTTATCTTTGAGCAATGGAGTATTAGAGGAAAGAAAGAGGTAAAATCTGTCTATCTGGAACAATTGCATGATGGAGTTGCATAGAACGGAAAAAATTTGGAACTGGCAACCTAAGGATTGCTCGAAAATCCAAATATAGTTGTGTGAGAGGCAGTAGACGAGCCTCTCACTTACTCAAATACTGTGAAAGGAGTGTCGAGACTGTCCTCTCGGCTGAACTTTGTGAAATCTACATCGATGCGAGAAAGACTAATGGAGAATAGTATTTTTTCAATAATATCGAAGTTGCTATCAAGTAAGAAACCACTGTACTCCGTACAGATAAAGATGATTACCTTTCATTTTGCAGGGGTACTTGTAATTGCACTATTGATGGAAAAATTCTATGACAATCTTGTGCTTGGTAACTCATTTATTTTGTATTTACTTCTTTCTATTGTTGTTAATATTGTTTATTCTGTAATCATGAAGTATATCGAGCAATACTTATTAGCTAATGCCGAGATATCAGTGAAGATGGATTTATATGAGCAGTCCTTTGAGGCAATTCAAGCTGAGGAAAAAGATATAATAGGAACCTCAAAGTATATTTCTGAACTAATACAAAGCATAGAATTAGCAGCGGATCTTATCTCGCAAAGTGTACCTACTCTAGCTACTTCAGGAATTCTGCTTGTACTATCGTTTGCTGTTATTATCACAGTTAATGTAAAATTTTTCTTTTGCTATTTTCTGATATTTGTTATATCAACGTCAATTCATATTTGGTATTATAGAAAGCTCTCGTTGAAAAAGAAAAAAATTCAGGAAAGTACAAGTAGTGCTAATTCTTTCTTCACAGAGGCGCTTTCTGGAATCCAAACGATCAAAGCGTTCCGACAGGACACTTCTATACTGCGGCAGGGTAAAGAGAAAACAAAAGAGATAAAAGCGGCAAAGATTCAATACGAAAGCATGTTTGTGGGCCATGAACTGATAAACAATCTGCTTTTTTATATATCGGAGTCTCTTCCGATTCTGCTTGGTTTCTACTTGTATCTCTTGCATCAAACTGAACTGAGTCAAGTGTTGTTTCTATTACAATTCACACAATATTTAGTTGTTTATATGATGGATATTAGCGAATCGTGGTGCAACATTCGATCTTCGCATGATGTGCTTGAAAATTTAAAAAGGTTGCTGTTAAACAGAAAAACAGTGCAGGAAGAAACATTGTCCATGAATTCTGAAATGTTGTCTGAGCCCTCTATTTCACTACAAAAATTTAATATTTCTTACTGTGGAATGCAAGCAATCAGAGATCTAACGCTTGATGTTCAGTGTGGAGAATTCCTAATTTTAACTGGAAAAAGTGGATCCGGAAAAAGTTCATTATTGAATGCATTACAAAGATATGTGGACTTTTCCGGTATATATCTTTTTTCTGGATGCAATGTAGACACAATACCAATAGACAGGTTTAGAACAAATTTTGCATATGTTTCTCAAACAGACGACCTTTTACCTGTCACAATTTTTGAAAACTTAACTATGGGAAACCCGAATATCCAAAGACAAAAGGTAATTAATATTCTTAAAGAGCTTGAAATTTATAATACTATAGAACAATTGTCGAATGGGATGCAAACAATAGTAGGACTCAACGGAGTAGAACTCTCTGGCGGTGAGAAACAGCGTGTATGTATTGCTCGTGCTTTACTCAAGGATGCACCTATTATTCTTTTAGATGAACCTACATCGGCATTGGATACAATTAACGCTGATATAGTAGTAAAAAAACTAAGAGCTCTAAAAAACAAGTGTGTAATTATGGCATCGCATCGTATCGAATGCTTTCGATTTGCTACGCGAATCGTTTGGCTAAACGAAGGACAGATTGTTGCAGAAGGCACATATGACCAACTGCTTAGTGAGTCTGAGGGATTTAGAGAGTACATAGCTCAAATACATGAGGATTAAGCAGGTAGCACTTTAGCAAAATATTTTTAAAATGCTCAACATGGTTATTGCAATTTACTATCAAAATTATTGCAACGGAGAAAGAAAATGCAATTCATTCAGTTCTATGATTCTCCTCTGGGTGAAATTCTGCTTGTCGCGGACGATACAGGTTTGAAGGGAGTATGGTTTACCGGTCAAAAGTATTATGCACTTAACATTGACGGTGAATGTGAGGAAAGAGAATCTCCTATACTCCGCATGACAAAAGAATGGCTAAATGTTTACTTTTCTGGCAGAATACCGGATTTTACCCTTCCGCTGCATTTTTTGGGGACGGAGTTTCAAAATACAGTGTGGGAAATGCTCTGTACGATTCCTTACGGTAAAACCGAAACCTATAGTGCTCTGGCACAGAGCATCGCCAAAAAGAAGGGATTGCCGCATATGTCTGCACAGGCTGTCGGTGGCGCGGTAGCACACAATCCGATTTCTATCTTAGTACCCTGTCATCGCGTCGTGGGTAAAGATGGCAACCTGACCGGATATTCTGGCGGACTGGAAAAAAAGATCTTTCTTCTTAAAAAGGAGGGCGCTTGGAAAGATATTTTTTTCCTTCCCAAACATGACAAATGAGAACCTTGCATAAAGGATGTTGTGAGAATGGCAACCGGCGAAACGGTTGTGACTGGTATGTATCCCGGCCTTGAGCCGGGTCTTTTTTTCGTGTCAGCCTTCAATATAGCCCACGAGGTTATAATAGATCCTGATGTCACGGGCAGGGCATCCATCTTACTTTCCTGCCTCCCCGACTCCGAGAGGCGCTTCTCCACAGCAGCGAGAAGGGTTCGGGTCTGCTTCATCTGCTTCTCTGAAGCCGCCTGCCTTAGCGCCTGTATCCGCTTGATGAGACCCGCCGGATCGTTTCTTGCCCATTCCGCTTTCATGCGGACAGCAGCCAGTATGACCTAGATCAGCAATTTCTGGTTGATCGTATGCGCGGTGCAGGAGCCTTTCCCGCTGGTACAATAACGGTTGCACAGATAATTCTCATAGGCGGAGTTGACCGGTGTGCCCGTCCTTGCACTTGTGGTAGTCATAGTGGTGGCGCATGGTCGAGCCGCAGTCCATACAGTACACAACGCCGGAGAACAAGTGAACTTTCCCGTCCTTTGCCGTCCGGTTCCGGCGCTGGTTTTCCTCGATGCTCCGCACCAGATCCCAGACTTCCTGTGAGATCAGCATTCGTGCGTGTTCTCCTCATTGTTCTTGCGAGCGGTGTCCACGCCATCATTGAGGGCGATGAACCGGCAGCCCATGGAAGGGAACATGTCCGTGTATTTTCCAGCCTCGATATAATCGCGTCCAAGGCGGCTGAGGTCTTTGCAGAGCGCGATGTTGATCTTCCCATCCCTTGCGCGTCCTGCACCAGACGGTTGAAGCCAGGCCGGTCGAACGTTGTACACGAATAACCGTCGTCCACATAGTAATCGATGACCGTCCAGTCCTGCTCCCGCGCATAGCGGGTCAGCAGTTCCTTCTGGTTCTCGATGGAGACCGATTCGCCTGCCCGCTCATCATCGTGGCTGAGCCGGCAGTAGATTCCTACGTTATTGATTTCCTGCATCTTTGATTTTACCTCCCAAAGAGCAGTGCGTTGGGTGGTCGATTCCCTACCGCCATTAATGCACTTTCGCTCTTTGAAGCAATGTCCCTCACGCGATCCGAAATTATGAACTGGGGAACCGTGTTCCGGATTTCCTCACATTAAAGACGATCTCGGAGCAGCTGCGGGTCAGCTACTACGCCATCGCGGATGTGAGCTTGCCGGAGTTGGGCGGGGCGCTGCAGGCGCTGTTCCAGTTGGAGGAGATCTACGGATTATATCCGACTGAGGTGGATGGACAGATCCATTTTGTGTTCCGGGACAGCATCACGTTGGAAGACATGGAAGCGAATCCATCCATCGTCCTGAACAACTCCGGGACGCTGCTCCAGTGGCGGGCGTTCCAGTTTCGGAAAGCCTGTGAGCTTCGGGACAGCGGGGAATGGAGCGAGGAAAAATTCGTGCAGTGGAAAAGCAAGTTTCCGGAGTTTGGGGAGGATCCCAGGCAAGAGGGATCAGAGGGAGTCTCCTCTGAAGATATTTCGGAAAGCGGCACATTACCGACGACGGAACCAAAGCCGCCGGCGCGGAGCCGGAAGCGGAAGGTCAATGAACGGCGCAGACCATGAAGAGATAGATCACTACACAACCGGTATGACGGGGATACATTCTTTGGCAAGCAATGCATTTGTGGAATGCATTTGTGGGTACAAATGCGAAAAACTGGCCATCGACGTTGCCGCCGCATCGCCAGTTTTTGCTTGTTGGGGCGCGGGTCGCCAGTGGCGACCTTTGCGTAGCAGACGCAAAAGCGCCGACCGAGGCGGCAGCCGAGAAGTACCCCAATCCCCCGGAACAGACCACTGCGTGGTCTGGCTGCGCGTTCGGAAACCGAACGCTGAAAGAACGCTGAAGGATCATTTTTTCTCTGTCAGCTGCTGGTACATCTTCATCAATTCCGCCACGCACTGGCTCTCAGTCATATCTATCTTCATACCGTCTTTGATACAATTTCTATATGCGTTATCTGCCCGGAAACTGCTGAAAAAGGTTTGATTTCGAGGGCACTGAAAAAGTCTGATTCTTTGTTAAAAGAATTGGGCTTTTTCTATG